>CAZMRF010000024.1:21633-63261 GCA_964568735.1 uncultured Acidobacteriota bacterium
CGAGGAGATCGAGCGCCTCGCCCGGATCTTCACGTCGGTGGGAGTCACGCGGATCCGGCTCACGGGCGGAGAGCCGCTCGTTCGCTCAGGCGTCGCCGGGTTGATCCGGTCGCTCGCGGCGCTTCCGGGCCTCGAGGATCTCGCGCTGTCCACGAACGGCATCCTCCTGGCCGACCACGCTCTCGAGATGCGCCAGGCCGGGCTGAAACGGATCAACGTCAGCCTCGATTCCCTGGACCCGGACAAGTTCAGCGCCATCACCCAGGGAGGTGACCTCGCCCGGGTGCTGAAGGGGATCGACGCCGCGCTCGCCGCCGGCCTCTCGCCGGTCAAGGTGAACGTCGTGGCGGCACGGGGCTTCAACGACGGCGAAGCGGCCGATTTCGCTCGCCTGACGAGAGAGCGGGACATCGTGGTCCGCTTCATCGAGATCATGCCCCTCGGCGACACCTCCGAGTTCCAGGCGGACCGCTTCATCCCGGCTTCGGAGATCCTCGATCGCATCCGGCAGGTCGAGGAGCTCGATCCCTGCGACGGTGTCACGGGCTCGGGCCCGGCTCGCTACTACCGCCTGCGGGGCGGGCGCGGCGTCGTCGGCGTGATCACGCCGATGAGTCACACCTTCTGCGAGACCTGCAACCGCGTGCGTCTGACGGCCATCGGCAACCTGCGCCTCTGCCTCTTCGGTGACGAGGAGATCGATCTCCGGACTCCGATGCGCGCGGGCGCGACCGATGCCGATATCGAGCATCTCATCCGCTTCGGGATGACCGTCAAACCGGAGAGCCATCACCTCCAGCACGGCATCGCCGGTTGCGGGCTCCGCGCGCTCTCCCAGGTCGGAGGCTGATCCGGCTCGCCGGCCCCGGCTCGTCCGGCGCCGAAGAAGCCCGGCGTCCAGCCTGCGGCCGGCTCGCATCGCATGACCCGCTCCGACGGCAGACCCTTCTTCCAGCTTGACGCGCTCCCGGAACGTCGGGAGAATCTCCGCTCCATGCAGATGAGCGATCCCATGCCCCGCCGTTCGAGCCCGGGCCTGTCCGCGCTCCGGGCATGCGCAGTTCTCCTCCTCGCCGTCGCCGTGTCGGCGCCCGCGGTGGCGGCAATGCAGGCAGGGCCGGATACCGCCCCGGCTTCGAGGGCGGCCACGGCCGCTGGCGAAGCGGCTTCGTCAGGCGAAGCCGGCACAGCCGCGCAGCACGAAGCGGGCGAAGAGAGCCACACCGAGCCCGTCATGCCGATCCTCATGGCGCTCATGGTCATCCTCCTCGGGGCCAAGCTGGGAGGGGAGCTCTTCGAGCGGATGGGGCAGCCGGCCGTCCTCGGCGAGCTGATCGCCGGCGTTCTGATCGGCAACGTGGATCTGCTCCTCGGCACGCACATCTTCGCGGCCCTCCGGAGCGGGGCGGTCCACGAGATGCTGCCGATCTTCGCCGGGCTCGGGGCCGTCATCCTGCTCTTCGAGGTGGGCCTCGAGACGAGCGTCGCGCAGATGATGAGCGTGGGGGTGACGGCGACGCTCGTGGCGGTCGTGGGGGTCGTGGCGCCCTGGATCCTGGGCTACCTGGTCAGCTCCTACATGCACCCCGAGGCCGCAATCCACACCCATCTCTTCGTGGGCGCCATCCTCACGGCCACGAGCGTGGGCATCACAGCGAGGGTCTTCAAGGATCTCAAGCGGCTCGAGACCGGAGAGGCGCGCGTCATCCTCGGCGCGGCCGTCATCGACGACGTTCTGGGGCTGATGATCCTCGCCGTCGTCAGCGGGATGGTGACGACCGGCGCTGTCAGCGTGGCGGCCGTGACCCGGATCATCGTCGTTTCCGGCCTCTTCCTGGCGACCGCAGTCCTTCTGGGGGGGCGTCTCGCCTCCGTCGTGACCGGCTACTTCGGCCTCTTCAAGGTCCGGGGCATGAAAGTGATCACGGCGCTTCTGATCTGCTTCATCTTCGCGTGGATCGCAGGACTGATAGGTCTCGCGACGATTGTCGGCGCCTTCGCGGCCGGGTTGATCCTCGAGGAGGCGAAGTTCACGCGCTTCTCGAAGGAGCGCCCCCTTCACGAGCTCCTGGAGCCCTTCTCATCGTTCTTCGTCCCCATCTTCTTCGTGTTGATGGGGATCGACGTGCACCTGGAGGCCTTCACGGATCCCCGGGCCCTGGGACTGGCCGCCGCGATCACCGCCGCCGCCATCCTCGGCAAGCAGGTCTGCGGGCTCGTCGTGCGGGGGAAGTCACTCGATCGGATCACGATCGGGCTCGGGATGATCCCCCGCGGCGAGGTGGGCCTCATCTTCGCCAGCATCGGGCGCGCGCTCGGAGTCGTGGAACCCGCTCTCTACGCGGCCTGCGTGATGATGGTCATCGTCACCACGTTCGTGGCGCCGATAGCGCTTCAAATACGCCTGCGCCGGGGGACGCCCTCGATCACCAGGTAGATGGCGAATTGCGGGCGCACCCTGCAGCCCGCCAGCCTGCTCGCCTCGACGATCTCGCGCATCTCGGAGACCTTGAAGGCGGCCCGGACGGAGTCCGCGAAGAGCCTGCGAGCAACGCCACGGTAGGACCGGCCGTGGCCGCGAATGTGGGCGGCCATGCGGGAGGGGACCGGCCTCCTCAGATCCCTCAGGAAGACGCTCCCTCCCGGCGAGAGGAGCCTGGTCCACTCGTCGAACGAGGGGGTCGGATCGGGGAGATGGTGGAGCAGCGAGTTCGAGACGACCATGTCGAAGCTGCGGCCGCGAAAGGGCACCTTCCTCGAATTGGCCTTCCGGATCCGCACGCGATGATGCAGACCCGCCTGCCTCACGCGCCGCCTGGCGGCCCGGAGCATCGAGTCGGAGAGATCGACGGCCACGATGGTCAGGTCGGGACGCTTCAGCGCGAGCCTGACCGCGAGCGCGCCGGTGCCCGCCCCGACGTCGAGGAGTCTTGCCCCTCGCGGGGCGCGCCGCGCGACGGCGCGGACGAAGCTCTCGTCGAGCCGATCGAGGCGGGCTCCCGCCGCCTCGCTCTCCAGGGAGACGAGGGCTTCGTCGTCCGTGACTTCGGGCTCGAGGACCCGGCGGCGGGCGAAGCGCGCCGGCTCGATCTGCCTCGTGTCCAGAGTGATCCTTCGGGGTGCCATGGCGATTCGAGGGAGCGGCTCGGCAGCAGAGTCGCCCGAGGACCGGTCCGGAGGGAGAGGGACTATAGCAGACCGGGGAGCGGCCTCCAGGACTTCCCGGCCGGCGGCTGCCTTGACCCGGCCAGCCCGGGCGGTTTATAGATCCCTGCTCATGCACCCATCGACCCACCCTCCGGGCGGGCAGAGCGGCTCCGCCGCCCGGTCCCCCTTGCCCACGCGCCTCTCCATCCATCCCGAGGCCTTCATCGCCAGGACCTCGGTGCTCGTGGGAGAAGTCTCCGTGGGCGCGCGCTCCAGCATCTGGTACGGAGCCGTCCTCAGAGGCGACCTCTCGCCCGTGGTCATCGGAGAGGACACGAACGTGCAGGATGGCGCCATCCTCCACGTCGAGATGGGGGTCGAAGTGAGGCTCTGCGACAGGGTCACCGTGGGTCACGGAGCGGTCGTCCACGCGGCCCACGTCGAGGACGAGTGCCTGATCGGCATCGGCGCGATGATCCTCTCGGGCGCGCGTATCGGCCGCGGCAGCATCGTGGGCGCGGGCGCGGTGGTGAAGGAGGGATTCGAGGCGCCCCCGGCCTCGCTCCTCCTGGGTGTGCCGGCGCGCATCGTCCGGCCGGTCACCTCGCAGGAGACGGAGCGGCTCCAGAACAACTGGAGGGTCTACGTGGAATACGCGCGTGCCTACCGTGCAGGCCGGATCGATCCCGCCTGCGGGGCCCGATCGTGAGCAGCGTGAACTGGGCGCCGCTCGCGGAGAAGCTCCGCGCGGCGAAGCGCATCGTCCTGGGCACCCACATCAACGCCGACGGCGACGGCCTGGGCTGCCAGATAGCCCTGAGGCACTTCCTCGCGAGCCTGGGCAAGGACGTCCGCATCGTCAACAGCGAGAGCGTCTCCGGGAGGTACCGCTTCCTGAAGGGCTCGGACCAGGTGGAGCCCTACGAGCGGGAGAAGCACGCCGGCCTGATCCGCGGGGCCGACCTGTTCATCGTCATCGACAACAGCAGCGTGGAGCGGCTCGCGAAGGTCCGGGAGGACGTCGAGGCGACGCGCGCCACGAAGGCCTGCATCGATCATCACTCCCTCGTGAATCCATTCTGGGACCTCAACTGCGTGGATACCGATGCCTGCGCGAGCGGCCAGCTCATCTACGAACTGGTCCGCGACATGGGGGGCGAGATCACGCCCGAGATGGCGGAGGCCCTCTACGTCTCCTTCATCACGGATACCGGCCATTTCAGGTTCTCGAAGACGACGGCCGAGACCCACCGGACCGTGGCGCATCTGATGGACGTCGCCGGGGTCTCTCCGCCGCGCTTCTACACGGAGATCTACGAGAACACCTCGGCCGGCATGGCCGCGCTGACGGGCCTCGCGCTGAGCAGCATGAAGTTCGAGTACGGGGGCCGCTTCGCGTGGATGAAGCTCACGTGGAAGCAGATCGCCGAGCAGGCCGCGGGAGAGGAGGACACCGGAGACCTCGTGAACCTCAGCCTGGCCGTCGAAGGCGTCGTGGCGGGCGCGCTCTTCCGGGAGATGCCCGACGGGAAGACGAAGATCAGCCTGCGCTCCAAGGGCCAGATCGACGTGAGCGACCTGGCCGCCGGCCTCAACGGCGGTGGCCACAAGAACGCCGCGGGGATCCTCATGCCGGTCCCCATCAACGAGGCCATCCGCATCGTCATCGGGAAGATGGGTGCACACCTGAGCCCGGCCGCCGCAGAGGGCGGCCCGCGAACATGAAGATCGGCGTCCTCCTGTCCGGGTGCGGCATGTACGACGGCTCCGAGCCCGCCGAGGCCATCCTCGCGATGGCGGCGCTCGACAGGGCCGGCGTGCAGCCGGTCTGCGTGGCTCCCGACGTCGATCAGCTCCACAGCGTGGACCACCTGACGGGGCGCGAAGCCGAGGGCGACACGCGATCGGCCCTGATGGAGTCCGCGAGGCTCGCCCGGGGAAAGGTGGCCCCTCTCGGTGAGTTCTGGGGCGGGGATCTCCAGGGCCTCGTCATCCCCGGAGGGTATGGCGCCCCCAAGACGCTCATGACGGGGTTCATGCAGCTCGATGTTCCGCGGAACCTGCTTCCCGAGGTGCGCGCGCTGATGGAGAGCGTCTGCGGCAGAAAGAAGCCGGTGGGCTCGATCAGCCTCGGCCGCGCTCTCGTGCGCGCCTACTTCGGAGAGGAGATGTCGGACGAGGATCTGTCCATCCCCGCCACCGAGGTGATCATCGACGAGGAGCGCCGGACTCTGTTCACACCTGGATTCCTCACCGCGCTCAGGATCAGCGAGGCCGCGAAAGGGATCGATTCGATGATCGAAGCGCTGCTGAGGATGTCCTCGCGCGGGCTTCAGGTTCTCGGCTGAGATCCGCCGTGATCGTGACCGTGAAGTTCTTCGCCTCCTACCGTGACCTCCTCGGAGAGGAGCAACTCCTGATCGAGCTGGAAGAGGGAGTCACGGTCGGTGACGTGCTCGAGCTGCTCAAAGATCGGTTCCCGATACTCCGCGACCAGGGGTACATGCCTCTCACGGCCTGCAACCTCACCCACGTCAGCAAGAAGCACGTGCTCGCGGACGGCGACGAGATGGCGATCTTCCCGCCCGTGAGCGGGGGCTGACCTTGCCCGCCGACGCGAGCCGCCCACGCTGCGAGCACGTCGCGCTCGGCCCCGATCCCATCGATCCGGCGGAGCTGATCCATCGCGTGCGCACGGATGCTGCGGGGGCCGTCGCGCTCTTCACGGGCGTCGTCCGGGACCACCACGACGGCAAGCGGGTGGAAGGCCTGACCTACGAGGCCTACGGCCCGATGGCCGAGCGCGAGATGAGGCGGATCGCAGCGGAAGCGGTGGCCGCCTGGTCGCTCGAGGGAATCGCCGTCGTTCACCGCCTGGGTTACCTGAAAGTCGGCGAGGTCAGCGTCGCGGTGGCCGCATCGGCCGCCCACCGCCGCCAGGCGATCGGCGCGTGTGCCGAGACCATCGATCGCGTCAAGATGGAGGTGCCGATCTGGAAGAAAGAGCACGGAGAGGGGGGGGAGGGATGGGTGCTCGGCGATGACGCGCCCGGTTCCGCCTCAGGGGCGGTCGCGGGTCCGCACGGCCCGGCCGGTCGCAGCGGCGGTGAGGAGCCCTGAGCGAGCGGCCAGGGATGCCTACCTCGGACGCCCGTCAGGTGTCCAAGTGCATGGCGGCCCGGACGAACACCCCGCACCTGTGGCCCGGTTGACACCCCGGAAGGCCGGTGCATAGACTAACGCGTTTGCGACAAAGAGCCACCTGTCCGACCATCTCATCGGTTCCGGCCCCCGTTCCCGGCGCCTGTACCCCTGGCGCCCCGGCCGTCCCGATCCGAGGCCGGGCGCCCCGGCGGGCACTGCCCCCACGGAGACCAGCGTTGACTGAATCGTCCATGCTGCATCCCGGCAAGAGAGCCTTTTTGCCCATCGTGGCGCTGCTGCTCTCGCTTCCGACCGGCTGCGCCTTCGTGCAGACGAGGATGGCGATGAAGGAAGGCAACGAGTCCTTCAACCTCCAGCGCTTCGAGCAGGCGGTGGAGAATTACAACAAGGTCATCGAGATGGACCCGACCTACGCCGAGGCCCACCTGAACCTCGGCCTGGCCTACCTCACGCTCTACCAGCCCGGGTCGGTCCACGAGAAAGACCTTTTCTACGCCCGCGGGGCCATCGAGGCCTTCCAGGACTACCTGCTCCTGGATCCGGGAAATGAGGACGTCCGGGGCTACCTCATCGAGATGTGCCAGAAGTCCAACAACGAGTCGTTCGCCATCCGGTACTTCGAGGACGAGCACCGCCGCCATCCGGACGATGTCCAGACGATCACCCTCCTCGGGAGCCTCTATACGAAGCTCGGGGACATCGACAAGGCGATCGAGTGGATGCAGAAGCGGATCGACCTCGAGCCCGACAACCCCGAGGCGTACTACACGATCGGTGTCAACTGCTGGGCCCGCTCCTACAACCGGATGGACCTCACGAGCGAGGCGAGATTCGAGATTCTCGATCGGGGGCTGTCGGCCCTGGACAGGGCCATCGAGCTGAAGCCCAATTACGGCGACGCCTACGCCTACAAGAACCTGATCTACCGGCAGAAGGCGGCCTTCTCGATGACCCCGGCGGAGAGAGTCCAGTTCACGAACATGGCCGATGAATTCCAGACGAAGGCGCTCGAGCTCCTCAGGGCGCAGCGCGAGGCCGAAGCGGCGGCCGCCGCGGCAGCGGCGAACGCGACTCCAGGCGAGGCCCCACCGGCCGAGTAGGCCATGGTGACTCATGTTTCAGCAGCTTCTTGACTCGTCAGGCAAGAAACAGGGCGGGGGACGAGCCTGGCTCTCGTTTCCGATCTCCCTGCTGCTGCACCTGGTGGTCATCGGGGGCGCCGTGGGCGCCACCTACCTGGCCGTCGGTGTCATCCACCCGCCCGCGATCAACCTGGTTCTCGTGGCCCCGCCCCCCCCGCCCCCGCCCCCGCCGCCGCCTCCTCCTCCCCCCTCGGGCGCCCGTGAGAAGCCCAAGGTGGAGAAGAAGGATATCGTCCCGGTGGAGCAGCTCCCCGACATGATCCAGCCCCAGGTCGTGCCGGACGAGATTCCCGAACCGGAGGACTTGAGCGAAGACTACGAAGGCGTCGAAGGCGGCGTGCCCGGAGGAGTTCCGGGCGGCGTGCCCGGCGGCGTCGTGGGAGGCGTTGTCGGAGGCGTTCTGGGCGGCGTGCCCGGTGGTGTCGTGGGCGGAGTGCTCGGGGGCGTCGGCGACGAGCCGATCTACCTCACGGGTGACGTCCGGCCGCCGGAGCGGATCTTCATGAGCGAGCCGGAATATCCCGAGGTCGCCCGGCGCGCCAGGGCCGAAGGCAAGGTCATCCTCGAGATCGTCGTGACCAGGAACGGCGACGTCGATCAGATCAAGGTGCTGAAGAGCCATCCGCTCTTCGACCAGGCCGCGATTGCCGCCGTGAAGAAGTGGAAGTACAACCCCGCTCTGCAGAGTGGCAGGCCCGTCAAGGTCTTCATGACGGTTGTCGTTGATTTCAAACTGAAATAGTCCGCGGGGCAGAGGGTCCGGAGGTTGCACCGGCCCCGACCTGCGATGCAAGGGGCCCTCCGGGGCGCCACCGGACGTGAGAAGGCTCCGGCGAGAGCCACAGGAAGGAGCAGCGAATGCCTGAAGGCAGTTTTTCAATTGTTGCGATGTGGCAGTCCATGCCGGTCCTGGGCAAGGGCATCGCGATTTCGATGATGCTCATGTCCATCTACTCGATCGCGGTGTTCTTCGAGAAGCTGCTCCTTTACCGGGCGGCGGTGAAGCAGTCGATCTCGTTCCTCCCGATAGTCACCAAGGCGCTCAAGGACAACAACCTCCGCAAGGCGGTTGAGGAGGCCAAGAAGCACCCCAAGGGCCACCTGCCCCGCGTCATGTCCGCCGGGCTCCAGGAGTTTATCAACCAGCAGGACGATCCCCGGGCCTACGACGTCGTGGCGGCCGTCAGCCGCGCCGTGGAGCGCGAGACCGCCCTCGTCATGGCCGAGCTCAGGAGCAAGCTGGGCGGCCTGGGAACGATCGGGTCCACCGCTCCCTTCGTGGGGCTGTTCGGAACGGTCATCGGGATCTTCAACGCATTCCGAGGCATGGCAGCGACGGGCTCCGGTGGTCTGGGAGCCGTGTCGGCTGGAATCGCGGAGGCGCTCGTCAATACGGCCATCGGGCTGGCCGTGGCGATCCCGGCCGTGTGGATGTACAACTATTTCATAGGGCGCGTGGACCGGTTCCAGATCGAGATGAGCAACTCGGC
The DNA here is from genome assembly GCA_964568735.1 of uncultured Acidobacteriota bacterium. Taxonomy (GTDB): domain Bacteria; phylum Acidobacteriota; class Polarisedimenticolia; order JACPZX01; family JACPZX01; genus CAZMRF01. Next base: position 30,578 of record CAZMRF010000024.1, read on the forward strand.
TTCCGAGCTGGTCGACTTCTTCCTGAAGCGCCACGCGGGAAGCGTCGGCGTGCAGTCGACGACCTCCGCTGCGGCGATGCACTGAGATAGGGGTACCAGACCATGGGAATGGCAGTCGGCGGCCGGGGCGGGGTCAAGTCGGACATCAACGTCACGCCCCTGGTCGACGTGGTGCTCGTGCTGCTGATCATCTTCATGGTGGTCACGCCGATGCTGCAGAAGGGGAAGGACGTCCTGCTTCCTGAGACGGCCAACCCCAACGAGAAGAAGTCGGACGACGAGAACGAGCTGCTGGTGTCGATCACGAAGGAGCGATCCATCTTCGTCGACACGACCCCCGTGACGGAGGAGCTGCTGCTGGAGAAGCTCTCCGAGACCTTCCAGAGGAACCCGGGCAAGCTCATCCTGATCAAGGGGGACCGCCGCCTCAGCTTTGGCGACGTGAAGGACGTCATGCTCATCGTGAACCAGGCCGGCTTCACCAACGTGTCGGTGCTGTCCGACAAGCTCGAAGGCGCTTCGGGTCAATAAGAGGGAGACCGGCGATGGGAATGAACGTCACGGGCGGGGGGCAGGTCAACTCCGAGATCAACGTCACGCCTCTCGTGGACGTCGTCCTGGTGCTCCTGATCATCTTCATGATCGTGAGCCCGATGCTCACCGTCGGCTACGACCTCGACGTCCCCCAGAAGATGGAGGACATCGAGATCCCCGAAGAGGTCATCCAGGACCAGCTCATCGTGACCTACACGAAGGAAGGCAACCTGTACATCAACAAGGACCCCGTGGCGGTGGAGTCCCTGGAACAGACCCTCTCGAGCATTCTCTCCGGACGGCGGAAGAAGACCGTCTTCTTCGCGGCTGCACGGGAGCTCAACTACGGCGACGTCGTCGTCGCGATGGATGGGATCCGCACCGCCGGCGCCGACGCCATCGGTCTCGTGACCGACGAGCGCCTGACCGTAGCGCCGCAGCAGCAGGGAGGCACGGCGCCGGCTCAGGCGGCACCCTCGGGGCAATAACCCCTCCCGCCTCGGCCGGATAGAGCGCATTTCGCCGGCTCATTGAGAGCGGCAAGCCTCCTCGGCCGCCCATCAGGTCGCCCCGGCGCCCATCCAGCGAGGCTCGCGAGACACACGGCCCTCCGCGTTGATCACCTCCGCACCCGGTGATAGATTCGAGGAGACAGCGGAGCCGGGTGGGCCGAGGGGCCGGAGACGGCACTTCGGGAACCACGAACTGCCGCCCGGTGGCCGTGGTCCGGTGAGACTTCAGCTTGAGATCAGGCACCCCCAGGATTTGACCCGAGGAGTTGCTCCGGGCCGCACCTGCCCGCTGCCGCTCTTGAAGCCTTGGATAGGAGCGATCCCGCAGGATCGTCCGGAGTGGTCGTGAAACTGCCGTTCGCCCGTTCGTCCCTTGGCGCACCTCCGGCGACCCCCATCCGGTACCCTCGCAGGCTGCCGGCGGAGTTCCTCCTGCGCTCCTGAAGGCCCTCCCGGCGTCGTCCTGCCCAGCCTGATCCGGCTGCCGTCGCGCCCGCCGCGGCTCCCGGAAACCTCCCTGCGGCCACCCTGGATTACCGCTGCCCGGGTGGAAGCCCGGCGCGCTCGAGGCCGGGGCTTTCCACAGGAGGCGCTCAGATGAACCTCTCCGTGCTTGCCTGGAGCCTGGGGTCGGCCGCCCTCGCGGGCATCGCGGCCTGGTACCTGTCGAGCCGCCTCGGCGGCCGGCAGATCACCGCGGCGCGCAGGGAGGCCGAGGAGATCCTCTCGGAGGCCCAGCAGGAGGCCGAGAAGCAGAAGAAACAGGCCGTGCTGGCTGCCCGTGAAAAGTCGCTGCGCACGAAGAGCCAGATGGATCGGGAGATCCAGAACCGCCAGAAGAGCCTGGACTCCGAGGTCCGGGCTCTCGATCAGCAGCAGCGCTCGCACAGGGACGCGGTCGCCACCCTCCGGCGCAGCGAGCACTCCATGCAGGAGCGGGAGAAGAAGGTCGAGTCGCTGGAGGGATTGCTCGGGGAGCGCGACCGGCAGCTCGTGCGCCTGGTGGAGGAGCAGAACTCGCGCCTCGAGCGGATCAGCGGTATCACCTGCGACGAGGCCAAGAAGATCCTGCTCGCGAACCTGCGCAGCGAGGCCCGGATCGAGGGCGCCGCGCTGGTCAAGGAGATCCGCGACGAGGCCCAGCGGAACGGCGAGATCGAAGCACAGAAGATCATCTCCCTCGCCATCGAGCGCCAGGCGGCCGACTACTCCAACGAGCGGACGGCCACGGCCGTGCCCATCCCGAACGAGAAGGTCAAAGGGCGCCTCATCGGGCTCGAGGGCCGCAACATCAAGGCTTTCGAGAAGCACACGGGCATCCAGCTCGTGGTCGACGATTCCCCGGACTCAGTCATCCTGAGCGGCTTCAACCCCATCAAGCGCGAGATCGCCAAGATGGTCCTCGAGAAGCTCCTCAAGGATGGGAACATCACTCCCCAGAGGATCGAGGAAACGTCGAACGAGATGAAGCGCAAGATGGTCCGGCTGATCCAGCGGATTGGAGACGAGACGCTTCAAGAGCTCTGCATCGAAGGCGTCCACCCCGAGATCGTCAGGCTCCTGGGCCGCCTTCGGTACAGGACCTCCTACGGCCAGAACGTCCTGACCCACTCCAAGGAGGTGGCGCGCCTCACGGAGCTGATGGCGGCCGAGCTGAAGCTCGACCCCGTCATGGCCCGCCGCGCCGGGCTCTTCCACGACATCGGCAAAGCCATCGACTACGAGCGGGAAGGCACTCATCCCGAGATCGGCCTCGAGGTCGCGAAGAAGTATGGAGAGCCGCTCATCGTACAGAACGCCATCGCCTCGCACCACGAAGACGTGGAGGTGATCTCTCCGATCTCAGTCCTCGTCGCGGCGGCCGACGCCATCTCGGGCGCCCGGCCTGGAGCGAGGAGACGCACGCTCGTGGACTACGTCAAGCGCGTCGAGAAGCTGGAAGCCCTGGCCGGCTCCATGGACGGCGTCGAGGAGTCCTATGCCATCCAGGCCGGCCGCGAGATACGGGTGATCGCTTGCCACGACAAGCTCGACGATGCCCAGTCCTCGCTGCTCGCCCAGACTCTCGCGAAGCGGATTCAGCAGGAGATGGAATACCCCGGCAAGATCAAGGTGACCGTCATCCGGGAGATGCGGGCGGTCGACTACGCCCGCTAGGAGCCCTTTTCCGGGCGCAGCCCGGGCCGCTCCGCGGCCCTCCCTTTTCTCCCGCCCGCCGGCAGCGCCCGGAGAGAGCCCGGAGGGTGGCCGCCTTCCGGGGAGATGACCCGGGCCTCCGCCAGGCAGTATCATGTCAGCTCGATGCCGTCGAGGGCCCGAGCCCGCTGGCGGGGGATGGGAACCAACGGCGACCGGGCCCCCGCAACCCACTCCATGTCGCGGGCCGGTGCGGGAGAGCATCTGGAACGATGAGCAAGAGCCCCACACGATCCAGCAAGCGGGGCATGAGCGTCCGCTTCTGGGGCTGCCGGGGCTCCTTCCCCGTCTCGGGCGAGGGGTTCCTCCAATTCGGCGGCAACACATCCTGCGTCGAGATCCGTGCCGGTGAGCACCTGATCGTCTGCGACATGGGGACCGGGATCATCACGCTGGGCAATCACCTGCTCGACGAGCGGGCGAAGCGCGGCGCCGGGCGCGGCAAGGACCCGCTGGACGCGGTGCTCCTCGTGAGCCATGCGCACCACGATCACACGCAGGGCTTCCCGTTCTTCAAGCCCGCCTACCTCGACTTCTCGACCATCCACATGTTCGGACCGAGAACGCTCAATCAGGACTTCTCGGACATCCTGGCCCGCTCCATGATGGCTCCGCTCTTTCCCGTGGACCTGGCGGACATGCACAGCACCCGGCTCATCCGCAACGCCGAGGAGTCGGAGATGATCATCCTGCGCGAAGGAAAGACTCCGGAGCTCGTGAACGTCCAGCGCAATCAATTCCGGCTCGATGCGGGAGCCGTGGCGATCAGCGCGCTCAAGAACCTGGCCCATCCCAAGGGGGGCGTCGTCAACTACCGGGTCAGCCTCGGCGGAAAGAGCGTGGTCTACGCCACCGACGTGGAGGGCTACGTCGGCGGAGATTCCCGCCTGGTGAGGTTCTCGGAGGGAGCCGACCTCCTCATCCACGACGCGCAGTACCTGCCGGACGAGTACACGGGGCTTCCGGTACCGACGCAGGGGTACGGCCACAGCACCTGGGAGATGGCGGCAACGGTAGCCCGCAAGGCCGGCGTGCGCCGCCTTGCGCTCTTCCACCACGACCCCACCCACAATGATGCCCAGATCCGCCAGATCGAGCAGCAGGCGCGCCGCGTCTTCAAAGCCTCCTTCGCCGCGTACGAGGGGCAGGAAGTCAGCCTCTAGGAGCGGCCCGCCCTCCAGCCGGGGGCCCGGGCGACCTGGAGGCCCCCTCGGGCCCGCCGTCATCGAGCTTCCCGGGTGGCGTGAGCCGATGGATCTGCTCGGCCGGGCCCGCCTCCGCGGCCGGGCAGCGCTGCTTCACAGCGCCGGACGCCACCCCGGTATCGGCCGCTTCAGCATCCTGGCGGCCGACCCCTTCATGACGGTCTCGTGGCGCGCCGGCGAGGCCCACGTCGAGGGCCCCGATGGCCCGGAGCGCTCCGAGTGCGCGGACCCCTTCCGGCTCCTGGACTCCCTCAACGAGCGGTACCGCTGCGTGGCCGCACGCCCCTGGCCCTTCGCGGGGGGAGCCATCGGCTACTTCTCCTACGACGCGGGCCGGGCGGTCGAGAGGATCCCCCAGCTCGCCGCCGACGATCGCCCCTTCCCATGGATGGACTTCGCCTTCTACTCCTGGGCCATCTGCTGGGACCATCTCACGCGCCGCTGGGCCGCCCTCTCCACGGGAGCTGTGAGCGCTGGAACAGCCTCCCGCGCCGCGAGGAGGATCTGCGAGCGGGCGGCCGCATGGGCCGTCGGAGAGGAGCCCGGGCCCGCGAAGAGCGGCTCCGCCCGTGGGACACTCGAGGGAGATCTCCGGGAATCCCTCGATCGCGGCGCCTACCTCGAGGCCGTCGACCGGATCCGGCGCCTGATCGAGCTGGGGGAGTGCTACGAGGTGAACCTCACCCGCCGGATATCGGGACGAGGCTCGGTGGATCCTGTCTCGCTCTTCCGCGCGCTCGCGGAGTCCAACCCAGCCCCCTTCGCCGCCTACATCGAAGGCAGCCAGGGGATTCTCGCGGGATCGTCGCCCGAGAGGTTCCTCCAGGTCCTGGAAGGGCGGGCCGAGTCCAGACCCATCAAGGGGACAGCCGCGAGGTCCGCGAGCGCCGAGCTGGATCGAGCCGCCGCGGAGGCGCTCGTGGTGAGCGAGAAGAACCGCGCGGAGAACGTCATGATCGTGGATCTCACACGGAACGATCTCGGCCGCATCTGCGCACCCGGCTCGGTCGTCGTCGAAGGCCTCTGCCGGCTCGAGAGCTTCGAGGGGCTCCACCATCTCGTCTCGGCGGTTTCGGGCCGGCTCGAGGCCGGCGCCTCGGCGATGGATGCCGCCAGGGCGCTCTTTCCGCCCGGGTCCATGACCGGGGCGCCGAAGATCCGCGCCATGGAGATCATCGAGGAGATCGAGCCCGTGAGGAGAGGGCCCTACGCAGGAGCGTCGGGCTACCTGAGCGCGGCAGGGGATGCCGACCTGTCGGTCGTCATCCGGTCCTTCCTCCTGTCGGAGGACTACGTGGATCTCCAGGTTGGCGGCGCCGTCGTGGCGGAGTCTGACCCGGAGGAAGAGTACGAGGAGACCCGGGTCAAGGCGGACCGTGCGCTGCGGGCGCTCGATGCGGCAGGGCCGGCCGAGTAGGCCGGGCGGGGAGGGCTCAGCGCGGGGAGGCGGCAGCCGGGGGGCGGGCTCCGCCGGAGGAAACCGTCTCCGGGTCGCCGGGCTTGAAGAGCGCCTCGTCGAGGCTCTCGTTGAAGCGGACCTCGAGGACCACCGTCTCGGAGTAGCGCTGGTTGTTGAGGATGACTTCCTTGTGCCACGGGATGAGGATTCCGTCGACGGGCCTGTAGTCGTCGAACACCTGCATCCTGGAGATGGCTCCGGCCGGCGTCTCGAAGGAGCCGATGACGAGCAGGTGGTAGTTCGTCGCGTCGACCATCAGGTCCCTGGCATAGCCCTCGTGACGCCAGCTCAGCTTCTGGGTCATCCGCCCCATCGGGTCCCGGGCGACGTTGAGGTACTTCAGGCTGCCCTGCTTGTACTGCAACGGGCCATCGAGCTCCTCGATGCCCCGCTTGACGATAGAGGAGGCCACGGGGGCGAGCTGCTCGGGACCCCCGCCGTCGTCCACCCAGGCTCGCTCGCCGTCGTAGATGACGACCTGCTTCTTCTGGGGGTAGGTGACCTCGCGCCGCATCAGGAGTGGGCGCTTGAACCACAGCGTGAGCGTCCCGACGAGGGGCTCGGGCGAGCTGAAATTGGTGATCTGGTACTTGATGAAGATGGTCTCGCGCCCGCGGATGGCCTCGCTCCCCCCGTGGGCCCGGATCATGTCGTCCAGGATCTTCTCGGCACGGGGGTCCCTGACGGCTGGAGCCTCGGCCTCTCCCTGGGCGGAGGGGCGGTCGCCGCCGGGAGTGTCGGCCACCGGCCCTTCCTGGGCGACGGATCCGCTCCGGTCGACGGACAGGAGCAGGGCGAGCAGGGCGAGCCCGCCCGCCGTGGCCGCTCCGGACGCGTGGGTGCGTGCGATTCCGATCATGTGGGGAGGGACGGCTCGGGATTTGTACGATTCAGGGTCTGCTATGCTGTCCGTTCCGCGGCGAAACTCGAGGCGCGCGGGCAGGACGAACGATAGCCTTCCCAGGAAGCACATTCAAGGAATCCCGGCCGCCCTGGCCGGGGACCGGGCGAATCCGGGCGACCGATCCATCGCGCGCGGGCGGCTGATCCTTTGACGGAGACTCTCGGTATCCTCGTGGGCACGACGGTCGCGACCGCCGCGCTGCACACCCTCATACCCGATCACTGGCTCCCCTTCGTGCTGGTGGCCCGAAGCGAAGGATGGGACGCGAGGAAGACGGCCACCCTCACCGCGGCGGCCGCGGCCCTGCACGTGGCCGTATCCATAGCGCTGGGACTCTCGGCCCATTTCCTGGCGCGAGGGGCGGAAGCCGCCGCGGGCATCGGCGATTCGATCGAGCGGCTCTCGGCGGCCCTCCTGACCCTCTTCGGCCTGCTCTACGCCGGCTGGTTCCTGATCCGAGGGGGGCATCAGCATTCGTTCGGGATGCACCCTCACCACCGGCCCGACCCGCCGCATGGTGCCGGCAGCCCCCACCCCCACGATCTCCCTGAGGGGCGGCCTGCAGCGGCAGCCGGGGCCGTGGCGGGAGGGGAGCGGCGGCCGCCGCCCCCCGGCCCGGGGGGCAGCAGAACCCGGGCGCTTGCCCTGGCGGCGATCGTGGGGTTCAATCCCTGCGTGCTGGTCATCCCCTATATCTACCTGGCCGGCACGATGGGGATCCCGGCGCTCATCCTGGTGGGGATCTCCTTCGCCGTGAGCACGGTGGCCTGCATGGTGGGAGTGGCCCTGCTGGGACTGCGTGGCACCGCGAGGCTGGAGAGCCCCTTCCTCATCCGTTACGGCGAGGCCGTCAGCGGAGGCCTGATCGCGGCCACGGGACTCGTGGTTTATTTCGCCGGCCGCTAGGGTCGCGTCCGAGGCAGGACTCGGACAGGACCCCAGGCCGGCCCAGTCGGAACCGGGAGGCGACGATGGCCCTGTCGGAAGAGACGGATTTCAGGATCAGGCCGCTCAGGGGGAGCGACATCGAGACGATCATCTCGATCGACGCGGAGATAACCGGCGAGGGCAAGCCCGGGTTCTGGAGGGGCCTGCTCACGATCTACGAGCCGGCGGATCCCGGGGAAGCGCCCGGAGGCTCGGAGGCGGCGCCCCGGGGCCACCCGACCTACCTCTGCGAGGTGGCCGAGCAGGATGGCGAGGTCATCGGCTTCGTCCTCGGCGACGTCCAGGCCTGGCAGTTCGGGATACCGAGGTGCGGCCGGATCATCGCGATCGGAGTGCGGCCCGCGAGCCGGCGCTCGGGGGTGGCCTCGCGCCTCGCCGGCGAGATCCTCGAGACCTTCAGGAAGATGAACCTCCCCGTCGTCCAGTGCCTCGTTCGTTCGGGGGATCCGCTCGGCGCCTTCTTCGCGTCGCTGGGCTTCGCCGGCTCGCCCTGGATCACCCTCGAGAAGCGCATCACCTGACGCTCGCCCCGATCCGTGGGCCGCGCGGGCGCGAGTCCTTGTCCGGACAGCTCCCGGATTTTCGGCGATCCACGATTGACCTCCCGGAGGGGCATCCCCTACCATGTGGAATTCGATCCACCCAGCATCACGACGGTCCGGCTCCCGCATGCAACCCGTGAGTGGAGAGGCAGAGAGATCATGGGACTGTGCATCTACCTGAACGGGCGGTACGTGGACAGCAAGGAGCAGGCTCTCGTCCCGCTCCACGAGCACTCCCTTCTCTACGGCGACGGCGTCTTCGAGGGGATTCGCGCCTACAACGGACGCGTCTTCCGGATGAAGGACCACATGGACCGCCTCTGGCGGTCCGCCCACTCGATCCTCCTCGAGATCCCGGCCTCCCGCGAGCAGCTCGACGAGATCCTCCTCACGACCGTCAGGAAGACCGGCCTCGACGACGCCTACATCCGTCTCGTCGTCTCGCGCGGCCCGGGCGACATGGGCATCGATCCCCGCAAGTGCGCCAAGGGCGCGATCTACATCATCGCCGGGGGCATCCAGCTCTACCCCGAGGACAAGTATCGGACCGGCCTCCGGACGGTGATCGCGGCGACGAGAAGGACCAGCCCGGACAGCTTGAACCCGGCGATCAAGTCGCTGAACTACATGAACAACATCATGGGGAAGATCGAGGCGATCCAGGGCGGCGTGGACGAGGCCATCATGCTGAACGCGCAAGGGCTCGTCACCGAGGGGACCGCGGACAATCTCTTCATGGTGCGCGATGGGGCCCTCTGCACTCCGCCGGCCTGGGTCGGCATCCTGGAGGGGATCACGCGCAAGGTGATCTTCGAGATGTGCGCGGAGAAGCGGATCCCCTGCACGGAGCAGGTCATCGTCGCGCACGATCTCTACAACGCCGAGGAGATCTTCCTGTGCGGGACGGGCGCGGAGCTGATCGCCGTCGTAGAGGTCGGCGGCCGGAAGATCGGCGCCGGGAAACCGGGTCCGATCTTCAACCGCCTGCTGGGGCTCTTCAGGGAGCGCACGCAGGTGGACGGCACACCCTTCAAGTAGCCCGTCGCACGCTCACCACGCGATCACGAAGGCCGGTGAGCCGTCCGGAAGCAGGATCGTGCGCCGGGCCTCCATGCCGCTGGCCGCCAGCTCTTCCGGCTTGAGCAGGTAGATCGGCCGCAGCCTGCCCGGCAGGCTTCCCCCGCGATAAAAGATGGGCTCGTCGAAGAGGTACTTCGTGGTTTCGAACCGGCTCTGCTGATAGATCGCGGGAGGGAAGGCGAAGAGGTAGAGCCTGTGGATCCACGGGAAGTCCTCGGCCCGGGTGACGTAGATGCTGTCGTGCTCCGGCGCGCGCGCTTCGATCTCGCGGAAGGCCTCCTCCAGCCCGAACTGCCACGCGGCCGCCGACTCCACCGGGTAGATCACGAAGTAGTGGTAGAGGTAGATCGTCCCGGAGGCGACGGCACCCGCGATCAGGAGCGCGAGCAGGACCACCCCGCGCCGCCGCGTAAGGCTCAGGGGTCCCGTGCTTCCGAAGAGCGCCGCAGCGCCCGAGCCCGCCAGCGCGAAGGCCGCCGGGGAGGCCCCGATCGATCGAACCGCATGGGCTGCGTCCACCGTCATGGCCGCGCCGAGCGGCGCCGTGACGGCCCACCACACGAGCAGGAGCTGGGAAGGGCGCCGGCGGAGAAGGGCCGCCGCGAGGCCGGCCAGGATGAGCACGAGATCGTGAGCGTGCAGGACCCCGAAGCCGGCGACGGAGTGACGGGGGTTGGGATCTCCTTCGCTCAGGAGGAAGGGAAGCGAGAAGTAGGAGGAATAGTTCGAGACGAAGCGGCCTGCGGCCTCCGCCCCGCCGAGCCACGTGGCCAGCCCGACGTCCCTGAAGCGCTCCATCCCCTCCGGGCTCAGCGCGAAGAGCGCGAGCGGGAGCGCTGCGATGAGGAAACCCAGCGCGATCGCCCCCAGCCGGATGATCCCGAGGCGGCGGAGCGCGCCGAAGTGGAGAGCCACGAAGCCCGCGAGCAGCAATGGCACGATCCCCCGGGCCGCGACGTAGGTGTAGAGGCTCGCGGCCAGCAGAGCCAGGCCGAGGGCGATCCATGCAGGGCGCATCGATGGCGTGTCGTCCGGTTCTCCTCCGGGCGGGGGAGGACGGGATGGGCTCTCGGCGCGCGCGCCCTCGAGCAGCGCCGCGATGCCCGCGGCGAGGAGCAGGGGGAGAAGAGAGGCCTGGAATCCCACGCGGCTGAAGTGAAAGCCCCACGGGGAAATTGCCGTGACGAAAGCGGCCGCGGCGCCAGCCCAGGGACCTGAGACGCGAACCGCCAGCCACGCCACCGCGAGGATCGTGAGCGTCCCCGCCGAGGCCGCCACGATCCGCGTGGCTTCGACCGTGGGGCCCAGGAGCCTCACGGGGATCATGGTCAGATAAATGTAGAGAGGCTCCTCCCAGCCGATGCCGAAGGTATCGAAGAAGAGCGGCCAGGCGACGCCTCTGGCATCGGCGCCCGTCTGGAGGAGGGAGTAGGCCTGGTATCCCTGGAAGGCCTCGTCGCAGTAGAGAGCGGGTGGGACGCTGCCGAGGTCCATGAACCGGATCGCGCCGCCGACGACGAAGGCGAGGGCGACGCATAGCCAGGCTCCCCGGGCCGTCCGCCTCTTTCCGCTCATGCGCGTGGGAGTCTACGAGCCGCCCCGATCAATGGCCAGTTCCCCGAAATCCAAAGGAATCGTTGCTCTCTCGGAACGGGCATGATAATTAAGGGGGGAAAGGTAAGCTGTCCAACATTCCCGGGGGTTGAAGGCGAGGCCGATTCCGCCGCGCGGCCCGAACGAGGACCCCGATCCGGAGATCACCGATGCATGCGACCCATCTGCGATGGCCCCTCCTCGTCGTGCCGATCATCGCGGCGATGACGGGCCTGGCCGCAGCCCAGCCAGCCGGGGCCACGACCATCGGCAATGATCACAGGCTCTTCCAGAACTTCGTGGAGGACGGGGCCATCACGGAGAACGTCTGGTTCGAAGGACAGTTCCGCTTCCAGTCCTTCGACGACTCCAGGATGTTGTCCATCCAGCCTGTCCTCGCGGTCTCATTCGCCGAGGACTTCGAAGTGGGCGGCCGCTTCGGCATCGCGACGGTCGATCCGGAGCGGGGAGACACCGAGAGCGGGTTCATGGATCTCGATCTCTACGGCAAGATCCGCCTCTCGACGAAGCCGACGCAGCTCTCGGTCGGGATCCTCCTGGATCTCCCGACGGGCGAGGAGGACAAGTCGCTCCGCCTCGGCACGGGCGAGATGGATCTCGAGCTGTTCGGCGGGGTCCGGCACGACTTCGGCGCGGTGAGCCTCGTCGGGAACGCGGGGCTGCGGATCAACCAGGATCCCGACGTGACCGACAGCGACGTGCTGCGTTCCATCGGCCTGCAGGGAGGGAGCGAAGCCGAGGGGGAAACATCCATCAAGCTCGGGGGGGGTCTCCTCTTCGCCATGACGCAGAAGCTGGCCGGGCAGCTCGAGGTGAGCTACGAGACCGAGAGGATAGACGGCTTCGGCTCGGACATGAGGGTGACCGTGGGGGGTGAATACAGGCTCAGGGAGTCCCTCGGGCTGCGCATGGCCGGGGCCGTGGGCCAGGGCGACGGGGCGCCCGACTACGAGGTGATCTTCTCGACGGTCCTGCTCCTCTGATGAGGCGCGACAGCGGCGGAGCCCGGTACGGATCTGACGAATGGAGCCCATGTCGCTAATCTATTTATTTTCTTATAGTTAGACTCAAAAAAGTTCTGCCCCCGTGCCCTTCCGCCACCCCGAGGGGAGGTGTATTCTCCCACCCTGTAGGGCGGCCGGTAGGGCCGCCAACCCTGCAAATGACCCAGAAACCAGAGCCAGAAAGAGCGCAGGAAGCGCCCCGAGGATTGCGGTGGGAGCCGAGGAGCTCATCCGGAAGCTGTCTCGTCAGACGGGCAAGCCGGTCGTCCTCACGATCACGGACAACCGGTGCAGCATGGTCTACGTCAGCCCGGGCGCGAACGGGACCGTCAAGGTCCGGCTCCACCACATGTTCCTGCTGGCCCCCCCTGAAGTCCTCCAGGAACTGACACGATTCATCCGCCGCCCGACCCTCACCTGCCGGCAGCGGCTGAATAGCTGGGTCCGGCAGAACCGGCACCTGATCGGCGGGCCCCCGCGGGAACGCGCTCACCTGAACCTCGCGCACCGCGGCTTCCACGTGAACCTGAAGGACGTCTTCGATCGGCTGAACCGCATGTACTTCGCGGGCAGGCTCCACGTCAGCATCACCTGGGGGCGGAGCCGGAACCGGTACAGGCGTACATCCATCGACTTCGGCAGCTACGACCCCGAGAGCCGCATGATCCGGATCAACCCCGCGCTGGACCGGCCATGGGTCCCGCGCCTCTTCGTGGACTACATCGTCTACCACGAGATGCTCCACGCCTTGCTGGGCATCCGGGCCCTCGGCAACGGACGGCGCGAGGTGCATTCGGTCCGCTTCCGGGAGGAGGAGAAGGAATTCCGCTTCCACCGCTGGGCCGAGAGGTGGGAGCGCGCAAATCTCTGGCGCTTCCTCAGGGCGACCTAGGGCAGGCCTCTCCCCCTGGCCCATCAAGTGGCTTCAGGAGCCAGGACGGCTGCCCGGGGAATGCGGGGGGGGGGGGCCTGCCGCCGTGCCCATCTTCTGGACAGCCTGCCGGGGGGCCTGTATTCTTCGGGTTTTCCCGGGAGAAGCGATGAGCCATCCGGACTTTCCACGCCCGACGCGTGCCCGTCGTGCCTTTCAGGCGGCCGCCGCCCTCAGCCTCCTGCTGCTGGCCCACGCCCCGGCAGGTGCGCAGGAGGGGGCTGCCGCGAGCGCGGATCCGCTTCTCCTGAAAGCCGAGGAGGAGATCACGCACGGAGAGTTGCCCGCCGCCGTGGCGACCCTCGAGGCGGCCGTCGCGGCCGCCCCCACTCGCGTCGATCTCAGGCTTCGGCTGGCCGGGCTCGAGAAGAAGAGAGCGATGTGGCTCAGGGCCGCGGAGCAGTACCGGGTCATCCTGGAGCTGGATCCTGCTCGCGTTGACGGCCGGCTCGGCTATGCCGAGCTCCTCCTCTCCGACTACCAGTTCAAGGCTGCCGAAGGGCAGTTCAGATTGCTCCTGCGCCAGGAGCTGCCTCACCACGAGCTCGACAGAGCCCAGATTGGACTCGGGACCACGCTCTACGCGGTCGGGAGGTACCAGGAGGCGATCGAGGCCTTCGCTCTCGTCCTCGAGCGACATCCGGACGACCCCACCGCGGGCGCCTACACGAACTTCGCCCTGAGGAAGAGTGGCGACCTGGACGCGGCCATCCTTGGCTGGACTCGGCTCGTGGAGAAGAGGCCTGACTTCGTGCGCGGGCAGCTCATCGCAGCCGAGCTCCAGGGGCTCCGCGCGGACATCGTCCGCCAGCGTGAAGCGGCCGTGGAGCGGCCCGGCGAGCCGGGCGTCCACCGGCTCCTGGGCGATCTGCTCATGGAGAAGCCCGATCTGCCCGGGGCGATCGCCGCCTATAGCCGCGCGGCTGAGCTCGACCCCCGGGACCTCGGACTTCGATTCAGGCTCGCGGTCGCCCTCCGAGAAGGCGGCCACATCCAGGCGGCTGCCGACGCCTTCCGGTCGCTCTCCCGGGAGCCGGAGCTCGGCGGGATCGCGAGCTACAACCTGGCCTGGTGCGAGCGGCGGCTCGCCGGCCCCGCCGCCGAAGCGACGGCCTGGGAGCGGGCGGTCGAGCACAACCCGACGGACTCCTACGCCTACAGGCGCTACGTGGACGCCCTGCTGCGGAGCGGCGGCCTCGAGAGGGAGCTGGGGCTACTCCTTCCCGCCATCAAGGAGCGCCCCCAGGACCCTCTGCCTCGCCTCCAGTTCGGCGTTCTCTCCCTCGAAGCAGGACAAGCTGAGGAGGCGGCCCGTGCCCTCCTGGACGCCCTGTCGATCGAGCCGAACGATCCCTGGGGCCAGAGGGAGCTGAAGCTGGCGCTGAAAGCCTCGCCCGGCCTGGCCACGACGATCCTCGAGGAGATTCGGAAGAGCGAGCAAGCCGGGCGGGAGGATCCCAGGGTCAACCTCCACCGCAAGGCGGCCCTCCAGCTGGCGGCAGGACACCCGGAGGAGTGCGTATCCATCCTGCGCCCCGTCGTGGCATCCGACCCGGCCGATGCCCGGGCGGCCGTCGCCCTCGCCGGATGCCAGCGCACCGCGGGCGCCAGCCCTGCCGACGTGGTCGCGGTGCTGGCGGCCGCTCGGGACGCCGTGCCCGGCTATGTGCATGCGAGGCTGGATCTCGCGATGGCCCTCGCCGGCGGCGGCAGGTTCGGCGAGGCCGAGCGCGAGGCCCGGGCGGCGATCGATCTGGCGCCGACGGATGCCCGCGCCCTCGTCGCCCTCGCCATCTCCCTGCGTGAGCTGGGAGGCGGAGGGAACCTCCTGGCTGCCGACGCGGCGCTCGCGCGCTCGCTCGAGGCGTCTCCCATGGACCCCACGGGTGTGGCCAGGCTGCTGCGCGCGAAGGTCGCCTGGCAGCTCGGGCGGGAGCAGGAGGCACGCCGGCTGCTCAAGGGGGACCTCCCGGTGGAGCCGGAGGAGCTGTACCGAGTTTCATGGAGCTTCGTCAGGGACCACTACAGCGACCGGACCTTCAACGGCCAGGACTGGGACATCTGGAAGGACCGCTTCGAGGGCACGCTCCAGAGCGAGACGGACGCGCTGGGAGCGATCGCCCTGATGCTCGCCAGCCTCGCCGATCCCGACACGGGGCTGCGCAGC
Source organism: uncultured Acidobacteriota bacterium (assembly GCA_964568735.1). Classification (GTDB taxonomy): domain Bacteria; phylum Acidobacteriota; class Polarisedimenticolia; order JACPZX01; family JACPZX01; genus CAZMRF01. Next base: position 45,674 of record CAZMRF010000024.1, read on the forward strand.
GGAGATCAGACCGCCGCCTACATGTTCACGGAGAGGAGCAGCCAGGTCGATCGCCTCCCGACGGGACGCGCCGCAGCCAGCAGCAAGAGCGTCGAGGCCGTGGCGCTCGAGGAGAACGTGGGCTACGTCGCGGTGACGAACATGAACGACCCGAAGCTCTCCGAAGAGGTGAAGCGCGCCTTCGACCAGATGGAGAACCGCGACGCCGTCATCCTCGACCTGCGCGGGAACCTCGGCGGTGCGGAGAGAGAGGCCGCGGCCATCACCTCGATGCTCGTCGAGCCGGGAACGCCGACGGGCTCCGTCATCACGCCGCAGGGGCAGGTCCCCACGGTCAGCCAGGGGCACGAGCCGCCGAAGATCCCGGACAAGCCCGTGATCGTGCTGGTGGACCGGAACACCGCATCCTCCGCGGAGGCGCTGGCAGGCGCGCTTCAGGAGTCGAAGCGGGCCGTCGTCGTGGGCGAGACGACCTACGGGAAGGCGGGAATCCAGCTCCCGCATCTCCTCCCCGGCGGAGCGACGCTCATGCTGGCGACCGCGGAGAGCGGTGATCTCGCCGGCGTCTCCTACTCGGGTCGTGGGATCGAGCCCGACGTCTCCGTCGATGGCAGCGCGCCCGATGCCGACAAGTCGAAGGATGCCGCCATCACGAGGGCGAGGGAGATCCTCCGGAAGCGGCGCCTGGAGAAGGCCACCGGCCCCGGGGACACGACGGAGCGGTGATCGACGCATTGCGCGCGCCCGGCGGAGCACGCCTCGTCCTTCTCTCGGGAATAGCGGTTCTCGCGGCGGGCCTCTATCTCCAGGCGGCGGCAGGCCCCGTCCTGGACGCGGAGGCCCCGGCCCTTCGGGCTCTGGCGGCCTCGGACGTCGGCCGCGCGCTCGCCTTCCAGACCGATCCCGACGAGGCGAGGCCCCTCTCCAACGTGCTCGTATTTCTGGTCACCGCGGGGTCGGGCACGATGGCCTCGATCCGCATCCTCTCGGCCCTCCTGCACGGTGCCAATGCCCTGCTCGTGTTCCTCCTCGCAGCGCATCTGCAGCGGCGGGCGGGTGACGGGCAACCCGGGACGACTCTCGCTCCCGTCGTGGCCGGACTCGTTTTTGCGCTGCACCCGCTGGCCTCCGAAGCGATCCTCTCTCACGGCTCGTTCGCGGTCGTCGCCGGCGCCACCTGCGCGCTCGGTGCCCTCCTCCTCGCGGCCCGGCAGGGTGAGTCGCTCGCGGGCGGCAGCTTCGGCCCCGCGGCGCTCTACCTCGCCTCGCTGCTCTGCCACGCCGCCTACTGGCCCGTGGCCTTGCCCGCTGCGGTCCTGGCGGCGCGGGGCGGTGCGGTTGGAGGGGCTCCCGCGAAGGGAAGGAGCCTCCTCAAGGCGCTCGCCCCCTTTGCGGCGGGCCTCGGACTCTTCTACGCGGCGTGGGCGGCCCGGATGTGGCCCGCCGTCAACTTCGGTCTGGTCCGCCGTCCCTGGGGCCTCCTTCAGGGGCTCGCCTCCCAGGGTGCGGCCTTCGTGGATGCTCTCCGGCTCTGCCTGGCTCCCGTTGGCCTCAGCGTGGATCAGGGGCGGCTGGCCTACATGGGGGACTGGAACATGCAGGCCATGGCAGGGGCGCTGGCCCTCGTCCTCCTCCTGGCCGGCGCCGTCGCGCTGGTGCGGCGCGGGACGCTCACCGGTATCGCGCTCGGCTGGCTCGGTGCGCTCCACCTCCATCTGCTCCTGGCTCCGCCCGAAGAGCCGCTGCAAGAGAGCCGTCTCTACCCCTTCGTGGTGTCCGTCGCCCTTCTGGCCTCGGCCCTGATTCGCGTGCTGGAGGCGCGGGCTGGATCGCGCGCGGCGATCGCTGCAGCCGGCGTGATCTGCCTGCCGCTCGCTTTCATCACCGCGGAACGCGCCCGCCTCTGGAGCGACCCGGTTGCCTTGTGGGAGTCCGCCGTTCGCGTCAACCCGGCGAGCACCCGCGGCTACATCGCGCTCGGGAAGCTGCACCTGGAGCACAACGAGACGGAGCCGGCGCTGAGGGCCTACGAGGCCGCCCTGGCGAGCTCCCCGAACAGCGCGGCGATCCAGAACAGCATCGCGGAGGTCTACTTCCAGCGTGGCGATCAGGCCCGCGCGCTCCAGGAGGCCGACAAGGCCATCGACCTGGACCCGCGCTACCTGCCGGCCTACCTCACCGCCGGCAACGTCTTCATGATGCGCAGCCAGACGCGTGACGCCTTCCTTGCCTTCAACGCGGCTCTCACGATCAACCCCGAGGACCCCTCGGCCCTGTACAACATGGGGGTGCTTCACTACCAGGAGCGGCAGTACGGGAAGGCGTCGAGACTCCTGAAGCGTGCCTCCGAGCTCCGGCCCGAGGACGCGGAGATGCAGTTCCGGCTGGGGCTGAGCCGGTTCTACCAGGGGGACTACCGTGGGGCGGCGGACGCGCTCCGCACTTCCGTGGTCCTCGATTCCGGCCGGATCGACGCGCGGGTGAACCTGGCGGCGGCCCTCACGCGGCTCGGCGAGCACTCCGCCGCGGCACATCTCCTCGAAGGCGTCCTCGGGGAGTCACCCGGGAACGCGGAAGCGCTCAACGGGATGGCCATCCTCGCTTCCGCGCGGGACGAGAAAGAGGGCGCGGTGACCTACTTCGAGAAGGCCGTCTCCGCCGACCCCAACAATCTCCAGTTCCTCTACAACCTCGGAGGCGCCTACGAGGATCTGGGCAAGGTCGATCTGGCCCTCGACGCCTACAGGAAGTTCCTCGATCGCTGGAGGGGATCGCTCAATCTCGGCGAGCAGGTCAGGGCGCGTATCGAGGCTCTCGAAGCTCGCGCGGCCGCGACGCCCTAGCCGGCGTTCGGGGGCCCCTCCCGACAGAGCATTCCCGCGGCTTCGAAATCGCTGATGAGGGCGTTGAAGAGTGCGACCGGGCGGCGGCTCGAGCCCTTACTTGCCGGAGGCGGCTCCAGCCCCTTTCGATGCCAGGCTCTCGTCGATCATCTTCTTGAAGGTCGCGAAGTCCCGAAGGGGCAGCTTCCGGCCGTTCACGTAGATCGAGGGCGTCCCTGTCACGTTCGCTTTCTGGCCGTCGGCCAAGTCCTTGTCGATGGAGCTCTTGAAGCTCTCGCTCCGAACGGAGGTCTCCAGGGCCTGCGGATCGAGTCCGAGCTGCCGGCCGAACTCCTTCAGGTTCTCCAGCGTGAGGGCGCGCTGGTTCTTGAAGATCAGGTCGTTCATCTCCCAGAACTTCCCCTGCTTGTGAGCGAAGGCGGCCGCCTCGGCAGCGGGGCGGGCGTTCGGGTGGAATGAAAGAGGGAAGTGCTTGAAGACGAGCTTGACGTCTTTCGGATAGGCCTGCACCACCTGGTTGAGCAGCGGCTCCGCCGCTGCGCAGTGGGGTCACTGGTAGTCGCTGAACGCGACCACGATCACGGGCGCGTCGGCGGGCCCCTTGAAGGGAGAGCCGGTGACGTCGATGGCGTAGACAAGGTTGTCGGGTGGTCGCTGGGGGCGCTGCTGCGCCTGCTGCCTCTGGATCAGCTCGGCGGTGATGACCCCCGCCGCCTTCCCCAGGTCGCCTCCGCTCCTCACCGTCTCGATGAGCTTCTGAAGCGTGGCGCTGTCCCACGACGGCGACTTCACGCCGTTGACGAAGACATTCGGCGTCCCCGAGACGCCGGCGCGCCGGGCCTCCAGCCCCTCGCCATCCACGAAGGTGCCGGTCGACGGGTCGGCGAGATCCTTCTCGAAGGCGGCCATGTCGAGGCCGATGCTCTGCGCGTAGCGCCGCAGGCTGGCGTCATCGAGGGCCCCCTGGTTCCCGAAGAGGAGGTCGTGCATCTCCCAGAACTTGTCCTGCCGCTGCGCCGCCACGGCCGCGATGGCCGCCGGGCGCCCGCGCGGATGGTTCGGCAGCGCGTAGTGCTTGAAGACGAGACGGACGTCAGAGTTCGACTGAACCACCTTCTTGAGCACGGGCCCCGCCCGTGCGCAGTAGGGTCACTGGAAATCTTCGAACGTGACGATCGTGATCGGCGCGTCGGCGCGGCCCAGGTAGGGCGACTTCTCCACCGCGATCTGCTTGACGGGCACGGGCTGCGCGTCGGGCGGCGCCGCGCCAGCAGCGCCGGAAGCGTTTCGAAGTGCCTTGAGGGCGGCGAGCGTCTGCTCGTCGCTCGCCCCGGTGCGGATGGCGTTGACGATGGCCGCCGCGAGCGACGGGCTGCGGGGACAGGTCTTGTCCTCGACCCGGCACTGGGCGATCGTCATGCTGCATCCGCAGTCGCAGTGCTCGGCGTTGAGGATCCTGAGAGCCCTCTCCTTGGCGACCGCATCCAGCCCCGAGAAATCCACGCCGGCGAGTCCCTCGCGGTAGAAGGTCTCACCGACGGTGGAGGCAGGCTGCACGCCGGCACTCCGGTCCGGGCCGGCCTCCTCGCGAGCGGAGGAGGCTGCTGCCCCGCAGGCGAGGAGCACGAGGGAAAGGAGCAAGCTCAGCTTCTTCATGGGCGGGTGACTCCGCGTTGCGCTCTTAGCAGGCGCCACGTGCGCCTCGTCGACGGCCTCCGGAGCGGCCTGGGAAGCGCTCCGGCACTGCGGACCCCGAATCATACCGCCCGATCACTTCATGTCAAGGCAAGGGCGGCCAGGTGCTCACAAAGCCGGCGCTGGTCACCTTCATCTCCACGCTCCTTACCCCCGGCCCCATTCGACTCGTCGCCATTGCATTGACACATCGTTCGTCAATCCATAGTCACATTACAATTCTTGACGGTGCAGAAGGTCGAACTATACATAGGCATCGCTGAGCGGAACAAGTAAGAAACACACGACCGGAAAGCCGGCTGCCGCCCCGGTGTCTGGGTGGCCGGCAGGAGGATTCCCATGCTGCGACTGAGGCCTTTCGTTCTCGTGGCCCTGGCTCTCCTCGCGGGCGGACTCGCTGCTTCCCCCGCGATGGCCCAGGCCAACATCACCGGTGCCGTGCGCGGATACGTCGCCGACGACTCCGGCAATTTCCTGCCGGGAGCGTCGGTGAATCTCTTCGGCACCTCTCTCCCCGAGGAGGGAAGGACGGCGATCACGGACCTCGAAGGCGCCTTCATCTTCGACGGGCTCACGGTAGGCACCTACTCGATGACGGTGAGCATGATCGGGTACCGGCCCTACGAGATGGTCCAGATCGTCGTCAACCCCGACGAGGCACGGACCTTCAGCGTCACGTTGGCCGAGGGGCTGACCGAGCGCGTGGTCGTGGTCGCGGAGCGGACGGTCGTCGACACCACCAACACCTCGACTCACGAGGTCCTGGACGCGACGTACGTCAACAAGCTCCCCCTCGTGTCGAGGCGCTACCAGCAGATTCTCACGCTCTTCCCGGGCGTCTCCAACGACGGTGGATTCACGCTGGCCCAGTACCACATCAACGGGAGCCGGATCACGCAGAACGCCTTCCGCCTGGACGGGGCCAACATCAACGACTTCGTCACCGGGACCTTCGGCCTCAACGTCAACCAGAACGCCATCGAGAGGTTCGAGCTGAACACTTCGGGCTACCAGGCCGAGTACGGCGAGCAGTCCGGAGGCATCGCGAACATCGTCACCAAGTCGGGGACCAACTCCTTCGAGTTCATGTACTCGGGCTTCTATCGCACCGACGCCTGGTCCGAGAACACGCCGGGGGCGGAGGACCTCTGGGCCACGGTGGACGCGGACGGGACGACCTCCAACAACAGCCACACCCGGCCGGAGACCCAGCAATGGCAGGAGCTCGCGGTCGGCGGCCCCATCATCAAGAACAAGCTCTGGTTCTTCTCGTCCTTCCAGTACTGGCAGGAGGACATCGGCTCGATCTTCAACGAGTCGGTCCGCGAGGGGGATCGCTACCACGGACAGTTCAAGCTGACCTGGCAGGCCACGCCGACCAACAGCCTCGTCTTCAACGCGGCGACCGATCCGTCCGAGTTCACGAACCTGATCACGGACGCGCGGTATTCCGAAGAGACGAACTACAACCAGACGCAGGGAGGCTACTTCTTCCAGGTGCGTGACACGCAGATCCTGGGATCTAGTAGTTTCCTCGAGTCCCAGTTCTTCGTCCATCACGGCTACCTGACGGCGCGCCCCTCCGACGAGAACGCCGGAGCCTACACGGTGACCTACGCGCCGGGCGCCGCGACGACCTTCACAGGGGCCTACTACAACGACCAGGACAGGAGCAGCTACCGGTACCGGGCGAGCTCCGCGCTGACCACGCAGGTGGGGGACCACCGGATCAAGACGGGCGTCGACTATTCCTGGATGGACTTCGAGGGAGTGAACAGGAGCGAGGACGTCAACGCCAATCTCGATGCCGTCTGGGTCAATAACTACGGGCCCGGAGCGCAGCTGAGCTACGTCTACGACTACTTCAATCCCGAGGTGACGAATCGCAGGGACACCGAGGTCGCGGCCTTCGTCCAGGACACCTGGATCCTCAACGAGCACTGGACGGTCGAGGGCGGCGTGCGCGTCGATCGGCAGAGCATCCTCGATCAGTCCAACGTGGCTCCCCGCCTGGGCGTCGCCCTCGACCCGAAAGGCGACAGCAAGTCCAAGGTCTACGCCAACTGGGGCCGCTTCTACGACAACGTCTTCACGAGCTTCGTGGATTTCCAGGACACCGACGGGTTCGAGGTCCGGATGACCCAGGTCATTCCGACCTCCTACTACGCCTACAACGTGCCCGTCGCCCTCTATGACTACGTCGTGGATGGTGATCTCGAAGCGCCCTACAAGGACTCCTGGACGCTCGGCTACGAGAGGCAGCTCCCCTGGGATACCCGGGTGGGCGTCAGCACGACGCACTGGGACGGGAAGCACCAGATGAGGACCACCTACGCGGACAACCCCGCCGCGGTGCCCTCCAGCGTGAACCTCGACCCGAACGCGACGGCGGCGATCATCTTCGACACCCTGGGCGAGAGCCAGTACGACGACTGGAAGCTGATGGTGCGCAAGTCCTTCAGCCGGCGGTTCGAGGTCCTGGGCTCCTACACGCATTCGCGGGTCATCGGAGACACGGGAGAGGACTTCGGGCTCGAAAACCGCGCCGACCTGCGCTCGCTCGAGGTCACCCGCCTGGAGTACGACCGGCCCGACCTGATCAACCTGTCGGCCTTCGGCCTGCTGCCGTGGGGCCTGGAGGTGACCGGGATCTACCGATACCAGTCCGGGCGCCTCTACAGCCCGATCACATTCCAGGGCGGGAGGTTCGTGATCGACGCATCGGAGGGAGGCAAGAACTCCCAGAGGATGCCGCCCGTCCGCTCGCTCGATCTCTCCCTGTCCAAGCGCTTCGATCTGACGAAGTACCAGATGCGGCTCACGGCGCAGGTGTTCAACGTCACCAACGAATTGAACGTCGTGGACGTCGAGTCGTACACCGGCGCGGGCGCAGCCTATGGCGATCCTGTAGCCACGGATTTCGGGAGGATGCTGCAGCTCGGCGTCGAGGTCCGCTTCTAGCTTCCCCGCGGAAGCCCGCGGCGGGAGGAGGGGATCCTGGCTCCGGCGGACGGCCGGGCCGTTCGCCGGAGCGCAGGGGCCTGCCGGGTGAAGGCTTGGCCAGGCTCCTGAACACTTTCGGACCCACGGAGAAGGCCGGTAGATCGATGCTTCGGACCAGGGACGTTCTGCTCGCCGGAGTGCTCTGCGCAATTCTGGTCACCGGGATGCTCCCGGCCTTCTCGGAAGGCCCGGCGGTGATCGCCGTCGTCCTGAGCAGGGACATCGCCCCCTACCGCGATGCGCTGGAGGGCTTCGAGGCCCACCTCGCCGCCGCCAAGAAGCCTGCCAAGCTCCTCGACTTCAACATCGAGGCCTGGGGCCACGATCCTGCCGCCCTGATCGCGAGGATCCGCGAGAAGCGGCCCGTCCTGATCCTGACGCTCGGGTCGGCTGCCACCGATTTCGTGGCCGACCAGATCCGGGATATCCCCATCGTCTTCTCGCTCGTCCTCCCCTCGACGGGCCGCGGATCGCTCGAGAAGCTCAGGGACGATCACCGGAACATCACCGGCGCCACGATGGAGATCCCGCTCTCCATCCAGTTCAACAAGATCCGGGCCGTCATACCGGAGGCCCGGAGGCTCGGGGTCCTCTACGACCCGCTGGTCTCGGGACCGGTCATCGACGCGGCGCGGAGCATCGCCGCCGGCGCCGGCCTGGAGCTCGTACCCATCTCCGTCGCCTCCGAGGGCGACGTGGTGCGCGAGACGGAGGACCTGGCGGAGAGGGTGGACATCCTCTGGTCGGTATCCGACTCGACGGTCTTCACGCCGCAGGGGCTCAAGCACATTCTGCTCTCCACCTTGAGGAACCGCATCCCGTTCATCGGGCTCAGCCCCGCCTTCGTGAAGGCGGGGGCGCTGCTCGCGCTCTCCTGCGACTACGAGGACATCGGGAAGCAGTCAGGAGAGATCGCCGTGCGCATCCTGGACGGCGAGCGGCCCGATCGGATCCCGACGGCGGTGCCGCGGGTGGTCTCGCTGAGCGTCAACATGAACACCGCCCGCCAGATCAAGGTCGCCATCACCGAAGAGGTGCAGCATGCAGCGGCCACCCTCTTCTGACGGCGGGAGCCTTCGCAGATCGGGGCTGGCGGTACGGTTCATCCTCTCAACATCGCTTCTGATCCTCACGAGCTCCGTTGCGATCTCGCTTTTCTACCTGTGGCGATGGCACGTCGACGAGACGGGCGAGATCCGCGAGAAGGGCATCGTCCTGGCCCGGAACCTCGCCTACAACAGCGAGCTGGGCGTCCTGACGAGGAACCGGGAGCTGCTCTCTGAGCTTGCCACGGGGATCTTTCTCGAGCAGGACGTGGTCCAGGTCACGGTGCACGACACCCGGGGCGAGGTGCTCCTCGACGAGCTGAGGAAGGGGTACGCGCCCCAGCGCATGGTGGACCTGCGGGATCCCGAGCACCTCCCGGTAGGCGCGGGGATGGCCAGGCTGACGAGCCGGGCGCGATCCGCCGGGGGACGCCCGGATATCGTCGAGGCCTGCTACCCGGTCTTCACGCGCCGGGGCAACCGCACGAACGAAGAGATCGGGTTCCTGCTCGAGGAGCAGGCCGCCAGCGACAGCCGCCTCGAGGCAATCGGAGAGGTCTGCATCGGCGTCAGTCTGGCAGGAACCTACGATGAGCTGAATCACCTCTACGCGGGCCTCGGCCTTCTCACGCTCGCCGTCATCGGCATGGGCATGGGAGTCACGGTCTTCCTCGTGAGGATCGTCGGCAGGCCGATCCGCTCCCTGGTGGACGCGACGGCCCGGATCGCCGCCGGCAACCTCGACGAGGTCGTCGAGACGGGATCGAGGGATGAGCTCGGAGAGCTGGCCACCTCGTTCAACCGGATGACGTCGGAGCTGCGGCGGTCCCGGCAGGAGAGGGAGAACTACTCCTTCGAGCTGGAAAGACAGGTCCGCGCGAGGACGAAGGAGCTGGAGGAGGCCCAGGGCCAGCTCGTCCAGGCTGAGAAGATGTCCGCCGTCGGCCTCCTCGTCTCCGGCGTCGCGCACGAGCTGAACAACCCTCTGGCCGGCGTCGTCGGTTTCTCGCAGCTCCTCCTCAAGGAGGAGGTCGCCGAGAAGGTCCGCCGCGGTCTGGAGCGCATCAACAAGGAAGCGGAGCGCTGCAAGAAGATCGTCCAGAACCTCCAGACCTTCGCCCGGAAGCACAAGCCCGAGAAGGACTACGTCGGAATCAACGGGATCCTCGAGAGCTGCATCGAGCTGAGGTCCTACCAGCTCAAGGTCGACAACATCAGCGTGAAATCCGATCTCGACGCGAGCCTCCCCAAGACCATGGCGGACTTCCATCAGCTCCAGCAGGTGTTCATGAACATCATGGTGAACGCCCAGCAGGCCATGATCGTCCGGGGCGCGGGAGGCGGCCTCACGGTGAGGACGCGGCTGGACGGGGATCAGATCCGTGTCGAGATCCGCGACACGGGCCCCGGGATCCCCGAGGAGATCCTGCCCCGCCTCTTCGACCCTTTCTTCACGACGAAGGAGGTCGGGCAGGGGACGGGGCTCGGGCTGTCGATCTGCTACGGAATCGTCGAGGAGCACCGCGGGAGGATCTACGCGAGGAATGCGCCGGACGGTGGCGCCATCTTCGTCGTCGAGCTGCCCGTCGTCGAGCCGGAGGGCGGCGTGCCGGCCACCGTGATCCGCCACGCGGCGGAGCCCGTCACGGGCGAGGCGCGTGCGGGCAACATCCTCGTCGTGGACGACGAGCTGACGATCATCGACATCCTCTACCAGATCCTGAAGGCGGACGGCCACAGGGTGGACACCGCCCTGAGCGGCACGGCCGCCCTCAAGAAGATCGAGAGGGAGCGCTACGACGTCATCATCTCGGATCTCAAGATGCCCGGGATGAGCGGGCAGCAGCTCTACGAGGAGGTGAAGCGCCGGGACGAGGTCCTCGCAGCCCGGATCATCTTCTCGACGGGCGACACCGTCAGCGAGGACACGCGCGCCTTCCTCGAAGGGTCGGGCAACAGCTACCTCCAGAAGCCCTTCGAGATCGAGACGATGCGCGAGACCGTGATGGCCATGCTGCGCCGCGAGGTGTTAGAGTCGGAGCCGGTACCTCGCTGAATTGTCCGCCACGATCCGGAATCACAACGGGACTCGTGGGCAGCGAGCGTGCAGTGCTCGAGCTCTGGCCGCGGAAAGCGGTGGCCGGATCTCGTAGCTAGTCGCTGCGCCCTCCGGCCGCGGAAAGCAGCGGCCGGATCTCGCAGATTGCCGCTGCGCCAGCTCGCGGCACTCGTGCTCGCGACACTCGTGGAGCGGACGTCCGGAGGCCGGACTCGCTCCTCCGAGAGGTATGAGCGGAACCGATACCAGGCCCCCCTCACGTCCCCGGGCCCGCCGCCGGCGTGCGCTCCTCGTGGCCGGCCTGGCGGCCGCGCTCGCGCTGGTTCTCCTTTCCATCACCAGCGTTCCCGAGGGCCATCACGGCTTCCGCAGGCTCAGGGGCACGAGCGGATGGAGCGAGCTCGCCCCCGGCCTCGCGTGGCGCATTCCCATCGTCCAGGAGCTCGAGCTCAGACAGGACGAGGCGACGGCGCGCGGCTCGGCGGCTCCGGCGCGCCGGCGCAGCCTCGAGCACCCCATCGTCCTCATCGGGCTGGACGGCGCCGACTGGCAGGTGGCAGAGCCGCTCATCGAGGCCGGAAGGCTCCCTGTCTTCGCGAAGCTGAGGCGAGAGGGGGCCTGGGGGCACCTGAGATCCTCCATGCCGATGCTCTCACCGCTGCTCTGGACGACAGCGGCCACGGGGAAGACTCCCGACGCTCACGGCATCGTCGATTTCCTGGTGCCCGATCCGGCGAGCGGGAAGAAGGTGCCCATCACGTCGGGGTTCCGGCGGGTGAAGGCCCTGTGGAACATCATGGGAGAGGCGGGCCTCTTCTCCACCTTCGTGGCCTGGTGGGCCACCTTTCCTGCCGAGGCGATCCAGGGCGAGATCGTCTCCGACCGCGTGGCCTACTCGCTCTTCGAGGTCGACAGTCCCGCGAAGGCAGGCAGCGGCCTCGTCTTCCCGGAGAGCCTCTGGGCGGGAACGGCATCGAGGATTGTCGATGCCGGGACGATTTCCGCGCAGGAGCTTGCCGGCCTCGCTCAGGTCGGAGAGGCCGACGTCGAGAGCGCGAGGCAGGCCTTGAAGGCAGGCTCATCCGGCGCCACGAAGGACCGCCTCGCGCACCTGATGAAGATCGTGGCGAGCACCCGGACCTACCACGCCATCGCGCTGGACAGGATCTCGGCGGGCCAGCCCGATCTCCTCGCCGTCTACTACCAGGGTATCGACGAGGTCTCCCACCGCTTCGCGCACTGCTCGCCGCCCGCCATGCCGCTCTGCCCCCCCGCGGACGCGGCGCGCTTCGGGGGGACGGTGGCCGCCTTCTACGAATTCCAGGACCGGCTCCTCGGCGAGCTTCTCGGGGCGCTGGACCCGTCGTCACGGATCATCGTCCTGTCCGACCACGGATTCCGGAATGGAGGGGATCGGCCGGCGGACATCGCGCCCGACATCGACGGGAAGCCCGCGAAGTGGCATCGCCCCTACGGTGTGGCGGCGATCATGGGCCCCGGCGTGGCTCCCGGAAGGCTCGACACCGTCACGCTCCTCGACATCGCGCCCACGGTGCTCCGCCTCGCCGGGCTCGCCCTCGCCGAGGACATGCCCGGCCACCCGCTCGTGGATCCCGATGCACCGGCATCGCCACGTCCCGCGATCGCTTCGTACGAAGCGCCGGGCGGTCGAGTGGTCGCGGCCAACCTGGCCGAGGATCGCGACGCGGGCCAGGAGGAGATGCTCGAGAACCTGAGATCCCTCGGTTACATCGGCGAGGCCGGAGAGACCGAGCGCGCGCCCGAGGGAGGCGCCGTCGTCGAAGACGCCGGGACGCCCGGGACCGTCACGGCGCACACGAACGTGGGGTCGCTCCACCTCCAGAAGGGTGAGATCCAGGAGGCCGAGGCGGAGTTCCGCGCCGCCCTCGCGATCGCTCCGGCCTACGTACCCGCGCTGATGGGCATGGCGGAGGTGCGGACCCGCCAGAACCGGCTCGACGAGGCTCTCACCTACACGGGCCGGGCGCTCGGCGCACCCCGGCAGGCCGAGCCCGGCCTCTACATCCGCCACGCGACCCTGGCCATTCAGGCCGGAGCGGTGGACGAGGCCGAGGCGACACTGGAGCGTCTGGGCAGGAGCCGGCCGAGGAGCGCCGAGATCAACGTGGGGTTGTCGATCCTCGCGGAGAGCCGCGGGAAGATGGAGAGGGCCGAGTCCCTCCTCGAGGCCGCGCTGGAGTGGGACCCGGCCGGCACGGAAGCGATGGCCCGCCTGTTCAGGATGAGGCGCGGCGAAGGGCGCGAGGCCGGCCTCGAGCCCGCCATCCGGGAGGCTCTACGGCTCAATTCCGGGAGCGTGCTCCACCACAACTGGCTCGGGTTGATCCTGGAGCGGCGCGGGGACAATGCGGGAGCGGAGCGCGAGTTCAAGGCGGCCCTCGAGATCGCTCCGGACTTCGGCGGCACGATGGCGAACCTGGGCTCGCTGTACGGGCGCACCGGGAAGATCCAGGAGGCCGTCGGTATCCTGGAGCGCGCTCTGAGGATCGAGCCCTTCAACCTCGAGGCCCGTGTGAACCTGGGCGCCGCGCTCGGCAAGCTCGGCCGCACGGACGAGTCGCTGAGCGTCCTCGAGAAGGGGCGTCAGTCCTCTCCCGGCTCTCCGGAGATCCTCAACGCCCTCGCCGTCACCTACGCGCAGAAAGGTGACACGGCACAGGCTCTGGCGCTCTTCCGGGAATCACTCCGGATTCGCGGGGATCAACCCCGGGTCCGCGCCATGCTGCGGGAGATCGAAGGCGGGATCTGAGCCCGCTCGCCCCTGCGCGAGGCTTGCAGTCGGAGTCGAGAGCGATCGGCTCGGGACTCCGGCGCGGTCGTGCCAGGTACCGGAGGCCTACTCGGTTCCCTGCTGTGGTCGATCGATCGGCGTGGCCCCCGCGATGGAGCTCTCCCCGGCTTCGGGGTCGCGGAGGAATCGCCCGTAGTGGAGCCATGCCGCCGGCTGGGCCCCCTCCACGAAGGAGCGGAACGCGTCGTAGTGGCGCCTGGCCGCGGCGGTGACCTCTCGAAGATCGGCGGCCTTCATCGGGCCGTAGGTTCCCGCCCTGGCCCGCTCGAGAACGTATCCCCAGGCCAGCGCTTCGTAGTAGGCGCTGTTGGCCCCGGCCTCGCCGAAATCCACCAGCGGGACGCCGGCCGCTCCGGCCAGATGACGCGCGTGGAAATGCTCGTGGTCGAGGATGAGCCTGAGCCATGCGGTGCCCCGCGCCGGGTCGATGGCGTCGGGGTAGAGGATGATCTCGTTACGGCCACCGGGAAGGGGCGTGTCGGAGAGGATCCTCGGATCCTTCCCACCGGGCCGGACGAGGCCCGAGTAAATCCCCGCGGGAGAGACGCTCGCCGCCTGGAGGCTGACGACGCGGATGGCGCTGACGAAGCGGTCGTAATCGGGGTGGAGCCCGGCGAGGAGTTCTTCGGGAGAGAGTTCCGCTGCCTCGATCGTCGCGCTGCCGAGCCAGACGACTGCGCCGACGATCAGAACGACCGTCCGCGCGGCGCGGACGGCGAGCCCCCGCTCGCCCATTCTCTCCAACCCCCCACCGGGCGCCGAGGCAGGAAGGACGCCCGAAACCCCGATTGCGAGCCGGAAGTGTACGGCGAAGGTGACCGCCAGCCAACCGACACCTTCGGAACCTGAGAGCTCCCGCGTACCGGAGATCGAGGTCAGGAGCCGGGGAGCCTCCATGCCGGGGTCCGATTCACAGGAGAGGCCCCAGTGGCCGAGCGGCGTCGCAGCCCTTCCATGTGTCGCGCCTCGCGGGACGTCGTGAGCGTAATGATTTAGCGACTCGTGTCTCGTACCTGAAATGAGGTTGGGTCCTCTGGCCCAACTCGAGTCCTCACCTGGGGCGGTTCCTGCCCTCGGAGAGCCCCCGGCGGAGGAGCGAGCGACACTTCTCCCTCGGAGGCCATCGCGTGATGCGGCGCCGTCAGGCGACACTCCTCCACGGGGGGCCCCCGGTGGAGGTGCGGCCCACACGCCTCCCCCGGGGGACATGGCGCCATCCAGCCCCTGCTCACACTTTCAATTGTCAAAGATCGACTCCGGTCCGCCCGCCTCGTGAGCGATGCGGACCGGCGGCCCGCCTGATAGCGGGTCCCATTCGTCTGCTTCAACTACGCAGCTGCTTCAACTACTCAGCCGCTCCCGCCACACGAGTTTCACCCTGGTAGACGAGGAAGGGTTCGAGACCCTCTTCGACTCCGAACGACCAGACGAGGTCATCCGGAGCCTCACCCGCGCAGCGCATGAACCCCTCGTGCAGCAGTCGCTTGTGGTGCTGCGTGCATGCCGCGACGAGGTTTCTTGGATCCTCGAGCGCGCCGCCGTGCGATCTGAAGATGATGTGGTGCTCGTGGAGCCGTCCCGTCCCCACCGACCAGCAGCCGGGCGCCATGCAGCGCCACCCGTCGCGCTCGATCGTGGGATGCTCCCGGCGCTGGCGCCTGGTGTCTTTGTTGTCCCATGTCCTCCAGAAGGCGGCGAGCGCGAGAGCGAGGACCTCCCACTCGGTGATGGTGTTGTTGATCGTCGCGCGGCAGTGAGCGACGGCGGACTCCCAGAGCGACTTCACCTCGGGCTCGGCGCGCAGCCTGATGCGGACCATGTGCCCGGGCATGGGAACCGCCACCTCGGAGTCCGCCAGAGCCGCCAGGAGCCTCTCAGCCGTCAGACGCTGTCTGCGCGTGGGCGCAGACGTGGGCAGGGCAAACTCTGTTGAGTTCGCGGAGGGCGCAGACCTGGGCAGTGCACCGTCCTGTTCTGCAACCGAGTGACCCTGTCGGAAAGCCACGCCATCCGATTGCGGCGCAGACGAGGGCGTACGCCGGTAAAACCGGCAAGGTGTTACGGATGAAAGAGCCGGACGAAGAAGGAGTAGCGACCCGCTTCGGCCCCGAGTCATGCGCCCAGCTGCCCGTGAGGGCAGGGGTGAAGTGTTGACAGGGGGACGTGCAGGCCGGGTATTGAGCCGCGAAATTCTGCCCCGCCGGAAGCACCGGCGGACACTCCGGGGTGCCGACGCCGTGCCCAAGTGCGGAAGGCCACACCTGCTGCGTCGACAGCGCGAGACGCGGCGGGACCCCGCGCGGTCTGAGACCCCGAGCATGTACGGACGCACCTTGCACGGGAACCGGGAGGTCCCGCCACCACCTGCGGCGGAGGGAGCCGCAGGCCGCATCGGGAAGTCCGAGGACGCAAGCCGATGATGAACGGTGGCGGGAAGTCGGACAGCCCCGTAGTACCGGGGAAGCCGCCGAACAAAGGCCGGGCACGGTCCGCGGAGGTGGTGGAGGGAAGGGGGCTGACCAAGGGGAACTTGTCCGAGCGCAACGCGTCCCGGACACAGGGCCGGAGTGACGCGCACAGCGCGCTGGGGCGGGTGCATCAGGCAGCACGAAGGGACAGGAAGCAGCGGTTCACCGCCCTTCTGCACCACGTCTACGACATCGAGCGGCTCCGGGCGGCCTACTTCGCGCTGAAGCGACAGGCCGCGCCGGGCGTCGACGGCGAGACGTGGCGGCACTACGGGGAGGCGCTGGAGGAGAACCTCCAGGACCTCTCCGGAAGGCTGAAGCGGGGGGCGTACCGGGCGAAGCCGGTTCGCAGAGCGTACATCCCGAAGGCGGACGGGCGGCAGAGGCCGCTCGGAGTGCCCGTGCTGGAGGACAAGGTCGTCCAGCGCGCCGTCGTCGAGGTACTGAACGCCATCTACGAGACGGACTTCCTCGGCTTCTCCTACGGGTTCCGACCCAGGCGCAGCCCGCATCAGGCGCTGGATGCGCTGTCGGTTGGCGTTCAGAGGAGAAGGGTGAACTGGGTGCTCGACGCCGACATCCGTGGGTTCTTCGATACCCTCGACCACGGATGGCTGGTGAAGTTCATCGAGCACCGAGTCGGGGACCGGCGCGTCGTGCGGCTCATCCAGAAGTGGCTGAGGGCCGGCGTGCTGGAGGATGGGAAGCGGACAACGAGTGAGGTGGGCACGCCCCAGGGCGGGAGCATCTCCCCGCTTCTGGCAAACGTCTACCTGCACTACGTGTTCGACCTGTGGGCCCAGCGGTGGAGACGTAAGCAGGCGCGCGGGGACGTGGTCATCGTGCGCTTTGCGGACGACTTCGTCGTGGGGTTCGAGCATCGGGAAGACGCCGAGCGGTTCCTGGCTGAGCTTCGGGAGCGATTCTCGCGGTTCGCCCTGGAGCTGCATCCCGACAAGACGTGTCTCATCGAGTTCGGCCGCCATGCGGAGAAGAACCGGCGGGACCGTGGCGAAGGGAAGCCCGGCACCTTCAACTTCCTCGGCTTCACGCACATCTGCGGAAAGACGCGGAAGGGTTGGTACACGGTGCGGCGACAGACGATGCGCAGACGGTGGCAGGCGAAGCTGAAGGAGGTGAAAGCCGAGCTTCGGCGCCGCATGCACCGGCCCATCCCGGAGCAGGGAGTGTACCTGCGCTCCGTGGTGGCGGGGCACACCCGTTACTACGGAGTACCGATGAACGGGCCAGCTATCGGGGCCTTCTGGATGGCGGTAGGACGGCTGTGGTGGCGCACTCTGAGGCGCCGCAGCCAGAAGGGCCGCCGTCTGAAGGGCGACCGCATGGCCCGCTACATCAAACGGTGGCTCCCCCCCGCCCGAATCTGTCATCCCTATCCCCATGTGCGCCTGGCTGCCATGACCCAAGGTGGGAGCCGGATGCGGTAATCCCGCACGTCCGGATCTAAGGAGGGGGCCGCGGGCAACCGCGGTCCCTACTCCGACAGGTCGGTCCCGGTCGCGTCCCCCCGGGGCGCAGACGTGGACAGTCGCGCCGCGTGGCCCGGCACGAGGACGATGCCCTTGGGCAGCGGAGCGCCCTCGAGCAGCTCCCAGACCGCGGGGCGGACCTCCTTGAGGT
>CAZMRF010000025.1:0-61160 GCA_964568735.1 uncultured Acidobacteriota bacterium
AACGTTGACCGAGTGAAGTCGGCATAAACCGGAGGTCGGCATAATGCACTCAGCATCACAAGCGGCTGCTGCACGAGGGGTTCATGCGCTGCGCGGGTGAGGCGCCGGACGATCTCGTCTGGACCCTTGGAGTCGAGGACGGTCTCGAGCCCTTCCTCGTCTACCAGGGTGAGACCCTCGTGGCAGGGGCGGCTGTGTAGACGTCGTTGCCCGAGTTGACGCCTGCCTCCATGGCCCACCCCAGGTATCGAGGTGGGTTGGGGTCTCCGGTGGTCTGGGTCGAAGCAGCAATGGAGTTGAAGCAGTTGTGTACTCGAGGCAGCAGTTTCGTTCAGAGAGGTCTCGTGTTGTAGAAGCTGTGCAGTGGAAGAGCCGAATGGAACCCGCTATCAGGCGGGCCGCCGGTCCACATGATGAGTGATGGATCGGAATCGATCTTTGACAATTGAAAGAAAGAACAGGGGCTGGATGGTGCCATGGCCCCCGGGGGAGGCGTGTCGCTCGCGCCTCCGCCGGGGGCTCTCCGAGGCGATGACCCGTCCGAGGGGAGGTTTGAGCAGAACCCCAAACTCAGACTCACCTCAGGCACAGAACCCTAGGCACCGGCAACCTGCCGCCGGGCTGCGAGCCTCTCTCGTGCCTGGTGCACCAGCATGTAGAAGGTGGGGAGGGCCAGGAGGGTGAAGAGAGTCGAGGTGATTAACCCGCCGATCATCACGATGGCCAGCGGCCGCTCGATCTCGGTGCCGTGCAGTCTGAGGACCAGGAGCGGCAGGAGGCCCAGGATGGCCGTGGCGGCCGTCATGATCTTCGGGCGCACCCGGCCGATGCTCGCCTCGCGCAGGGCCTCGCGGAAGGCTCGTCCCTCCGACTGGAGCGTCCGGGTCTGGGCCACCAGGACCAGCCCGTTCTGCACGGCGATCCCGAATAGGCCGATTAGGCCCACGAGCGAGGAGACGTTCCAGGTCTCCCCCGCCAGCCAGAGCGCGACGATTCCACCGACGAAGGCATCCGGCAGCGTGGCGACGATCACGAGCGCCTCGGCGAGGGAGCCCAGGGCGAGGTAGAGGAGGACAATCACGGCAATGATGGCCGCGACGACGGCGATGAGGAGCGAGCGAGTCGCGCGCTCCTGGCTCTCGACGCGCCCACCGATGTCGAAGAAGTACCCGGTCGGAAGATCCAGCTCGGCCTCCAGGCGCCGGTGCACCTCGGCGGCCGCGCCGCCGAGATCCCGCCCGGCCACGCTCGCCTCGATGGCGATACGCCGGCTGCCTGCCTCGCGGCGGATCGTGCCGGGCCCGAAGGTCTCGTCGATGTCCGCCACCTGTCCCAGCGGTATGCGGGCCCCGTCGTGGCCGTCGATCAGGAGGCCGCGGATCGCCTGGAGGTCGCTCCTGTGATGATCCTGGAGGAGGACGACGAGATCGTAACGGCGCTGGCCAACCCAGATTTCGGAGACCTGCTGCCCGACGAGGTCGATCCGTGTAGCGTCGATGACGTCACCAGGGGTCAGCCCCACGCGAGCGACGGCCTGCCTGTCGATGGAGACGCGGATCTGCGGGAGACCGGCGAGCCGTTCGGCTCTCAGGTCCACGACTCCGGGCACATCCTCCATGACCTCCCCCGCCCGCCCCGCGAGGTCGGCGAGAGTCTCGAGGTCGGGACCGAAGATCCGGACCGAGAGGTCGGCCGGCGTGCCGCC
Organism: uncultured Acidobacteriota bacterium; assembly: GCA_964568735.1. Classification (GTDB taxonomy): domain Bacteria; phylum Acidobacteriota; class Polarisedimenticolia; order JACPZX01; family JACPZX01; genus CAZMRF01. The sequence continues at coordinate 1,706 of CAZMRF010000025.1, forward strand.
CAGCCCTTCGTCGATCCGCATTCCGAGGGGCGTCGTGAAGAGGACGGTCAGGCCGGGCACCTTCGCCGCCTCCTCGCGCATCGCCGATTCCAGATCGCCGATGGATCGATCGCGCTCGGGACGGAGGACGACGAGGACGTCGGAGAGCGTGTGCGGCATGGGATCTTCCGTGTGCTCGGCTCGGCCCGTCCGCCGCACGATGTCCTCGACCTCGGGGAAGCCGCGCAGCGCGTCCTCCAGCCGGTGGTTGAGCCGGTCCACCTCCTCCAGGGAAGCTTCGGGCGGCAGGAGCGTCTGGATGAGAAAGGCCCCCTCGTCGAGCGCCGGCATGAAGTCCGTGCCGATCGCGAAGGCGAGGGCCAGGGCGGGCAGCGTCAGCCCCAGCGTGATGACACGGACGAGTCCGGCTCTCCTCATGCAGAGGTCGAGGAGCGGCGTGTAGAGCCGCTTGATCCCGCGGATGATCCAGACCTCCTCGGGGCGGCCCTCGGGGCGGGGGCGCAGGACGAGGCCGGCAAGGACAGGCACCAGCGTCAGGGCCAGCAGGAGCGAGCAGCCCACCGACGCGACCACGGCGGCGGCCAGGGGCCTGTACATCCGCCCCTCGATGCCGACCATGGCGAAGAGAGGCAGGAAGACGGCCACGACGATGAGCGTGGCGAAGGCGATGGGGCGGCCGACCTCGATGACGGCGGAACGCGCATGTTCGCCCGGCGCGCCCTGCGCGCGAAGGATCGTCATGCGGTGGACGACGTTCTCCACCATGATGATCGCCGCATCCACCAGGAGCCCCACGGCGATCGCGAATCCTCCCAGGGTCATCGTGTTGATGCCGATGCCCGCGCGCTCGAGGACCAGGCCGGCGAGGGCCAGCGAGAGCGGGATGGTGAAGGTCACGATCAGGGCCGCGCGGACGTCGCCCAGGAGGATGAAGAGAACGAGCACGACCAGAACGGCGCCCAGCGCGACTGCCCGGCCGACGCCCCCGAGCGCAAGGCGCACGAGATCGGACTGGTCGTAGACGACGCGGAGCCGGACCCCGGTCGGCAGCGCTCCGGCGATCTCCTCGACGGCCCTCCGGATCCCGTCGGCCACCTTCACCGTATCGGAGCCGAACTGCTTGGCGACCCGGCAGCTCACGACTTCGCCCCCGGTGCGATGAGCCATGCCGCGCCTCACCGCGGGCGCCTCGCGGACCTCCGTGATGTCGCCCAGGAGCACCGGAGTGGAGCCGCGAATCGCGACGACCGTCGCGCGCAGATCCTCGACCGTGCGAACGCGCCCCACGGCCCGCACACTCCATTCCATCGAGCCCTGGACCACGAAGCCGCCGGCAGCGTTGAGGTTCGAACCCTCGACGGCATGGAGCACCTCCCCGAGCGTCACGCCGCGCGCCGACATCCGCTCGGGATCGAGCTGCACCTGGAATTGCCGGAGCCATCCGCCGAGCCGCTCGACCGCCGCCACCCCTGGCACCGCGAGCAGCCGGTTCCTCACCTCGAACTCGGCCAGGTCCCTCAGCGTCATGAGGTCGGCCGTGCCGGGGTCGGCCTCGAGCGTGAACTCGAAGATCTCGTTGAGCCTTCCTGTGAGGCTCGAGATGAGAGGCGGCTCGGTGCCGGCAGGGAGCTGGGCAGCCGCCTGCGAGACCCTCTCGGCCACGAACTGCCGCGATCGGTAGTAGTCCGCCTCGGGCTCGAACTCCACGGTGACCTGCACGACGCCGAGCTGGCTCGAGGAGCGCAGGCGGCGCGCGCCGGGCAGACCGGCCAGCTCCACTTCCATGGGAATGGCGAGCGCCGTCTCCAGCTCCTCCGCTCCCATCGAAGCGTTCTGAAGAATGACGTTGAAGACCGGGGCCGTCAGATCGGGAAAGACGTCTCTCGGCAGTCCCTGGAGCGAGACGACGCCGAGGGCGGCACCCGTCAGAGCCAGAGCGAAGGGGATGAGGGGCCGCTTGAAGCAGGCGGCGACGAGGCGGGTCATTAGATCTGGGCGCTCAGTGGTCATGATGCTCGCCCTCCCCGCGCGACTTCTCGGCTTCGGCCTTGAGGAGGAACGCGCCCTCCACGACGACGATCTCTCCCTGCCGGAGCCCGGTCAGGATCTCCACCTCGCCCCCGAGGTCGCGCCCCCGCCCGACCTCGCGCATCTCGAAGAGCCCCTCCCCCGCGGGGATGAAGACATGCCAGCCCTCCCGCATGCGCTGCAGTGACGTGGTCGGCACGACGATGATGGAGGATTCCTCTTCCCCGATGGGGAGCCAGGCGGTCGCGGACATGCCGGGCCGGAGCACGCCATCTCCGTTCGAGACCTCGATACGGACGGGGATGGTGCGCGAGCTGGCCTCCACCCGTCTCCCGATGAAGGCGACCTTCCCCGAGAAGCTGCGCCCGGGAAGGGCCGGGAAGGTGACCCTGGCCGTCGTCCCCTCCCGGAAGCGCAGCGCGTCGCGCTCGAAGGCGTGCACCGTGAGCCAGAGGCGGGAGAGGTCGGCGACGCGGAAGATCGGCCGGGAGGGATCGGCCATCTGCCCCAGGGCCGCATCGCGCTCGATGACAGTCCCGGCGAGCGGCGAGCGCAGGATGAACCGCGACGCGTCGCCGCCTGGAGGATCCGATCCTGCCGCCACACCCAGGGATTCCAGCGCGGCCTCCGCGGCCTCGAGCTCCGCGCTGGCCGACCTGGCCGCCGCCTCGGCCTCCTGGAGCTCACGCTCCGGTGCGATCCGCTGCTCCGCGAGGTCGCGCTTTCGCTCGAGCACCTGATTCGCCAGCTCGGCACGGGCCCGTGCCGACAGGTACTCCGCCCGAGCGGAACCCAGCTCCGTGCTCTGCAGCTCTGCCAGAGGCTGGCGGGAGGCTGCCTCGTCGCCGGCAGATGCGAGGAGACGGACGATCCGCGCCGCGATGGGCGAACCGACCTCGGCGTAGGCCTCCTCGTTCACCCCCGCCTCCCCCAGGACCGTGACGCCACCGCTGGATGGCCGGACCTCCACCGGCGTCGTCGTGAGCCTGAGGTCGCGCAGCATCTCCTTCTCGACCCGCAAGGTGCCCGGCGACTCCGCGGCTTCGTGGTCGGAGGGCTCGGGAGAGCCGGCCGGCGCCGGATCGGGTGGCTGCTCACCCCGCCCGCACGCGACAGTCACCAGGACGAGGACGAGAAAGAGTGTCGGGAAGATCTTCATGAGAGCACCCCTGCGCTCGATTCGAGCTCGATGGCCGCGAGCGCCGCTTCCAGGAGCCGGTCTATGTGGGAGCGCCGCGTCTCGAGGATCTCGCGGCGCACGATGAGGAGATCCACGAGGCTCATCTGGCCAGCCTCATAGCTCCTGGCGGCCAGCGCTTCGCTCTCCGCCAGGCTGGGGAGGATCTCGCGGAGCGCCTCCGCCGCTTGCAGGTGCTCCTGGTAGGCCTCGAAGGCCGCGCGCACCTGCGTCCGGGCCGCGAGCAGAGCTCCCTCGCGCTCGATCCTCACTCGCGAGAGTCGAGCCTCCGACTCGGTGATCGCCGCACGGCCCCGATCGAGGATCGGCAGGCCGATGGTCAGCCCGCCCAGAAAGATGTCGGCCTCCTCCTCCCGCTCGTAGCGCAAGCCGACCTCCATCTCCGGCCGGCGGCTGATGCGCGCGAGTCGCGCCTCGGCTTCGGCCTGATCGATTCCGGCGCTCAGGGCGCGGAGGTCGGGACGGCCGGCCGCGCGATCGAGAAGCGCCTCCAGATCGAAGGGCCCCCTGGGAGCCAGATCCCCGACCGGGCGGATCGGTTCGCCGGCCGCGGCCGCAATGAGGATCCTCAGCTCACCCAGGAGCGCGGATCCCCCGGCGGCCGCCGAGTGCACCTCCGCCCTCGCGCGGGCGAGGGCCGCCCGCGCGACGTTCACGTCCAGGACCGCGACATCCCCGGCCTGGAGCCTGCGCTCGGCCACGCGCACCACTTCCTCGGCCACGCCCACCGCTTCCCGCTCCAGCGCGAGCCTCTCCCGTGCATGCAGCGCACCCATGAAAGTCGCTGCCACGTCACGGACGAGCGTTCGCACGACCTCCTCGGCCGCCGCCCGCTCCCGTTCTACGTCCGCCTCCGCTCCCGCGAGGCGCGAGCTGCGCCTACCGGCCACCTCCAATCCCTGGAAGATCCCCAGATCGATGTCGGTGGATCGCTCCCCGTCGAGCTCCCGCCTTCCGGCGGAGCCCTCCAGGATGGGATTACCGCGCAGGCGAAGCGACGCGCCGATCCGCCGACCCAGGGCCTCCTCGATCCCGGCCCGCGCGGAAAGGACGAGGGGCGAGCGCTCGCGCGCGCGAGAGATGGCCTGTTCGAGTGTCAGCGCGCCCGGATCCTGAGCCAGGCTCCCCGCCGCCGGGACGAGGAGCATGACGAAGACGAGCGCCGTCGATCGTCGATGGAACATGAGATCTTCACCCCGACCCCCCCCTTGGGAGAGGACCTCCCTGTGCGGGTACATGTCCTCAAACCGCGGGAAGAGCGAAAAACAGCGGCGTTGAGTCGTCCGAGCCCGCAACGCGACGTCCTTCAATCCTGCGAGCGATGCGATGCAGCGGCCGGCGCAGTCGGAGCCGTTCGTGCCCCCGTTCGCCTTCCGCGCGAGTGCCGAACGCTCGGTACATTACCGGACGCCGGGCTGCTACCTGTCTCGGACCGTGGTTTCCTGCTTAGGTGAGGGAGGGTCTGGGTACGTGGAAGATGTCGGCGGCGCGAGGGGACGGGTTCGAGATCCGCGAATCGAGCGGGGTCGCCCGCGTCGCAAGCGCAGGAGGCGGACCGGCGGGCTCGGGCTGGACGAAGCTGCGCATCGTCGGGCAGCAGACGCAGTCGAGACAGAAAGGCGCGCAGCTCCCGTCGGGGCCGTCAGTGGGGCAGCTCCTCTCGCACTCCTGTGTCGCGAGAAGGGCGTCGAGGCCGAGGGCCTGAAGCCCGAGGAGGCCGATCAACCCGACGGTGAGGAGGATCTTCACGGCCCCAAGGATTACAGCCCCGCCGATCTCCTTGCAAGCGCCCTGAGCCCGACCGAGCTCGGACGGCGACATGATTGCACTCTTCATGGGCCCCACGGCCTTCCGATTCCCCGCCCGGTCGGCTTGTATAATCCCGCACGGCTCTCGTATCACTATGGCCGGGCCACCAGCCTCGTTGGAGGCGGATTGAGGGAACATGAGCTTGCCGGCGGGTGCTCCTCTGTGCTCGAGCGGAGGACAGCCCTCCGCCTGGTCTTGTTCGGCCTCGTCTACAACGTGGCCGAGGGGATTCTCAGCGTCGGAGCCGGCATCGCCGCTTCCAGCGCCGTCCTCGTAGGGTTTGGTCTCGACTCCGGGATCGAGGCTCTGGCCGCCTTCGCAGCCTGGCGCTTCCTCAGAGGTCGGATCGACGACGAGTCCGAGGGCCGGCTGTCCGCCGTCGTTGGCTGGACATTCCTCGCTCTTTCCGCCTATGTCCTCATCCGTAGCGCACATGATCTCCTCGAGGGAGGAGAGGTCGTGCCTTCCCTGCTCGGGTTCGCAGTCACTACAACCTCCCTCCTCATCATGCCCGTGGTTGGCTTCTGGAAGCTTCGCCTCGCCCGGCACCTCGGCAGCAGAGGGCTCGAGGCAGAGGCCAAGGAGACGATTGCCTGCTCTTACATGTCACTCTTCGCAGTCCTGGGCACGGGCATTCGCTACTTCGGGGGACCTTCCTGGGTGGATCCCGTCGCAGCACTCTGCATGTTGCCCTGGCTGGTCCGAGAGGGCATCGAAGGCATCTCTGAAAGCAGGGAGTCCAGATCATGACAATAACGGTGAAGTCCATAGCCCCGGTCTACCTCGCCGGAGTCGCCCTGATCATGTACGCGCCGCGGTGACCGCGAGTCATTGACAAGATGAGCAAGCCTGGAGACTCGATGCTCCGATCGGCGCGCCCCATCCTCGGCTGTTTGATTGCGGCTGCGCTCTTCGGGGCCTCCACTCCAGCGTCGAAGTCGTTGTTGAGTGACGTGGGCCCGTTCACTCTCGCAGGACTGCTCTACCTGGGTGCAGCGCTCGCCATGCTTCCCTTCTCCCTCAAGGATGGACTCACGAACGTCGTCATGGATCGGAGGAACCGCCTCCGGTTGGCAGGAGTGGTTCTCTTCGGCGGCGTTCTGGCGCCGGTCCTCCTGCTCACGGCCCTGTCGGCCTCGCCCGCCGCCAGCGTTGCGCTGTGGCTGACCTTCGAGTCGGCTGCAACCGCCATCCTTGCGTGGGCGCTGTTCCGCGAGCACATGGGCATACAGACATGGATCGGCGTCGCCTGTCTGGTCATCGCCGGCGCGCTCCTCGTCCCCCCGTCGGATTTTGGCACGCTCAAGTCGGCCGTGCTCGTGGCCCTTGCATGCGCCTGCTGGGGACTCGACAACAATCTCACCTCGCTCATCGATGGCGCCACTCCCCCTCGTACGACCCTGGTCAAGGGGCTCGCCGCGGGCAGCGTCAACCTCGCGATCGGTCTGTGGCTCGAGGGTCGTGTCGAGTCCCCACGGGTCGTCGCGATCAGCTTGCTCCTGGGTGCACTGAGCTACGGTCTCTCCTTGGTGCTCTACGTCGCCGGCGCCCAGCAGCTTGGTGCTGTGCGCTCGCAGATGGTTTTTGCCACGGCGCCGTTCTGGGGGGTCCTCGTGGCCTGGGTAGCGCTGTCGGAAGCGATGCGGTTGAGCCAATGGATCGCCGGTGGGCTGGGAGCGGTCGCGCTGTGGATGATGCATTCCGAACGCCACGCACATGAGCATGAACACGAGGCGGTCACGCACACACACTGGCACCGGCACGATGATGGCCATCACGAGCATGCCCATTCTCGCCAGCAAAGTACGCTCGCGCACAGCCACGAGCACACACACGGCCCCGCGGCTCACACACATGCACACGCACCGGATCTCCATCATCGCCACGCGCACGGCCCGCATGCTCTCAGAGGCCGGACCTCACTCCGCCCCCCACCCTCATCGCCGAGCGATTCCCGATGCTGACTCCCGAACGACGCCTGGACGTCTACGTCCTGCTCGAGACGCTCGCGTCCTACCTCAGGGGCACGCGCGATGTCGGGCGGGCGCTCCGCTACACGCTGCGGGCCGCCATGGAGTTCTTCGAGGCCGAGGCCGGCTGCATCGCGGTGCTCTCTCCGGGCGGGCCGGCCGCCGAGGTGGCCTTCAGCCTTCCGGACCGCCGCGAATGGCCCGCTCCCCTCCTCACCGATTTCATCCTGGCCTCGCATCCACAGGTTCCGCCCGATCTGCTCCTCGCTCCGCTGCGGCGCCGGCGCCGCGCCTGGGGCGTGCTCGCCCTCGCTCGCCCTTCGGGCGGCTTCCAGAAGGGGCACGGCCAGGAGCTGAGCCGCATCGCGACGGATCTCTCCGAGACCATCGAGCGGATCGATCGCGAGAGGCTCTCCGAGGTCCGCGCGCGGATCGATCGGAAGATCATGGAAGAGCTGCGTCCCAAGGATCTCTTCTACCAGATCCTGGACGGACTCCGATCGCTGACGCGCTACGACCACTCCTCCGCGCTCCTCATCCGCTACCCGCACGAGCAGCACCTGAGGCTCGAAGCGGAGCAGATCGCGTGGAAGAAGGGGAAAAGCCAGAGGATAGGCCTCCGCCTGCCGCTCTCGACCGAGGTGGAGGCCATCCTCGAAGCGGGCGAGGTCTACGGCTTCGAGCGGCGCGGCGAGGGATGGGAGGAGTGGGAGGGGCGCCCCGTCGCGGGGCTCGCGCACCTGCTCGACTATAACCGCGCCGGCGCCACGAGGGCATCGGGCAATGGCAGAGAGACCGACCATGCGCACACCACGGAAGGTGGCGGGGAGGCGGCCCCTGTCCTCGGGGCGAACGACGGTAGCCCGGAGGGCGCCGACCGCCGCGAGGCCTCCATGCTCTGCGTGACCCTGGCCGCCAGGGCCGGCGCCTTCGGGGTGCTCAAGATCGCCTCCTCCCACCCCCGCACCTTCGGCCGCTACGAAGCCGAGCTGCTCGACGGCTTCCGCTCCCAGGCGGCCATCGCCATCCAGAACAGCCTCCGCACCGAGTCGCTGCAGACGAGGATGCTCGAAGCCGAGCGCAAGCACGCCATGGCCGACCTGGCGCGCGGCGTCGCCCACGACGTGAACAACGCCCTGGGCGCCGCGCTGCCTCTCGTGCAGCAGATCCGCGCCGACCTCGGCGGGGGCAGCGTGGATCCCGCGGAGCTGGCCCAGGACATGGAGGAGGTCGAGGCATCGCTGCAGCTCTGCCGGCGCATCTTCGGGGGGATGCTCGCCTTCGCCCGGAACGCGGCGCGGACGACCTCGGAGGCTGACGTGGCGCAGGCCGTCCGCTCGGCCCTCAAGATCCTCAAGGACAGCCTCGATCGGCGCGGGATCGGGGTCGTCCTGGAGCTTCCGGGGAGCCTGCCTCCCGTCGGCGGCGGGCAGAGCGACCTGGAGCGGATCTTCTTCAACCTGATCAGCAACGCCCGCGACGGAATGGCGAGCGACGGGCGTCTGTGTGTCCGCGCGCGCCACCACGGCAACGGCGTCGAGGTTCTCGTGGAGGACAACGGAAGCGGCATACCTCCGGATGATCTGCCGCACGTGCAGGAGCCCTTCTTCACGACGAAGAGCCGGGGTCACGGCCTGGGCCTTTCTATCTGCCGATCCATCCTCTGGCAGATGGGGGGAGACATGTCGATCGAGAGCACGCTCGGCGAGGGAACGCGCGTGCGGCTCAGGATCCCACGAGCGGCCGCCGGTCAGGAGGGAGACGCGTGAGCACCGCACGGATCATGGTCGTGGACGATCAGAGCGGGATGCTCCGCGCGGTGAAGCGAATCCTCGAGGGCCGGAGCCAGGTGGCCTGCTTCTCCTCTCCCCGGGAGGCACTCGCCGAAGCCCCGAAGCTGCGGCCGGATCTCGCCATCCTCGACGTGCGGATCCCCGAGATGGACGGCTTCGAGCTGCTGAGGCGCCTCAAGAGCGCGCTTCCCGACATCGACGTCATCCTCATGACGGGCAGCGTCACGGACGTGGACCAGAAAATGATCCGCGCCATCCGCGATGACGCCTTCTACTTCATCCAGAAGCCCTTCGACGCGGAGCTGCTCCGGACGCTCGTCGATCGCTGCCTCCAGCGGCGGAGCCTGCGCGCCGAGAACCGGGCCCACCTCGATCGCCTCGAAAGGGAGCTGCGGGAGGCTCGCGCCTTCCAGGAGAGCATGCTCCCGCCCCAGGAGGCCGCGGTGCGCGGGATCGGGATCGCCTGCCGCTACGTCCCCTGCTCGGAGCTGGGGGGCGACTTCTATGACTACGGGCCCTGCGGTGAAGGTGGAGCTGCCGTCATCGCCGCCGATGTCTCCGGCCACGGCGCTTCGGCGGCCATGCTGACGGGCCTCGTCAAGTCGGCCTTCTCGTCGGCCCTCGCGGAAGGAGAAGATCCCGCTGCCGTGGCCTCCGCGGTCGCCTCCGCGATCCGCCCCTATGGATACGAGCGGTTCATCTCGCTGGTCTGCGTGTGCATCCATCCAAAGAGGCGGGAGCTGATCTACGCCAATGCCGGCCACCCGCCCGCCCTTCTCTGGAGCGCGACACGGGCACCGATGGAGCTGGGCGCCACGGGGACGATCATCTCCCCCGCGCTTCCAGGAGCGACCTGGGAGAGCCGCAGGGTCAAGCTGACGTCAGGAGATAGGCTCCTGATCTACACCGACGGCCTCAGCGAGGCCTCATCCGAGCACGAGGACTTCGGGACGGATCGCGTGCGGCAGATCCTCACCCGGTGGCCCCGCGGCGGGGCCGCGATGCTGGACGCTCTCCTCGCCGAGGTCGAGCGATTCCGCGGCGGACGGCCACCTTCGGATGATCTTACAATCGTGACGGCAACTCTCCCAGACTGACTCGGCGCGCATAGATAGCACAGGAGGTATAGGCCATCAGCCAGAGACACGCACTCCCCTTCTGGGCCAGTCTCTTCCGTCAGGCCGGCACCTGGCAGGACCAGGCGGCGGAGATGTTCTCCCGCACGCCGCTCTTCTCCGACATCCCCCTGCGCACGCTCAGGCAGCTCGTCAACGAGATGTTCCACCGGCAGTACGCCGACGGCGAGCTGGTCTTCGACGTCGGGGATCCGGGCCTCGGCATGTACCTCGTGATCAAGGGCGGGGTGTCCGTCCATCTCGACAAGGAGTTGCTGGCCCAGCTCGGACCCGGAGACTTCTTCGGGGAGGTTGCCCTCTTCGGCAACGAGACGCGCACCGCCTCCGCCTCGGCGCGGGGGGAGACGGAGCTGGTCGGCTTCTTCCGTCCCGCGCTGGAAGAGTGGGTGCAGCGATCGCCCGAGCTGGGCGCACGTTTTCTTCTACGGCTGGGCCACGTGCTCGCCGAGCGCCTTCGGCGCACGAACGAGCGCCTCGCACAGGCCGAGACGAAGTAGCCCATGGCCTTCGCGCCCGGACCGAAGATCAAGACGGGAATCCTCTTCGCAGCGGTCTCGGTCATCATGGTTCTGCTGGGGTGGCTCATCTCCTCGGTGATCCTCCCCCTGCTGCTGTCGTCCATCCTCTACGTGCTTCTCGAGCCCCTCGTCAGCCGCTTGCAGCGCAGGGGCATGGGCAGGGTGCCGGCCATCCTCCTGGTCCTGGTCGGCCTCCTGGGGGTGGCGACCCTGCTCCTCGCCCTCGCCGTGCCGGTCCTCGCCATGCAGGTTGGCCTGCTGCGAGGGCGGCTGCCGGGGGCCTGGGAGGAGATCTCGGCCCGCATCATCCAGCTCGAGCACTCCATCGCGGGGAGCCTCGGGACGGAGCGATCGGGCAGCATCCTGCTCGACCGAATCAACGACGCGCTCGCCGCATGGTCGGGCCAGGCCGTGGACGTCATCTCGGAGTGGGTCACGGAGCTGACCCTCTGGGTCGTCACGGTCCCGCTGGCCGCCTTCTTCCTGCTCAAGGACTACCGCAGCCTGCGCAACATGCTGATCGGCCTGACGCCGAACCGGCACTTCGAGGTCGTGCTCGCGATCTACCATCGCGTGGCGCACCAGCTCCAGGCCTACTTCCGCGGTGTGATGGTGGAATCCGGCGTGATGGCCGTGATCACGACGGTGGGTTTCCTTCTCATCGGGCTTCCCATGGCGCCGGTCCTGGGCCTCCTCGCGGGCGCGTTGAACATCATCCCCTACCTCGGGCCCTTCCTCGGCCTGGCCCCGCCCATTTTCGTGGCGATGACCGCCGGGATGGGGATCCATGCCTACGTCGGCGCGGCGATCGTCATGTTCCTTGCGCAGCTCGTGGACAACGTCATCGTGATTCCCGCCGTCGTCGCCAAAGCTGCGGACATTCATCCGCTGGTCGCGCTTCTGGGGGTCATCGTGGCCGGGAACCTCTTCGGGCTGCCGGGCATGGTCTTCGCCATCCCGGTCCTCTCGTCGAGCCGGATCGTCTACGAGGGGCTCCTCGCGGGAGTCGAACGCCGCCCGCTGCACTAGGCATGCGTCCCCGCGGCTTCGGCTGAAACCGCTCGGTCGGAGGCTCATGGCCGGAGCATCACCGATCCATTGGCTGAGAAAGCGAAGATGGCTCGAAGCCATCGCTCGCGGACTCTGTCCGCGGTGCCGAGACGGCGAAGTCTTCCGCGGCATCTTTTCGATGCACGAGCGGTGCCCTCGGTGCCGACTGAAGTTCGATCGCGAGCAGGGCTACTTCGTCGCCGCGATGTATCTGAGCTACGCCGTCGCCGTCGTGCTCATCTCCGCCTTCTATGGGCTGCTCTCCTGGCTCCTGCCGCAGGCCTCCTCCGGGGCATCGTTGGCGGCGGCGACCCTGCTCTTCCTGCCGCTCGTGCCGGCAGTCTTCCAGTACTCGCGCATCCTCTGGATGTACATCGATCGGGCCATTGACCCGCCATGAAGCCTGACATCCCCCATGGCCGGAAGAGATCGCTTCCCCGGTGCCCCTCGCCGCCCACCAGGAGCCGGAAGAGTGTGTCCCGAAGGCGCAGGTGAACCCGGGGGCGCTCCCGGCATCCGGTTCGCTGAGGCCCTGGGCTTCTGGCTCAAGCTCGGCTTCATCTCGTTCGGAGGGCCGGCCGGTCAGATCGCCATCCTGCACAGGGAGCTCGTCGAGCGCCGCCGCTGGATCTCCGAATCCCGATTTCTCCACGCCCTCAACTACTGCATGCTCCTCCCCGGTCCGGAAGCCCAGCAGCTCGCGACTTACATCGGCTGGCTCCTTCACCGAACGCCGGGGGGCCTGGCGGCCGGCGTGCTCTTCGTCCTGCCATCGGTCTTCATCCTCCTGGGGCTCTCCTATGCGTATGCGGCCTACGGTGAGCTGCCTGTCGTGGCGGGCCTCCTCTCGGGCTGCAAGGCCGTGGTGGTGGCGATCGTGGCCGACGCGGTCCTGCGCCTCGGCCGCCGCGCGATCCGGGGTCGGGTCCATCTCCTGGTGGCAGGCGGCGCCTTCGTGGGCATCTACTTCCTGCACGTCCCCTTTCCGTTGATCATCCTGGGCGCTGCGCTCGTCGGGCTCGCCGGCGCCAGAGCCTGGCCCGAGGCGTGGAACACGCAGCGAGCCCATCCGGACGGCGGCCGGAGCGGAGCCGGCTCCGGCCCTGGCGATCTCCCTCCCGCGATCCGCGACGACGTCGCGCCACCACCGCACGCGCAGCCATCGACTTCACGCCTGGCCCGGACCCTCGCGGCAGGTCTCGTGCTGTGGCTCCTACCCTACGTGCTCCTCGCGGCGTGGCTCGGCTTGAAGAGTCTGCCGCTGCTGCAGTACAGGTTCTTCACGGGAGCGGCGCTCGTCACCTTCGGGGGAGCCTACTCCGTGCTGGCCTACGTGACCCAAGCGGCGGTGCAGGCCTATGGGTGGATCACGCCCGCCCAGGCCGTCGACGGCCTGGCCCTCGCAGAGACGACTCCCGGGCCGCTGATCATGGTCCTCCAGTTCGTCGGTTTCATGACAGGATGGAACAACCCCGGAGCGCTCGGGCAGCTCGCCTCCGCGACGCTCGGCGCGCTCGTAACGACGTGGACCACGTTCCTCCCCTGCTTCGTCCTCGTCTTCGCGGGTGCGCCGTACATGGAGCTCCTGCGCGGGAACAAGGTGCTCAATAGCGCGCTCTCGGGCGTGACCGCCTCCGTCATCGGAGTGATCCTCAACCTGGCGCTCGTCTTCGGGGCGGCCGTGATCATGCCAGGCGGCTTCGGGGCTGGCATCTCGTGGTTCTCCGCGTGCGTCTCGTCCGCTGCGCTCCTCGCGATATACCGATTCAGAATCGACGCACTCTGGATCGTTCTCGCGGGAGGGCTGGCCGGCCTGGCCTTCCGAATGATATCCGGATGAGGTGAGATGCAGACGACCCCAAGGTCGGCAAGATGATGACGGCAGCGTGGAACGAAGGCCACCTGGTCTGCCCAATTGTCGTCGAAGGCGACGAAGAGACGCTCCGGCGATACCTGTAGACGGAGTCGGGCCCCGTGAGCTCGAAGCCGGCGGGGAGAGCAACTCCTCCCTGCGCCGGCCTCCTGGCAGGATTGACGCCCCGTGTCTCCTTGCGGCGATCCGCCGACCTCCCTTGACACGCCTGTCCCCCGGGTAAGATTGCCCCCACGGCGCTTTCCGCGGGGGGCAGGGCGCCCGGGCCTGCGGGCCGGAGGAGCCACGATGAAGAAGCTGTCCGTCGTCCTGGTGCTGGCCGGAGTCGGATATCTCGCCTGGACCCTCCTCGGCACGGAGTCCGATGCTGCCAGGAGTTACAGGGAGTTCGCCCAGGCCTGGGCCCAGGATCGGCTCGAGGATGCCCTCGAACTGACTGCGGAGGGGAGCGAGGCCCGCCGGATGGTCGAGAGCCGGATCGACCAGAAGAAGCACGGTCTCCCCACGGGGATCACCTACGCCATCACCGGTCTCTCCTTCAATGTGATCGCGGAGAAAGCGGCCGACTCCGGGAGCGTCGTCACCCTTCGGGCCGAGCAGACGACACGGGTCACGGGAGCGGGACAGGAGTCAGCCTTCGGGCGTCCCGTCCTCGCGGACCACGAGGTCACGTTGAAGGCCGAAGGGTCGCGCTGGAGGGTGGTCGCGTTCAAGGAGACGGTGCGCTGAGCCCGATACATCCGGGCTGCAGGCCCCGTCGGCGCTCCCGAGCGTGATCCACCCCGACTACTGCGAAGACGAGAACTTCTCTCAAGTCTCCTCGTAGATATCGTGGATCACGTTGAGCTGCCGGATCTCCTGGGCAACCTCGGCTTCACGGGACGCCCACCTTGTTCTTGATCTCCGCGACGAGGGTCTCGAACTCCGGATCGCCGTGGAGGGATCCGAGGTCGGGGTCGGAGGCGATCCACATATCGTAATCGCCGCCCTCGATGTTCTTTTTCAGGAGACGAAGGGCCTCGGTGCGATCGCCCGTGAGGGCGGCGTAGGCGGCGAGATCGTAGAGGTCCTGCTCTTGTTCTCGAGCCTCCGACGCCTTCGCCGCTCGCTGGCGCGCCTCCTCGAGCCGGCCTGCCCGTACCAGCGCGATCGCATGTGAGGCACACAGACTCCTGTTCTCTTCGCAGGCCCGGGCGAGCAGGGGAAGCCCTTCGTCGAATCGGCCAAGCCGGCAAAGCGCGGAGCCATAGTCCTTGCACGACCAGGCCACGAGCGTGATATCCATGCTCACCCCGGCATTGCACGTCCTCTTCATATAGGGGAGGGCCTCGAGAATCTCTCCGTTCCGGAGCAGGGCTTCACCCGCAAGTTCCGTGCTATCGGAACTGTCGGGGTCGAGGGCAAGGGCCTGTCGAGCGCGGGTCAGCCCTTCGGCGATGCTGCCGCGCTTGAGGCGGAGCCATGAAAGCCCCCAGTAGGGCTCGAAGGAGGAGGGATCGACCCTGGCGGCTTCCTCGTAGTCCGCGATTGCCTCCGCGTAGCGCCCCATCATCGGGTACACCAGCGCGCGGAGGACGTAGTCGTGCGACCTCCTTCTGGGAGTCACATCGTCGCGCGCAACTGCCCGCGTCAAGATGGCAATCGCCCCCGCATGGTCGCCGGCGCTCTGCAACCTCAGAGCTTCTTGAGCGGCGATAGTGGGACTGAGCGGATCGAGCCGGCGAAGCTGCTCGAGGTTCGATTCCCAGGCCCGCCACTCGGGTGAGCCGGGAGGAGTCCTGCCTGCCCGCGAAAGGAGCGGTTGCGCCAGGTAGACACGGGGCCAAGGCTCCTCCGGAAACGCCTCGACGAGGGTCTGCGCCTTCCCGATCGCCTCATCAAGTGTCGGAGCGCTCAAAAGGGCGCGACTCAGCTCGGGCGACGACAGGAAGGTCGGGCTTCCGTAGGGGACTCGCCAGAAGTCGTAGAGCTTTCGGGGCGCCCCGCCCAGCTGCGCTGAGATCTCTTTCGCCGCGGACATCGCGATATCTGTCAGATCGCCCTCCGTGTTCTCCTTCTGCGCTCCCGACAGGACTCGGTTCGATTCCGTATCAAAAAGCGTGACGCTCGCGCGCACGACCTTGCCCTCACGGGTCATCGAGCCTGCGAGGAGCCGGCCGGCTCCCATCGTCAGTGCTCGCCGTGAACGCTCGAGGGCCCCGGACTCCGCGAACTCACTGGCTTCCGGGACGGGAAGAATCTTGAGGTTTCTTGCCTGCGCCAGGTTGACCGCGATGGCCTCCGCGATGGCGTGGCCGGCGTATTCGGCCCCCTCGCTCTGCCCTCGAACCTCCAGCGGCAGGATCAGTACCGTATGCGCGGCGTCGGGTGCTCGTACGGCGCTGGTGCGCGATGGCGCGCCGCCGAGGCGCGACTTGGCGAACCACCCGAGCGCCGCGACGACGAGAATGGCGGCCGGCATCGCGATCCACCACGCCAGCCTCCGGGCGCGGCCCGGTTTGCCTGCAACGGCCGCGTAGGAGGGAGAGGAGCCAGACTGCAGATCTCGGGCGAGCTTCTTGAGGTCCACCGCCAGATCGTCCATCGTCTGGTAGCGGTCGCCCCGGCGGGGTGAGAGAGCCTTGTGGATACTCCTCTCCAGGTCCAGAGGCACCTCAGGCACCAGCTCGTGCACCGGCTTCGGGCGGCCCTCCTGGATGCACTTGGCCACGTCGGAGAAGCCAGAGCCCATGAAGGGGCGCTGTCCCGTCGTCATCTCGTAGAGCATGACGCCGAGGGAGAAGACATCGCTGCGGGCGTCGAGGTCCTCCCCTCTCACCTGCTCCGGAGACATGTAGGGAAGCGTGCCGGCAACGACCCGCGCCCTCCCCTCTCCGCCCGCCGAGAGCGTCTCCACCTCTGAAAGCGCCTGGCTCGCAGGACTGAACGTCGATTCCTGGCGCGCGAAGAGCGCCGCAAGGCCGAAGTCCACCACCTTGGCGTCGCCGTCAGGTGTGATCAAGACGTTCGAGGGCTTCAGATCGCGGTGGAGAAGTCCCTTGCGGTGCGCGCGAGAGAGGGCCCGGGCGACCTGCTCGCCGATCTCGGCAACCCTGCCAGGCGTGAGCGAGCGGCCCCTGAGCATCTTGCTCAGGGGTTTCCCCTCGACATGCTCCATGACGATGAAATCGAGGTCACCTTCCCGGCCGAAGTCATGGACCTGGACGATGTGGGCTTCGCTGACGGAGGAGGCGAGGCGGGCCTCGTCGAGGAACATCTTGCGGCGCCGCTCGTCGCGCGCGGCGGCGGCAGGGAGGACCTTCACGGCGACGGTGCGGCCGAGGATCATGTCTTCGGCCTTCCAGACGACCCCCATCCCGCCTTCGCCGATCTTCTCGACGAGGCGATAGTGCGAGAGTGTCCGGCCCGGCCCGAGGCTCATCGCTGACGACCCTCTTGCTGAGAAGCAGATGCAAAGACCCACGCCGAGAGAGGTGACGCGCGGCGGCAATCAAGTCGGAGGATACCACCGGGACTGGTTGGACCGGCGAAGCGCCCGTTGCGGACCCGCTTGGAGCTCTCACGATGCATCCCGGTGAGTCTGTGCAGGGGGAAACCGCGCGCTCGGCGAGCCGAGCAGACGACACGGGTCACCGGAGCGGGACAGGAGTCAGCCTTCGGGCGTCCCGTCCTCGCGGAGCACGAGGTCACGTTGAAGGCCGAAGGGTCGCGCTGGAGGGTGGTCGCGTTCAAGGAGACGATGCGCTGACTCCGGCGAGGAGTATCGAGGTGGGGGCGGCCTTGATCCTCCTGCCGATCGAGAGTGCCGGCTCCGGCGCTGAGCGCCGTGACCAGTGCACAAGAAGAAGCCCGCCGGATCCTGCGTGTCTGGACCCGGCGGGCCTTGAGTTCAACTCAGCGGCGTAGCGGAGCTACTGGGAGTCACCTCCAGCGTTGCCGGCCAGGATCCAGAAGTAGAGAACCTGACCCGGCGCCACGGGGGCGTCACCGCTCCACGCCGGATTGAGTACCGTGGCACGATCGGTGAACGGCCCGCGGGGATCGGCGGCTTGAAGGACCTTGTAGTGATCCGCCGGCCCGTGCCCTGTGTCGGCGTCCGGAGCCTTCCACAGAATCGTTATCGTGGCGGCGTCACCGTCCACCTCCATCGAGGCGCCGTCCACGGATTGGGGCGGCATCATCGTGGCTCCCGCGATCGTGAACACGCCGCCGGTGTCATAACCGAGCAGGCCCTGGTTGTCGAGAGCCAGAACACGCACTCGTGCCGCGGTCGTGAGGGCGCCGCCGGCCATCCAGTCGTACGCGGTCCCATTGACGTTCGACGCGATCGCTTCCCAGGTCGCCCCGCCATCCCTCGAGAGTTGGATGTCGTAGTGGATCGGTGAGGCCCATCCGGGCGCCGTCCAGCGAATCGGGATGACGCCGCCTTCGAGGAAGTACCCGCCCGCGAGAGGCTCGCTCAAGTGGGGCCGGATGGCCCGGATCGTGGTGCTGCCACGCCACCACTGCACATCCGTCACCTCTCCCTGGATGGTGACGATCACGGACGCTCCCGTGGAGAGTATGGCCTCGACCGCCTGGCGATCGAACTTCAGCGAGATCTCCTCGACGCCGTCCTGGTCGTCGTCGCTGAATGAGACGGGTTGCGTCATCGCCGGCACGCTGTCGTTGAGGAGGACGCTCGCGAGGTTGATGGCGTGCGGATCCAGGCCAGCCGGCAGCTCCACGATCATCTTCACCGTGTTGCCGTTGCTGGAGAGGTTGAGGACATCGGGATCGAAGTCGACGTAGGTCGGCGTGACGACTCCGACGTTGAGCGTCACGGGGACGGTCATCATCGGCATGCCTGGGTCGTTGCTGGCCACTTCGATCATCGAGTGGTGCAGACCGTCGTCGAGGCCCGCGGCGTTCAGCGTGACCGCCAAGTTCTGACTCCCGCCCGGCGGAATCGTGCCGCCGGAGGGTTCGACCTGGATCCAGTTCGGTATGGGCTGGATCTCGATCGCGAGGTTGTCGTGCACGTACGGCACGTTGAAGGCGACCGTCAGTCCGTCGTCGCGCGCGGCGTTCTGCGTGCCGATGGTGGCGGAGGTCAGGAACCCGCTCATCGTGAGGTACTGGTAGACGATCTTCCCGCTCGGGTAGAGGATGACCTGGAACGTGAGGTGAGCGGGAGTGGGAAGCTCAGTCGTCGAGAACCGGTCCACGTCGGTGTACTGCACGATGAAGCGCGTGCCGTCGTTGTAATAGCGGGCGCGCGCCGTTCCGCGGAAGTGCAGGTCGTCCCAATACGCCGCGAGCATGTTTTCCGGAACGCCGGTGCCGTTGTTGGGCAGCGGCTGATTCGTGTAGGTCGTGGCGGAGGAACTGAACGACAGCCAGCCGTTCGTTACCACTCGCACATCGCTGAACACGTTGCCGTAGTACGAGAAGGGGAAGCCGATCGGGATCGGGCCGCTGTTCTGGTCGTCTCCAGTCAGAGTCGGGATCGGCGTGCCGACGGTGCTGATATCCACCCAGTCGAACGTAGGTCCGCCGGTCGCGTCAGAGTCCCTCCACAGGTAGCCGAAAGCGTCGGGGCCGCCGGATCCGAGGATCCCCAGGCGCGTGTCGAACTCGTCCTTGGCGAGAGCGAGGTAGCTTCCGGGCGCCACCGTGCGATCGATGATCTCCGTGCCGACGCTCCAGCTCAGGTCGCTGCCGCCCGTGTTGCTGATCGTGAGCGACTTCGTTCGAGACCCGGCAGGCGGCAGAGCCGTGCTGATGGAGACCGGCGAGACTCCCGCGACGGGCGCCACGAGCGCGGCTCCACTCAATGCGATGCTCGCCGACGGCTCGTCGGGATCGTCGCTCGACACGGCGAGCTGCCCGATGTGACCACCCGCAAAGGTGGGCGCGAATGTGACGACGAGCGGGATCGTGCCTCCGACGGGCAGCGTGACGGGAGCCGTGAGCCCCGCCACGGAGAAGTCACCCGAGATGCTGAACCCGGTGATCTCGAGGGCTTCCGTTCCGACGTTGCGAATCATCGCCGGGAGCGTGGTGGGATAGCCGATGAAGGTCGTCGGGAAATCCAGCAGCGCCGGCGACGCATCGATGTCGGGAATCCCGGTCACGTGGAACATGACGGAGATCGGGATGAGCCCGTTGGCCGGGTCGTTGGTGAGGACATCGACGACCGCCCCGTAGTCTCCTCCCAGGAGGCCAGCCGAGTCGATCCGCACGTTCAGCAAGATGGGCGGACCGCCGGGGTTGATGGTCCCGGAGGAGGGCGAGACCTGAAGGAAGCTGACGGGCGGGTTGAACTCGACGGCCATGCTGTCGTGGACGTAGGCCGAGTTGAAGGCCACGGTCAACCCGTCATTGCGGGTCGCGTTCTGCTCTCCAATCGTGGCGCTGTTCAGCGTCCCGGTCATAGAGAGGTACTGGTACCGGAACCGGCCGTTCGGGTAGAGGATGACCTGGAAGGTCAGGTGCGAGCCGGACGGCGAGAACTTGTCCACGTCCGTGTACTGGACGATGAACTTCGTCCCGTCGTAGTAGTAGTGCGCCCTGACGGCACCGCGGAAGTGGAGATCGTCCCAGAACCCCGCGAGGAAGTTCTCGGGGACGCCGCTCCCCGAAGAGGGGAGGGCAACGTTGCCGAGGGCGGTCGACGAGTTGGTGAACGAAAGCCAGCCGTTGGTGCACACGTTGACCGTTGTGAACGAGTTGCCGTGGAACGGGAAGGAGAACCCGATCGGGATTCCCGTCGCCGTCTGGTCATCTAACGTCAGAGAGGAGATCGGCGTGCCGATCCCACTGATATCCGTCCAGGAGAAGGCGGGGCCTCCCACGGCGTCGGAATCGAGCCAGCGGTAGCCGAACAGATCGGGCCCGCCCGACCCGAGAATCCCCGGCATCGCACTCTCCGTCCCCTTCTTCGGCTCGTCCTCGTCGTACGCCGGGGGCTGCGGGCCTCCGAGCGCATGGACGGCCGTGGAAAAGGTCAACGGACTCGAGCCCATGTTCTCCACCGTGACGGTGTGGTTCCGGACCTCGCCCGAGTTCATCGAGTCGGTGATGGAGGTCGGGGTGACGACCGCCGCGGGGGGCACGATCGCCGTCCCCGTCGCCGGCAGCATGAGAACCGAGTGCGCCGGATCGTCGCTGAAGACCCGGACGTTGGCGTTGAGGCTCGTCGCGACGCCGGCCGGCGGGTTCCATCTGAGGTTGAAGAGCCTGGCCGATCCCGGAGCCAGCTCGAAGGCAGCCAGGGCACCGTTGCCCTGGCCCTCCTCGACCGTGAGGTACGGGTCGGTCGTGTCGATGTCAGAGACATTCAGCACGTCCGTGCCGTTGTTGAGCACCTGGAACGTCCGGAGCTGCGGGTAGCCCGCGAAGACGGTGCCGTAGGCGATCGAGGTCGGGCTGACGGCCGCGAGAGGCGCCCCGATGATGTGGAGGCTCGCAGGGACGTTGACCGTGGGCTGGCTTGGGATGTTCGTCCCGAAGACGATGCTCCCCGTGAGATCACCGCCCGGCCGGCCCGTGGCGTCGAAAGTCACCGTGAAGTCGGCGGTGCCATTCGGGGCGACCGTCGCGCCGGCGGGAGAGATCCTTAGCCAGTCGGGGACGCGGCTTATCTGGACCGCCATGTTGTTGTGCACGTAGGCCGGCGGAACACCCGGCGTCGAGCTGTTCTGGAAGACGACGAGCAGGGCATTCGTCGTCGTGGCGGTCGCGACGTCCTGCTGTCCGATGGTGGCGGAGCTGAGCACGGTCCCGGTCATCGTCTGGAACATGATGAGGATCTTGCCGTCGCTGTGGAGCTGAACCTGGAAGGTGAAGTTGTGGCCGGTCGACGGCGAGAATCGACGGACGTTCGTGTACTGAACGATGAACTTCGTCCCGTCGAGCTTGTACTTCACGTTCCCCGTCGTGCCCGTGTGCAGGTCATCCCAGTAGAAGGCGATCATCTTGGGGGCGCCGCTCGTCGAGGGGATCGTCGCGTTGCTGTTGCGGTTCAGTGTCTGGGCCGTGTCGAACGTGAGCCAGCCGTTGGAGCTGACCTTCAGCGAGGAGTAGTTGTTCCCGTAGAAGGGGAAGGTCATCCCCATGTTGATCGCCGCACTCAGCGAGTCGTCGATGCCCGTCCCGAAGATCTGGGTCCCCGTGCCGCTGATGTCGATGAAGTTGAAGGCCGGTCCGCCCGGGGCGTCCGAGTCCCTCCAGCGGTAGCCGAAGCCGTCGGGGCCGCCCTGGCCGAGGATCGCCGGGTCGTCGAAGACTAGGGCATTCCCCCCCGTCCCCTGGTTGGCGGCGGCTGTCAGGATGAGGTTGCTCCCTCCCGCGTTCGTCACGCTGAGCATCTGCGTGCTCGTCGAGCCGCTGAAGAGAGTCTCAGACAGCGAGTTCGGATCCACGATCATGACCGGCGCCGGGATCCCGTTCCCGCTCACGGGGACGGGGATCGCCGCCTCACCGGCGTCGTTGCTCATCACAGTCAGGGTGCCTGAGAAAGGACCGAGCATCGCCGGGGTCCATGTGACCGTCACGGCCTGTGAGCCGTGCGGCGGGACGTTGAACGTCGACGGCGCTGCCGTCAGCTCCCCCGGATAGCTCGAGTCGATCGAGGAGACCATCAGCGTGTCGGTGCCGACGTTGGCCACGATGAGGGTCAGCGTCTCCGACAAGCCCTGGAATGCATCGCCGAAGTCGAGCGACCCCGGCTGCACGGAGGCGTCCGGAGCACCCGTGATGTGCAGGCTCACCATCACGGGGAGGATGGGCTGCGTCGGATCGTTCGTCTCGATGTTCACCGTCCCCGGATAGGTCCCTCCCTCGAGGCCTGTCGCGTCGACGTGGAGCTCGAGATCGACTTCGTCATTTTCGTAGAGCCGGCCCGAGGTCGGAGAGACAGTCAGCCACTGCGGAAGCGCCACGATCCGGACCGCGAGGTTGTCGTGGACGTAGCTCTGGTTGTAGGCGACCGTCAGGCCGGTCGTCTTCGCCGCATCCTGGATTCCGACGGTGGCGCTGTTCTGCGTGCCGGTGAGGGTGAGGTACTGGAACGTGATGGCACCGCCCTCATCCAGGATCGCCTGGAAGGTCATGGCGCTGCCCGCCTCCTGGAACCTCGGCATGCCGGTCCACTGGACGATGACCCTGTTCCCGAAGCTCTGGTAGTGGACGAGCGTCTGACCGCCTGGATTCAGGTCGTCCCAGAAAGGCGCGATCAGGTTCTCGGGGGCGCCGGAGTTCGGGAGCGGCTGGTTGGAGTAGGCGGTCGAGGAGCTGGTGAATGAGAGCCAGCCGTTGGAGCAGACGCGGATTGAATTGAAGAAGCCGCCGTAGAAGGGCATGTTGAAGCCCAGCGCGATCGGGCTGCTCGTGGAGTCGTCAGTGGTGACGGCGACCGGCGTTCCCGTCGCCGAGATGTCCGTCCACGAGAAGAGGGGGCCGCCGGCCTGATCGCTGTCCGTCCAGCGATAGCCGAAGCCATCGGGCCCGCCTGTCCCGAGGATCCCCGGGCGCGGGTCTTCCTCGCCCTTGGCCAGCTCGACGAACGGGTAGACGCTCATCGGATCGCCGAGCGAGGGGGTCGAGATTGTGAAATCGAGGGTTCCCACACCGACGTTGCCGAGGACGGAGGTGAGATCCGCCGACTGGCCTGTGAGGAGGTTCAACGTATGGGAGTCCGGGGAGACGGCTGCCGTTGGCGGCCGAAGAGTCGACTCGGTCGCGAGGTTCGAAACCGGCGCGCCATTCCCCCACTCGTCGAAAGCCACGACGGCGAAATAGTAGTAGGTGTCGGCCGCGAGACCACGAACCTCCATGGACTGCATGGAGCCGGCCGGCAGAGGATTGGGCTCGTTGCCGGCCCTGGTGGCTGCGCCGAAGTTCATGTCGTCGATCGGGGAGGTGGAGTAGCGAACCTGGTAGTAGGTCGCTGTCCCCGTGAAACCGTCGTCCCCGGGGGCGGTCCAGGTCAGGCCCATCGTGTTCGAGCCGGGATTGGTCGCCGCGAGATCGCTGACCGCGCCCGGAGCATCGTTGTCGGGGCTCGCGATCGAGAAGAACGCGTTGAGGCGGCCCCCGCTGGTCGTGATGCCGTTCATCGACGCGATGTGGTCGACCGAGCTCAGGAGCACGTTCTTCAACTGGGAGACCGGGATGCCCGGTGACACGGACCGGATGAGGGCCGCCACGCCGGAGACGTGCGGCGTCGCCATCGACGTTCCGGAAAGACTTCCATAGGAGTTCCCGGGGAGGGTGCTGAGAATGTTCACTCCGGGAGCGCCCAGGTCGACGGTCGTCGCGCCGTAGTTCGAGAAAGAGGCCTTGGCGTCGTTGTGATCGGTCGCCGCGACGGAGATGACGTTCGGGAGGTCGTAGTTCGACGGGTAGTGGGGGCTCGTATCGTTGTTCGTGCCGTCATTGCCGGCCGCGGCGATGAAGGCCTGCTCGTTCGCGTTCGCTGCCGCAATCGAGTCCATGAGGGCCTGTGAGAAGCCGCCGCCGCCCCACGAGTTGCTCGTCAGATCGACGCCCATCATGACCGAATAATCGACGGCGGCGATCGCGCCCGCCGTTGAGCCGGAGCCGCCGCCGCTGAGGAACTTCAGGCACATGATGCTGACGTCCCAGTTGACGCCCACGACGCCGACGCCGTTGTTCCCGACGCCGCCAATCGTGCCGGAGACATGCGTTCCGTGTCCGTTGTCGTCGAAGGGATCCGAGTCGTTGTTGTAGAAGTCGTAGCCGTGGATGTCGTCCACGAAGCCGTTGAGGTCGTCGTCGATGCTGTTGCCGGCGATCTCACCCGGGTTCGTCCAGATGTTCCCGGCCAGGTCGGGGTGGTTGTAGTCGCACCCCGTATCGATGACGCCCACGATGACGTTGCTGCTCCCGGAGGAGACGCCCCACGCGAGATCGGCATCGATGTCGGCGTCGGCCGTGCCGCCCGTCTGCCCCGTGTTGATCATCCCGTAGAGCTCGTTCAGACGGGGATCGTTCGGGATGACGTCGGCGGTGATGACGTAGTTGGGCTCGGCGTACGCCACGTGGGGGTTGCGCTTCAGCCGCTCGATCGCCTGCTCGACCCCATGCCCCGGCCCGAGCTTCCAGTGCTCCGCGCCCGAGCGGAAGCCTCGGACCTTGGCGGCGTTGAGCTGCGCCCTGGCGCTCGCCTTGTCGAGGCCCTTCGCCGATGGGTTGAACTTCACGAGGATCTCGCCGGGTACGAAGGCCGGCGGGCCGGCGGCCCCCCCTCGCGGCGCCGTTCCGGCGGAGCCGACGGCGAAAAGGATGGTCAGTGCTGCGGCGAAGAGAGTCGGGACGGAGATTCTGGGACGAGACATCGGCACCCCCCTGAAGGGCCTGCTGGAAGCCCGTCAGGGCGAGCCAGCGGCCCAATGCTCATGGCAGATCTGCCTCGCGGGCGTGGCTGGCCGATACCTCGACCTTGGACGGCATGCCGGGTAAGCCGCCACCTGCACCGAATCGCGGAGAGAGCGGTCTCGACAACTCTCCCCGACGACCCGAACAGTCGAACCCCCCGAATATCGATTGGCGACTGCTCGGCCCGTTATACGCCTGTTGATTCCTCGGCGTCAATACCCTTCTTGATCGGCGGTGAGACCTTCAACGGTTCGCGGCGGGCAGGATCGACGCCCCACCAAGGAGGCCAGCACTCCAAGAGTTCTCTTTCAGGGGCGACACTGAAGGCCGAGAGGTCGCTCTGAAAGGTGGCCTCGTTCGAGGATCAGGGGCGCTGACTCCGGCGAGGGGGAACGAGGGGAGAGCAGCCCGGCCCGTCGCCGGTCGAGAGTGCCCGCTCCTGTGCCCCTACGGGAGGGCCTTCAGCGCATTGCTCGCCTCTTCGTGCGAGGGGTCGAGGCTCACGGCGGCGGCGTACTCAGCCCGGGCCAGCTCTTTCGCACCCTTCTTCTCGTAGACCAGGCCGAGCCGGAAGTGCGCCCAGGCCGGTGAAGGCGCCCCCTCCCCGGGCTTCAGCTCGCGGTACCTCTTGAGGCACTCTTCGGCGCGCGCGAGCCGCAGGCCGGAAAACGCGGCTGTCCGACCGATCTGGTAGAGAGCGTTGCGATCCTCCGGATCCATGCGGAGCACCTGCTCGAACGCATCGAATGCCTTCTCGTACTGCTTCGCCTCCTGAAGGAAGAAGCCGAGCCAGAAGAGCGGCTCTGTACGCTTCGGATCGACGGCGGCTGCCGCGCGGTATTCCTTCTCGGCCTCGGCCATCCGGCCGCCGTCCTGGTGGATGAGGGCGGTGGCCCGATGCCCCTGGACAGCGTCGCGCCTGGAGATTTCGGCGGCCTGGGCGAGCGCCTTGTCCTCTCCGCCCCCCATGAACCCCGGAGCCTTGAGGTAGTACTGGAGGAGATCCATCCGTGCGTTCAAGCTGTTGGGATCCAGCTCCACGGCCTTCTCGAACTCGGTCCGCGTCCTGCTCGCCAGGCCCGGCTGGCGGAAGATGCTCGCCTGCATCGCCTGCCGGCCGTAGGCGCGGCCGAGCCACAGATGATGGTCGGAGCTGGAGGGCTCCGCCGCGACGGCCTTCTCGAACCATGTGGCGGCTGCATCGTAGGCTTCTTCCACCATCGAGATCCTGCCCATGTAGTGCGCCGCAGCCGCGCCGCCGCTGCCGTTCGTCGCCAGCGGCTCGATGAGCTTCCTGGCCTCCTGGTATTGCCGTTGATCGAAGAGGCGAATCCCCTCCTCGAGGCGCCCGGCGGCGTCAGCCCCCAGGAGCGGCGAGAGAGCGATCGAGGTCGCGGCGCTCACGAGCACCGCCTGTACCACGATGGAGCATCTCCGTGAGGAAAGCATGTCCGGATCCTATCACTCCGCCCATCCCATCCCGGAAACACCCGGACACCGTCGCCTGTCTTTCGGCCAGGTTGCTTGCGCTACGTTGGTCATGTGACCCAATCTGTCGCGGTGGAAGCACCGACGTTACCAGCACATCCCTCATGAGCAACGCGGCGGCCGGAAAGACCCTCCTCATCACGGGCGCGGCCGGGAACCTCGGCAGCCTCCTGGCGAGGCATCTCCTTGGACGAGAGCTTCGGCTCAGGCTGATGGTACATCGCACTCCCCTCCCCGCCGATCTGGCGTCGGCCGCCGGTGTCGATGTGACACGGGCGGACCTTGGCCGGCCGGAGACGCTGGAGCATGCAGTGCGCGGGGCCGATGTCATCGTCCACTTCGCGGGGAGGCTCTTCGCCCCCCGGCCGGAGAGGTTCCTTCCGACGACGAACACGCAGTGGTTCGGCAACCTCACGGATGCCGCCGTCAAGGCCGGAGTCGCCCGGCTGATCTTGATCTCCTTCCCGCATGTCGAGGGTCCCACGACTCCGGAGGCTCCAGCGACTGGGCGCCTGGATCGCGAGCCCGTTTCGGTCCACGCCAGGACTCGCCTGGCCGCGGAGAGGCTGCTCCTGGAGCGCACGGGGGGCACGCGCACGACGCCCGTGATCCTGCGACTCGGCACCGTCTACGGCCGGGACATCCTGATGGTCGCGGCCGCCCGATGGCTCGCGCGGCGCCGGATGCTGGCGGTCTGGAAGGAGCCCACCTGGTATCACTTCATATCGACCATCGACTATCTCAGGGCGACGGAGGCCGCAGCGCTCAAGCCGGGTATCGAGGGCATATACCTCGTCGGTGACGAGGCTCCCCTCACGCTGCAAGACTTTCTCGACGAGGCTTGCCGCGCGTGGAAGGCGCCGCGGCCCTGGCGGGTTCCGCTCTGGTCGATCTACGCCGCCGCCCGGCTCTGCGAGTTCTACGCGCTCGTCTTCGGGACCATGTCCCCCTTGACCAGGGACTTCATCACCATCGGAAGGGTCCCACACGTCGCGGACACGACGCGCATGCGGAGAGAGCTGCTGGAGGGTCTGATCTACCCGACGGTCGAAAGCGGCCTGCCGACCCTTCGGTGACGCAGAAGGGGCAGGCAGGAACTCCGAAAGTCACTCAGGGCCGATATGGCGGGCAGGCGCGATCCAGCGCTCCATCGCCGTCTCGTCGCAGGAGTTGAGGCGGGGGCAGACCCGGCAGTCGTTCCAGATCTTGAGCGGGAAGCGCTCGCGCTCCACGATGGCGAAGCCATGGTGCGCGAAGAACTCCACGCGCCGCGTGAGGCAGAAGAGGCGCGGTACTCCCTTTCGGCGCGCCTCGGCGATGAGCGCCTCGAGCAGTTCTCCGCCGATCCCCTGCCCCCGGCGGCTGGGCGCCACCACGAGCGTGCGGATCTCGCTGAGCACCGGCTCGACGCTCTGGAGCGCGCCGCACCCGATCAGCTTTCCCCCCTCGCGGGCCACGAGGAAGTCGCCCAGGCTTCGCGCCAGCTCATCCCTCGATCTCGGGAGAAGCGTCCCGTCGGCCGTGTAGTCGGAGACGAATCCCGCGATTTCGTCGACGTCACGCTCACAGGCCGGACGCAACTGGACGCGTGACCGAGCCCGCATCCTCCCGACTCTCATCTGATCCGGGAGGACCTCCTGGATCGACCGGAGCTGCCGTCGACGGACTGGCGTGGACAACGCGGCTCTCATGGAATGAGGATCGCCCGCAGAAGGCGGCGGCAAGGCGACAGAGGAGCGCCTCCCGCCCACATGCGATCAGGAATGGCCATTGCGGGAACGACCACCCAGGATCGATCGGGCCTGATCGATCTGTGCCAGGAGCGGGGCACGGGCCGTCCCCCCAGTGCCGGAGCGTCGCTCGACCGCGGCTTCGAATCCCAGGTCCAGGAGATCGGGTGGAGTCAGGGGCGCGGGAAGACGAACGTCTCCATCCTGCGCCAGATCCCTGAGGCCCACTCCCCGGCGGCGCGCCTCGGCCACCGCATCCGCGACGGCGCCGTGAGCCTGTCTGAATGGGATGCCACGCGCCACCAGCCTATCTGCGGCTTCCGTGGCGAGGAGGTCATCCGAGAGCGCGGCTCGCATGCGCGCCCGATCGAAGCGGATTCCGGCTACGGCGGCCTTCATGGCCTCCAGACCGGTCACGACGGCCGACGTCAGGCGCCAGACCGGCGGCTTGTCTTCCTGGAGGTCCCGCTGGTAACCGCCCGCCACTCCCTTCAGCAAGACGAGCAATGACGTGAGATCTCCGATCGCCCCTGCCGCGCGCCCCCGTACCAGCTCCACGAGGTCGGGGTTGCGCTTGTTGGGCATCTGGCTCGATCCCGTCGAGAGCGAATCGGGCCACTGCACGTAGCCGAACTCGGCGCTGCTCCAGATGACCAGCTCCTCGGCGAAGCGCGAGAGGTGGACCGACAGGAGCGCGCAGGCGAAAGCCATCTCGACGGCGAAGTCGCGGTCCCCGACGGCGTCGAGGCTGTTGGCGCCGGCCTCGCGGAAGCCGAGGCGGCGTGCCAGAGCCTCGCGATCGATCCCGAAGGGGCTCCCCGTCCCGGCGCCGCTGCCAAGAGGGAGCACGGAGGCGCCTTCCCGCGCCGCGGCGATCCGGCGCGCGTCGCGCTCGAGCGGCCAGAAGTGCGAGAGGAGCCAGTGGCCCAGTCGCACGGGCTGAGCCCGCTGGAGATGCGTGTAGGCCGGCAGGAGCGTGTCGATCTCGCCTTCGGCCCGATCCAGGATCGACCTCTGAAGAACGCGCAGGCGATCCAGGATCGTCTCCGCCCGCTCCATGACGGCCATCCGGAATGCGGTGGCCACCTGGTCGTTCCGGCTCCGCCCCGTGTGCAGACGCTGGCCCGCATCGCCGACGCGGCGCGTCACTTCGGCCTCTATCGCGGCGTGGATATCCTCGGCGCCCGAGGGGACCCACCGTCCGGCCACGAGATCGGCCTCCATGGCCTCCAGCGCTCCCGCGAGCTTCAGGGCGTCGCTCTCCTCGAGCACGCGGCTCCGTCCCAGGGCCCAGGCCCAGGCCGCCGAGGCCCTCAGATCCGCTCGGGCCAGCGGCAGGTCCTGCTCGAGGGAGCATGAGAGCGCCTCCAGCGCCGGGTCAGTCGGCTCCGTGAAGCCTCCACCCCAGAGGCGCTTCATCCCGGTGGGTTCCCCGATCTTCATGGGTTGCCTCAGCTCCTGTAGCTCGCGTTGATCGCCACGTACTCGGCCGACAGGTCGCTCCCGAGCGCCGCGGCGGCGGCGGGGCCCCGGCCGATCCGCAATTCGATCCTCACGCGGCGCTGCTTCAGATGACGTGCCGCGGCGCGCTCTCCCGCGGGGCGGGCGCCCCCGGCCCGCGCCACGAGGTGTCCTCCCATCTTCAGCTCGAGGGCGGCCGGGTCCAGCCGCACCCCCGAACGCCCGGCGGCCGCCAGGATCCGTCCCCAGTTGGGATCGCCTCCGTGCACCGCCGTCTTGACGAGCATCGATGAGGCGATCGTGCGCGCCACGCGCCGGGCGTCGGGCTCGGAGCGCGCACCGACGACCCTGACCTGGATCGTCTTGTGAGCCCCCTCCCCGTCCGCGGCCACGGCCTCGGCGAGATCGGAGCAGACGCGCTCGATCGCAGCGGCGACGGCTCGCTCGACAGCACCCCCCGGGGCCACGCGCCCACCGGCGGCTCCGTTGGCCAGGAGCAGCACGCAGTCATTCGTGCTCGTGTCGCCGTCCACGGTGATGGCGTTGAAGCTGCGCTCCGCGGCCCGCCCCAGGAGGCGGCGCGCCTGCGCCCGGCCGAGCGGGGCGTCCGTCGTGATGACGCTGAGCATCGTCGCCATCTCCGGGTGGATCATCCCGGAGCCTTTCGCCATCCCTCCCACGCGGAAGGCACGGCCTCCCGAGCGCGCCTCGACCGCGCGCTGCTTCGGGCGCGTGTCGGTCGTCATGATCGCGCGCGCCGCGGCGGCTGCGCGATCCGCGCCCGGACCCAGCTTCGCCACAAGGGCCGGGATCGCACCGAGGAGTCGCAGAAGCGGAAGCGGGACGCCGATGACCCCCGTCGAGGCGACGAGCACCTCGGAGGGCGCGATGCGGCCGGGGCGCTTCGCGGCCCGTCGTCCGATCCCGCGATTGCCGGGAGTCCTGGCTCTGGAAGGTGCGAGCTCGTCCAGGCTCCGCGCCGCCGCCGCCGCAGAGCGGGCCGTCGCGATCTCCCCCGTGCGGCCGGTGCATGCATTCGCGTTGCCGCTGTTGAGGAGAACCGCGCGGACGCGGCGCCCGTGCAGGACCACTCCGAGAGACCAGAGGACGGGAGCTGCCTTCACCTGATTCGTCGTGAAGAGCCCGGCCGCCACGGCAGGGCGATCCGAGACGACGAGCGCGAGATCGTCGCCCGAGGATCCGGGGCGGATCCCCGCCCTTGCCGACGCGGCGAGAAAGCCCCGGGGAGCCGTCACGCCCCCGCGGAGAACTTTGAGCCGAGCTGCCATCTTCAGGCTCCCGCCCTGCGCTGCAGGCCCTCTCGCCCGGGCGAACGGCCGCGGATGAAGTCGTGACGCGGTGGCAGGTTCATGCGTCGGCCGTGCTCCGGAGTCGAGATGGTCTGGCTCTGCGGGCTTCCTGGGTGCGACCCGCACGGGGGCGGCCGGCCCGGCCGCGGGCGGCCTCGGCCTCGAGGGGCAACCCCATGAGTCGGATGAGCCCGGCGGCGTCGGCCTGGTCGTAGCCCGAGCCCGCGCCGAAAGTGCTCACGCGGGCGTCATAGAGCGATCGCTCGGCGCGGCGGGCCATGCAGCGGGCGCTTCCCTTGTAGAGCGAGAGGCGTACTTCGCCTGTCACGGGTGCCATCAGGCGCGTGACGAGGGCGTCGAGCGCCTCGCGCACGGGCGTGAACCAGAGGCCCCGGTAGACGAGATCGGCGTAGGCCTCACCGGCCCTCATCCTCTCGCGCAGCGCTGCGCCATCGAGCGCGATCCCCTCGAGGTCTCGCAGAGCCGACATGAGGACCGTCCCCCCCGGGGTCTCGTAGACGCCGCGCGATTTGAGGCCCACGACCCGGTTCTCCACCATGTCGAGCCGCCCCACGCCGTGCTCCCCGGCCATCTCATTGAGCCGCTCGATGAGGAGGTGGGGCAGGAGTTGCCGGCCATTCACCGAGACGGGCAGGCCCGCCTCGAAGCCGACCGTGACCTCTCCCGGCCTGTCGGGCGCCAGCTCCGGATCGGCGGTCAGCTTGAAGAGATCCGCGGGCGGGGCGCACCAGGGGTCCTCCAGGCAGCCCCCCTCGTGCGAGAGGTGCCACAGGTTCCGATCGCGGGAGTAGAGGGCGCCGTGCTTGACAGGCACGGGAATGCCGTGGCGCTCGGCGTAGGCCAGGGCCTCTTCGCGCGAAGTGATGTCCCACTCGCGCCAGGGAGCGATGACGGCCAGATCCGGAGCCAGCGCCCGCCAGGCCAGCTCGAAGCGGAGCTGGTCGTTCCCCTTGCCCGTGCAGCCGTGCGAAAGGGCGTCGGCCCCCGTGCGGCGCGCCGCCTCTACCTGCTTCATTGCGAGCAACGGGCGGGCGAGGGCGGTCCCCAGGAGGTAGCGGCCCTCGTAGATCGCCCCGGCCCGGAGCGCGGGCCAGAGGTAATCCCGCGCGAACTCGGCGCGGAGATCCTCGACGATGGCCCTCGAGGCGCCGGTGGCCAGCGCCTTCTCCTCCAGCCCCTCCAGCTCCTCGGCCTGCCCCACGTCGCCCGTGCAGGTGACCACCTCGCATCCGTACTTCTCGATGAGCCACGGCACGATGATCGACGTATCCAGCCCGCCCGAATAGGCCAGCACCACCTTGCGGACTCGCCCCTTCATCCCCTTCCTCCAGCCGCGGCAAGCGCCGCCGCGCGCGAGCGGGGGTGCCTGCGCACCGGCCGCTTCGTCTCCCAGATCTCCCCCGCCGGCACAGGAACGTGCCCGTGCCGACCCCAAGCCGGCCGGGTCTGCTCCAGCTTCGCGCACACCGCGCGCATCACTTCGAGCGCCTCATCGACCTCCGCTGCCTTGCAGTTGAGGGGCGGCAGGAAGCGCACGGCATCAGAGCCCGCCCTCGTCACGAGGAGCGCGCGCTCGCGCGCGAGAGCCACGATCCGGTCGGGCCCGTGAACCTTCGGTCGCCGCACGGCGAGCGCCAGCATCAATCCACGTCCCCGGACTCCGCTGAAGACCACCGATGCCTCCGCCAGCTTCTGGAGCCCCGCTCGCAGCCGCTCCCCACGCTCCTTCACCCGCGCGAGAAAAGCCGGGGCCGCGATCGCGTCGAAGACCCGCCGCGCCACCGCGCAGACCGCGGGGCCTCCCGAAAAGGTCGAACCGTGCTGTCCGGGCTTCAGCACGTCGGCCACGCTCTCGCCGATGAGAAGCGCGCCCAGGGGGAGGCCGCCGGCCAGCGGCTTGGCGAGCGTCACCATATCCGGCACCACTCCGAATCCCTCGTAGGCGTGCAGGTATCCGGTGCGCCCGAGGCCGCACTGCACCTCGTCGAAGATGAGCAGGGCGCCGCTGGCGTCGCAAAGCTCCCGAAGCCTCCGCAGGAATGCGGGATCGGCCGGAACCACCCCTCCCTCCCCCTGCACGGGCTCCACGATCACGGCGCAGACACGATCGTCGATGAGCCCGGCCGCTCCCTCCGGATCGTTGAAGTCCGCGAAGCGGATGCCCGGAAGGAGCGGACCGAAGGGCCTGCGATAGGCCGGATGATGGGTCACGGCCAGGGAACCGCATGTTCTACCGTGGAAGCCCCCGCGGAAAGCGACGAGGATCCTCTTGCGCTTGCCGCCCACGCGGGCCCCGTGAAGGCGCGCGAACTTGAGCGCGGCCTCGTTGGCCTCCGTGCCGCTGTTGGCGAACCAGACCTTCGAGGCGAACGATCTGCGGACGAGCCGGTCGGCCAGCTCGAGGGCCGGGAGGTTCCCGTACAGGTTCGATGTGTGGCCCAGCGTCGCGAACTGGCGCCCCAGCACCGCGGCGAGGTCGCGGCGCCCGTGGCCCAGCGCCGCGCATCCCAGTCCCGCCGTGAAGTCGAGATAGCGCCGTCCGTCCCTGTCCCAGACGCGGGAGCCCCTCCCCCGCTCGAGGATCAGCCTGGGGTGGAGGATCACGCCGGCCAGGAGAGAAGGCTCGTCAAGCACGAATCCGCTCCCTGCCGCGCACGACGCGGCTCCCCTTCACGGAGGTGGTCACGAGCCGCTGCCCGGCTTGCTCTCGTGACGGTACCAGTCGGCTCCCCTCGACCAACGTGAGGGAACCTCGGCCGAGGGCACCGATCATCACTTCGTCAACTCCGGAGGCGGCCGCGCTCCACGCGGCCCTGAGCTTGGGCACCATTCCGTCCGTTACCTCGCCCCGCGCGAGAAGGTCGCGAAACCTCTCGTCATCGATCTCGGCAAGGGGGAGTCCTCCCGCCATCACGCCCGGAACGTCCGAGAGCAGGAGGAGACGCTCCGCGCCCAGCGCCACCGCGAGGGCACACGCGATCTCGTCCGCGTTCACGTTGACGGGCTCCCCCGCGGGGCCGAGCGAGATCGGCGCCACGACCGGCGTGAATCCGGCGCCCAGAAGGGTCTCGAGGAGCGAGCTCTCGACGGAGTCCGG
This sequence comes from uncultured Acidobacteriota bacterium, assembly GCA_964568735.1. GTDB lineage: Bacteria > Acidobacteriota > Polarisedimenticolia > JACPZX01 > JACPZX01 > CAZMRF01. The sequence continues at coordinate 35,570 of CAZMRF010000025.1, forward strand.
GCTCCCGACCTCGCCGAGCCCGTCCACCCGCCGGCAGCGCACGATTCCGCCGTCGCATCCCGAGAGGCCGACGGCCCGCCGCCCGGCGGCGATCAGATCCCTCACGAGCGCCTTGTTCACCGCTCCGCACAGGGCCATCTCGACAGCGTTGAGCGCCTCGGGCGTGGTGACGCGCCGCCCCTCGACGAAGCTCGGGGCCCCTCCGAGCCGCATCTGGAGATCGCTGGCCTGCTTTCCGCCTCCATGCACGACGAGAAGAGGCTTCTGGAGGCTCGCGCAGCTCTCGGCGAGGCGCTTCCGGGCGGCTTCGTCCTCGCAGAGCGCGCCGCCGATCTTCACAACCCACACGCCGCCTGCACTCATGCGCTCCCCCAGCCCGTGCGCGGGAGGCCTGTCTCTTCGGGCCACCCCCGCATCCGGTTGAAGTTCTGGATCGCCTGCCCCGCCGCCCCCTTGATCAGGTTGTCGATGGCCGAGAAGACCGTAAGGAGGTGGCCTCCGGCCGAGGTGCGGATGGCGAGATCGCAACGGTTGGATCCGCGCACATGGCGAGTTTCGGGAAGCTGCCCCTCCTCGAGCACGCGCACGAAGGGCTGGCCCGAGTACCTCTCGGCGTAGATCGCGCGCGCGCGGTCGGGCTCGAGCGGGAAGCGCAGCGTCAGGACGATGCTCGCCAGGATCCCGCGCGCCATCGGGGCCAGGTGGGGGTTGAAGACCATGGGAAGCGGGGCGAGCCCCTCCTCCGCGAGGAGCTGGAGGATCTCGCCCAGGTGCGGATGCTCCTCGCCGACCCGGTAGGGGGAGACCGACCCATCGCACTCCACGAAGTGCGTCGCGAGGGAAGGGGCGCGGCCCGCGCCGGACACTCCCGAAATCGCGTTGACGACGATGGGCTCCCGCCCCACGAGCCCCGCCTCGACGGCGGGAAGCAGTCCCAGGAGGATCGCGGTGGCATAGCAACCGGGGTTGGCCACGAGAGCGGCCTAGCCAATCCGCTGGGCTCTCCAATCACTCAGGCCGTAGACCGCCTCTCCGAGAAGTTCCGGATCCGGGTGCTCGCGGCCGTAGCGGCGCTGGTAGTCCGCGGGATCGCGCAGCCTGAAATCGCTCGACAGATCGACGAGACGCAGCCCCGCGCGGAGGAAGGAGCGGGCGCGCGCCGCGAAGGCTCCGTGAGGCAGCGCGCTGAAGACCACCTCGACGCCGCGATCGGCCCAGGCGCCTGGATCCTCCGGGTCGTCGTCGAGGATCAGGTCCGCCTCGGGGAGCGATGGAAGCACCTGCGCGAGCGATCTTCCCGCCTCCTGGCGCGACCCCGCCGCCGCCAGACGCGCCATCGGGTGCGCCGCCAGCAGCCGCACCAGCTCCGCCCCGGTGTATCCCGTCGCGCCGAGGACGCCCACGGGGCAGGGCGAGAGCGCGGCGCGAGCCGCGGGAATGTCGCTTTCGCCGACCGGGGAGACAGCTTGGTTCACGCGGCCCTCCTGCCGCTCGTGGAGGGATGGCGGCGAAGCGGATCGACGGAATTTCGGATGACTCCCGTGTCGGAGACGCCATCTGCGTAGGCCGCGGGTCCCGGATACACGCTCCGGGAGGGGGTTGTAGAGATGGAGTCGGACTGCACGCTCACCGCAGGCTCTCCTCCCTCGCCTATGCGAAGCGAAGCCGTCAACCGAGGCTCCTATCGCCGAGCCGGGCGAGCTGCCGGCGGAAGGAAGCGGCCCTCCGGGACGATCGCGTGACGACGAGGATCGTGTCGTCGCCCGCGATGGTTCCCTCCACCTCGGGCCACTTCATCAGATCGATTGCGCGCGAGACCCCCGTGGCATTCCCCGGCGGGGTGTGGACGAGCACGAGGTTGCCGACCGTCCTCACCTCCCGGACGAAGGTCCGGATCTCGAGGCGCTGCCTGTCGTGATCGGGGGCCTCGGCGGCGGAGCCGGGAAGCACGTAGAGGTAGCTCCCTTCGCTGGCCGGGACCTTGCCGATGCCCAGGCTCTTGAGATCGCGGGAGAGAGTGGCCTGCGTCGCCCTCACGCCGCGTGCGCGGACGAGCCGGACCAGCTCGGCCTGGCTCCCGATCCGCCGCGAGGCGATCAGCTCGGCCACGATCCTTCTTCTCGAAGGGGCCCCGGGCACGGCCCGGCGTGATGCATGCCTATTCATGGCCGCGCATATTGATACAGCGCGCCTTGGATTTCAAGGAGAAAGTTCGGCCTTCGGCAAGAATTCGGCTGGCGAAGAATGCGACCCCATGGCAGAATGTCCCGGAGTCGGCCTCAATTTCGGACCCGCGCATGCAACCTCAACCGAGCCCCGTGCCTCTCGGCCTCGCGGCCTTGCTGGCACTGACTGCTCTTCTCTCCGCAGCCGAGGCCGCCGACTGCTCGGGCACTTCTGTGGGCACCGTGCCTCTCCTGGACCTTGGTCCCGGGGCCTACCTCGGTTTCGAGGGCGGGTTCTACCCGGGCGGCGCCACCGAGCTGCCGGCATCACACGCCGCCGCGGCCGATTCCTTCGCGCGGGTTCAGCTCGTGGATCCGAACGGGATCCCCGATGCGCTCTTCGGCCGGGCTGTTCTCCTCTCCGTCGGCATGTCGAACACGACCCAGGAGTTCTCCCGGTTCATTCAGATCGCGAATGCCCTGCCCGGCCGGAACCAAACCGTCCGGATCGTGGACGGCGCTCAAGGGGGGTGGGCCGCCGCCCGCGTCGCAGATCCGAACCAGAACGCCGCCTTCTGGAGCACGATCGACCAGCGCCTCGCGAGCGCTGGGGTCACGCCGCTTCAGGTACAAACCGTCTGGCTCAAGGAAGCCGAGGCCTCTCCCTTGGCTTCCTTCCCGCTCCACGCTGAGATCCTGCGCGACGACCTCAGGACGATCGTCCGGATCATCCAGGACCGCTATCCCAACACCCGGCAGATCTACCTCTCGAGCCGGACCTACGCGGGCTACGCGAGCTCGAACCTGAACCCCGAGATGTTCGCCTATGAGTCGGGCTTCTCGGTGAAGTGGCTCATCGAGGAGCAGCTCGCCGGATCGCCGGCGCTGAACTTTGAAACGGGGGCGGGGACTGTTGAAGCGGCCTGGCTCGCGTGGGGACCCTACCTGTGGGCCGACGGACTCACGCCGCGCAGCGACGGCCTGACGTGGGAGTGCGTGGACTTTTCGGCGAACGATGGAACACACCCTTCAACGAGCGGCCGGGAGAAGGTCGCGAACATTCTCGTGGGGTTCTTCACTACCGACCCGGTTGCCGCGAAGTGGTTCATGGACTGCAATCCTTCCGGACCCGGCGTCTTCGCCGCTCCGGAGCGCGTCCTGAACGTGGACTTGTCGGAGGCCCCCGGGGGGCTGGAGCTGCGCTGGGAGGATCTCCGGCCCTCATCAGGCGCGTCGACGGTGCACGATGTCGTGGCCGGGAGTCTCGACGACCTGCGAGCGACGGGGGGCTTCGCAAGGGCCGCCTGCGTTGCCTCGGGCTCGAGTGCCGCCACCCTGGCGGATCCGGTGCCTGATCCTCCCCTCGGCGACGGCACCTGGTATCTCGTGCGAGGCAGGAATGGCTGCGGGACCGGCACCTTCGCCGAGCCGACATCCCTCCCCGCTCCCCGGGCCGCCCTCGACGCGATCTCTCCCTGCCCCTGAAGCGCACCCCCTCACTTGTAACAGTCCCGCTGCACGTGTCCCGGTCGGGACCCCGGCCGTGTCTACCGGAGGCAAGCTGACGACGCCCCCGAGAACATTCCCTTTCGCCTCCGGCTTGCCAGGCCCCCGGCTTGCAGGGGGGGGAGCCCAAGCTCAAGCGTTGGGGGTGTTCGTCGCTCGGCCTGAGAAGCCTCTTGACCCTATACCTTGATATAGGGTCTAGAGTTCGGGACTGGAGGTGATCGATGGATGGGCTCAGGGTCGGCGAGATTGCCCGGCAGGCGGGAGTGAACCTCCAGACGATCCACTACTACGAGCGCAGGGGCCTGCTGCCCAGGCCGCCCCGGACCGACTCGAACTACCGGGCCTACCCTGCGGACGCGGTGCTCCGGGTGCGCTTCATCAAGCGGGCTCAGGAGCTGGGGTTCACGCTCAAGGAGATCAAAGAACTCTTGTCTCTACGGGCTGCTCCGCGAACCCAATGTACCGATGTGCGCGAGCGGGCCGAGGTGAAGGTGCGGGACATCGAGGCCAAGATCCTAACCCTTCGGGCCATGCGCAAGGCCTTGACCAAGCTCATTGCCGAGTGTTCGAGAGGCGGGGCGGTGACGGAATGCCCGATCCTCGGTGCCCTGGAGGATCAAGACGATTGATGACGGTCGGTTCGTCGAGTGTGCGGGAGTGGTTCTCGCCGCCGCACGAATCTGTCGCTGAAAGGAGTGCTTCATGCGCAAGAGAAAACGGTTATTGACCGCAGTGCTGGCGGTGCCGCTGGCCGTCGCTGGTCTGGTGTACGGGCAGAGGCTCGTCCAGGCGGGCCAGCCGCAGAACAGCGCGAGATATACCTGCCCCCTGACCGGGGAGGAGCTGCCCTGCCCCAGATGCTGTCCGCTCGGCGAGCGGAAGTAGACCTTGCGCGGGGCCCCGGTGGTGCGTTCCCCACCACCGGGGCGCTCGCGATCTGCCGAATGGAGGAGAGAGCGTGACTTCAGTGCGACCGGAATCCGATCGAGGCAGGTGCCCCTCTTGCGGTGGCAAGGGCAGACCCGTCAAGTCCATCACCGTCGAATCCCTCGTGACCGAGGAGGCGCTGGCTCGAGCGGGCCGGACGGACGGCTTCCGCTTCTGTGCCGAGCCCTCATGCGACGTGGCGTATTTCCACCCTGAGACCGGGGAGCGGTTCTTACGCTCTGATGTGCGGGTCCGCATCGGGCAGAAGGAAATCACGCCGCCGCGTCTCGTCTGCTACTGCTTCGACCACACGGTCGAAGAGATCGAGGCTCAGGTGGCGGAAACCGGTACTTCTTGGATTGCCACTGACATCACCGAGAAGTGCCGCCAGGGTCTGGACCGCTGCGAGGAGACGAATCCACAGGGTTCCTGCTGTCTGGGCGACGTCCGAGGTGTGTTGAAGGAGTCTCAGGCGAAGGTGAAGGCCATGAGATCGGCCGGCATCGTCGGGGCTCACGAATCGGAGACAACTAAAGAGGACTGTTGTGCCATGAATTCACAAGCGAAATTCCAAACCGCGCGCCGCGTGGACGCCGGGGCGGTCGCCCAGGCCGGAGCGCTGATATCGGCCGTGATCGCCTCGGCGTGCTGCTGGCTGCCGCTCCTTCTCATCGCCGTGGGCGTCTCCGGCGGGGCGCTCTCGGCCACCTTCGAAGCATGGCGCCCGGTGCTCCTGCCGGTGACCTTCGCCCTCCTGGGCGCAGCGTTCTATTTCACCTACCGGGTGCCCAAGGCGGCGATCCCCTCCGGCGGCGGTACGGCGGCACCCGGCGACGCATCTTGTTCGCTGCCCGTGCAGGGAGCCGCTGAGGCGTGCTGCCCCGCGGACAACGCGAAAGGTCTCACGCTCAAGAAGGCCAACAAAGTCATGCTATGGGTCGTGACCGCCTTCGTCCTGGCGTTCGCATTCTTCCCCAACTACGTGGGGTATCTGCTGGGAGGCGGGGATACCCTTGCGGCCCGCCACGATCTCGACAAAGTGGTGGTGCAGATCGAGGGGATGACCTGCGAGGCATGCGCAACGAACATAGAGAACTCCCTGCGCAGGGTCCCGGGCGTGGCTGGAGCAGTGGTGAGCTACGACCGTCACGAGGCCCTCGTCGGGGTCCAGAAGGGATCCGAGCCGCCGCGCACGGCGATTCTTGCAGCGATCGCAGGGGCCGGAGACTACACCGGAAGGTTCGCCGGACAGGTCGTATGGACGCTCGCCATCGAGGGCATGACCTGCGAAGCGTGCGCTGCGGGCTTGCAAGCCAAGATTACGAATCTCCGGGGAGTGTCGGGTGCTTCCGTGGATTACGACCAGGGGCAGGCGGTGGTGACCGCTGATGCCTCGGTGAACGAAGAGGAGTTGCGCAAGGCCGTCTCGGACGCTGCATTCTCAACATCGTCTGTGAGCAAACGTTAGAGCGCACGGCTCGTCGATCGGTCGCGACGCCACAGCATCGGGGTTCTGGGCGGCTGCCTGCTCGACGGGGACCTCGCCGGCGACCGGCTGGCGGCGCGTACGGAGTACGTGGTCGGCTGGCAGGGCACCTTTGGCGTCCACCGGCATCCTGTACACTGACCTGTGAGGGGGGGAGGGGAAGGCAGGCGGGGCCGGACATCGCACGGAGTGGCCCTACGGAGCGGGAGCCCAGGAACTGCCCATTCTGTCGCGGCACGGGACGCTGCAGCCGATGCGGCGGGGAAGGACTTCGCGTCACGCGTCGCGGCTGGCTCAGACGGAGGCGTGTCGTCGCCTGTGATTCATGCGAACGCACCGGCGCCTGCCAGCTCTGCCACGGGAAGGGAAAGCTCGCGCCCCGCGAATGACCGACCGTGAGGTTTATACTGAGATCGTGGATCGCGAGCAGAATCAAATGGAAGGGAACCGGGAGCGGCGCGCATCCTGGCCGGTGCACAAGTACTTGCTCGGTTCGGAGCCGTCCGACGACCTCAGCGAGTCCACCACCGCAGAGCAGCGCCTCGAGATGATGTGGCCTCTTGCACTCGAGGCCTGGTCGATGAGTGGCGAGCCTCTGCCGGACTACAAGCGGAACGATGCGCCTGTGCGCCGGTCGCACAGCGCGGCTCACGAGGGTTCGTGAACGACGATTTCCGCGATCTCCAGTACGCGTTGCTCCGGGCGGGAGCGCGGTTCCTCGTGGTGGGAGCCCATGCCATGGCGGTCCACGGCGTGCCTCGTGCCACCGGGGAAATGGATGTGTGGGTCAGCCCCGACCGACCGAACGCCGATCGGGTGTGGCAGGCCCTGCTGGACTTCGGTGCTCCCGTCGGCGCCGCCGGAGTCTCTCGCGAGGACCTGGAGACTCGCGGGAGGGTCGTGCAAAGCGGCCTGCCGCCACGCCGAATCGACATCCTCACCGAAGTCAGCGGGCTCGACTTCGACGAGGCATGGATGAATCGGGTCATGCACCGTGCGGGCTCGCATGAGGTCCCCTTCCTGAGTCGTCAGGATCTCGTCCGCAACAAGCAGGCCAGCGGCCGACCCAAGGACCTCGCCGACCTGGATGTCCTCGAACGCGGGGCAAAGTAGGCGGGCGCACGCACGACAAGCTTTCGATCGGGCTGTCTCGTGAGCCGTCGTCGGGCCTCGATGTGGAAGCAGGTGAACCGCCTTCGACCTCAGCGGGCCGCAGGAGTGCGATCGTCAACCTCCTGCTAGCCGAGCCGCTTGGCGAGCTCCCGGGCTTGGGCGGGAGTCCGGGCCACGACGAGGACGGTGCCGTCGCATGCCAGGCTGGCCACGACCTCCGGAGCGCGCGCCTCCGTGACCCGCTCGGCCAGCTCCTGCGCGCCGTCGCCTCGCACCGGCTTGAGGATGACGATGTTGCCTCCGGTGTCCCAGCCCTGGAGGAGGGGGCGGATCGCACGGGCGAGGTCGCGTAGAAGATGAGGCCGCGACGTGCCGGGACCGAGCAGCCTGTATCCGTCGTGCCCCTTGACGACTCCGATCTCCCTGAGGTCGCGCGAGAGCGTGGACTGTGTCGTCGAGATCCCCTCGGCGAGGAGCAGGTCGAGGAGATCTTCGTGGCTCCCGACGCGGTTGCGGGAGATCAGCTCCAGGATCCGCTGCTGTCTCTCCCTCTTTGGTCTCATCGTTCGCCCTCCTGCTCCACGACCAGGGTCGTGTCCAGGGCGTCGACCCGGACCTCCTGCCGGCTCCCGTCGGGCCAGGTGATCTCCATGGAATCCACCCGATCCGAGCCGCCGAAACCAAATGTAATTGGAAGCTCCACCTGCGAGAGGTAGCTCCTCGTAGGCATCACCACGCGGGTCTGCGTCGCGCCATCCGCGCGCAGCTCGACCCGGGCGCCGATGGCCTCCCGGTTCGCGCCTTTCCCCACGAGGCGGACCCTGAGCCAGTGGTGACCCGTCCGCTGATCGTTGCGCAGGAGGAGCGGGGGGCCCCCGCTCTGCGCGAGGACCACGTCCAGGTCCCCGTCCTCGTCGATATCCGCGTAGGCTGCGCCCCGCCCGACGATGGGCCGCGCGAGATCCCCGGTCCGCTCCTCCGGCACGCAGACGAAGCAGGGCTGATCCGTGCGTCCGGTGTTCCAGAAGAGCTGCGCGGGCTGCCGGTAGTGCTGGCTCGGCTGGACTTCATTGATGCCCTCCTCGAGATGGCCGTCGGCCTGGAGGAGATCCAGCCGGCCGTCCAGGTCGTAGTCGAAGAAGAAGAGCCCGAACTTGAGCTTGAGCATGCTGGGAGATCCGATCCCCTCCGCCGCCGACACGTCCACGAACTGCCACGGGTCTTCCTGCTGGACGTAGAAGGAGGTCGGCTCGTTGGCGAAATTCCCGATGCCGATGCCGAGCGTCCCGTCGTTGCGGAAGTCGGCCGCGTCGATGCCCATCGCCCCCGTGGCCATCCCCGCGTTGTCGAAGCCGACGCCGCTCAGCGCGCCCACCTCCTCGAAGCTTCCGTCTCCCCTGTTCTGGAAGAGGAAGTTCTGGACCGTGTCGTTCGCGACGAAGACGTCCAGGTCGCCGTCCCGATCCACGTCGACGAAGACGACGCCCAGCGCCTTGCCCATGGGCTGGCCCGTCGCCGGATTGGCGACCTGGATGCCGGCCTCGGCGGAGACGTCGGTGAAGCGGGCCTTGCCCTCGTTGCGGTAGAGGTACGAATGGGTTCCCTGGTACTGCTTCGGTTGGCCATAGGCCCGATCCGTTCCGTTGAGCGTGAAGTTGAGCTGCATGTCGATCTCGCGGGACCACTTCACGTAGTTGCAGACGAAGAGATCGAGATCACCGTCGAGGTCGTAGTCGAAGAAGCCCGCGCTCGTGCTCCAGGCCTCGGGCCCGCCGGCGACACCCGCCCGGGCCGCCGCCTCCTCGAAGCGGCTGCCCCGGTTGAGGAAAAGCCGGTTGGGCCCGAGGGCCGTGATGAAGAGGTCGGTGCGGCCGTCGCCGTCGGCGTCCCCTGCGGCCACTCCCTGGCCGTAGAAGGGGACGTCCAGCCCCGACCCTGCGGTCACGTCGCGGAAGCGCCCCCGGCCGTCGTTCGCGTAGAGCACCATCGAAGCGCGGGGCCCCGGATCGCCGGGCCAGCGATCCGAGTTCACGAGGAGAAGGTCCTGGTCGCCGTCACCGTCGTGGTCGAGGAAGGCGACGCCTCCCCCCATCGTCTCGGGCAGGAGCTTCTCACCCCTCGCCCCGGTGAAGTGGACGAAGGAGACGCCGGCCTCGCGTGTGACGTCCGTGAAGCGGACCTCGGGGACCTCCTTGCCCGCGGGGGCCAGGTTTGGCGGGGCCACGACCGGCGGCCGCTCGATCACCTGCGCCTGCGGAGGCGGACGCCGGGTGGCGAGGAACCCCACTGCGACGGCGGCTGCGCCCAGGGCGATGGCAACCAGCGACCAGCGGAAGGCCCGCCCGATGATGGTGTCGTCCTCCGGGACGAGATCGTCGTCGCGGATCTCATCAGGCCCCGATCCTCCCCCGTGGTCCTCCCGGTCAGCCGCCATGGCGCGTCCCGCCGGCCCCCGTGCCGGAGAGCCCCCAGGCTCCCGGGCGCTGCAGGTCGTAGATCACGACTGCTTCGGCAGCCCTGTTCGCGGCCGGGTACTTGAGGCGAGCCCGCGACACGGCGTAGTCGAGCGCATTGTCGTCGGGCTTGTAGTAGGCGTGCTTCTCGGCATGGATCCTCTCCCTCTCTGCGTCTCCGAGGTTCCCGTAAATCTGCTTGAGCCCCCAGTGCGCCGAGAGGTTCTCGGGATCGTACGTCAGGACTTTCTCGAACCACTGGCGGGCCTCGTCGAGGTGCGCCTGGCGCTGATCTCCCTTTTCACCCAGCGCGATCTGGTAGAGCGCGCCGGCCAGCTCGTTCAGGAGCGTATAGTCCTTCGAGAAGTCGAAGCCGCGCCCTTCGGCCTGCCGGAATCCTCCCCTCACGATCTCGCGCAGGCTCTCCACGGCGCGTGCATGATCGCCGTTGGCGGCGGCAACCTCGCTCCCGAACCAGAGCACGGACCATTCGTTGGCGGGAGGCGTGAAGCCGGCCGCGCGCCGGAGCGCCTCCGGGGCCTCCGATTGCACGAGCCCTTCCTTGATGAAGACTCGGGCCAGGTTCAGCGGTCCGTCGGGCCTGCCGAGCGCTTCCACATGCGTGAAGGCCTCGGCCGCCTGCCTCAACTCGCCGCGCTCACCCTTGCGCAGCAGTCCAATTCCGTAGTCGTTCCAGCGCTGCCAGGGCTCGATGGGAGTGTCGGGATTGAGGGGGATCTCGCGTGAGCCCTCGAGGGGCAAGGTGACGCGATCCTCGGCCAGGGTGATGACCGGCAGGTCGTTGAAGTAGTCCTGCTTGCCCGTCACGAAGGCCATGTACTCCGCGTCGAACTTCCTGTATTGAAGCCTCGCCTCGATCGTGACCGGATCGCGGAGGTCCGGGGGGACTTCCAACCGGTAGTGGACGACGTCGGCGGCCCCGGGTGGGATCTGGTTGTTGTAGAGCGGCACGAAGATGTCCTGGGCGTTTCGGCGGTTGATGCGGTTTCCTTCGCGGTCGATGACGAAGGCGTTGACGAAGTGAGACCACGGATCCACCGCATTGGTCGCCTCGTCGCGGCCTCCGCTCCGGCCGATGACGCGGCCCCCGCTCGACACGGTGACTTCCATCCAGACCTCGTTGGAGTCCGAGGTTCCCTGCGTGAAGGGATGGCCCACCTTCAGCGTTCGAATGACGGCCTCCAGCAGGTAGCTCCTTCCGGGCTGCAACGCCGGCACCTCGGGCCGGATGGGCGCGAGGAGCTTCCCGGTGATGGTGCCTCCCTTCCGCACGCCGAAGAGGTCCACGCGCATCACGCCATCCAGGAACTTCCGGTGCGCCTCGATCGCGGCGCCGGCGTCGGGCAGGCTGTCCCGGAGGAGCCACGGCAAGGCGGTGTTCGCCGAGGGGAACTGGTGGCCCAGGGTCTTCCTCAGCCCGCTGTCGTCGCGGACTCTTGCGCTGAAGTTGGGCCTCTCCGAGACTTCGACGAGGGGCATGTGGCAGCCGTTGCAGTTGGCCTCCGCCTTCGCAGGATAGTAGAAGCTGGCGATCCCCTGGCCCGAGACTCCGCTCAGCCAGAAGGCGTCATAGTGATTCTGGCCCCGGAGCCATTTGTAGGCATTCAGCTCGGGTGGCAGGTGGACCTTGTGACATGTGCCGCAGAACTCCGGGGTCCGGTGCAGCGGCTTGAGGAAGGTCGCCTTGTGGAACTCGGGCTTGGCCTTGACGAGCTGGCGGTTCACCCAGCGAAGGGCGGCGTTTTCGCTGAAGGCGAAGGGATAGTGGACGGGCTCGTCGATCGTGTAGTCGGCATTGCCGCGGGGGCTGTTGATGTGGCCGATGCTGTGGCAGACCGTGCAGGTGATCCCCGCCTGCGCCGTCGGGTCGCTCGCCAGATCGAAGGCGGGGTCGTCGAACTTCGGGTCGTCGAAGGCGCCGCTGAAGAAGGGAACCGGGTCGTGGCAGCCGGCGCAGAAGCGCGACGCCTGGACGCTTCCGTCGCGCGCCATGGACACCCGGCGCGTCTCCTTGACGCTCGCGAGGTAGGGGGGATTGTTGAAGGAGCTGAGGCGGTGGACGCTGTGTGTCCACTGGTCGTGGATGTCCGTGTGGCACTCCTGGCAGTAGTCGTCGGACTTGAGGACCTCGGCGGGGATGAAATTCCCCGTGGTGGTCCTCGCCAGGGAGGGGAAGAAGTACCGCTCTCCCGAAGAGGGGCCCGCGACGTTCCAGGCCCTGGGGTCCTGCGAATGGAGCAGGAGCATCACCGCCGCGAATCCCGCAGCCACGCCTCCCCAGGCCAGGCCGGTCTTCCACTGGATCCTCCGGCCGGCCAGGCGGTGCAGGACGAAGAGCCATAGGACCGCAAGCGGCGTGGCCACATGGAGCCAGTAGGCGACGCTTCGAGCCACGGGCTCGTTCACCTCGAGGCGGACCCCGAAGAGATCCACCCTCATGAGCACGATGCCGCTGATAAAGAGGAGGATCGCCGTGGCGAAGAGAGCCTGCCCTGCCCTGATGGCCCGGCGGTTCGGGCGGTTTCGCGCGTTGAGCATGTGCGCGATGCCGAAGGCGACGGCGGGGCCGACCAGGAGCAGCCCGAGCACCAGGTGGAGCGCGAACATCAACAGATAGAACCAGTTCTGGTACTTCACTCCGGCGAGGGTGATGCTGATGAGGTAGACGGAGTTCACCGAAAGCAGGGCGAACAGAGCGAAGACCACACCCAGGAGCTTTTTGAGCCTGGGCCCGACAACGGGGACGTAGCGCCGCCGTCGCTGGCTGGCCCCCCCCTCAGTCACCTTCGCCATGCCTGCCTTTCCCCGAAGCAACCCTCATCTATACGCGACCGCGAGCGTGGGTTCAAGCACCCAATATGGCTCATATGCGAGATATATGCAGCCCAAATTTAGGCCTATGTGGTGAATATTCAGGAATCTTGCGCTTCTGCGTTGACGGTATCGCTCGCATGGCGTATGAATCCGCGCGCTCGAATCGAGAGCCAGGCCAGAACGGTCCGCCTCGAGACTCCCTCGGGAGGCGCTTGGTGCTTGGTGCTCCCAGGGTGGAATCCATCGGGCGGAGGGAGGTTCATGAGAGAGAACGGTGCATCCATGATCGGGCGCAACGGCCAACGGCGGGTCCAGATCCTCACGCATAGAGCAGTCCAGATCGCGCTGGTGGCCCTCGCCGCCTCTGGTTACGGCGTCATGGAAACCTTCGCCCAGGGCTGAGTGCTCATCAGACAGAACGCGCCCGTGTTCGGCGCGTCAGGAGAGGTTCTCCCTCAGGAAGGAGAGGTGAGCGTGGCGCTTTCGGCCCGAGCGCTCCACTCCGACGACCACTACAACGGCATCGAGTACCAGCGCCAGCGCCAGCGGCTGGGAACCTACGTCGTCAACGAGCAGAAGATCGTGGATATCACGGCGAGCTACGCGATAACGACCCGTCTGAGCGCCTCCCTGGGCGTCCCCTACATCAACTCTTCCTGGTCGATTCCAACGCCGATCGGCGTGCCGGGAGAGCGTGAGGAGCAGAACGGGAGCGGGATCGGGGACATCCTCCTGTCGGGGCGCTACTGGCTCTTCAATCCGGAGCGTCACCCCACCGGGAACATGTCGGTGGGATTGGGTTGCAAGGCGCCCACTGGCTCCTACGACCAGGAGGATGGCTATCCCAACCTGGCCACGGGTGCCAACGACACGCTGAAGGTCGTCGACCAATCGGTCCAGCCCGGAGATGGCGGCTGGGGGATCAGCTTCGAGATGCAGGGATACAAGGCGATGGGGCGCGTGCTCTGGTTCGGCTCCGGCATCTACCTGGCGAACCCGAGGGATACGAACGGCGCCGAGTCCGTCGTCGTGGGGCTGGGCTTCGCCACGAATCCGGCCCTCGCAGATCTCCTGGAGAACTCGGTCCCCGACTCGTACCTGGTGCGCTCCGGCTTCACCTTCCCGCTCGGAGCAGGATGGTCCGCGAGCGCCGCCTTCAGAGTGGAGGGGCTCCCCCGCTACGACCTCATCGGGGACAGCCACGGCTTCAGGCGTCCTGGGTACGAAACGTTCTTCGAGCCGGGGATCATCTACACCACCGACCATTCCACCTGGTCGCTCAACATGCCGTGGGGGCTCGTGAGGAATCGCCAGGCCAACGCCTACACGGGGAATCCCGGCGACGCCACCTTCCCCGACTACATCATCCTTGCCGGCTACAGCTACCGCTTCGACACATCCGCGCTCCGCGCGCCCTCATCGCCGTGATCGATCACCGGTCGCGAGGGCCTGCGGAGATGCAGGAAACGATCCCCGGGGGATAGTTCCGAGCTTCATGCCGCTCGCGACCCGATCTGATCCGATGAGGAGGAACGGATGACTCGCTCGATGAGGCTACTCGTGGTCCTTGCCGTGATGACGCTGGCTCTCACCGGAGCCCTGTCCCGAATCGTCCCGGTCGAGCCGGCGCTCGCCGCGCCGGAGAGCGATTCGATCTCCAAGCTCGCCGAATCGCTCTCGCCGGGAGGCTGGACCGATGACGAGATCGTCCAGCTCTACGCGGCCCTCGTACGGGAGGGCTCCGAGCGCTCCCGCGCCGCGCTCCTCAACGAGTCCATCCAGAACCCGACCTTCCCGGGAGAGGGGCGCCCCGATCGCTTCTTCGATGCTCTCGCCTCCTACTTCGACGACAACCGGGACGGACGATTCACGCTCTCCGAGATCCAAGCCGACGTGACGGAGTACGCCACCCGGTATGCCGACCTCCTGAGGGAGGGGAGCATGAAGGGCCCCCACCAGGACCTCGCCTCGCTCTTCCGGGTCAAGACCTGGAAGATGATGCAGAAGATCATCCTCCTCCGGCACACCCTGCGCGAGCGCAGCCTCGAGGCGTGGGCCTACTCACCCATGACTCCGACCATGGCCGTCGAAGCCTGGGACAAGGAGAACACGCTCGCCGACGCCTCCGATTTCCGCAAGCGGGTCTGCGAGGCCTCCGCCACGGCGCCGGTCGTCGTCAAATTCGGCTCGACCCAGTGCGCCGATTGCCTGCTGATGGAGTACACGCAGGGTATCCGTGTCGCGGCCGAAAAGTCTGGAGGCGGCGCGCACATCTACAAATTCTGGTGGGGACCGAACGTGTCGGAGGGCAACGACCTCCTGCGCAAGTCGGAAGGTGTCAAGTCCAGCCCCACATTCATCGTCTATCGGAATGGCCGCCGGTATCCCTGCGGCTTCGCATTCCTCGACGACAAGGGAGCCGGCCTCGAAGAGTGCCTCGACAAGGTCATGAAGGCGGACGCGATGGACGCGGGCGCCTGTGGTCAGGCCTCCTGACGATTCTTGCCCCGTTGACCATGGAGAAACGACCAAGGATGAGATCCTCTCACAGACTTCCCGCACGCCTTGCGACCTCGCTCGCTCTTGCCTCCCTGCTCGCGATTCCCGTCCTGGCGGATGCCGATGCGGGCGCGGCGCCTCCAACCCCGGCCGCGTCCCCCGCCGCCCCTGCGGCGGCCGCCGCCCAGGAGCCCGCCAAGCCCGAGACGAAGAAGGAGGAGGGTGGCCCCCTCAAGGTCGCCGATCGCCTGACCTTCTACGGCGATTTCAGGTACCGGCACGAAGACGCCTTCAAGCTGGACGATCAGCCCTCCCGCAACCGTGAGCGCATACGCCTGCGCTTCGGCCTCGACGTCAAGGTCACCGATGAAGTGGTCGCGGGAGCCCGGATGCGCACGGGGAACCCGGAGGACCCGAGGTCGCCCCACCAGACCCTGGGCGACGGCTTCGATTCCTTCGAGCTGAACCTCGACCGGGCCTACGTGACCTACCGGCCGAAGCAGGTGGAGGGGCTCTGGGCGACGGGCGGCAAGTTCGCCCATCCCTTCGTGGTCAACCCGGTTTATGGCGAGCTGGTCTGGGATGCGGACGTGCAGCCTGAAGGTGTCGCTGCGGGGATGACGTTCAAGAACCTCGCCGACGTCGAGCGGCTGGACCTCGCGGTGGGTGAGTACATCCTCCTGGAGCAGACCCAGAGCGACGCCGAGGTCGCCGTGGCGCAGGCATCTCTCAAGGTCAAGCTGGCCGAGAAGACGATTCTGCAAGGAGCCGCAGCCTTCTACCACTACGGCGACCCCACGCCCGACGGCACCACGACGCTTCTCGCGGACAACGCCGGGAACGCCGTGGTCACCGACCCGAACGGCACTCCGATCGACTTCGTCTCCGGTTTCGACATCTGGGACGGAATCCTCTCCGTGACGTTCGGCGGCTGGAAGCTGCCCCTGACGCTGAACGCCGAGTACATCGTGAACAGCTCGGCCGAGATCGACGGCGACCGTGGATGGGCCTCGGGAGTGGCGCTCGGCAAGACAGCGGCGGCGCGCGACTGGCAGGCCTACTACCAGTACCAGAAGATCGAGCAGGACGCCATCTACACACCGGTCGCGCAGGATGACTTCCTCTTCACGACGAACCAGCGCAGCCATGTCTGGGGCTTCCGCTACCAGGTCTGGAAGTCCTTCGAGGTGCACGCATGGGCGCTCGTCTCGAGGAGGGACGAGATCTTCCCGGGAGCCTCTTCGACCGCCGACAGCAAGGACTACCAGTGGCGCGCCCGGCTCGACCTCAACGCCAGGTTCTGAGCAGGCTTAGAAGCGCAGTCCTATCCCCACCCTGCTGATGAGCGGATCGATCCCCAACTCGTCCACATCATCGTCCGTGGGGCTCAGGTCCGCGCTCAGCCAGCGGATTCCACCCATGATCACGAAGTTCTCACCCAGGCCGATGTCCAGCCCGACCTGCGCCCCCCAGGCGAACTCCGGGTCCGCATCGATGTTGTTGTTGATGTTGAGGTTCGAGGCCGACCCGGTGATCTCGATGTCCCCCCAGAAGATGTAGGAGGCCGTGGGTGCGACGTAGAGATCGATGACTTTCGTGTTGATCAGGTGAATGTTGAGACTCGCGCTGACCGGCGCGAAATCCACCTCGGCGACGGTGGTCCCGCCCAGATCGATGTCCTGCGTGGAGTTGATATAGTCCATCTCCAGCCCCAGAAGCTGCCCCCACCGCCACTCGAACCCGAAGGCCCATCCCAGCTCGTTGGAGGCCTCGACCGAGTCCTGCACGGATCCGAAGTCCACGTCCTCCTCGCTCAGGGGCGACACATAGGCCGCCGCCCCGAAGATCTTGAAATTGTTGTCCTGCGCGAGAGCCGCAGAGCTCGCTGAGGCAACCGCGAGCAGCGCCATGACCACAAGTGCCTTTCTCATCGCCAGATGTCCTCCCGATCGAAGGTTGTGGCGGAGCATGCCGGGAGCCAAGCCAGGCTCCAAGACGGCGCGCAGGATCTCACCAGGCTGCGGGAGCGTCAAGGCCACCACGCCGCCCAGCAGTGAGGGTGACTGCCCGGTGGCGCGGGACGGAGGGTCGCCCGGAGCGTACGTCTGGAGGCCGGCCGTGATAAGTGATGAGTCTTCCACGTGACTCCGGCCGTAGGTAGGAGCGCAGGGCGACCCTCCGTCCCGCGCTGACGAAGACGCGGCTCAGGTGGGCGGAGGACCCGTCTTGTCGATGAGGCGCGTGAGGGCCGCGCGATCCGGCTCGAGCAGCTCGGCCACGCGCTCCCTGTTGACCTCGGCCACGATGATGTGGCCCACCTCGCTGTGGACGTCGCTGAAGATGCCGTGACTCTTCATCTTGCGGGTCTGGTAGATGTTGTCCTCGGTCGGGCCGACGTAGTGGACCGAGACGGCCTTGTATCGGTGGATCAGGAAGAGGTGGATCAACGTCATGAGCCGCTTCTTCCGGATCGCCCCCTCGAATGTGTTCTGATCGCGCACCGAGATGAGGCTGCGCCCGCGGCGGTCATGGATGTTGGCGAAGATCACGTTCGCAACCTCTTTCTCCTCTCCGTCGAAGACGCCGAGCTCCAGCACCTCCGAGCCCGGCGTGTGAGGGCGGAGGTGCACGCGCAGCGCGATCGGGAGCTTGTAGTGCCTGGCCCAGATGCCGAGCCACTCCGCCAGCAGCTTCGGAGGAACCTCGGTCTGGACGAGGTGCTGGTGCTGCGTCGAGCCCTTCCCCATGGCTTTCGTCGCCGCGGTGTGTCCGCTCGAGGCCATCAGCGCGCCGTCGAGCCGCGGGCCTCCGACCAGGGTCTGCGGCGTCCGGTAGGGCGACTCCACGAGCCGGAACTTCCGCTGGAGCCGTGCCAGGGCCAGCATGCCCTCCTGCTTCAGGGAGGCGGCGAACTCCTCGGCCGCCAGGCCGTCGATCTGGTGGCCCCCGTAAGTGATGAAGTTGAAGACGAAGCCGAGCCTACCAAGCTCCTCGGGGAAGCGCCTCATCTCCTCGTCGCCCATTCCGGTGGTATCCCAGTTGAAGGAGGGCGACAGGTTGTAGGCGAGCATCGCCTCGGGGAACTCAGCATGGATGGCCCGGGCGAACTTCCTCGCGTCTTCCAGGTCGGCCGTCTTGGTCTCCATCCAGAGCAGGTCGGCGAAGGGCGCCGCGGCCAGCGACTTGGCGATGGCGTAATCGATCCCGCCCTCGACCTGGTAGTACCCCTCGGGAGTCTTCGTCGGCTCGGGGTCCCAGATGACGTGGATGCCGAGCGACCGCGCCTTCTCGCGGGCCGGGTGGAACCCGGCCTTCCCCGCGAAGGCGAGCCACTCCTCCACGGTCATGCTGAAACGCTCGCCCTCGGCCACGCGGAAGGCCATCACGTCCGCCACCGCCTGGCCGTAGGTCTTCATGCCGGCCTCTGCGGCCCACGCCTCGAGGTAACGGGTGCTCAGCTTGTCGAGGATCGGCTCGATGCCGTGCGGCCCTCCCTTGATGAACCCGGCGGCTGCCTCGTCGATCAGCGTTATTAGGCCGGCACGCTCGAGCCAGGAGAAGGCGCTCTCGTACTCCTCGCGGGAGATCGAGAAGAGGAGATGCCCTCGGCTCTCCTCGACGCCCCGATCGTGAAGCCGCTTGAGTATCGCGACGAATCCCAGCTTGTAACCGGGCAGATCGACGTTGGTGGCGCCGAGGATGAAGGGTTGGTCCCGCTCGTCCCCGCGCCCGTCGAGAAAGGTGGCGGACTCGGCGTCCGTCCGCGCCACGATGATCCCGGCGACGCCCATGATGTCGAGCTGAAAGCGCGCGGCGTTCAAACGCTTGATCTGCTCGTCCTGCGGCACGAGCACCTTCCCGCCCTGGTGGCCGCACTTCTTGACGCCCGGCTTCTGATCCTCGATGTGGTAGCCGGGGACCCCGGCCTCGACGAAGCGCCGCACGAGGTTTCGGACGTGGGCATCCCCCCCGTGGCCGGTATCCGCATCCGCGATGATGAACGGGCGGTAGTCCACGACCGGCGCATCCTTCCGCTGCTGCTCGGTCATGCGGGCACGGGCGAAGCTCTGATTCCTGTCGGCGGCGAGGAGGGCCCGGACGAGCAGGGCCGCCTCATCGGGCACCTGGCTCAGCGGGTAGCTCGCTAGATCGGCGCCGGGATCCTCCGTGACCGAGCCCCGCGCCGAGGTCGCCCAGCCGCCGAGGTAGATCGCCTCGATCCCGAGCCGCTTCAAGGCCACGGCCTGGCCGGGCGAGTAGGGGCCGAAGGTGGTGATCTGCGAGCGCTTCGCGAAGAGGTCCCTGAGACGATCGTGGAAGGCCTCGGCCGCGGCCCGGGCCACCGGATAGTCCGTCACGATCGTCCCGCGCTGCT
Organism: uncultured Acidobacteriota bacterium; assembly: GCA_964568735.1. Classification (GTDB taxonomy): domain Bacteria; phylum Acidobacteriota; class Polarisedimenticolia; order JACPZX01; family JACPZX01; genus CAZMRF01. Next base: position 54,932 of record CAZMRF010000025.1, read on the forward strand.
CCGCCACCTCCCGGGGCGAGTGAAGGCGGACGATCCGCTCGAAGCGCGAGCTCTTGAACCACTCCGTGATTTCGATGACTTTCTGCTCGAATGAGCTCATGTCACTCCGATTCAGACGGCGAAGTCCATGTTCTCCGTCGTGCGTGTCCCGTCCCGGCGGAAAGCGTCCATGAAGAGGCGGATCCGCCTCCTCGCCTCCGCGAGATCGTGGTTGTCGATGTTGATGTTGAGCAGGTCGATGTACCAGGGGGGCTTGGATGCTTCCGCGAGATAGCTCTCGACGATCTCGCGGGCGATGGGGAGGGTCGTGGCCTTCGAGACATCGTGAACGTCCCGGTTCCCCGCCGCGAGCAGCCTGGCGTACTCCTCGCCCAGGAGCAGCTCGAAGAGCCTCTCCGCGATCGCGTCACCCGGGCTCACGCCGGCGGCGCTGTCGCCCTCGGTCAGGAGAGCCCCCTTGTGGAGCCACTCCCAGAGGATGCTCAGGCGAATCTCCCCCGTCGCCATGTCCTCCATCAGGTAGAGCACGTCATCGTTCCCGAAGAAGTCAGCCGGCTTCAGTGCGGCGGCCTGCAGGCCCTGGCCGAAGGCGTTGCCGTACTGCAGGGCCACGCTCAGGAGGTCGCGCGCGCCGCGCACCGTCCGGGGCGCAGGCTCAAGCAGCGTCAGCCCGGCGGCATCGCCCGCGGTATAGGTCAGGGGCGGGAAGGGCCGGCCGAGCTGATTGTCCGCGCCCGCCTTCTCCCAGACGGGCCGCACGATGTGGACCATCTTCCAGTGGGCCACCCACTTCCCGCTCGCCCCTTCGCGCTGCTCCCGCTCGGCTCCGGCCACCGCCTTGCGCATGCCGCTCTCGACGCCGGCCCGGGAGCCCACCGGTATGTTCGGCTCCATGCCGCCCTGCCAGAGCGCGCAGCGCCCTTCGCGGTCGGGCGTGTTCACCGCGCGCCGGACGCGATCCTCGTAGTTCCGCATGTAGCCCCAGGTCATCGTGATGGCGTCGATGTTCGGGTTGTGGAAGCCCCGCTCCCAGGCCATGGCGTCGGCGACGCTGTTGATGTAGTCCCAGCGCCCGGTGTTGTAGCCCACGAAGCGCCGGCAGAGAGCCGCTCGGATCTCCATGAGCTGGAAGCAGGCCTCGAGCTGTTCCACCAGGACATAGGCCTTGATCGTTCCCCCGGCGAGGCCCAGGTGCTCCTCCAGCGCGGAGAGGATGTCGTTCCACAGGGCGGCTTCCTCGGCGGTCTGGATCTTGGGGAGGTAGAGAACGATCGAGGAGCCCGCATCCCGCAGGGCCCGGTGATTGTTCACGACGTAGAGAGCCGTGTCGACGATCGAGGCCGAGAAGCCGGCCCCTCCGGCGCAGCGCACGTGCCGATCGTCGAGGTGCAGCCCGCGGGGGCGGAAGATCCTCGTGGTGAAGCCGAGCTGCTCCTCCCACTCTCCGATGATCCTGCGCCCGAGGAAGCCCGTGGCCCACTCGTTCATCTCGCTCGCCACCTGCCCGGCGGCCGCGAGGAAGACGGGATCGCGCGAGAATGCGAGCTTGAGGTTGCGCTGGTTCTCGAGGGACATCGTCCCCACCTGCCCGAGCGCGTCCTCCCCATCGAACATCCACCCGTCCGCCCCCGACAGGAGAGCGTAGGCGACATTGCGGATGCTCGCTTCGACCGGAGTGTTGGGCCTCGCAGCCGGCCCCGTCCCCTGGATCCACTGCCTTCGCAGGTCCAGGGGGATCTCGCTGCCCGAGAAATTCCCCGCGCGCGCGTCGCTGACGCGGATCCCTGCGCGCGGGATCGTGGAGGAGGGGTCGAGGAAGCCGATCCGCTCCGCCTTCCGGGACCGGTCGGCCCTGCGCCGGATCCGGGCCTGCATCAGCAGCCTTCGGTCGGGCTCCAGGCGCGCCAGGCGCCGGAGGGCTGAGAGAGCTTCGGAGGTCAGGATGTCGGGGTAGGCTCCCTCGACGCCACCGGAGATCTCGAGCGCAGGCGCGCCGCCCGGGGCGCGGGCCGGAGCGGGGTCAGGGGTCGGAGGATGATTCACGGAGGGATCGTTATTCCTTCGAGAGGGAGCGGCCACGGCCTCGGCGGAGCCGGGAGGCGGCGCGCTTTCCCGCGGTCGGGCGGGACAGTCTACATGGTGGTGCGCAGCCTGTGGCGCCTTCATATAGATAGGCGGGGACCCGGCCTTGCATGGCCGATTCAGCCCCCAAGGCATTCTAGACAGACTACTTAGCCCCCGAGCCGCAACACGCTTCGCACCACCATGGAAGGCCTGGGGGAGCGGCACCTGACGCCCCAGGCCCGCGGGCGGATTCTCCTTGCCCTCCAAGGCTCTCCCGCCTATCCTGTGGCCCCTCCATCATCGTCACTTCATAGGGAAACGACCCTGCGAGGAGCGGATTCGCGATCATGCCGAAGAAACTGAAGTCTCTTGTCCTCTCCCTCCTGATCCTCGGATCAGCCCCTGCGATCGCCTTCGCGGCGCCCCCGAGCGAGGCCGACCTGGTCCTGCCCGATCTCTCCAGCGTCCCCTTCATGGGGGTGAACGGCCGCACCTTGCTCCTGGGCGGGATGGTCGTCTGCGCCCTGGGCATGGTCTTCGGCCTGGCGATGTATCTCGGCCTGAAGAAGCTCCCTGTCCACCCGGCGATGAGAGAGATCTCGGAGCTGATCTACGGGACGTGCAAGACCTACCTCGGGACCCAGGCCCGCTTCATCCTCGCCCTGGAGGCCGCCATCATCGTGGTCCTGGGCTACTACTTCCTGGTCCTGCGCCACTTCGAGCCGATGCGAGTGGTGATCATCATCCTCTTCTCCGTGGTCGGGATCCTTGGAAGCCTCGCGGTCGCCTGGTTCGGAATCCGGGTGAACACCTTCGCGAACTCCCGGTCGGCCTTCGCAAGCCTCAAGGGGCTCCCCTACCCGACCTACGCCATCCCCATCAAGGCCGGCATGAGCATCGGGATGCTTCTGATCAGCACCGAGCTCCTCCTCATGCTCTTCATCCTCGTCTTCGTCCCCGGCACCTACGCCGGCCCCTGCTTCATAGGCTTCGCCATCGGAGAGTCCCTCGGCGCGGCGGGACTCCGGGTGGCCGGCGGCATCTTCACGAAGATCGCCGACATCGGCTCGGATCTCATGAAGATCGTCTTCAACATCAAGGAGGACGACGCGCGCAACCCGGGCGTCATCGCCGACTGCACCGGGGACAACGCCGGCGATTCAGTCGGTCCGACCGCGGATGGCTTCGAAACCTACGGGGTGACCGGCGTCGCGCTGATCTCGTTCATCCTGCTGGCGGTCAAGGACCCGATCGTGCAGGTGCAGCTGCTCGTATGGATCTTCGTGATGCGCGTCCTCATGATTGTGGCGAGTGGCGCTTCGTACCTCCTCAACGACGCGCTCGCCCGTGCCCGGTACGGCACGGCGACCCGGATGAACTTCGAGGCGCCGCTCACCTCGCTGGTCTGGATCACCTCTGTCGTCTCCGTCGCCTTGACCTACGTCGCGTCCTACATGCTGGTCCGCGACCTCGGGGACGGCACCCTGTGGTGGAAGCTCTCCACTGTCATCACCTGCGGGACGCTCGCCGGGGCCATCATCCCCGAGTTCGTCAAGGTCTTCACCTCCACGAAATCGCGCCACGTGCGCGAGATCGTGACCTCGGCCCGGGAGGGCGGGGCGTCGCTGGACATCCTGTCGGGACTCGTGGCCGGCAACTTCGGCGCGTACTGGCTGGGGCTCGTGGTCGTCCTGCTCATGGGGGTCGCGTACGGTGTCAGCACGGCCGGGCTCAGCGCCCTGATGGTGGCTCCGGCGGTCTTCGCCTTCGGGCTCGTGGCCTTCGGCTTTCTGGGCATGGGACCCGTGACGATCGCGGTGGACTCCTACGGCCCGGTCACCGACAACGCGCAGTCGGTCTTCGAGCTGTCCCTCATCGAGCAGATTCCCGGCATCAAGGGGGAGATCAAGAAGGCGTACGGCTTTGACGTGGACTTCGAGTCGGCCAAGCACATGCTCGAGGAGAACGATGGCGCCGGCAACACCTTCAAGGCGACGGCGAAGCCCGTCCTGATCGGGACGGCGGTGGTCGGCGCCACCACGATGATCTTTTCCATCATCGTCCTGCTGACGCACGGGCTGGTCGAGAATCTGGACAAGCTCTCGCTCCTCCACCCGCCGTTCTTCCTGGGGCTCATCACCGGGGGCGCCGTGATCTACTGGTTCACGGGTGCCTCCATGCAGGCGGTGACGACGGGCGCCTACCGGGCGGTGGAATTCATCAAGGCGAACATCCGGCTCGAGGGGGTGACAAAGGCATCCGTCACCGACAGCAAGAAGGTGGTGGAGATCTGCACGCAGTACGCCCAGAAGGGGATGTTCAACATCTTCCTCACCGTCTTCTTCTCCACGCTGGCGTTCGCGTTCTTGGAGCCGTACTTCTTCATCGGCTACCTGATCTCGATCGCGCTCTTCGGGCTCTACCAGGCCGTGTTCATGGCCAACGCAGGGGCCGCCTGGGACAACGCCAAGAAGATCGTCGAGGTGGAGCTGAAGGAGAAGGGCACGGCCCTCCACGCCGCCACCGTCGTCGGCGACACGGTGGGAGACCCCTTCAAGGACACGTCGTCGGTCGCCATGAACCCGATCATCAAATTCACCACGCTCTTCGGCCTGCTGGCGGTGGAGCTCGCCGTCACGCTCACGGCCGAGAGCGGCCCGGTGCTGACCCGCCTCCTGGCCACGGTGTTCTTCGGCATCTCGGTCGTGTTCGTCTGGCGGTCGTTCTACGCCATGCGCATCCGGGGCGGGGCGCCTGCGGCGGCCTCGACCCCGGCCCCAGCGGGCAGGTGAGCGCCGCGGTGCGCGGGAAGTAATCACCCAGTGGAGTTTCTCCTCGAGTTGGCGAGCGGCCGGTACGCGCTCGACGACCTCATCCGCTGGGGCGGGTATGCTCTCCTCGTGGCCATCGTGTTCACCGAGACCGGGCTCCTGGTCGGCTTTTTCCTGCCGGGCGACTCGTTGCTCATCACCGCAGGGCTCGTGGCCGGGACCGGCGGTCTGAACATCTGGTGGCTCAACCTTCTCCTGATGGTGGCCGCCATCGGGGGCGACAGCGTCGGATACGCGATCGGGTTCAGGGCCGGCCCTCGCATCTTCACCCGTGAGGACTCGATCCTGTTCCATCGCCGCCATCTGATCCGGACGCGGGAGTTCTACGAGCGCTACGGCGGCAAGACCATCGTGCTCGCGCGGTTCATCCCGATCATCCGCACCTTCGCCCCCGTCGTGGCGGGGGTCGGCCAGATGGCGTACCGGCGTTTCCTCTTCTACAACGTCTTCGGCGGCATCGGGTGGGTTGCCAGCCTGACCTGGGTCGGTTACCTGCTCGGCCAGACGGTGCCCAACATCGACCAGCACGTTCACGTCGTCGTCGCGATCGTCATCGTGCTCTCGGTGCTCCCCGTCGTCGTCGAGATGCTCAGGGCGCGGCGGAAGAAGCGCGTCAGGGAGGTTCCGTGGCGTTCCGGTTGATTCCCCGCGAGGAGAAATTCTTCGACCTGTTCGAGCAGCAGGCGTCCACCATCGTGGCGGCCGCCCGGGTCCTGGAGGAGCTGGTCCACGACTATCCGAGCGCGAAGGCCAAGGCCGAACAGATCAAGGACCTGGAGCATGCCGGCGACACCCTGACCCACGAGCTCGTCAAGAAGCTCAACACGACCTTCATCACGCCTATCGATCGGGAGGACATCTACGCGCTCGCGTGCCGGCTCGACGACGTGCTGGACCTGATCGACGCCGTGGCGGATCGCCTGCTCCTCTACAAGATCGTCAAGCCCACCGAGGGGTGCGTGGACTTCGCCAAGATCATCGTCAAGACCGCGGAGGCGACCGACCGGGCGGTGCACTGTCTCCGAACGCTCTCGCCCTACTACCACAAGCACGGCGTCGAGGTGAACCGGCTCGAGAACGAGGCGGACCGTCTCCTGCGGGACCTCCTGGCCGGGCTCTTCGATGGGGGGGTGGAGCCCATCGAGATCATCAAGTGGAAGGAGCTGTACGAGACGCTGGAGTCAGTCACCGACCGGTGCGAGGACGTCGCGAACGTCATTGAAGGCATCATGCTCAAGATGGCCTAGTTCGAGACGACGTCGGCGCATGTCGGCCTCGTTCCTCCTCGTCGCGTTCATCATCCTGGTGGCGCTCCTCTTCGACTACATCAACGG
>CAZMRF010000026.1:0-39221 GCA_964568735.1 uncultured Acidobacteriota bacterium
TGCAACCTTGCCAAGGTTGAAGTCGCGGGTTCGAATCCCGTTTCCCGCTCCACGCCATCATCCCTTCATCCCCAGATACCCGAGCCGGCTGCCGATGACCAGAGCCGGCGGTTCTGACTCCCCCGGGGCGGCGTAGCCAAGTGGTAAGGCAGAGGTCTGCAAAACCTCTATTCATCGGTTCGATTCCGATCGCCGCCTCCAGGAGGCTCCACTCCGAGAGGGCGGGCCGTGGCTCGGCCCCGGCCATGAGCCGGACAGGCTCCTAGCCCCCGCTCGGGCCTCCCCTGCCGCCCGGCCCGTGTCGAACTCGACGGGCCCGTTGATCCCCGACCCGTACGCCCGATAAGATGCCCTGCTCCCGCGCCGCGACCGGACCCCCGAATCCCCCCGGCACCATCCGGGATCGTGGGATTCGGCGCGCGGATTCCAGTTGGAGGTGAATGGCGATGAAGATGCGGCGGATCCTGACCCTCGTCGGCCCGGCCTGCGTTGTGATTCTACTGGCCGGCTGCTCCAAGGTTCCCTTCAACGAGCTCAAGGCCGCCCAGACCGCCCGCGAGGAGGCGCGTGAGGCCGCGCTGGTCTACGCCCCGGATGAATACAACGCCGCGCTCGCGCTCTACGACGAAGCCCGGACGGAGATCGAGGCCCAGGCCGGCAAGTCCGGCTTCGCCCGGAACTATGGAACGGCTGTGGACCTGCTCACCAAGGCGAAGCAGGGCTTCGAAGGCTCCCTGAGCAAGGCGACCTCCATGCGCCAGGAGTTGAAGTCGCAGGCGGAGCAGAAGGCCACCGCGGCCGGAGCCGCAGTCGCGGAGACGCGAGCGGCGCTCGACAAGATACGCAAGACGACCCGCAACCGCGAGAACCGGGAGCGCTGGAGCTCCGAGGTGGAGGGCCTGGAGGCGACCCTCGTTGACGCCAACGAGTACGTCACCACGGAGTACTTCAAGGACGCGATCGGCTACTTCGACACGGTCCTCCAGGAGTGCCAGCGGATCAACACCGAGATGGCCGGGAGCTGATCCCTCCGGCCCTGAACCGGAATCAGCCGCGAATCGCGGCGGCCAGCGCCCGATCGATGTCGGCGATGAGATCGCCGGCATCCTCGATCCCCACGCTGAGCCGGACGAGGCCGTCGGTCACGCCCGACTTCTTCCGCGCCTCCGCCGGGATCATCGAGTGGGAGGAGAGGGCCGGGATGAGCACGCTCGTCTCGATGCCTCCCAGGGTCGGCAGGAGCGGGACCAGCTCCAGGGCCTCGACGAAGCGCGCCGCGGCCGCGGCCCCCCCCTTCAGCTCGAAGGCGACGAGCCCGCCGAAACCCGACATCTGACGACGGGCGATTTCGTGGCCCGGGTGATCGGCGCGTCCCGGATAATGAACGACGGCGACTCCCGGCATCGAGGCCAGGTGATCGGCGACGAGCCCGGCGTTGCGGTTGTGGGCTTCGACCCTCAGGGGGAGAGTCCTGAGGCTCCTGTCGAGGAGCCAGCCCGCCTCCACGTCCAGGATCGATCCCGTCTCCTTCCGGAGGACCCTCACCTTCTCGAGCGCCTCGCCGTTCCCCGCCACCGCTCCGGCCATCAGGTCTCCGTGGCCTCCGAGGAACTTCGTGGCGCTGTGGATGGACAGCGTCGCTCCCAGCTCGAGGGGGCGCTGGTTCACCGGCGTGGCGAAAGTGTTGTCCACCAGGACCGCGATGCCGGCCTTCCGCGCGCGGCGGGAGATCTCGGCGATATCGACGACCCGGAGCGTCGGGTTGGTAGGGGTCTCGACGTGGACGGCGCGGGTGGAGGCCTTCACGAAACGCTCCAGGGTTGCCATCTCCGAGGCTGGCGCGAAGGTCACCTCCAGCCCGAGCCGCGGGAGCAGGGATCCCAGCAGCCGCGTCGTCCCGCCGTAGAGGTCCTCCTGCGCCACGACGTGGTCCCCCGCGCCCGCCACCGAGAGGAAGCACGCCGTGAGGGCGGCCATCCCCGAGGCGAAGACTACGGCCCCTTCGGCAGACTCGAGAGCCGCGAGGCGGTGCTCCGCGGCTTCCAGGGTCGGATTGCCGTAGCGCGTGTAGATGTAGCGCTCCCGCCGGCCCGCAAAGGTCTCGGCCATCTCCTCGACGGAGCCGAAGGCGAAGGCCGATGCCCGGTGGATGGGAGTGACGCGGGCGCCGGTCTGCGGATCGGTCCGCGTGCCCGCGTGCACGGCTATCGTCGAAGGCTTGAGTCCCTTGCGGAGCGTCATGCCGGCTCTCCCCGTCTGCTGGCTGCATGATACCGGAAGGCCGTGCCCCTGTCCGGGGCCGTCGCCCGGGAACCCTGTGATATCCTCGCGGCTCCCATCCCGCATGAGGGACCCCTGGTGAAGCAGTTCGTCCTCGTCCTCGGCGCCTCGGCGCACCGGGGCCTCATCGCCGTCTCCGACATGGTGATCCTCGGCCTGCTGGCCCTCCGCTCGGCCGCTCGCCTGCTCGGCCCCTCGCTCGGGGTGGTCACCCGCGTGGCGGCGCGCCAGACCTGGTTCACGGGGATCCAGGCCCTGCCTCTGACGGGGCTCATCGCCTTCCTGATCGGCGCGGTCGTCATGATCCAGGCCGTCACCCAGCTCTCTCTCCTCGACGTGACCGGCATTGCGGGCGACCTCATCGTCATCATCGTGCTGAGGGAGCTCGGCCCGCTGATCACGGCGGTCATCGTCATTGGGCGCTCCGGCACCGCCATGGCCGCGGAGCTGGCGACGATGCGGCAGCGGGGCGAGGTGGACGCCCTCGACTCGATGGGGATCGATCCGATCCAGTACCTCTTCCTGCCACGCCTCGCGGGAGCCGTGGTCTCGCTCTTCGCGCTGATGGTCTACTTCGACCTCCTCGCCGTGGCCGGCGGCTTCGTCGCCCTCACGGCGAGGACTCAGACCCTCTTCCTCACGTACATCCAGTCCGTGGCCGACGCGGTCACCGCCCGGGACATCGCCCTCATCCCCGCGAAGGCGATTCTCTTCGGCACCCTCTTCGTCCTTGTCTCCTGCTACCGGGGCTTCAGCGTCGGCCGCTCCCCCACGGAAATCCCGCGGGCGGCGACGGGCGCCGTCGTGACCTCGCTGCTGGGAATCTTCGTCGCCGATGCGGCCCTGGCCCTGGTGGTCTACGGATGAGCGGGCAGCCCTTGATCGCCTTCCATCCCGGCCCCGCGGACCCGGGGATGCCGCGCCCCTTCGAGATCGAGGTCATGGCCGGCGAGCTCGTCCTCCTGACCGGCCCGCCGGGAGCCGGCCAGTCGCTGATCCTGGAAGCGCTCAGAGGGGGCTTCATCCCCGCCGTGGCGAGCGCGTCGCTGGGCGGCTCCGACTTCTCCCGGCTCGGTCATCGACGGCGGCGCCTGAAGGCGAGGGAGCTCAGGCTGGCCTGGCTTCCCGCGGAGCCCGCGCTCATCAGCAACGTCACGGTGATGGAGAACCTCCTGCTTCCGCTGAGATATTTCGGGGAGATGAGCGACGAGAAGGCGGCACGCGAGGCTTTCATCCTCCTCCATGCGTCAGGTCTGGGATGGGCCTCCGCGCTCCTGCCCTCCAGCCTTTCGCCCGAGGACCGCAAGACCGTCGCCATCTTCCGCGGGCTCCTCCGCCGGCCGAAGGTGGCCCTCATGGACGATCCGCTCGGGGGGCTGGATGCCGCCAGCCTGGCAGGGGTCCGGCCACTGCTGAAGGCCACGATCGCGCGAGGCGAGTGCGCGATCCTGGCGACCGCGCCCGACGTCGGCGCCTACGCGGGGATGAAGTACAGGACGGTCGCCATCGCGGCGGGCTGGATCGACGGACGGGTTCACCTGGTGCCATGACGGAAGCGCAGCTCCGCCCCGGCTCGCGCATGGAGTTCCAGAGGGAGAACCTCTGGGTGGGCATCTTCGTCCTCACGGCCATCGTCGCCTTCGCGGCCCTGACGGCCGTGGCCGTGCACAAGCGGTTCTTCCGCAGGGAGTACACGCTGCACACCTCCGTCCCCCGTATCGAAGGGTTGCGGCCCGGCGCCGAGGTTCTCATGCGGGGCCACATCGTCGGGCTCGTGCGGGAGATCACCCTCACGACGTCGCCCGAGATCGCCTTCGGAGTGGATTTCAGCGTGGAGGAGGAGGTGAAGCTCCCCGTAGGCACCAAGGTCCGCGTCTCGAGCTCCCTCGCGGCGACTGTGCTCGATCTCGTCACGCCCGGCGACCCGGTCGATCCGGACGCCCCTCCCGCGCTCCCGGCCGACAAGCGGGGCCTCCTCCTCGACCCGGGATCGTCCCTTCCCGGCTTCGTGGGCCCCTCTCTCGACGCCCTCTTCATGGATCTCTACGGGCTGACCGGGCAGCTCACGCGCACCCTGGAGGGGACGGACATCCTGCTCCGCGAGCGCCTCGGACCGCGCCTCGAGGAGGCGCTCGCTCGCATGACCTCGGACCTCGGGCGTATCACCGGGGACCTGGAGACGACGCTCGCCGGCGCCCGCGACGTCCTCGGCACGGCCGGGGGGATGCTGGAGGAGAACAGGCCGCGCCTCGCCACGCTCCTCGACTCCGCGGGCCGGGACCTCGCGGCCGTCGAGACGCTCACCCAGCGGCTCGAGGAAATGCTCGGAACCGTGGAGACGAGGGCCGGCCCCCTCCTGGACGACATCGGCTCCAGCGTCAAGCAGGCCGACGCTCTCATGGGACAGATGGAGACCACTCTCGACGAAGAGAAGATCGGGATGATCATCGACAATCTGGCCACGGTATCGACCGAGGCCGATCTCCTCGTCAAGGAGCTGCGCAAGCGTCCGTGGCGCCTCCTTCGCAGGGTCAAGGGGGAGAAAGCGGACCTGATCCGCGAGCTCGAAGCGCAGCGGGAGATGGAGGAGCGCGACGCGGCCGGTGCTCCGCCCCCGCCCGAGGAGGACTGACCGTGGCCAGTCATCACCGGCTCGATCTCTCCCGGGAGGATCTCCTCGCCGCCGCGGCGCAGATTTGCGGCATGCTCTCCGACCTGCGAGCCGGGCGCGGCGAGGCGCCCGTCCTCCCCGCGGCCGCCGGCAGGACACCCCCCCTCCTGCCGGGCGCGCCTCCCCCTCGTGAGGGACGGTCCCTTGTGGAAATCCTGGACGAGGTGCAATCGAAGGTCATCCCCTTCTGCCGCCGCAACGACTCGCCCCGATTCTTCGGCTATGTGTGCTCCGGGGGGAGCGACGCGGGGGCCCTCGCGGACTTCCTCGCTTCCGGGCTCAACCAGAACGTGACCGCCTGGCGCTCCTCGCCGGCGGCCACCGAGATGGAACGCCTGGTCATCGACTGGATCCGGCAGATCACGGGGATGCCCGCCGGAAGCGAGGGGCTCCTCCTGGGAGGGGGAAGCGCGGCCACGCTCGCCGGGCTGGCCGCCGCGCGCGATGCGATGGCCGGGGCCGACGTCGCCGCCGGGGGGCTCCTGACGCTCGGGAGGGAGATGACCCTCTATGCCTCCGAAGAGGCCCACATGTCGGTCGCCCGCGCCGCCTCCCTCCTCGGCCTGGGACGCGAAGCACTCAGGCTCCTCCCCGCACGCGAGGACTTCACGCTCGACATCGAATCGCTCTCCCGCGCCGTGGAGATCGACCGTCTGGAGGGGCGCCTCCCCTTCTGCGTCGTCGCCAGCGCGGGAACCACGGCCACCGGGGCCATCGATCCCCTCGAAGAGGCCGCAGCCTACTGCGCCCGCGAGGGCCTCTGGCTCCACGTGGACGGGGCCTACGGCGGCTTCGCGGCCCTCTCCTCCGCGGCGCCGGCCCTATCCGGAATGGAGCGCGCCGACTCCCTCGCCATCGACCCCCACAAGTGGATCCACGTCCCCTTCGACTGCGGGGCCCTCCTCGTCAAGAAGCCTTCCGCCCTCCGTGCCCCCTTCACGGAGGTGGGGAGCTACGCGCGAAGCGAGGAGACCGGCGAGCGGGAAGGCTTCACCTTCTTCGAGCAGGGGCCGGAGCTCTCGCGCCGCTTTCGCGCGCTCAAGGTATGGATGGTCATGTCGCACGCCGGCACGGATCAGCTGGCGCGGTGGATCGATCACGACATCGCGATGGCCAGGTACCTCGCTTCGCAGGTCGAAAGCTCACCCGACATGGAGCTGATGGCTCCCGTACCCCTCAGCACGGTCTGCTTCCGCCACGCGCCGGCCGGCCTCGACGAGGGGGACCTCGACCTGCTCAACCGTGCGATCCTCACCCGGTTGCACTCCGAGGCGGCGGTCTACCCCACCCACGCCATCCTCCGTGGACGCTTCGCGATACGAGCCTGCATCCTCAACCCGCGCACCGTCGAGCGGGACGTGGAGGGGCTCCTCGAGGAGGTCCGCCGCCACGGCCAGGCGCTGCTCCGGGCCTCGGGCTGACCCCGGGAAGAACGAGCAGCCACCCGGCTGACCCACGTTCCCCGCGCCGCCGGGGAGGATCCGGGGGCTTCGCATATCGAGTGCATTCCGTGACTTGCCCTGTTCATACTCTTTCGAATCCTTTCATTGGCCTTGCGTCGCAAGGCTTTTCGGGGCGCGCTGGACGGATTGACACACGCGGGATTCCTGGTGTATCACGTGCCGATTTTCGGGCGCCCGCATCCCGGGGGTTGGGCGTGCCTCGAAAGGCTCGACACAGCGGATGCAGCTCCCCGGGGAGCCTGTCCATGGCATGGCGAGAGCCCCGCGCGGCCGGACGGGATCGAGCGAGTGGGAGTTCGGGTGGAGAAGTACGGGATTCGTCATCCCGCGGCGTCACAGGCCGCGAGTGTTTCAACGAGCGCCGGAGTCCCCTGATCTCCTCCAGGGGCGCCAGGCCGTCCCGACTCACTCTCCAGCAGACTACCGGGGCGGGACAGGGGTGATCGTCGGAGCCTTGTTCGGCTCCGGCTTAGCGGCCGCGCGCCGCACCCATAGGTCCATCGGCAGGCAAGCCCAAAACTGAATTCACGGTGGGCGACCACCAGAGCAGATGAACAGGAGGATACGAGAGTGACGAGAAGAATTGTCTCTTCCGCGCTCGCGCTGGTCATGGCGGCGGCCTTCGTGCCGTTCATCTTCGCCGGCCAGCTCGAGGACGCGAAGCCCGAGATCAATTTCTACGGCATGCACCGGCTGCGCTACGAGAGCGGCGACAACTATTTCGACTTCAACGACGCCGTCAACGACAGCTACTCCTTCTGGCCGACGAGGACCCTCATCGGTATGCAGACGATGCTGGCCCGGGACGTCTGGGCGAAGGTCGAGGTCCAGAACTTCGGGAGCTTCGGCAACCAATCACCGGATCGCAGCGCCGTCACAATGAACGGGTTCCCCGCCGTCCAGAACCTGGACGGAGTCCTTGACGACCAGGGAGATCACAACAGCGACATCTCGATCTACCGGGCCATCGTGGGTCTCGACAAGATTGGAGGCTCGAGCTTCAGTGCAGCCTTCGGCCGCCAGGAGTACACGGTCGGCGGCAGCATGATCTTCGGCAGCGAGCCCTTCTACAACGGCACGGTCTTCGACGGACTCACCGGCTGGTACGACTTCGACTCCTGGAAGCTCCGCGGAGTCTACTTCGTCACCCAGGAGAGGAACGATCCCTCAGACGATGACTTCTTCTCGGGGACCTTCGGGAACGAGGACGTGACCGTCTACGGATTCGATGCGACGCTCCCCCTCGGCGACGGCGAAGGGAACAACTGGGGCGATGTCCAACCCTACATCTACATGAAGGACGACGGCCAGGAAGTTGCGGACCCGAATTTCAGCGGAGGTGGGTTTGGTGCCCACCTCGAGGAGATGGTCTACGGCGCCTGGTGGGGCCGCGACGTCGACACGGTGGCCCTGGCCAAGGCCAATCCCATGTCCTGGGGGATAGAGATCGCCATCCAGGACGGTGACGAACTGAACGCCACTGATCCTAACCAGACCGATGACTTCAGCGGCTGGATGATGGAGGGGAATTTCGGCTGGAACTTCCTCTCCCATGACCGGATCATCCATCGGCCCGCCGTCGGCTTCATCAGCCAGGCCGGCGATGACGACACGACGGACAGCGACATCACAGGGTGGAGTTCCTGGTGGGGCGACATCCACTGCCGCTTCGGCTGCGCCGACTGGTTCAGCTCGAACTTCGAGTCCTTCGGCGCCGGCATCACAGGCATGTGGGCGGGCTACACGGTCATGACGAACCCGGGCCGTCACAAGGCCTGGCTCAAGTACTGGAGCTTCTCGCCCACCGAGGACTCGGTAGACGATGGCAACCCGGCGACCTCGGACGACGTCGACGACTACGGCACCGAGATCGACCTCGGCTACACCTATGGGTACAGCGCAAACACCAAGCTCTTCTTCAACTTGGCGCAGTTCAGTCCGGACGACGGACTCATCGATCTCGTCAGCTCCACGCCCAACCACGACGACGAGGTCCTGCGTCTCTACGGTGGGCTCTACCTGAAGTTCAAATAGGCAGGCTTCTCTTCGCGGCATCTGCCCCCCCGCAGGCGACAGCCCGCGGGGGGTTTTTCTTCCCGACTTGACGCGGGAGCGGGCGTTTGTATCATCTCCGCTCTTCCCCGGAGGTGACCCGATGTCCGCACCCCACCAGGCCGCCGCGGGCGAGCGTCCCCACGCTCCGGCGCCGAACGCTTCGAAGGCGGCGGGCCCGATCATCGAGCTTCGCTCGATCCGCAAGACCTACCACAGGGACGCCGTCCAGATTCCCGTCCTCCAGGGGATCGATCTGACGATCAACGCGGGCGATTTCGTCGCCCTGATGGGCCCTTCGGGATCGGGAAAATCGACGCTCCTGAACCTGATCGGCGGCATCGACCGCCCCACCTCGGGTGAGGTGCGCGTGGCGGGCACGTCGCTGGGCTCGCTCTCCGAGGCGGCTCTCTCCCGTTGGAGGGCGCGGCACGTCGGATTCATCTTCCAGATGTACCACCTCATCCCGGTCCTCACGGCCGCGCAGAACGTGGAGCTTCCCCTCGCGCTCACGAAGCTGAAAAGGGCCCAGAGGCGCAGCCACGTCGCCACGGCCCTCGGCGTCGTGGGGCTCGGCCACCGCGCGAGCCACTATCCCGGCCAGCTCTCGGGCGGAGAGGAGCAGCGCGTCGCCATCGCCCGCGCCGTCGTCTCCGATCCTGTGATCCTCGTGGCCGACGAGCCCACGGGGGACCTCGACGCGAAGTCCGCCGAGGAGATCCTGGGGCTCCTCCAAGCCCTCAACCGGGAGCACGCCAAGACCATCGTGATGGTGACGCACGATCCGCGGGCGGCCGAGCGGGCGCACACCATCAAGCACCTCGACAAGGGCGTCCTGAGCTGATGCCGCCGACCCTGAATCTCCTTTTCAGGAACGGGCTGGGCAACAAGGTCCGCGTGCTCCTGACCGTCCTCGTCATCGCCGTGGCGGTCGTGGCCTTTAGTCTGTTACAAACCGCCATCCGCGCCTACTACATCGGCGTCGAGGCTTCCGCCCCCGATCGGCTCGTCACGCGCCACAACGTCTCCCTGATGTTCAGCCTGCCGCTGGCCTACCGGCAGCAGATCGACGACCTCGACGGCGTGGAAGCCGCCGCCTGGGGCAACTGGTTCGGCGGCTACTACCAGGACGAGAGCCAGTTCTTCGCGCAGTTCGCCGTGGATGACACCTACCTCGATCTCTATCCCGAGTTCATCCTCTCGCCCGAGGAGCGCAAGGCCTTCCTCTCGGAGCGCACGGCCTGCGTCATCGGCGAGAAGCTTGCCCGCCGGTGGGGCTGGAAGGTCGGAGACCGGATCACCCTCACGGGAACGATCTACCCGGGCGACTGGAGCTTCACGGTCCGCGGCATCTACCGGGGGCGGGACAGGGTCACCGACACCACGGCGATGTTCTTCCGGTGGGACTACCTCAACGAGTGGATGAAGGAGAACTACGGGACGGAGGACCGGGTGGGCTGGTACGTGCTGAAGATCTCCGACCCGGGGGCGGCCGCGAAGCTCAGCGGCGCCGTGGACGCGATCTTCGAGAACAGCAGCAGTCAGACCCGCACCGAGACGGAGCAGGCCTTCCAGATGTCCTTCGTATCGATGTTCGGCGCAATCCTCGTGGCCATCCAGATCGTCTCCTCCGTGATGGTCGTCATCGTCCTGATGGTGATCTCGAACACCATGATGATGGCAGCCCGGGAGAGGCGCACCCAGTACGCCGTCATGAAGACCCTGGGATTCGGGACCCTCCAGCTCGCCACCGTCGTCACGGGCGAGGCCCTCTTCATCGCCGCCGGCGGGGCGGCGCTCGGCGTCGCCGTGGCCTACCCCGTCATCACGGGTTTCGGCAAGATCATGGAGACGAACATGGGGGCCTTCTTCCCGGTCTTCGAGCTGGAGCCGGTCACGATCCTCCGGGCCCTCGGATTGTGCCTGCTCTCCGGACTCCTGGCCTCGATCATCCCCCTGATCAGCGCCGTGAGGAGCCCCATCGCCTCGGCGCTCCGGAAGGTGGCCTGATATGGCCCTGCCCCTGGCCTATACCATGAAGAACCTCGTCGCGCGGAAGGCCACGACGGCCTTCGCGGCCGGAGGGATCGCGCTCGTCGTCCTCGTCTTCGTCTCCGTGCTCATGCTCGCGGAGGGATTCCGCACCACGGTCATCTCGACAGGCTCGCCGGACAACGCCATCGTCCTGCGATCAGGCGCCACTTCCGAGCTCGTGAGCAACATCACGCGGGAGCAGAGCGCCATCATCAAGACCCAGCCCGAGGTCGCCACCGCGGAAGACGGGAGCCCCGTGGCGGCCGCCGAGATGATCTTCATCATCAACATCCCCCGGCTCGGCACCGACGACCCCAGCAACGTGGTCGTCAGGGGCGTCGAGCCCGAGTCCATGAAGATGAGGCCCGTGAAGATCCTCGAAGGGCGGTTGTGGCAGCCCGGAGTGTCGGAGGTGATCGCGGGCCGGCTCATCTCGGGCAAGTTCCAGAACTGCCGCGTGGGCGACAAGGTACGGATGGGGGGCCGCGACTGGGACGTCGTCGGCATCTTCGATGCCGGCGGCACCGCCTTCGAGTCCGAGCTGTGGGGTGACGCGGCCCAGACGATGGACGCCATCCGCCGCCCGTCGTACTCCTCCGTGACGGTCCGATTGCGGGACGCGACGGAGATCGAAGGGCTCAAGAGCCGCCTCGAGTCCGATCCCAGGTTCAACGTCCAGGTGAAGTCCGAGCGCGCCTTCTACACGGAGCAGTCCCGCAACCTCACCCTGTTCATCTACATCCTGGGCATCTTCGTCACCGTCGTCTTCTCCCTCGCGGCGATCCTGGCCGCCATGCTGACCATGTTCGCCACGATCGGCGCGAGGACGGCCGAGATCGGCACCCTCCGCGCCCTGGGCTTCACCCGGCTGAGCATCCTCCTCTCCTTCGTCGTGGAGTCCGTCCTCCTGGGGCTCCTCGGGGGCGTCGCCGGCGTGCTCCCGGGCTTCGCCCTCCGGGAGATCTCCTTCTCGACGACGAATTTCACCTCGTTCAGCGAGGTCGCCTGGCAGCTCTCCTTCACGCCCACGATCGCCGGGCTCGCCCTCGCCTTCGCGGCCCTGATGGGCTTCCTCGGGGGACTCGTCCCCGCAATACGGGCCGCCTCCATCCCGATCACGGACGCCCTTCGGGAAGCCTAGGAGCCCGTCCGGGGAAGACGCAACATCGTTGACTCTCCCTGGAAGGCGCCGTAGAATTTTCGCCGTCGTGTGGCAGCCCGTCTCGGAGGGTGCCCTCGAGGGCACGTTGCGGTAGGACCACAGGGGTTCGGCTGTCCCTGTGGTTTTTTTGTGCCCTGAGACGAGCGCCGCGGGGGCGGAGGCTCTCCCTCCGCGCAGGACGGGTCACAGGAGCGGAAGAACGTGGCAAGTGGCAAGGTCAAGTGGTTCAACAACGCCAAGGGATACGGGTTCATCGAGCAGGAAGACGGGAAGGACGTCTTCGTCCACTATTCGGCCATCGAGGGATCGGGCTACCGCTCGCTCGAGGAGGGTCAGGCGGTGGAATTCGAGATCACGCAGGGGCCCAAGGGGCCGCAGGCTGCCAACGTGCGCCCGATCAGCTGAACCGACTCATTCCCCGAAAAGCCCCGGGAGTGGAGCCTCCCGGGGCTTTTCTTTTTTCCGGACGAGCGGCTATCCTCCCGCCTCACTCGACATCCGAGGGCCCGGGGGACAGGTGAATCGTCCGCGCGTACTGCACATCCTCACGCGGCTCGGCATGGGAGCCTCCGCGCGGCAGGTGATCGAGCTGTCCCGCCGGATGCTCGACTCCTTCGACATCGCCATCGCCTCGGGCCCCGAGGACGAGGGCGAAGGCTCGCTGCATCGCGACGCCATCGGGGCCAGGATCCCCGTCTGGACCATCCCCTCGCTCCGCCGTCGCGGGTACCTGCTCAGCGACCGGAGGGCGCTGAGGGAGCTGACCGCGATGATCGGCTCGCTCGGGCCTTCGATCGTGCACACGCACCAGGCCAAGGCGGGCGTCCTCGGACGGATGGCCGCGCGGAAGGCCGGGGTCCGCTGCCTCGTCCACACCTTCCACGAGCCGCTGGAGCGCCCGGCACGGGACGGCCTGCTCAGGAAAGCGAACGTCGCCGCCGAGAAGCAGCTCGCCGGCAGTACGGATCGCCTCATCGCCGTGAGCAAATCCATCAAGTCGGATCTCGCCGAGCACGGCGTCGCCCCGTGGGAGCGCATCGAGGTCATCCCGCCGCTCGTGGATCCGCAGCGGCTCACGAGCGGAGCGCGCTTCTCCGACATGCGGCGCCGTTTCGGACTCGACCCCGGCGCGCCCATCGTCGGACTCTTCGGAAGGCTCGCGCCGCCCAAGGACCCCGGGCTCTTCATCCGCGTCTTCGCCACGATCGCCGCCAGCATCCCGCAAGCGCGGGCCCTCGTCGTGGGGGACGGACCGGAGCGGCCGGCGATGGAGCGCTCGGCGAGGAAGCTCGGGATCGTCGATCGTGTCGTGTTCACCGGGTGGACCGCCGACATGGCGGGGGCCTACGCCGCGATCGATCTGCTGATGCTCACTTCGCAAGCGGAGGGATACGCGCTCACGGCCCTGGAAGCGATGGCCACGGGGACTCCCGTCGTGGCGACGCGCATCGCGGGAGTGGAGGAAGTCGTCGACGACGGCCGAACGGGCCTTCTCGCCGATCCCGGCGACGCCGCGGGACTCGCAGGGGCGGCCATCCTCGTTTTGCGCGACGAGAAGTTCCGCGCCCGGCTGGCCGAAGCGGGCCGCGAGGAGGCCGCGGGTCGCTTTGCCTCCTCGGCGAGCGCGTCGCGCCTCGAAGCCCTCTACCGGGAGGCCCTCGCCCTCCCTCTCACGCGCCGCTCGGCGCGGTCTCGTTCGGCGCTGCGGGCAAGCGCCGGCTGAGATGAAGCCACGACGGGGCGCTCGCGCGGCCTCCTGGGTTCCTTTCGGGATTGGCCATACCAAGCCGCGCCATTTCCAGGACATCGCCCGCGTGATCTGGGAGAACCGCGACTCCCTTCCCTACGCGTGGAGGATCCTGACCCGCGGCGTCTGCGACGGATGCTCGCTGGGGCCCCGCGGGCTGCAGGACGACGCCGGCGTGGGGGTTCACCTCTGCATGACACGCCTCAAGCTCCTGCGCCTCAACACCATGGGGCCCGCCGCGGAAGGTCCTTTCAGGGACGTGGCCGCGCTGAGGCGCCTCGACGGCCGGGCGCTGCGCGAGCTGGGCCGCCTCCCCTGGCCGCTGCTCCGGAAGCGCGGCGAGAAGGCCTTCGCGCGGATCTCCTGGGATCAGGCGGCCGCTGAAGCCGGGGGTGCCCTCAAGCACGCGGCGCCCTCCCGCATGGCCATCTACACGACCTCGCGGGGGCTCACCAACGAGGTCTACTACGCCGCAGGGAAGCTCGCGCGGCTGCTGGGCACGAACAACATCGACAACGCGGCCCGCCTCTGCCACGCCGCGAGCACCGTGGGGCTCAAGGAGACGGTCGGCGTCGCGGCCACGACGAACTCCTACACGGACTGGATCGACACGGACCTGATCGTGCTCTTCGGGTCGGACATCGCGAACAACCAGCCGGTGGCCACGAAGTACTTTTACCACGCCAAGGAGCGGGGGGCCCGGATCGTCGTCGTGAACCCCTACCGCGAGCCCGGCCTCGAGCGCTACTGGATACCCTCGATTGCAAAAAGCGCGCTCTTCGGGACACGCCTCATGGACGACTACTTCGGCGTTCACGTGGGCGGCGACATCGCCTTCATCAACGGCACGCTGAAGGCCCTGGTCGAGCAGGGCGGGCTGGATCGCGACTTCATCGAGGCGCACACGACGGGCTTCGGCGGCCTCGCGGAGGCGCTGGCCTCGCAGGGCTGGGAGGAGCTGGAGCGAGCCTCCGGCTGCACGCGCGACGAGATGGCCCGCTTCGCCGGGATCTACCGGGGAGCGCGGCGCGCCATCTTCGTCTGGAGCATGGGCCTGACCCAGCACCGCTTCGGGGTGGACAACGTCAAGGCCGTCGTGAACCTGGCCCTGGCCAGGGGGATGATCGGGCGCCAGGGCTGCGGCCTGGTCCCGGTGAGGGGCCACAGCGGCGTGCAGGGCGCGGCCGAGGCCGGCAGCGTTCCCAACGCCTACGCCGCGGGGCTGCCCGTCTCCCCGGAGAGCGCGGCCCGCCTCGAGAAGCTCTGGGGCCATCCCGTCCCCCTGACGCGCGGGCTGACTTCGATGGAGATGATCGATGCCGCGCATGGCGGGCATCTCGACGCCTTCTACGTCGTCGGAGGGAACTTCCTCGACACCCTCCCCGACCCCCGCTACGTCCGCGAAGCGCTCGAGCGGGTCCCCTGCCTCATCTTCCAGGATCTCGTCCTGACGACGGCCATGCTCGTCGAGCCTGCAGGGAAGACCATCATCCTGCCCGCGCAGACGCGATACGAGCAGCGCGGCGGCGGCACCTCCACGAGCACGGAGCGCAGGATCCGCTTCTCTCCGGAGGTCCCGGGCCAGCGGATCGCGGAGGCCCGCTCCGAGTGGGAAATCATCTGCCGGCTGGCCCGCGAGGCCCTCGGCCCGGAAGCCGCTAGGCTGCTCGCGTGGCCGGACGCCTCGGCCCTGCGAGCCGAGATCGAGAGCGTGATTCCGCTCTACGCGGGGATTGCCGGCCTGTCGGCCGAGGGAGACTCCGTGCAATACGGAGGCCCCATGCTCCTCGAAGGCGGGGTCTGCCCCGGCATGCCCGGCGGGCGGGCGCAATTCACCGCGCTGCGCCCTCCCCCGATCGAGACAGGCGACGGGCAGCTCTATCTCGCGACCCGCCGCGGCCGCCAGTTCAACAGCATCGTGTGGAGCGACGAGGATCCCCTCACGGGCAGCCGGAGCCGCGACGAGGTCTTCATCGCGCTGGAGGACGCGCAGCGGAGGAGCCTCAACGAGGGAGATCGCATACGCCTCGTGAGCGGAACCGGGGAGATGAACGGAGTCGTCAGGATTGCCCCCGTCCGCCCCGGCACGCTCCAGGCCTTCTGGCCCGAGGCGAACGTCCTGCTCTCCCGGCGTCTCGACCCCGCCAGCGGGGAGCCCGACTACAACGCCGTGGTGAGGATCGAGAAGGGATGGTCGTCGCGCTGATCTGGCTGGGGGTCGTGGTCCTGATCGTAGCGGGGCTGGCGGCCCTGGCGCGGGAGCGGCCCCTCAGCGAGGAAGACTACGAGGAGCGGCGCGGGAAGGGGACGGCCCTGGGAAACGCGATGCTGGCCCTGCACGAATTGCTGGAGCCCCGTCGAGGCGAGGCGGGCAAGGCACGTGAAGAGAGGCGCGCGGAGGCGGATCCAGGAGGCGATCCTCCCGACACGGATCCCGAGGCGGCCCCCGGGCCTAGCTCACAGGGCGGGGCTCCTCCGGAGCGCTCATGAGGGTCCCGACCTTCCGGGCCAGCTCCCGCGGCGAGAAGGGCTTCTGGAGGAAGTTGCTGCCGCTCTCCAGCAATCCGTGGTGCTGCACCGCCGTGCGGGTGTACCCGGACACGAAGAGGATCTTCATGCCGGGATGGCTCGCGAGGATCCGCTCGGCCATCTCCCTGCCGCTCATCCCGGGCATCACGATGTCGGTGACGATGAGATCGATCGGCCCCTGGTGGGTCTCGAAGAGCTTCAGCCCCTCCCGGCCGTCGCAGGCCTCCACGACCGAGTAGCCGCAGTCGGCGAGGATCAGGGCGACGAGGGCCCTGACGGCGTCGTCGTCCTCGACGAGGAGCACGGTCCCCGATCCCTCGGGCATCTCGACGGGCGCGGTCGTCTCGTGCTCCTCGACCCGCCCCTCCTCGACCCTCGGAAGGTAGATCTTGAAGGTCGTCCCCCGCCGCGGCTCGCTGTAGACCCAGATGTTCCCGCCGCTCTGCTTGACGATCCCGTAGACGGTCGCCAGCCCCAGCCCCGTGCCGCGGCCGATCTCCTTCGTCGTGAAGAAGGGCTCGAAGATGTGGCCGCGCGTCTCCTCGTCCATGCCGATGCCGGTATCGCTCACCGAGATCATCACGTAGGGCCCCGGCCGCACGCCCGTGTGCCGCCGCGCGTAGGGCTCGTCGAGGTGCACCTCCGCGGTCTCGATGATCAGCTTTCCGCCCTGCGGCATGGCATCGCGGGCGTTGACCGCGAGGTTGACGAGCACCTGCTCGATCTGCCCGCGGTCCGCGCGCACCTGACCGATGGGCTCCGCCGCGCCGATCACCAGCTCCACGTCCTCGCCCAGCGTCCGGCGCAGGAGATTCGTCGTCTCCTCGACGACGCGGTTCAGATTCAGGACCTGGAGCTGCAGCACCTGCTTGCGGCTGAAGGCGAGGAGCTGGCGCGTCAATGCCGTGGCGCTGGCGCTCGCCCTCCGGATCTCCCGGATCCGCTCGCAGACCGGGTCGTTGCCGGAGAGCTCACGGAGCGCCAGGTCGCTGTACCCGGTGATGGCGGTCAGGAGATTGTTGAAATCGTGGGCCACGCCGCCGGCGAGCCTCCCGACGGCCTCCATCTTCTGGGCGTGCCGGAGCTGCTCCTCGCGCTCGAGCAGGGCCTCCTCGGCGCGCTTCCTGTCGGAGACGTCCCGGAAGCTCCAGACCCGCCCCACGCACTGGTCGCCGACCCGCTGCGGCCGGGAGAGGCGCTCGAAGACCCGGCCGTCCTTGAACTCCAGGACATCGAAGCTCTCCGTCTCCGGGCTCGAGTAGAGGTCGCGGATCTTGTCCAGGAATCGCGTGGAGTCCACGAGCTGGTCCAGCACGAAGGCGATGGCCTTGTCGTCGTCGCGGGACTCCACGATCTCGGGGGGGATCCTCCACAGATCGAGGAACTTCTGGTTGAAGCTGACGATCTTGCCGTTCTTGTCCACGACGAGGATCCCGTCGGCGGTGGATTCGAGGGTCGCCTTGAGCAGGGAGAGCGACTGCCGCATCCCCTCGTCCGAACGGTGCCTCTCGATGGCGATCCCTGCCAGCGTCGCCGCGCTTTCGAGGATCAGCGCCTCGGCATCTCCGGGCGCGGATGGGGCCGCCTTCATGACACAGATGGTGCCGAGGATCTCGCCGCCGGGCGCGAAGACAGGCTGGGACCAGGCGGAGCGGAGCCCGAGATCCTTCGCGATCTCCCTGCAGTCACCCCACAGCGGATCCGTCCACACATCCTCGCTGACGACCCGCTGGCGCCGGAAGGCGGCCGCACCGCAGCTCCCGCGCCCCATCGCCATCGCCCTGCCCGGTATCGGCGAGCCGGTGGCCGACGACAGGGACGGAGCCGAGACGATGACCAGGCGCTCCCCCGCGCCATCGACCCGGGTGACCGCGCAGCGCGCTTCCGGGATCTGCTCTTCCACGCACAGCGCCAGCCGGTCGAGGACCCTGTCGGCCGGCGCGCCCGCCGCGACCAGCTCGAGGATCTCCTGTTGCCCCGCCCGGAGGCGCTCCTGCCGCTTCTGCCGGGTGACATCCACGATGACCCCGCGGAGGTGCTTCGCCTTCCCGTTCTTCTCGCCCGCGACGTGGACGATGTCCCGAACCCACAGGACCCTGCCGTCCGCCGCGAGCAGCCGGTACTCCAGCTCGTGATCCGCACCCCTCCCCGAGGCTTCCATGCACTCGCGCAGAGTGCGCTCCCGGTCCTCGAGGTGAATCAGCCCGACCCAGAAGTCCACGCTCCCGAGCCAGCGCGAAAGGGGATAGCCGAGCATCCTCTCCGCTCCCTCGCTGACGTAGGTGTACTTCCAGGCTTCGAGATCGGCCTCCCAGAGGATCGCGTCCACCTCGTCGACGACCTCTCCAATCCAGTCGCTCGTCATCCGAGCCGCGGATTCTCCGGCCACGCGCTTGGTCCTCTCCCTCTGGATCCCCACCATGAGCGCTACGGCCGGGCCGGCGAGCGCGATGAGCGCGAATGAAGCACCGACGGCGCCTTCGGATCCCGAAAGCCCGAGGAGCGCCCAGAGCGCGGCCGCCGCCGCTCCCGCCAGCCCCGCCGCCGGCCCCCAACGGTAGGTGGACCAGGCCACGGCGAGCAGGAGGACGGCCTCCGGGCTCGGCATGGGACGGAGGGCCCGGGCGACGATCTCGATCCCCGCGGCGGTCACGGCCATGACCCCGACGCCACGGAGGCCCAGGAGGAGCCTTTCCCGGAGCGCGGCGTTGGAGGCGGCTTCAGGCGAGGCCGCCGCTCCCGCCTCGATGGGCGCAGCCTGGCCCGTCGAAGCCTCAGGTCGATCGAGGATTGTGTTCGTCATTCGTAGGTTCGTCCCGGCGCGGAGCCGGCCACTTCCTGCAGGATCACGGGAGGCGCTTGGGGCTCTTCAGCGAACCCCAATATGTAGCGACGTCACCCACGTGCCATGTCGGCGAAATCGTCACGGGCCGGAGGCTCGATGCGGATTGGGGCCGAGGCGGGAGCCGCCTCTCCGCACCGCCGGCAAACCCGATAACGCCGACGATCGAAGGCAGCCTGCGCGGCAAGCGGCTCACCTCTCGGCCGGAGGGGAGTCCTGGGAGGCCGGCGCCTGCATGACGTGCCGGATCTTTCTGGACAGGGCCGCCGGCGTGAACGGTTTCTGGATGAACGCGGTGCCGGCGTCGAGGAGGCCATGCTCGTGGATGGCGCTCTCCGTGTATCCCGACATGAAGAGGGTCTTCAGATCATCGCGGATCTCCCGGACCTTCCGCGAGAGATCTCTTCCGCTCATCTGGGGCATGACGACGTCCGTGATGAGAAGGTCGATCTCCCCCGCGTGCATCCCGCAGATCCGCAGGGCCTCCTCCCCGCTCCTCGCCTCGAGGACGACGTAGCCGTTGAGCCGCAGCCCCTCGGCCAGGAGGGCGCGCACCGTCTCGTCGTCCTCCACCAGGAGGAGCTTCTCCGATCCATCGGAGGCGACGCCCAGCACGGCGGTCCCGGGCGCTTCCGAGGGCCGGGGGGCGCCCGCGACGGGAAGGTAGACCTTGAAAGTGGCCCCCTGCCCGGGCTCGCTGTAGACCCAGACGTTGCCGCCGCTCTGCTTCACGATGCCGTAGACCGTCGCGAGTCCGAGGCCCGTCCCCTTGCCCGCATCCTTGGTGGTGAAGAAGGGCTCGAAGAGTCGCGCCTGCGTCGCCTTGTTCATCCCGATCCCCGTGTCGCTCACGGCCAGCAGGACGTACGGACCGGAATTCACGCCGGAGTGGCGGTTGACGTAGGGCTCTCCCAGCTCGGTCCGCGCCGTCTCGATGAGGAGCTTGCCCCCTCCCGGCATGGCATCGCGCGCGTTGACCGCCAGGTTCATGATCACCTGCGCAATCTGCCCGCCGTCCGCGTGGACGGAGCCGGCTTCGGCCCCGAGCCGCGTGACCAGCTCGATGTCCTCGCCGATGACCCGCTTCAGGATCCCCTCCATCTCGGAGACCACCTGGTTCAGATCGATGATCTTCGGCTCGAGGACCTGTTTCCTGCTGAAGACGAGGAGCTGGCGCGTCAGCGCCGACGCCTTCTCGCCGGCCCGGCGGATCTCGAGAAGGGAGCGCGCGACGGGGCCTTCCGCCGGGGTGGAATTCAGCGCGATCTCCGTGTAGCCCATCATGGCCGTCAGGAGATTGTTGAAGTCGTGCGCCACCCCGCCCGCCAGCCTCCCCACCGCCTCCATCTTCTGCGCCTGCCGGAGCTGCTCCTCGCTGCTCCGCAGCGCGGAGGCCGTCCGCCGCTGATCCGTCACGTTGAGAGCGACGCCCACCGCTCCACGAATCGGGCCGTCAGGCTGCTCCCTCAGGGGCTCGACCCAGGACTGGAAATGCTGCCCGGCCCAGTTCACCTCGAAAGAGGTCGACTCGCCCTCGAGGGCCTTCAGGTGCGCGGCAATCGGCGGGAAGCCGGGATCGGCGGTTCCGAAGTAGTCGGAGAGCTTGAGGCCCACGACCTCGTCCGCCGCGAGCCCGAGCTCCTTGAGCCCAGCACCCTGTGAGGTGGTGAAGCGGAGATCCTCATCCGTGGACCAGAGCACGGCGGGCATCTGGTCGATGATCATCCGCGTCCGGCTTCGGCTCTCCTGCAGCTCCCGCTCGCTCCTGGCCAGCTCGAGAAGCGCCTCCCGCTTCTGCCAGAGGAGGAAGAGACCTCCCGCCACCATCACGACCGCGAGAATCAGCGCGAGATCCAGGAGCGAGAAGACAGGGTGCGTCATCGTGTGCAGAACTTAGGTCTCGCCGCACGGAGCGGCACGGTCGCCCCCGCGCGAATGTCCCGGTTTGTGCCTCCCCACGGGACGGGCCGCACCTTCGGCGGCATCCGGGGCCGTGCGGCCGGTTGACCCCGGCTCGCGCAGCGGCCTATATCCTCGCGCCATGGCGAGGCAGGGCTGGCTGGCGCGGGGCGATCTCGACGGCTTCTTCGGTCTCGCCGTCGACAACCTGATCCAGTTCCTCCTCATCCTGAGCCTCTGTACCGGCCTCTGCGGATTCACGGCCGGCTTCGTGGTCAGCCGCGTCCTTCCCGGCGCCGCCGTCAGTCTCCTCGTCGGCAACCTCTTCTATGCCTGGCAGGCGCGCCGCCTCGCCCGGCGCGAGGGGCGCGACGACGTCACGGCGCTTCCCTTCGGCATCAACACCGTCAGCCTCTTCGCCTTCGTCCTCTTCGTGATGGCGCCGACCTACCAGGAATGGTCCTCCCGCGAGGGCGTCACGCGTGAGCAGGCCGCGGAGGTGGCCTGGCAGGTGGGCCTCGTCGCCTGCCTGCTGTCGGGGATCATCGAGACGGCCGGCGCCGCGATCGCGGGGAGGATCCGCAAGAGCACTCCCCGCGCCGCGCTCCTCTCCACGCTGGCCGGGATCGCCGTCGGCTTCATCTCCATGGAGTTCGTCCTGAGGACCTTCGACTACCCGCTCGTGGCCTTCGTGCCGCTCGGGATTCTGCTGGCGCGCTACCTGGGTCGCGCCCGGCTGCCCGGGGGCCTGCCTGGAGGGCTCCTGGCTCTCCTCGCCGGGACGGCGCTGGCCTGGGGGCTCCATCTCTCCGGCCTCCCCGGCGCGCCAGGACTGGGTGGCGACGTGCTCGGCAGCCTCGGGCTTCACCTGCCCGTCCTCTCCCTGGGCCCGCTCGCCGCCGCGCTCGCCAGCCCTGACGTCTGGAACCGCCTGGCGATCATCGTCCCCATGGGGCTCATCAATGTCCTCGGGGCCATCCAGTGCCTCGAGAGCGCGGAGGCGGAGGGCGACTCCTTCAGCACCCGCTCGTCGCTGACGGTCAACGGGCTCTCGACGATCGCCGCCGCGGCTTTCGGCTCCTGCTTTCCCACGACGCTTTACATCGGCCACCCGGGTTGGAAGCGTCTCGGCGCGCGCTCGGGCTACTCGGTCCTCAACGCGGCCTTCTTCACGCTCGTGGCTTTCACCGGCCTCATCGGATCCATCGCGCGCGTCGTGCCCGTCGAGGCGGGCATGGCCATCCTCGTCTGGATCGCGATGATCATGGTCTCGCAGGCCTTCACGGCGACCCCGCGCGAGCATGCGCCCGCCGTCGTGCTGGGGCTCCTGCCCGGCCTCGCCGCCTGGGGATGGCTCCTCG
The DNA here is from genome assembly GCA_964568735.1 of uncultured Acidobacteriota bacterium. Taxonomy (GTDB): domain Bacteria; phylum Acidobacteriota; class Polarisedimenticolia; order JACPZX01; family JACPZX01; genus CAZMRF01. Next base: position 22,041 of record CAZMRF010000026.1, read on the forward strand.
TCGAGATGACGCAGCTCGGCATGAGGGTGGGGGGGCAGGTCGGCCCCGGCGTGGATCTCTCGGCGGTCGTCCGCGGACTGGGCGCGACTTCGATACCCTGGATCCACGGCCTGCTCTCCCTGAAAGCCGGCTTCATGTTCACCGCCGTCTTCCTGTCGGCGATGGCCGTCTTCCTCATCGAGCGGGAGTTCCACCGTGCAGCGCTGTGGGCGCTTGGAGCCTCGGCCTTCGCGGCGGCAGGGCTCATGCATTCCTACTCGCTCGCCCCCACCGCGGTGCGCGAGGAGATGCGCCCCGGCTTCGCCTGGCAGGCGGCTGCAGGGTACCTGGGGCTGGCCGTGGTCTTCGCGCTCGTGGGATGGTGGAATCGCGGCGGGTCCGGAAATGCGTCCCACTCACGGCTGGGGATGTAACAGCGTCTAGCGGCCCGCTCCGGGGCCGGGAGGATCGGCGAGCCTGAATCGGGACTCGGTCACCCGCTCCGCCGCCTCGGCGCCCTCCTTGAGCTTGAGGCTGTCACGGGCCTGGATCCCGCCCGCTCTCTGCTTCAGGCCCGAAGGCCAGGTCACCTCGAGCCACTCGGCCGTCTCGTCGGCGCCGAGGCCGAAGAGCAGCCTCGGATCGTGGACGGAGACGAACCCGCTCCCGGCCGACTGGATCCTCGTCTGGATTCCGTGCGAGGTCTTCAGCCTCACGATGGCGCCGTAGGCGTGGCGGCCGCTGCGCGTCCCCTCCAGCGTCACCCTGAGAAAGTTGTTCTCCTGCCCGGCGTTGTTTCGGAAGAGGAGACAGGCGGCCCGCTGGGAGGTCGTGGTCACGACGTCCAGGTCGCCGTCGTTGTCGAAGTCCGCGAAGATCGCTCCCCGACCGTCGCTGATGGAGTCGATCTCCGAGAGCGCAGAGATGTCGCGGAACTTCCCGTCCCCCAGATTCATGAAGAGAGCGTCCCTCTCGGAGCCGGCGAAGGAGAGGCCCTCCTTGAAGATCCGGCCCATCTGCGCGCCGTGGTACTCCTCGTTCCCGGCCTTCTCGAGCCCCTCGGCGGAGGCCAGGACGTGGCGCCAGTAGAGGCTGGAGGTATCCTCCATCACCCGGCCCGATACGAAGCCGTTGACGCTGAGGAGATCCTCCCAGCCGTCGTTGTCGAAATCGAAGAAGCCCCCGCCGTAGGCCCATCCTGCGTGGAAGGGGCCCGCCTGGGGCGAGACGTCCGTGAACCATCCATTCCCGCGGTTCTGGAAGAGGTGGTCTCCCCCGGCCATCGACGCCGCGGAGGGGAGGCGGCCCAGGATCCGGCGGCCCGCCGCCGACGAGATGCCGCAGACATGGAGATCGAGATCCCCGTCGTTGTCGTAGTCCCCCCAGGAGACGCCCCTCCCGCCCCCGGGGCCCTGGATGCCGCGCCGCGCCGCTTCGTCCTCGAAGCGTATCCGCTTGTTGAAGTACAGCGCATTCTCGCCGAATTCGTTGGCGACGTAGAGGTCCTGCCAGCTGTCCCCATTCACGTCGGCGAAGGCCGCCCCGTTGCTCCAACGGGCGTCGTCCACTCCCCAGACGTGCGCCGACTCGCGGAAGCGCCCGAATCCGATGTTCACGAAGAGCAGGTTCGGGGTCCCGTTCGTGGCCCGGCTCCAGGAGTTGGGCATCACGGAGCCGTAGCGGTTCGAAGAGGCGACGTAGACGTCCGGAAGGCTGTCGTTGTTGACGTCCGCGACGGCGACACTGAGGCCCACCGCCTTGACGGCCACCCCTGCCGCCGCGGAGACGTCGCGATAGCGACGGATGCCGTTCGGATCCACCCAGTTCTCGAAGAGCATCTGCGGCCCATCGGCCGACATGAAGATGTCCTCGTCGCCGTCCGTGTCGAAATCGAGGAAGGCGGCCGCCGTGGGCCGCGGTATCCCTCTGAGGCGCGTCGACTCGGAGACGTCCCGGAAGCCGCCGTGACCGTCGTTGACGTAGAGCCGCGCGCCGTCCAGCTCGGTGAGAAGGAGGTCCATCAGCCCGTCGCCGTCCACGTCCGCGACCGCGCCGCCGTGCGGCAGGAACCCCTCGTTGGGCGGCACCCCGAAGGGCGGGAGATCGTGGGCGATCCCCGCCGGCGCCGAGACCTCCGAGAAGAGCGCGGCCGGCACCACCTCGGAGTGCAGGGCTCCCGTCGTCCACCGGGTGATCTTCCAGCCCCCCTGCCTCCGCTCGGCTCCCGCATCGATCCCGCCCCGGACCCATTCCCTGCGCCCGTCCCCGTCCCGCCCGATCACCTGGAAGCCCAGCTTCGCCTCCGCCTCCGGGAGCGACGGGTCGGGAACCTCGGCCTCCTCCATCTCGAAGCGGAGATCATCGATCACCGAGAAATGCGCCAGGAACGCCGTCATCTGGGTCAGGAAGGTATCCCTGTCCACCGCGGAGAGGACGATCGAGGCGCTCCCCTTCTTCCCGCCGGTCCCCCCGGCAGCAACTCCTCCCGGCAACGGCGCGCTCCAGTCGTGCGCGGAGATCCACTTCAAGTCGCGCCTGAGGGGGCCTGCGATGGAGGGGAAGGGGGCGGCGACGAGATCCTCCGCGTAGAAGGACTGCACCGCCGGTGCATCACCGCGCTGGAGGGCCGAGGAGAGGCGCAGCAGCTCGCTGCCGAGAGCGTCCGCGAAGCCCTCGACCGCCTCCACCCTCTCGGCCTCGAGACGCGTGTTGATCGCAGCAGCCCCCGAGGCAGGGCCCGTGCCCGGCCCCAGCGCCACGAGCAACCACGTTGAGGCGGCCAGGTATTTCGAAGGCTTCATCCGTCAGGGTTTCTTCCGGCCAGGGAGCCCGTTCGAGTCGTGGCTCGGGGCGCGGGGCGGGAGCATTATAGGTTGCGGGCCTCGGGCCGCCCCGGGCGGGTCGAAGCGCAGGCGCCACTAGACTTCACGGCCGCCGCCGCGCGCCCTGCCGGCGAATCGGGCCCCTCCGTGGCGCTCGGGGTCAGGCTCCGGGGGCGCGCTTCTTCATGGTGATCCGGTTCCCGCGGGCGTTGAAGGCGACCTCGTCCATGAAGGTCCGGATCAGGTAGATCCCGCGCCCCGACACGTCGAGCAGCGTCTCGGGGGAGTCCTGGTCGGGCAACGCGCCCCGGTCGAAGCCTCTCCCTTCGTCCTCGACCACGTACTCCAGCTCCGCAGCTGTCTCCCGCGCGAGGAGTCGGACGCGCCTCTCGGACCAGGGTCTCGCCTTCCTGCGCTCCTCGATCAGCCTCTCGTAGCCCCCGGGATCCTGGCGGCGCAGGTCGGAGCCGACTTCGAGATTGCCGTGGATCATGGCGTTGGCGACGGCCTCCATGAGGGCCATCCCGACCTGGGCCCGGATCGATTCGTTGCCGAAGCCCAGGTGGTCCAGGCCGTCCTGGAACCAGGCGGACAGCGGCGAGATCAACGCGGGGTCGTTGACCAGGAGGAAGCGGGTCTCGCGGTTCTCGAGGCAGAAGACCGCGACCCTGCGCCGCCTGCGCGCCTCGGCGAGATCGAGCACCCGCTCCACGACGCGGCGCAGCTCGGCCTTCATGGCCCTCTTGGGGACATAGTCGGCCGCGCCTGCCTCGAGCGCGCGCACCGCGATCCGCTCGCTCCCCTTGGAGGTCATGAGGACCACGGGCGCGGCCCCGTCCGCCGCGCTGAGGCGCTTGACCAGCTCCAGGCCGTCGAGGCGGGGCATCCTCAGATCCGTGAGGATCAGGTCGTAGCTCCCGCCCTGCGCGAGGAGGGCCAGGGCCTCTTCCCCATTCCTCGCGTCCACCGTTTCGAGGTCTTCGATCGTGGAGAGGGATCTTCGGGCCAGCTCCCGGTCCACCTCCTCGTCATCAACGATGAGTATCCGGGGCATCGTCCTCGGCGGCGACCCGCACCTTCTTCGGCCAGGTGAAGATGAACGCCGATCCCCGTCCGTCCCGGGGCTCGACTCGGACGAGCCCGCCATGCCTCTCGACAATCCTCTTCACGAGGGCCAGCCCGATCCCGGACCCCTCGATCGTCTCGGCCGGCCCGAGCCGGTGGAACATCTGGAAGACCTTGTCGCGCTCCACGGGCGGGATCCCCGGGCCATCGTCCTCGACACGGAATTCGTATTGATCGTCGAGATCTCTGGCGGAGACCTCGACGTGGCCATCGTCGCGATCCCTGTGCTTGATGGCGTTGCCGATGAGGTTGCGAAAGACCTGCTCGAGGGGAGCGCGGGCCGTCTCGAGGCCCGGCAGGCCAAAGGCGGGGACCACCCGGAACCCGGGCGGCGGGGCCAGCTCCTCGCCGAGGTCCTTGACCATGAGAGCGGTGTCGATCTTCGTCGCCGCCTCGATCGAGCTTCCCGCCCGGGAGTACTCCAGGATGCTCTCCGTCAGCCTCTCGAGATGCTCCAGCCGGCGGCGGAGCTTGTCCAGGTGGCCGCGGACCTTCTCGGGGAGCTGGCCCGGCATGTCCTCTTCGATCCAGTCGGCCAGGTTGGCCATGGCCCTCATCGGGGCCCGAAGGTCGTGCGATGCCACGTAGGCGAACTGCTCCAGGTCGGCGTTGGAGCGGGCAAGCTCCTCGGCCTGCCGCTCGATGAGCCGCTCGATCCGACGGCTCTCGGTGACGTCTCGGGCGACGGCGTAGATGAGCCCCCGCTCCTGCATGGGCGCGGAGCGCCACGCCAGCCAGCGGTAGGTTCCGTCCGCCGCCAGGTAGCGGTTCACGAAATCGACAACCTCCAGACCCCGGGCCAGCCGCTCGATCTCCTTCTCGGTCGCCGCCCTGTCCTCCGGATGGACGAACTCGACGAAGCGGCGGCTGAGCAGCTCCTTCTGGCTGTACCCGAGCACTCGGGTGAAGGCCGGGTTGATCTGCTTGAAGTATCCGTCCACGCCCGCGACGCAGAGCAGGTCCAGCGACAGCTTGAAGAGCCGATCGAGCTGGTCGCGAGCCTGGTTGCGCTCCGTCACGTCACGGAGGATCGCCCGGGTCGCCACGGGCTTGCCTTCATCGAATCGGCAGGATGCGCTCCCCTCGACGTCCACCTTCCGGCCGTCCTTCGCCTTGAAGACGGCCTCGACGTGAACGGGTGAGCTGCCCGTCAGCACCTCCCGGAGCAGCGCGGCACAGTGGTCCCGGCTGGAGGGATGGATCACGTCGAAGAGGCGGGTCTTCTTGAGATCCTCATCGGTATAGCCGAGGATCCTGTGCCACGCCGCGTTCGCGTAGAGGAAGCGGCCGTCCGGGGCGACGCTCTGAATCAAATCCTCGGCGTTGTCGCAGATATCGCGGAAGAGGTCGAGGCTCTTTTCCATGCGGGCCTCCCCTGCCGTCGTGACCTCCTGGATTGGCTTCTGCCCCACCCCTCCAGGAACGCCACCGGATTCACGGGAGATGCTTTCCAGAAGATACCAGATAGCCCCGCCCACCGGGAGCGTGGCGGACGCAGCCTGAACTACCGCCCGCCGCGGGAGCGGAGATACCTCTGGCGCGCCAGCTCCTGGAGCTGGGTGTAGGCCCCGATCCAGTAGATATTGCGACGGGCCCCACCCCCCTCGCGCAAGGCCGGGAACCGCGCGAGCAGCCCATCGGCCTCGCGCAGATTCCCGTGCAGGACATCGACGTAGAGCAGCTCGCGCGCAATCACTCCACGCTCCGCCTCGCCGAGGCCGGGGTGCCCGGCCAGGAACCTCTCCGCGAAGAGGGCGCGGTAGGGAGTCACACCGCCCTGGCTGGACACGAGGACGTGGAGGGGGCTCCCTTCGAGATCGAGGCTGGCAACGACCTTGTGGCCCGCGTACCGGGACGCCATCTCCGCCGGGGCCCCCCCGCGCGCCAGGACGAATTCGGCGTGCCTCAGAACATCCTCACGCGGCAGGGTCGCATGATAGACAGGCCAGCCGCAGCGCCTGTTGTACGTATTGAATGCAGCGAGGATGAACAGGTCCTCGAAGGTAGAGTACCGGGCGCTCCCGGCAGCGCTTCGAAGCGAGTCCTCCTTCGCGGCGTTCGTGGCTCCTCCCGCCGGCTCCAGCGCGTCGAGGTCGTAGGTCACGGCGGGGAAGAGACGCCACGTGAGGGCCAGCGCGGCATTCGGCTCGAAGCCGGAGATGGCGACGTTGCGGTTGAACTTCCAGTGAAGCTCTCGAAGCTCGGGCGGCGTCCCCGCATCGACGGCATCATCCGGTACCGCAGCCTGCATCGCGGCGACGATCCGATCCATGTGCAGCGGCCGGTCGAGGAAGTAGGGTGTCTCCCATCCCGACCGGGTCACTCCCGCGTACTGAACGCAGGCGGCCAGAACGGCCGCCGCGATCAGTCCGCCCCTGACATCGCTCCGCCGAAGTCCCTCGATGCCCATGACGATCAAGATGACAGCGGGAACGACGCAGGGGGCGAGGTGGCGCGGCTCCTTCACCTTCTGGAGTGTGAGGAGGAGCAGGGGCCCGGCGAGCCACATCCAGAGCGACGCGGTGGCGCCGGTAAGGCTCCCCGCGCGCAAGGGCCTCCACTCGCGCACCGCGGCGACGAGAGGCAGGAGGAGGAACGGGGCCAGGAAACCGAGGAGGCTCCGCCAGAGCTGGACCGGGTAATAGGACAGCGAGTCCCAGGAGAAGCGCTCCCCGGGCCCGATGAGGTACATGATCGGCATCGTGGTGTTGCCGAGCGTGCGGTAGTACTCCAGGGTTCCCGGGAAGAAGAGCGCCTGGATCCCGAGGACCGCCACAGCCGGCACGGCCACGGCCGAGAGCAGGAGCAGCCCTCGCTTCAGGCGCCCTCCGAGGATCAGGCCGAGCGCGGCTCCCGCGGCCGGGAGGGCGACGAAGAGCGGAAAGGTCATCTTCATCATGAAGCCCGCGGCGAAGATGACGCCGAAGACGACGGCCCCGAGCAGGAGCGGCTCCCCCGCTGCCGCCTTGCGCACCAGCCGGAGCCAGAGCCAGCAGGCGAGCGCCCCGAACGCGGTGAGCGCGAACTCCACGTAGAGGCTCCGCGATAGCCCGATCAGGAGCGGCGAGGAGAGGACGAGGAGGGCCGGAACGAAAGAAGGGATCTCTATCTTCAGCTCGCGGCAGAGCAGGTGGATCGAGAGGACGACGAGAGCCATGAAGGCCGCGTTGACCCACAACGCGGCGGGGATCGTCGGGCTCAGGGCGAGCGCGGGCGCGATGAAGAAGGGGTAGATCGAGGGGAGGCTCAGGTCGCGGAGCGCCAGCTCCCCCGCCGCCAGCCCCTCGGCGAAGCCGAGGTACTGGTAGGGGTCCATCCAGGTCTGCGCGTCCTGCCCGCGGACGTCCAAGTGGAAGTCCACGCACCAGAGGAGCGCGAGAAGAGCGAGCCCGCCCCACGCGAGCCACGACCGGCGGGCCGCTCTCCCCGACCCGGGCTGATGCGGCTTCGCGGCTTGCTCGCGACTCGACGGCGCGGGCTTTCGAGTCACGGTGAGGCTCCGTGCGACCGCCCGGGACTCACAGCGGCTTGCCCGCCTCGTAGCGCGCAAGGTGGCCTTCGATCTCGCGCGCGGCGCGCTCATCCCCGGATGCGCGCGCCAGGACGATCGCCTGGCGAGCGGCCTCCACCGCCCGCTCGAATTGCCCGGCCTGGGCACAGGCGGCGGCGAAGGTCGCCGCGAAGATCGGCGTGCGGCAGCCCGTCCGGGTGCACAGCTCATTCGCGAGCGAGAACGCCTCGGCCCCGTTCCTGTATCGCGGCTCCTCCGCCGTGGCGAGTATCCACGCGAGGCCATTGAGAGCCGGGGGGAAGCCCGGGCTCAACCGCAGAGCTTCCCTGTAATGGCCGATCGCCTCGTCGTACCGCCGGGCCGCCCGGCTGATGGAGGCCAGCCCCAGGCGCGCCTCGACGCTCCCGGGGTCGGCTCGGACCGCTTCTTCGAGGAGCGTCGAAGCCTCGCCCGCGCGTCCCGAGGAGAGAAAGAGCCTCGCGAGCCGCAGGCGCGCGTCGGCGAGATCGGGACGGAGGTTGATGGCCGCCTTGTAGTGCTCGATGGCCTCCTCCGTCCGCCCCGCCTCCACGAGCGCCCCGGCCAGGCTCAGCCGCGCCGCAAGATGCTCCGGCTCCCGCCGGGCGGCTTCACGCATCTCATCGAGCGCCTCGTCCTTCCTCCCCTGCTCGCTCAGCGCCTGCGCCAGGTTCAGCCGCGGGGCGATCAGGGCGGGATCCAGCCGCAACGCTTCCCTGTACTCTTCCAGCGCCTCCTCGGTCTTCCCTTCCTGCTCCAGCGCGAGCGCGAGGTTGCCGTGGGTGAGGGCGCGGCCGGGCCATATCTCGAGCACCTCGCGGTAGGCGGCCTCAGCCTCCGCGTGCCGCCCGGCGGAGAGAAGCACATGGCCCAGCTCTTCGAGCCAGACGACGCTCTCCGGGATGCGCACGAGGAGATCGCGCCACTGCTCGGCCGAGCCCGCCCCGTCGCCGGCGGCCCGGAGCAGCTTCGCGAAGCTCTCGCGTACGAGGATATCCTCCGGCCTCCGCGCGATAGCCGCACGGTGGGCCTGAAGGGCCTCTTGGATCGACGCGGGCGTGCCGGCCGTCGCCGCGAGGTCCTTTTCGAGCCGCCGCCAGCGCGCGATGCGCTCGTCGTGATCCGCCTGCGCGGTGAAGGGAGGCCGCTCGATGATCCTGAGGGCCTGGCCCGCGAAGTGGTCGCGGTTCCACGCTGTCAGCGTGAGAGCCGCGGCGCTCTCCTCGAGGGTGGGCACGGAGCCCGCCGCCCCCGCGCGGATCTCCGGAGGCAGCAGCGCCTCCACCCCTTCCAGCACCGTGCGGGCGAGGAGGTAGTTCCCTTCGAAGGTGAAATGGACGTGGTCGAAGAGGAGATCCTCTCCGGGGACGCCGTGCGGGGCGAGAGGCGACGCCTCGAAGGCCCGCTCCGCATCCACGAGGGTCACGGATGTTTGCGTCCAACCAGCCACCTCCCGGATGATCTCGTTGACCCGTGAGTCCGCCCGGAAGCGAAGCACGTCGAGGTCGCGCGAGCGCTGGTAGTGCGTCTTCGCCTCCGCGTGGCGCCCCGACGCCTCCAGGCAGCGCGCGAGGCGGTAGTGAAGCTCCGCATGCCCATCGTCGATCCCGAGCGTCTCTTCGTACCGCCCGGCCGCGGCCCCGGGCTGGCCCGACTTCTCCAGGCTCACTCCTTCGCGGAAGAGCGCATCCCATCGGCCTCGCTCGGACTCGCCAAGGCCCCCTCGATGGAGCGAGGCGAAGGGCGGGTTGTCGCGGAGATTCACCGCGACCGTCGAGACGATGACCCCCGCTCCCGCGCGCCGGGCGACGTCGAGGATCCCTCGCAGGTTCGCTTCGAAGTGATCATAGACGCCCACCATCATCGGATCGTCCGCGCCCACGACGTTGCCGAGGAAGGTCTCCATCCCGCGCCACTCGGGGGCGGCACCGGTGCCCGGCAGCAGTTTCTCGACGAGGCTTTCCACGAGCTGGCCGGTGCGGGTGGCCCTCAGGGCGATCCCAGCGCGGATCATCGCGCGGCTGGACCGGTAGGCGTCCAGGACGGTACCCGCCCCGAAGGGCCCGACGACCTCGTTGTTGCCCATGTAGACGACGAAGAGGTCCGGGCTCCGGCGGGCGCAGTCGGCGGCGATGGGAAGGACGACGTGCGAATTGATGGCCGTCATCCCCGTATTGATCACCTCGAAGTCGTGGGCCGGGTGGCGGGCCTCCAGCATGATCTCCAGAATCCTGGAAAAGCCGAAGGCCGGAACGGGATCGCCCATCGCCGCCGACTCACCGAGGACGAAGATGCGAAGGATGCCCTCGGGCTTGCCGTCTGAGAGGATCGCCGGCACGGGAGTCCGGGCATCTCCCTTCGGGAAGAAGCGCCAGCCGTACTTCTGGTTCGGCGTCCAGCCTTCGCGCCCGGGAATAGGGACGAAGAAGCCGGTGGGGTATCCGTACCCGGCCAGGCGGAGCGCCCCCTCGAAAAGCCCGAGGAGCAGGAGCGGGAAGAGGACGAGCGCGACGTTGAGCGCCAGCGCGGCCCGGCGCGGGATACGCCCCGGGAGCGTTGAGCGCGGATTCGGCTCCCGCACATCAGCATCTGAGGGATGCCGGCTCTCGGGCTCGCCCCGGCTACGCCCGGCGGATCCTGCTCTCCCATCGCCCTCGCTGCCCCTCCCTTTCCGCATAGCGGCCCAGACTAGACCAGCCATCGCGGAAGCGGCAACGACCGGGCCTTCTGTGCAGGCTCGTGGATTCGAGCGCGAGCTCCACGCTTCACCGTTGCGAGAGAGATGGCGCACCTCTCCGGAAGCCGCGGAAAGATGGTGGGCCACGCGCTTTTTGCGTGATCGATCTCCGCGATCGTGTGAGGGATCTGCCTCCCTTGCGCCCGAGGGATCGATGGGCAACATTCACTCATACCCGCGGGGCGTTCAGAGGATTCAGCAAGGAGAGACCATGTCGGCCGGAACGATGAGAAAGACGCGCGAGCGGAATACCACGACGGACGTGACGAAGGGGCAGCGGAGGACGAGTGCTCCCCGCCGCGACGGGGCGAAGTCAGAGCTACGCCTCCTGACCACTCCCGAGGAGCGCGACAGGTTGATCCGCGTGGCGGCCTACCACAAGGCCGAGGCCCGGGGATTCCAGGGTGGCGACTCCGCGCACGACTGGCTCGAAGCCGAAGCCGAGATCGACGCCGCACTGGCGAACCGAACGTAAGGCCCCGAGGCGCCGCCCGCTCCGAGGGCCCCGCCTCACCCCATCGCCTTCACGGGCCGCACCACGGTTCCCTGCCCACCCCCACCCCGGGAGCCCATTCCACGTTCGGCCGCATCCGTTGACACCGGCCCGGCCGCTGTGTACTGTTCATACGGCTGTTTGAAACGCTCGAATGAATCTCTTCCGGGGTGCCGAATGAAAGCCTCCACCCGGGTCCTCCGCCCGACGTCCGCTCCGGCCGCCGCCACGCGCGAGCGGATCCTCGACGCCGCAGAGAAGCTCTTCGCAGCGCGGGGCTTCCGCAGAACCTCGGTGCGTGAGATCACCTCGGCGGCACGATGCAACCTCGCGGCCGTCAACTATCACTTCGGCGGAAAGTCCGCCCTCTACCGCGAGATGTTCCACCGCCGCCTGCGCAAGCTCCGCGAGATGCGCATCCGGGGAATCAACGAGGCGCTCCGGACGGCCGGGGAGAAGGCGGACATCGAGACGCTCCTGCGTGCCTTCACTTCGACCTTCCTGGAGCCGCACATCGAGGGAGGCGACGGGCGGGTGCTGATGAAGCTGTTCACGCACGAGATATTCGACCCGCACCTGCCTCCGAGCATGGTCCGCAGGGAGATCATCGAGCCGGTCCAGGGGGCCATGACCGCGGCCTTCGTCAAGATCGGCATCCGGCTGGAGGGGCGATCCGCGCGGCGATGCGTCCAGTCGGTCGTCGCCCAGCTCATCCACGTCGTCCAGATGCACGCCCTGGCTCGCGAGACGGAATGGGCGAACCTCGGCGACTTTGGATTCCACGGCATCGTCGACCACATCGTCCACTTTTCGGCTGCCGGGATCCGCGCTGCCGCCGGGGCACGAGAGTGAGGAGATGCTGCGGGACATGAATAGCGGCAGGCTCGTGCCGGCGGTTCTTTCCCTCACGATGGCGGGGCTCGGGCTCGTGTCGGTGTCGTGCGTGCACGAAGAGGATCTGCTGCATGACGGCCCCGGGATAGCGCCCTCCCCCGGCGAGCGATGGACTCCACCGTCCCCCGCCGAGGCATCGGCCTGGACGCCCGATTCCAGCCCGTCGGGGACTGGAGCGGCCGCCCTCGAGATCCCTCCCCATCTCGCCGAGCCTGGCGCCGTGTGGAGCCTCTCCGATCTCATGGACGTGGCGCTGCGCGCCAGCCCGAGGACACGGATCGCCTGGTCCCGCGCCCGCTCCGCCGCGGCGAGCCTGGGGGCCGAGAGGGGAAGCTACTACCCATCCGCGGCGGGGCAGGTCAGCGCCACGCGGCAGAAGGGGTCGGCGGTGGGCGGCCAGTTCACCTTCCTGACGACGACCTTCAACCCCTACGTGCAGCTGAGCTGGATTCTGCTCGACTTCGGCCGCCGGAGCGCCACGGTGGAATCGGCCCGGCAGACCCTTCTCGCCGCCGACTGGGCGCACAACCAGTCGATCCAGGACGTGATCCTGGAGGTGGAGCAGGCCTACTACCAGTACCTTGACGCGCGCGCGCTCGAAGAAGCGGAGAGATCGGCCGTCAGCGAGGCGGAGGCGAGCCTGGATGCCGCCGAGCGGCGCCGCGCGGCGGGGCTGGCCACGATCGCCGACGTCCTCCAGGCCAGGACGCGGTTGTCGGAGGCCCGGCTGCTCCTCGAGAGCGTTCAGGGCCAGCTCCGGATCATCGAGGGTGCGCTCGCCACTTCCGTGGGGCTTCCCGCCAACACGCACCTCGACGTGGATCTGCCCTCTCCCGAGATCCCGCGCGATCAGGCCACGGTCGAGATCGACCAGGCGATACGGGAGGCCCAGGCGAGCCGGCCCGATCTCGCCGCGGCGCGGGCGCTGGCCGAGAAGGCCGAGGCCGACGTCAGGGCCACCCACGCGGAGGACCGCCCCAGCCTGAGCCTCGGTGCCACGGGCGGGCGAATCTTCTACGACTCCTTCGACGTGCACCAGGACACCTATGGAGCCTCGCTCCTGCTCACGATCCCGATCTTCAACGGGTTCACCTACCAGTACGACCTGCTCCGCGCCAGGGCGGAGCGCGATGCGGCCCGGTCGCGCCTCGAGGCTCTCGAACAACAAATCACGCTCCAGGTCTGGACCAGCTACTTCGATCACAAGACGGCGGATGTAAGGGTTGACACGGTCCGCGATCTCGTCGAGAGCGCGAGCCAGTCCTACGAGGTCGCCTCCGCCCGCTACGATGCGGGCGTGGGCAGCATCCTCGACCTGCTCACGGCGCAGAGCGCCCTGCACGTGGCGCGGGCCCAGGAGGTCCGCGCGCGAACCGACTGGTTCCTCACGCTCGCGCAGCTCGCCCACCATACGGGAATCCTGTGGGAGGCCGAGCCCGGACCGGAGACGGAACCCCACGTGGAGGGGAAGCCATGAATGCATCGAGAATCCACGCCGCGATCGCGAGCCCGCTCCTGGCCGCGGCGGCGATCATCGCCGCGGCCTGCTCGCAGGCACCGGCCCGCACGGAGGGGCCCCCGCCGGTTCCGGTCACCACGGCCTCCGTGACGCTCCGGGACGTCCCGATCGAGATCCGGGCCATCGGGACCGTGGAGCCCCTCTCGACCATCGAGATCCGAGCGCAGGTGGGCGGCGTCCTGCTGGAGACCCACTTCCGTGAAGGCCAGGACGTCAGGAAAGGCGATCTCCTCTTCACCCTCGACGCGCGCCCCTACGAGGCGGCGCTGAGCTCGGCCCGCGCGGTGCTCGCCCGCGACTCCGTGCAGCTCAGGACCGCGCGCCAGGACGTGGGGCGGTATGGCGCGCTGGTCGAGAAGGAGTACGTCACGCCGGAGGAGTTCGACAGGATCCGGACGAACGCCGACAGCCTCGAGGCGGCCGTCCAGGCGGACGAGGCGGCGGTCGAGAACGCCGAGGTTTCGCTCCAGTACTGCAGCATCCACTCACCCATCGACGGAAGGACGGGGCAGCTCGAGGTGCACGCCGGCAATCTCGTGAAGGCGAACAGCGATGGCCCGCTCGTGACCATCAACCGGATCAGCCCCGTCTACGTCGCCTTCTCCGTCCCCGAGCGCAGCCTCGCCGACATCCAGCAGCGCATGCGATCAGGCGCCCTGGTCGTCCGGGCCACGGTCCCGGGAGGGGAGGCCGATCCGATCGAGGGCGCGCTGACCTTCCTGGACAACGAGGTCGACCGGACCACCGGGACCGTCCGGCTCAAGGCCACCTTCCCGAACCGGGACAAGGCTCTGTGGCCGGGACAGTTCGTCGACGTGGGGCTCGTGCTCGGGACCCGCACCGCCGCCGCCGTCGTCCCCTCGCAGGCGCTCCAGACCGGCCAGAGCGGTCCCTTCGTCTTCGTCGTCCGCGAGGATGAGACCGTCGAATCCCGCGGGGTCGCGCCGGGCCTGGTCGCCGGCGGCCTCACGGTGATCGAGAGCGGGCTTTCATCGGGAGAGACGGTCGTCACCGACGGTCAGCTCCGCCTCGTTCCGGGCGCGCGCATCATCAGCCGGAACGCCCCGGCCGCGGGAGCCCCGCCGGCGGCCGCGGAGCGCGAGCCGTGAACATCGCCGGGCTCTTCATCCGGCGCCCGGTGACGACGACGCTCGTCATGATGGGGATCCTCCTCTTCGGAGTCATGGCCTACGGCCGGCTCCCCGTCAGCGATCTCCCCAACGTCGACTTCCCGACCATCCAGGTGACCGCGGCGCTGCCCGGCGCCAGCCCCGAGACGATGGCATCGGCCGTCGCGACTCCCCTCGAGCGGCAGTTCACGACGATTGCGGGGCTGGACTCGATGACCTCCTCGAGCGCCCTCGGGTCGACCCAGATCACCTTGCAGTTCAGCCTGAGCCGCAACCTGGACGCGGCGGCCCAGGACGTGCAGGCGGCGATCTCCAAGGTTCTCTCTCAGCTTCCTCCCGACATGCCGAGCCCGCCGACCTACCAGAAGGTGAATCCCGCCGATCAACCCATCCTGTACATCGCCCTCACCACGCCGACGCTTCCCCTCTGGACCCTCGACGAGTACGGCGAGACCACGATGGCCCAGCGCATATCGACGGTCAGCGGGGTGGCCCAGGTCCTCGTCTACGGCTCGCAGAAGTACGCCGTGCGCGTGCAGGTGGACCCGCGCGCGCTGGCCTCACGGGGCATCGGGATCGACGAGGTGCGCAGGGCGATCCAGGAAGGCAACGTCAACCTCCCCACCGGCACGCTCTTCGGGGAGCACAAGGCGGTGACCGTCGAGACCACCGGGCAGCTCACCGAGGCGGAGGCCTACAGGCCGCTCATCGTCGCCTACCGCAACGGCTCTCCGGTCCGGCTCTCCGAGATCGGGCGGGTGATCGACAGCGTCGAGAACGACAAGACCGCGGCCTGGTACGTGGAACCGGCCTCCGAGCAGCGATCCATCGTGCTCGCGGTCCAGCGGCAGCCGGGGACGAATACCGTCGAGGTGGCCGGGGCGGTCCGGGGGCTGCTCCCCCGCTTCAGGGAGGAGCTGCCCGCCTCGGTGACGATGCACGTCCTCTACGACCGCTCGGTCTCCATCCGCGACTCCGTCCGGGACGTGAAGTTCACGATGCTCCTGACGCTGATGCTGGTCGTCCTCGTCATCTTCCTCTTCCTGAGGAACCTCTCCGCCACCGTCATCCCCAGCCTGGCCCTTCCGATGTCGATCGTGGGGACCTTCTCGGTGATGTACGCGCTCGGGTACAGCCTCGACAACCTCTCCCTGATGGCCCTGACGCTCTCGATGGGATTCGTGGTGGATGACGCCATCGTGATGCTCGAGAACATCGTCCGGCACATGGAGATGGGAGAGGCGCCCTTCGAGGCCGCCCTGAAGGGAGCGAAGGAGATCGGTTTCACCATCGTGTCGATGACGCTCTCGCTGGCGGCCGTCTTCATCCCGGTGCTCTTCATGGGCGGGCTGATCGGGCGCCTCTTCCACGAGTTCGCCGTCACGATCGCGTCCGCGATCCTGGTATCGGGGTTCGTGTCGCTGACGCTGACCCCGATGCTGTGCAGCCGCTTCCTGAAGCACGAGAGAGTGGAGCGGCACGGGCGGGCCTACCAGGCGACGGAGCGAATCTTCGAGGGATCTCTCCGGCTCTACGAACGCAGCCTGCGCTGGTCGCTGCGGCGCAGGTGGGTGACCGTCGCCGGCTCCCTGGCCGTGATGGGCGCCATGGTCTGGATGGCGCTCGTCGTGCCGAAGGGGTTCCTTCCGAGCGAGGACCAGTCGATGATCTTCGCCTTCACCGAGGCTGCCGAGGGGATCTCCTTCGACGCCATGGTGGCTCACCAGAGGGAGCTGAACGCGATCCTCCAGAAGGAGCCCCAGGTCGAGGCTTTCCTCTCGACGACCGGGGCCCGCGGGGGCGTGACGAGCAGCAACTCGGGCATCCTCTTCATGCATCTGAAGCCCCGATCCGAGAGGAGCCAGAGCGCCGACGAGCTGATCCAGGATCTCAGGCCCAAGCTCTCGAGCGTCCCCGGAATCCGCGCCTATCTCCAGAATCCCCCGCCGATCCGCATCGGGGGGCAGCTCACGAAGAGCCTCTACCAGGCCACGCTGCAGGGCGCCGACACCGACGAGCTCTACCGCGTCGCGCCACTGCTCGAGGCGAAGATGCGCGAGCTGCACGGCTTCCAGGACGTCACCTCCGACCTGCAGCTCAAGAACCCCCAGGTCGAGGTGGATATCCTGCGCGACGAGGCCTCCGCCGTCGGCGTGTCGGCGGCCCAGATCGAGAATGCCCTCTTCGACGCCTACGGCGCCCGCCAGGTCTCGACGATCTACGCGCCCAACAACGAGTACAAGGTCATTCTCCAGGCCCTTCCCGAGTACCAGCTCGAGCCCTCGGCGCTTCCGCTCCTTCACGTCCGCTCCTCGTCGGGAGCGCTCGTTCCCCTCGACGCCCTGGCGAGACTCCGCCCGAAGCTGGGCCCCCTGACCGTCAACCACCTCGGCCAGCTTCCCGCGGTGACCCTCTCCTTCAATCTCGAGCCGGGGATGTCCCTCGGCGAGGCGACGAGCGCCGTGCAGTCGGCGGCCGCCGACATCCTGCCCCCGACGATCACGACCTCCTTCCAGGGCGCGGCGCAGGCCTTCCAGTCCTCGCTGCAGGGGCTCGGCCTGCTGCTGGTGATGGCGATCCTCGTCATCTACCTGGTGCTGGGGATCCTCTACGAGAGCTTCATCCACCCCGTGACGATCCTCTCGGCGCTGCCCTTCGCGGGATTCGGAGCGCTGGCGACGCTCCTCATCTTCAGGACGGAGCTTTCGATCTACGCCTTCGTCGGGATCATCATGCTCGTGGGGCTCGTGAAGAAGAACGGCATCATGATGATCGACTTCGCCATCGAGGCGAGGCGAGGCGGTGAGGTGAGCGCCGAGGAGGCGATCACCAAGGCGTGCCTGGTGCGATTCCGCCCGATCATGATGACCACGATGGCCGCCCTGATGGGGACTCTGCCGATCGCCCTCGGGGTCGGAGCCGGCGCCGAGTCGCGCCGCCCGCTCGGCCTCGC
>CAZMRF010000026.1:39231-60460 GCA_964568735.1 uncultured Acidobacteriota bacterium
GGCGGCCTGCTCTTCTCGCAGATGCTCACGCTCTACGTCACGCCGGTCGTGTACGTCTACCTCGAGCACTTCCAGGGATGGCTCGCGGCCGCCTTCCCCCGCCTGGCCCGCCGCGGCGCCGACGCCCGCGCCGGCGGTTCCCCCTCTCCGGCGCTCCACGGCTTCGAGGCAGGGGTGCCGGGGAGCCGCAGCCGCGAGGCCTGATCCCCCGGGACGCGCCGGAGCTCGACCCGCCGAGATGAGCAGAACTCGCTGAGCGGACCCGCGGCTCAGCGGTAGGCCGCGGCCTGGATGCGGTAGAGATCCGAGTAGGGACCGCCCCTGGCCATCAGATCCTCGTGGCTCCCGGCCTGCGCCACGCGCGCGCCGTCGAGGACCACGATCAGGTCGGCCATGCGCACGGTGCTGAAGCGGTGCGACACGAGGATCGTGATGGCGCCGTCCCGCCCGCCGCCCTCCGCGTTGACGCCTCCGCGCGCCGCCGCGGCGAAGCGCTCGAAGAGCGCGTGCTCGGTCTCGGCGTCGAGCGCCGCCGTGGGCTCGTCGAGGACGAGCAGCAGCGGCCCGTCGCGCATGAATCCGCGGGCGAGCGCGAGCTTCTGCCACTGACCGAACGAGACCTCGACGCCTCCGGGCCAGGTCGCCCCGAGCTGCGTGTCGAGGCCCGCGGGCAGGCGGGTCACGACGTCGCCGGCTCCGGCGCGCCCAACCGCGGCCGTGACGGCCCGATGGTCGTCGAGGCGGGCGACGTCGCCGACCCCCACCGACTGGCGGGCGAGCAGCTCGAAGCGGAAGAAGTCCTGGAAGGCCCCCGCGAGACGCGAGCGCCACTCGTCCGCCCGCATGCGGCCGAGCGGCACGCCGTCGACGAGGATCCGGCCGGAGGTGGGCTCGTAGAGCTTCGAGAGCAGCTTGACGAGCGTCGTCTTGCCCGCGCCGTTCTCCCCCACGAGGGCCACGACCGCGCCCGCGGGCAGCTCGAGCGAGACCGCGTCGAGCACGAGCCGCTCCGTGCCCGGATAGGCGAACGACACGGCCTCGAAGCGGATCCCTTCCCGCAGCTTCGCGGGAGCCGGTGCGTCGGCCGAAGCCACGAGCGAGGCCGCGTAGTCCTCGAGCCACGCCAGCCGCCGCGAGCCGTCCATCCAGATGCCGCGAAGGAAGCCGATCTCCCCGACCGTCGCCCCGACGTAGGCTGAAAGCCGCCCTCCGGCGGCAAGCACGAGCAGCACGTCCCCCGTCAGCGCGCGCAGGAACGACGACACGAAGACGATCGCCCCGACGTAGGCCATGCCGAAGATCGCCCAGGCCAGCGCGTGCCAGAGCGCGCTCCCCGATCGGGCGGCCGCTACGGGGGCGTACCACGATTCCCATGCCTGGCGCCTCTCCCGGACGAGCCGCGGGCCCATGCGCGTGACGCGCACTTCCTTGCCGGCCGACGCGGTCGTGGCCGTCGTGAAGAGATGCTGGGCCAGCCGCGACGCGGAGGCGTGCCGTTCTTCGGCCGCGCGCTCGACTCCCGGCCGCCAGGTCGAGGTGAAGACCGTGGGGAGCGCGAAGACCGCGAGCAGCGCGAGCGCGGGATGGATCGACAGCAAGAGTCCGATGACGACGCCCAGTCGCAGGATCCAGCCGCAGGTGGAGAAGAGCGACATGTACATGTGGTCGAGCACGAAGACCTGGTTGCGCAGGACCGAGAGGCGGTCGAGGTACTCGGGCCGCTCCTGGTGCGCGATCGTGGCCACCGATGCCTGCAGCCGCGCCACGTGCGCCTCGAGCGCGATCGTGATCTTGTCTCGGAAGCGCCGCTGCACGCGCGTGCTGAGCGTGCCCAGGAACCAGGTGGCCGTCGCCGAAGCGCCGAGGCCCAGGGCGGAAGCGAAGAGGAGCCGGCGGTTCCCCTCGAGCACCCCATCGCCCATGAGCTTCAGCCACAACGCGAGCAGCGCATCGGGCAGCGCGGCGAGCTGCGACAGCGCGAAGGCCCCGAGCATCATCCCGGGCTCGTGACGCCAGCCGATCCTCAGCACCCGCCCCATCGAGGCGAGCGCCGGCGGCATGCGATCAGGCGAGGCTTTCATAGGCCTTCCCTTCCTCGTCCGTGTCCGCGGTGAAGCGCATCGCCTGGAGATCGAACATGGCGCGGTAGCGTCCGCCCAGCGCCATCAGCTCGTCGTGCGTCCCCAGCTCGATCACGCGGCCCTGCTCGAGCACGCAGATCCTGTCGGCGTGGCGCACGGTCGAGAAGCGGTGGGAGATGAGGATCGTCGTGGCCTTCCGCGTCGCGGTCAGGAGGCGATCGAAGATCTCGGCCTCGCCGCGCACGTCGAGGTGCGCCGTCGGCTCGTCGAGCAGGACGAGCCCCGCCCCCGTCCGCACGGCGCAGAGCGCCCGGGCGAGCGCCACCCTCTGCCACTGCCCGCCCGACAGCTCGGTGCCGCCCTCGTACCCGCGCGCGAGGGGCGTGTCGAGGCGGGCGAGCCCCGAAGCACCTGCGTCGGCCAGCGCCGCGAGGACCACGTCGTCGGGGGCGCCGCCCGGCGCGACGTTGTCGCGCAGCGGCAGCTCGAAGCGCACGAAGTCCTGGAAGACGGCCGTGATCCGCGATCGCCAGGAGTCGACGTCGAGGTCGCGCAGGTCCACGCCGTCCACCTCGATGGCGCCGGACTGCGGGTCGTAGAGCCGGCAGAGGAGCTTCGCGAGAGTCGTCTTCCCCGCGCCGTTCTGTCCGACGATTGCGAGAGAGGATCCGGCCGGTACTGTCAGGTCGAAGCCGTCGAGCACCTGTCGCTCGCTCCCCGGGTAGGCGAAGCCCGCGCTTCGGAAGCGGATCTCGCGCGCGGGCAGGCCGTCCGATGGGCGAGG
This sequence comes from uncultured Acidobacteriota bacterium, assembly GCA_964568735.1. Classification (GTDB taxonomy): domain Bacteria; phylum Acidobacteriota; class Polarisedimenticolia; order JACPZX01; family JACPZX01; genus CAZMRF01. The sequence continues at coordinate 42,097 of CAZMRF010000026.1, forward strand.
CGCGGTGGGAGCGGAAAGCGCCCCCCGCTCCCCCATCGCCGACTCGAGGCGCAGGACGGCTGCCACCGGCGCGGCCGCGCCGTCGAGCACCCAGCTCAGCCCCCCGAAGGCGATGGCGCTCACGCCCACCGCCACCTGGGCGAAGACGACGGCCTGCCCCAGATCGATCCGGCCCGAGAGGGCCGCCGATGCCAGTGACCAGAAGACGAGAACGTTGGCCGCGGCGACGAGGAGCAGGCTCCATACGAGCGGCCTCTCGCGCAGGCGCGTCGCCTGGTACTGGAGCTCGTGCAGCCGTGTCCGCCGGCTGATGAACCGCTCCATCACCCAGTCCGCGAGCCCGAAGAGCCGCAGCTCCTTTGCCGCGGGCGGATCCACGGCGAGCCGGTAGGCATACTCCGCATGCCGCTGCGCCTCCCGGACCTCGGAAGTATTCCGGTCGCGCCAGACGGCGCTCTCCCGCAGGAGCCAGTGAGTCATGAGCCAGGCCCAGCCCAGGACGAGCGGCGCCCACCAGGCATAGGCGAAGAGCACGACCGCGGATGCGACTCCCGCAACGGTCTGGACGAGCTGCGCCGCGATGAACTCCATGTTGATGTGCATGGGCGGGCCGGTCATTCCGCGGTCGAACTCGCGCGCGACCGTCAGGTCCGAGGTGAGCTCCGGGTCCTCCAGGTGCCTCATCCCCGGAGGCTTGACGCACGCCTCGGTCAGCCGGTCATAGAGCCAGGCCGCGACGCGGCTCCCGAGATTGGCGCTGACCGCCTGATGAACCGGCGCCAATACTTGAAGAAGCACGAAGACCACGCCGACCGCCCCGAGCGGTCCCGCAAGGCTCTCCCCTCGCTGCACCGCCGCCACGAGCCCTCCGATGGCCACAGCGAGGAGCGCGGGGAGCAGCCCGCGCAGGAGCAGGAGTACCCACCATGCGCGGGCCAGCCCCCGATCCGCCTTCGGCAGAACGGCGAAAAACTTCCACTCCGCCCGCTCACGCAGTCTTCGCAACATGACGAGCCTGCTCCTTGCAGCCAGGTTGAACGACCGGGATCGTCCATCCCGGACGACGCACGTCAGCCCCCCGGACGAGGGATGACATCATAGGGCAGGCGTTAGACTACTGAAAACCCGAGCGCGTGATTCCCAACCTCATGCACGAGATCGAGCGCGAGCTTCGGGACGGCATGTAGCGAAGATGAGCGAGGAGGCGGCCGGCATCTCAGGGAATTCCAATGCTCACGGCGTCCAAGGCTCCGACGGGCTGGGGAGTACGACAACGATGGCTACCGAAATCCAGCAAGTCGTTCACAACATAACGGCCTTCTACGACTTCGCCGGTAAGACCGTGGTCTGTGTCGGAGCTGGCGGCGGCCAGCTCGTCGAGCTTGCGAGGCCCGCCGGCCGCGTCATCGCCATCGACAAGGACGCCACGGCGCTGGCGCGGCTCGCCTCGCGCCTCTTCGAGTGCGGACTCACCGACAAGTTCACGATCCTGGAGGGTGAGCTGCTCGGGCTGCGACCGCACGGCGACGTCGTGGTGTTCGAGTTCTGTCTCCACGAGATGGCCGACCCGGACCGCGCGCTCGTTCATCCTGGAAGCCTCGCGCCCGACGTCCTGGTGTTCGACCACGCTCCCGGGTCTCTATGGGAGTGGTACGCCGCGGAGAATGAGCAGGTCGAAACCGCCTGGAAGGCGGTCGAGCGGAGAGCCATCCGAAGGCAGCAGAACTTCGAAGCGGTTCAGCGCTTCCCGGACTACGCCGCGCTGGAGGCAAGGTTCGCATCCCAGAGCCCGGAGAACCTGAAACGAATCAGCCGTCTCCACGGGCAGCGAGACCTCGCCATCCCGATGCCGTACCGGCTGGCGCTGCTTTGAGCTTCGGTGGCCCGCTGACGGTCGGCCTCGAGGCGCAGCGAGGGCGCAGCTCGCATCGCATTGTGGATGCTAGACTTTGCGCTTCACGCCGTAGCGCTTGCAGCAGCCGGGGTGGCGGAACTGGCAGACGCAGGGGACTTAAAATCCCCCGTCCCTCACGGGACATCTGGGTTCGAGTCCCAGCCCCGGCACCAGGGTCCTTGCGGCTGCACCTCGGTCCGCACGACGAAGCTGGGGAGCTTTCTCCCTGGGGCTTCCTTGACAGGTCGCGGTCCTTGCCTTCGACGGCGACATGCATGACCGGGTTGTCGGGATCGATCCCATGAAGGCTGGCCTGCGTGAGGGCGTGATCCGCACATCCTTCTGATCGTCCCGGTCCTGGTGGTGAAGACGGGCATCGCCCTGGGCACGATCTTCAACGGCCGCGGCGCGGCGCAATCGGCCGATGGCATCCCTCTCGACACCTTCGGCGCCGTCAGCGTCCCGGCCGGCGCGCGCGCATTGGCCGCCCGGCAGGCCGCCTTCGCGCGGCATCGCCGGTCGGCTCGGCGGAGATCGGGATAGCCGGCATCAGCGGTCCCGGCGCGGGCTCGCCTCGATAGGCGACCCGCTCGAGGAAGAGGCCCGACGGCGGGGCGGTCCACGCGGCCGGTCCACCAGAGCTTTCCACCGGGGCCGGTCCCGCGAGAAGCCCCCGGAGGCCGTCCACGGACAGCTCCCCCGCGCCCACCCGCACCAGCGAGCCGACGAGCCTCCTCACCATCTTCCACAGGAAGTGCGACGCGACGATGCGGACGAGCACCAAGGCGCCCGCCTCGGCGATCTCGACGCGATCGACGACGACGATCGTGCTCGTCTGTTCCTTGGGGCTCTCGCAGAACGAAGAGAAGTCATGACGGCCCGCCAGTACCGCGGCCGCGGCCTCGATCTGCGCCACGTCGAGCGGCCGCTTCACCCACCAGACGAGACGCTTCCCCAGCGCCGTACGCCTGCGCGAGATCTGGTACAGATAGGAACGCCAGAGCGCATCGTGGCGCGCGTGAAAACGCTCCGGTGCCCCTGTCAGAGCGGCAACGTGGATGTCGGCGGGCAAGGCGTCATTGATCGCGAAGCGGAAGGGGCCGGGCGCGATCTCCGCCCTGAGCCTGAGGTGGGCGACCTGGCCGAGCGCATGCACGCCGGCGTCCGTCCGGCCCGCTCCCCCGAGCTCGACGATGGCGCCGCCCGCCGCCTCGATAGCCCGGCGAAGCTCTCCGGCAACCGACCGCGCGTTCTTCTGCTCCTGCCACCCGCGGTAGCGCGTGCCCTCGTACTCGATCGTCAATCTGTACGTCGGCATCAGTCGCTCATGGGAGGAGGGGCGCCCCGCCGTCGAAGCCCCCGTGCAAGGTGGCCATTCTAGACTGGAGTTGACCCGGATTCGGGAGCTCTTGCCTGGAATGAATCGGTTGTTTTCATTCGCTTTCCGTAGTACCTGGGGGCCCGACCTGACGGCGGTCGGGACCTACGGGCTGGTCGCGCTCATCCTTCTCCTCGCGGGCTCCGGACTCCTGACTCTGAGTCGCAGGTGACCCTGCAATGGCGGCCGAAGGTCAGGTTTTTTCCGGCACACTGAAGTAGAGTGATCCCTCGGCGTCGATTACGAGGTTCCGCCTGCTCGGCCGGCTGCCGCGGGAGAATGTCGATGCGTCACAGCGAATCCGGCCGTGTCCTGGCCCTGTTCATGCTCCTGATCGTGGTGGGGGGCCTCGTCGGCTTCCTCGCCCTGGCCGCGTTCCGTGCAGGGCCCGCGCCGGACATCGCGGCTGATCCCCCGAGCGGCTCGGTGGGGCGGAAGAAACCCGTCAACGTCACGTTGACGGAGCCCGTCCGCGGGCTCTCGGGCGTCCGCGCCGAGCTTGTCCAGGGGGATCGCGTCGAGAAGCTGGCGGAGAAGGCCTATGTCCCCCGGTCGTCCTGGTGGTTCTGGGGCTCAGGAACCGACCGCGACGCGCTGGCGCTCGAGATCGGCCGCGACTCGATCAAGGGGCTCAAGGCCGGGCCGGTGACGCTCCGGGTCACGGCCGATCGCGCGCCCGCGTGGCTCAGCCACCCCGAGCCGGAGGTCAGGGATTTCGTGTTCCAGGTCCGCCTGACCCCGCCGAGCCTGGGCGTGGCCTCCACGTTCCACTTCGTGAGACAGGGAGGCGCCGAGGCGGTCGTGTACCGCGTCGGCGAATCCAGCATGCGGGACGGCGTGCAGGCTGGGGGGCGGTGGTTCCCGGGCTACCCCCTCCCCGGCGGCGGACCGCAGGATCGCTTCGCGCTCTTCGCGGTGCCGTACGACATGGCGGACCCGTCGAGCGTGAGGCTCCTGGCCGCCGACGACGCGGAGAACGAGGCCCAGGTCGCTTTCATCGACCAGTTCACCGCACGAAAACCGGTCGAAGCCACGATCAACCTGTCCGACGCCTTTCTGGGCAAGGTCGTCCCGGCGATCATGTCGCAGACTCCTGAGATGGCGGACGCAGGAGGGCTCATCGAGAACTTCCTGTCGATCAACCGGGATCTCCGGAAGGCGAATGCGGCGGCGCTCGTCGAGCTGGCGTCGAAGTCGAGGCCGCAGTTCCTCTGGTCCAGGACGTTTCTTCCGATGTCCAACGCGAAGGTGATGGCGCCGTTCGCGGAGTACCGCAAGTATGTCTACCAGGGACGCACAGTGGACCACCAGGTCCACTTGGGCTTCGACCTGGCGGCGACGAGAGCGGTTCCGGTCCAGGCCTCCAACGACGGCGTGGTTGTGCTGGCAGGCTTCTTCGGGATCTACGGGAACACGGTCGTGGTGGACCACGGATACGGCCTCGAGAGCCTGTACGCGCACCTCTCTACCATCGACGTGAAACCGGGGCAGGAGGTGAAGCGAGGAGAAGCGCTCGGCCGGACCGGCGACACGGGGCTCGCCGGCGGGGACCATCTCCACTTCTCGATCCTGCTCGCCGGTCAGCCGGTGAGTCCTGTTGAATGGTGGGACGGCCACTGGATCCGCGACCGGGTGGCACGAAAGCTCGGAGGCGCTCTCCCCTTCGAAGGCTAGCCCGCTCCGGTCAGCTTCTCGAGGCAGCGGCTCAGGCGACTCTGATGACGACCTTCCCTCGAGCATCGCCCGTTCCGACGTATCGGAGGGCGTCCGCGACCTCGCTCAACGGATACTGCCGATCGATCACGGGAGAGAGCTTTCCGGCTTCGACGAGTTCCTTGAGGACGACGAGGTCCTCATGCCGCATCCTGGCCAGGAACGACGCGATTCTGTGGCTCCCGGTGCGTGAGAGCATCTGCGCCTTGAGCAGGCGCGATACGATCGCCCAGAGCCCTTTGGACGCTCCCGCGATGACGATTCTCCCGCCCGGGGCCAGGGCGCGCCGGCAATCGGTCAATGAACGGTTCGCGCCGATGTCGAGCAGGACGTCGTAGCGCTGCCCGCCCCTGGTGAAATCCTCCTTCGTGTAATCGACGAGGTCGTTCGCGCCGAGCGAACGGAGGAGGTCCATGTTCCTCGTGCAGCTCACGGCGGTGACGTGCGCTCCGAGCGACCTGGCGATCTGGACGGCGAAGGTGCCCACGCCGCCACCTGCCCCGTAGATGAGCACCCTCTGCCCCGGCCGGACCTGCCCCTCGTCCCGCAGACCCTGCAAGGCCGAAACGCCGGCCACAGGGATGGCCGCCGCCTGCTCGAAGGTCAGATTCCGGGGCTTCGGCGCGAGACGGCTTTCGGAGCTGGCCACGTACTCGGCGAAGGACCCGATCCCCGTTCCGAACACCTCATCGCCGGGCTTGAGTCGCGCGACGTCCTTGCCCACGGCCTCGACATGTCCGGCCACGTCGAAGCCCCGAACCCTGCTCAGGGGACTGCGCAGAAGCATGCTGATCAGGTGGGGCAGCCTTCCCATGAGGTGCCAGTCGGCGGCGTTGACTGCGGCTGCGCTGACCCTCACGAGCACACCGTCGTCGCCGATGCCCGGCTTCTCGATCTCCCGGAGCTTGAGGACGTCAGGTGAGCCGTATCCATCCTGGACGATGGCCTTCATCTTGATTTGCCCCCCTGCGCTGGTATGGCCATCATCGGACCGACCAGCACTCCTCGGACGTTACTGCGCACCTCGGACGCCTCATGCGCGCGCTCAGGAGCCCAGCGGCGGAACGCTTCCCAGCTTCGACAGCTTGCGTTGTCGTAACCAGACATAGATCAACAGACCAACCGTGGGCATCACCGGAAAGGTGGGAAAGATGTACCAGTACCGCAAATGGTGCTTCTTCGCGTCTTGATGAATGAAGATCGTCAGGATGCCCAGGACCCACGCGAAGTCGTAGAGCGTCGTTTGCATGATGGGCTGAGTCACATAGAGCGCGAATCCCACGGTACTCCACCCCGACCAGCGCCCCCAGTTCAGGACGACGACCGATGCGATGAAGAGCGGCAGGAGCCAGGGGGCATGCAGGTGCGCCCTTTCGGCGATGCTCTCTAGCTGTCGTCTCATGCTGAGCTCCCGGCGCTCCGACGAGATTGCGCGGCCAGTCGACACAAATGCGTGTGGGCGTACTCGTGAACCACGGCATGCATGTACAGCGCACGAGGCACGTCGCGGCGGATCTCCAGCCAGCCAAGCGACTGCTGCCCGCCCCAGGCGCGAAACAGGTCATCGCCGGTAATGTCGGCAAGGTGGGCCAGCAAGGGCTCATCGAGCTGAAATGAATTCACGGCCTGCTCGTAGACATCCTCGGAGGTCAAGAGCGCGAAGGGGATGTTCATGAAGTAGAGCGCGGTGCCAAGATCGAGATTGACGAGTCGAAAGCTCTCGTCGGGCCTGATGTCGGGCACGTCCAGCATCGCAAAATCGGGAGACGCGCGCCTCTCGCACCTGAATCTTCCCGACGCGCGCAGCCTCTCGCCTGCGTCGATGATCAACCGGTACATGTTGACATCGTGACGGATGACGGCATGCCCCATCAGTCCGGCGAACGTCGTCGGCATCAGGTCGGGCTCTGGGATGTCCCTGAAGCCGCTGTTGCGGGCGACGAACCGGAGCAGCAGGGTCTCGACGATGAAGTGGCGCAGCAGCAGCTCGCCCCCTTCGCGCGAGACACAGCGACGCAGGAACCAGACGCTGAGACGGTCCAGCGCATCGTGCGAGGAGAACTGAAAGGGCAGCAGCCGTTTCAGCGTCACGATCGCCCAGACCGCCGCCGCCGAGATGAGGCGCGCGCCCGGGCGTACGTAGCGCCGCGTCCAGCGCTGCAAGTCCGTCTGGAGCAGCTCGGCCGCGCGTTCCGATAGCGGCGTCGCGGGATCGGCGCGCAAGGCGCGAAAATGCAGCGGCAGCTCGCGCGGCGGCATCTAGAAGCTGTCCAGCTCTTCTAGCTGCAGCGCATATAGACGCGCCACGACCCTGGCCGTCTTGACGATGCGGCTGGCGACCTCCTCGTTCAGGATGCCGGAGGTCAGGACGGCGCGCAGCCGGTCGAAGTGGTTGTCGTCGTTCTGCCCGTGATAGACGAGGAAGCTGACCTCCTGGCTCGTCAGATGGAGCTGCTTCTTGATCTCCTCGGCCCACTGCCCTGCCTTGTGCCTGCCCAGTCCTTCGATGACGAACATGGCACCCAGGAGGTCGAGGGGATCGGGCTGGCTCGCACGATGGAACATGAAGGCCGAGAGCGCCTCGGACCCGATGTTCTTGGGCGTGTTGACGATCTCGTCGAGAGAGCCTCCGACGGCACAGTAGTCCCGCTCGAGCATCTGGAAGTCACGGTGCTCATCAGCGGCATGGGAAATGAACATCGAACGCACGGGGAACAACTCGACGGAGACGTTCGATGCGGCGCGCGCAATCCACCGAGCCCCCTCCACGACCTGCTGCCGCAGGTTGCGAAGAAGCATCTTGTAGTCCTTGACGGTCACCTGGCCCGCCTCGAGGCGGCGGATGATGGGCGTGGCGCGCAGCATGCGCTCGAAGTCTGCCCATACGATGCCCAGGTCCAGGACGATCCGGCGCACCATGAGGTCGTCACCGGGCTCGAAGCCCTCACCCAGGGGCGAATTCGCTGCGGCCTCGGCGATCTCGGCGCCGGTGCGCGCCACAGGCTGCAAGCCGCTGATCTCTCCGCCCCGCCAGGGTGTCGAGGGTCTTCCCGCGTCCGTACCGGTATCCATCGAGAACCTCGCTTCAGGCTCTGCATCCGGTCCGACGCACGTCAGCAAGGCGAAGGACACGGTGAATCGCCCGGATTCCGGGACCATGAGCAGTACCTTCTCGCCCGGCTCGAAGCGAGCACTGTTCAGCGCCTCCTCGAGCATGATGAAGATGCTGGCGGCTCCGGTGTTCCCCTTGGTGTAGAGATTCGTGAACCACTTCTCTTCGGGAATGCTGAGGTTCGCCTTGTCGAGGAGCTTGACGATTTCACCCTTGAAGAAGTGCGAGCTGTAGTGACAGAGGATGTGGTTGATTTCCTCCGGGACGATCCGCCCCCGCTGAATGAGCCTCAGGTACTCCTCGACGCTCAGCTTGACGATCTGCGGCAGCAGCTCGGTATCCTGGCGAATGCGCATCTGCTCGGCCTTGTCGGCTTCGGAGATCGTCGCCAGGTCGAGCCAGGTGTTTCCGGCACGGGGAGCGTTCTTGTGCGCCATGCCCGTGTACATGCATGTTTCGTATTCGTTGGCATGGGACTTCAGCTCGACCCATTCGATGCGCAGAGACGGCTTCTCGCTGTGCGGCTTGCCTTCGAGGACGACGCTTCCGGCGCCATCGGACAGCATCCAGCGCAGGAAGTCGGCGTCGAAGTCCCGGTAGGAGCCACGCAGCTCATCGAGGCGCCGATCCTCGAGAGGGCCGTCGCTCTCGCGCCTGAACCTCGTCCCCTTGAGGCTGCGGCTCACGAGCTCGGAGCCCACGACCACGGCGTTTTCCCTCTGCCGCGTGGCCACAGCGCGATAGGCGCTCGACAGCGCGGCCATCGAAGAGCAGCAGACGCCGCCTGCGCTCAGGATTTCCATCGGGCGTCCGCCGAGGCGGCCGTGGACCATGGACGCGAAGCCCGGGATCGGCACATCACCTTGCGTGGTACCCGCAGCGAGCATCTCGACGTCATCGAGGGCGAGCTCGCTATGGGCCAGGGCCGCATGAATCGCCTTGACGGCGAGCTCTTCGTTCAGCTCGGTGGTCCGCCCGTTCTCGTCGAGCGCATAGTGACGCGTCTTGATCCCGTTCGACCCGAGAATTCGCTTCTTCAGGCGACTGGGCTTGCCGTCGACGAGACCCAGGATGCTCTCGATGCGGTCGTTGTCGACTGGCTCGCCCGGCAGGTAGGCCCCGGCGGCCGTGATGTACACATCCCGCACGGGGCGCTGCTCGCGCCGCATGCGTGTCTCTCGCCCTGGAGGCGAGGCTTGATTCACGCGAGCGTCCATGGGCGGATTCCGGTGGCTCCGATGAGGGAATGTACGGGCGGAAGCGTCATGCATATGCCCTACGCGCCGGCATGGCCGTGCCTCTGTAGAGGAACCGGGCCACCGGCATGCGACCTGTCGGGCGCCGGGCCATGCGCCTGCTCCCCGAGCGGGAGCTGCCGTTCATCGAACCCCTTGACCATCAGCCACACGGCCAGAGCTACGTAGGCCGGAGCCAGCGGCATGGCCAGCACCGTGATGGGGGGATAGCCCAGAAGGCCTCGCATCGTGACCCCCGTGATCTGGAGCAGGCTCCCCACGAGCCCGAACGCCGCCAGCGCGCGCGGAACCAGCCTGAAGCGGTAGAGCAGACCGTAGAGCAGGAAGATCCAGCTACCCACGACGAGAAGGTATGAGTAATGCGCCCACTTCCGCGCCGAGCCGACCACCACGGCCAGCGTCTCGTAGAGCTCCGTCTTCGCCACGCCTGCCTTTGCGTACTCCTGGCTCAACGACAGCATCGACAGCAGAGCTCCATTGTCGACAGCCTGAAGCGCGAACCCGGCCACGCCAAGCGACAGGAGCCACAGGGCCATTGTGGCGCTGTACGGGCGAAAGGTCGGCATACCCGTGATGGCGATACCGACCGCAACGGCGCTCCCCGCGAAGAGGAGCAGCACGGCAGTGCGAACCAAGGCTGGACTCCTCGCCGCGTTCGCCAGCAGACCCGCGGATCCTCTGACCAGATCCAGCAGAATGAACGGAACCATAAGTCCAGAAGCTAGATGGACGAGTAACAGTGCGCCGACGGTCCGGCCGGGGTTCCTCGCCGATCTCATTGCGCCCTCCCGGCAAGGCTGGCCTTCTCCTTCCATCGGTCGACGTTCACGCCGGCGACGAGGAGCCACAGCGACAGCGACACCTCGCCAAGAATGCCCGCGCCCATCAGGTAGGGGGACAACGATCCTCCCAGCCACGGCGTCAGCACACGCACCCAACTGAGCGTCAGCCACCCCAGCCCGGCGAGGACCATGAGCGCACCTACGATTCTCGGCAGGAAGCTCGATCGGATGATCAGATACCCGACCAGGAAGCAGTGGAGCCCGAAGCACGCGGTACTGAGGCTTGCGGCCTCGGTGGGCAACCCGAGGAACATGATGGCCAGGCCGTTCGCGCATCCCAGGAAGCTCGAGAGCGCGGCGACCAGGGAGAGCCTGGTGCTCACGGGCTTCAACAGCTCGTAGACGAGAAGCGTCGAGGCGGCATAGAACACGGTCGCCGCGGAGTTGGCTGCGAGCCCGATGGGCAGGCCGCGGGCAATGAGGGCGAGCGTGCCCGTCAGAGCCGTCATCAACCAGAGGAGACCGGCCATTCTGGCTTTGAAATCCGGTGACGCGTCGAATCCGCGTTCCATCATGACTGCCGTGCTCATGTTCCGTACTCCTTGTGTAGATCATTCAGTCGGGCGTTCATGCGAATCAGATGGGCTCCCGATCCCGGCGCATCCGTGTCGCCATTAAGAGAAAGCCCGCGGTGACCCCCAGTCCGAGCCACAGGCCCGGTGTGGCCAGGAATCCGGCCGGATCGAGCTGCGTGAGCCGATCGGCGTTCCCATGCCGCACCTCCGGGGCGAAGGCCTCCGTCATGGCGCCGGTCACGCGGTACAGCATCAGGGCGCCGAAGTGCGAGGAGCCGAAAGCGATTTTCTCGAGCAGGCCGATCGCGAGCGGAGGAAGCACCGCCCAGAGCACAGGCGTGCGCCGCGCCCAGGAGGAAATCAGCAGCAACCAGCCATAGATGGGCGCGAACCAGAGCACGTGCACCGTCAGGCCGAAGGCCATGATGAACAGGCCCTCGAAGAACCGCACCTCAGCCCACACGCTTGCCGCGCTCACGCCGATACCCCGCATGAGCATGGGGCCCATCACGAGGAGGCTGAACTGCGTGACCACGCTGAGGACGTACCCGATCAGCGGCAGCACCGCGAGTGGAATGCAGGCCTTGGAGAGCACGGTCGTGAGATCCGACACCGGCAGCGACTTCCAGAATAGGATGCTGCGATCGCGGCGCTCGCCGTACAGCGCGTCGAGCGCGTAGAAAACGCCGACGAGCAACGCGGCCAGCATGATCGGAGCCGGAGCCACCTTGAAGGGCTTCAGCAACGCAGCGTCGGGGATCGCCTGCTCGATCGATGGAAGCGCCTGCAGCCTGTGCACCTGAATGAACACGCTGATCAAGGAGGAGAACAGGACGACGGCGGCAACGACGAGCGGCGCGATGTAGATCGAGCGGCTCTCCCACAGCTCGCGCCGCACGGACCAGTACAGGGGCCGCGTAGGCATGACGGTGGGCGGCGTTTCATGGATGTCGACTCCTGTCCCGCGCATGGCGTTCGATAGAGTGCTCACGTGGTCGCTCCTTGTGCCTTGCCGGCCTGCTTGCCCATCACGGCAACGAAGAGGTCGGCGATGCTGGGCGTGCGCACCTCACCCAGCGCGGCGAGCTGGTGACGATCGGCATGATCGAAGAGCAGGATGCTGCGGCCGAACACCTGGCGCTCGTGAATGGCCCCGAGCGCCCGCGCCGCAGCGAGCTGGTCGGGATGCACCATCACTTCGAGGTAGCGGGAAGTGAACTCCTCCATGGTGCACTCGAGCACGATGCGGCCGCGGTTGATGAACATGACGTCGGTGAGGACGTCCTGGATCTCTTCCACTTGATGGGTCGTCACGACGATGGTGCGCTTGTGATCGAAGTAGTCGTTCAGGAGCGAGTCGTAGAACTGCTTGCGATACAGGATGTCGAGGCCCAGCGTCGGCTCGTCCAGCACCAGCAGTTGCGCGTCGATGGCCATGACCAGGGCCAGGTGGAGCTGGGTCACCATCCCCTTCGACAGCTCCCGGACCTTGCTGGTGCGCTTGATGTCGGTCTTCGCCAGAAAGCCCTCCGCCTTTGCGCGATCGAATCTCGAATGCACGCCGGCTACGTAGTCGAGCGCCTGGGAAACACGCATCCAGCGCGGAAGCACGGCGACGTCGGCGATGAAGCAGACGTCGCGCATGAGCCGGGCGCGCTCGGTCCACGGGTCGCGTCCGAGCACCCTCAGCTCTCCCTGATACGACGTCAGGCCGAGGATGGAGTTGAGCGCGGTGGTCTTGCCTGCGCCGTTGGGGCCGATGAGCCCGAGGATTCGCCCCTCTTCGACGCGCAGGTTGACGCCGTCGAGCGCGATCGTCGTGCGGAATGCCTTTCGCAGGCCGCGTGCCTCTATGCATGGCATGGCTTCAGCGCTCCTCCTTTCGGTGCTTCGACGACGGTGGACGGGTTGCGGCCGCATCGAGCAGCTCCTGCGCCGTCAATCCGAGCCGCTGAATGGTGGCGTGAACCCGGGGCCATTGCTCAACAAGGAACCGCTGTCTCTCGGCCTGAAGTAGCAGATCGCGCGCTCCCTCCTTGATGAACATTCCGAGACCTCGCTTCTTCTCGACGAGCTGCTCGTCTACCAGTTGTTGATAGCCCTTCATGACCGTGAGCGGATTGACCCGATGTTCGGCCGCGACATTGCGCACGGACGGCAGCGGGTCGCCCTCCTTCAGCACGCCGTCGAGTATCATCGCGACGACGCGATCGCGAAGCTGGCGGTAAATCGGCTGACTGTCGTTCCACTCACGATCCATCCTGGGTTCCAGGTAGCCCTTCCAAAGTTCCTAGCGATCGCCCTGATCGACCGCTGGCGCCCCTGCGTATTCATCTAGAGGCATCCGCAGCGGCACCAAAAGTGCCAACACTACAATCTAGTGATATACTATACTAGCACACCAGTTCACATGCAAGTTTTTTCTTCACCCTCCCTGGTCGTGCCGCTATCTGTCTTAGAATAAAGAGGTTCTCCCGCATGCTGGCCAATCAGATCTGCCGAGAGGGGTACCGGACCCTGTGACGATTGGGCCAAGCGCCTGTTCGACGACCTCCCGCTGGCAGGAGCCGATGGCAGCCGCGCCCGGTTGCTGGGCCGTGTCCCCCGTGCAAGTGCCCGTGATCGGCGAATGGGGGTGCCTGCCGTCACCGAGGCGGAGCGAAGGGATCTGCTCGAGGACATGGAAAACGGCTACGCCACGCGCTCCCCTATCATGACGTCGCAACTTCCGCCCGCGAAGCAAAACGATCTGCTCGTCGAGCGCACCCTGGCCGATGCGATGTGCGACCGATCGCTGCACAACGCCCACCTTGTCGCGCTGAAGGCACCCTCGTGCAGAAAGGAGTTGATCAGCTTGGCGTCAGATTTCTCTGCGGAGGTGCTGCATGTCGTCCGGGTTCTCGAACGTCGAACATGGCGCATCCTCCGCGTCGGCTCGCGCGTGTCGAGCGGAGCAGATGTCCGGATCTCCGAAGACTCTGCCAGGATTGGACGATGGCGGAGTCTCGACCCTGAATCGCAAATCCGCCCGGCCGACGCAGGGGTGGGGAGAGGCAGATCTTAAACCCAGGATCAGGACTCAAGGCATACGCCGGGGCAGCCTCGCATGGGCGGACGCATCTGGTAGAAGGACGGGCACTCCAGGCCACTCGGAAGCTCCCAGGTTCAAACGCGGGGAGGGCTCGTCGCAGTGATCGGGAAGAAGCTCGCCGATCGATACGAGAGCATCGATGAGCTGGGACGCGGCGGAATGGGAGTGGTCTATCGCGCCCGCGATCCGCCGTCCGCCCGGCCTCGCGGCCTCGCGGCCTCAAGGCCTGAACCACGGGAAGCCACGACCCTCGCCCCGCAGGAGGAGATTTATCCTCCCGGCGTGACGGGGTGGTGGAACTGGCAGACGGAGCGGGATGGAACGTCCAACCGGGTGCCCCCGGCGTCTCCAGCACCAGGGGGACTCAGGCTCCCCGGTTCCGCCGCGGGCTTCCTCGAGGAGACGCTCACTCCGTGCCCGTTCTGAGTGTCTACAAGCGCAGCGCTGCATGAGCGTCCTGTCACAGCGCTCCAGGCGGCCAAGGAGGCGGATGTGGTCTCGAAGAAGCCGGTCGGTGCCAGAGCCTCAACCAGAATCCCGACCCGTCCGATGGGAGCTGAGGCCGTCGATGAGTTCCTCCGTCGCAGCGCGGCCGAGCTTCAAGAGATCGTGCGTCAATGGATCCGACAGATGTGATGGGACGCGGACCGCATCCGGCGCGCGAGCCGCTGCGGCCCCCGCCCCGTCAGCCACGGATCAGGAGGCGCACGAACAACGTCGAGTTCGAGAGCGCAGCGCTCCGGATCCGGACCGTGCTGTGCCGCGCGGGCGCGAACGACTGCGCGGACGTCGAGTATTCGAGCACGCACACTCTTGTTCTGCCGCAGTCGGGGATCTTCATCAAGCACGAGGCCCCGCATCCGGCCGTCGCCGCCGACTCCACTCACGGAATCTTCTTCACCGCGAATCGACCCTACCAGGTAAGTCATCCGACCTCCGGCGGAGACGACTGCCTCGTGGTCGAGTACTCTCGGGATGCCCTTTTCGATCTGATGCAGATGCTGGATCCGCCGGCCTCGGAAACCCCTGAGGCGCCGTTCCGCGTGCCCGCAGTGCGGCTCGACCCAGGCTCCATTCTACGGCGGCGCGTCTTGTGGCACCGGCTCACGCGCCGGCTCGCAACCTCCCTCGAGGTCGAAGAGACCGCCTTCGCGCTCTTCGCGGCAGCGCTCGCCGCCGGCCGGGGTCGCGCATCGGCACGGGGCCGCCCCCGCCGCGAGGCGGCCCATCACGCCGAGATCGTCCGCGCCACTCAGATCACGATCGCCGAGCGGCCCGAAGAGCGCTGGTCGCTCGAGACGCTCGCGCGACGCGTTCACTCCTCTCCGTTCCATCTCGCGCGCCTGTTCCGAGGGCACGTCGGACTGCCGATCCATCAGTACCAGCTCCTCACCCGTCTCACGCGGGCGCTCGACAGCGTGCTCGACTCCAGGCGAACGCTCAGCGCCATCGGCGTCGAAGCCGGATTCGCTCACCACAGCCACTTCTCCGGCGCCTTCCGCCGCGTATTCCATGTGACCCCGTCGGCTCTCCGCCGCCGGGGCACGGTCTCCCGCGCCTCGGATCTGCGCAAGATTTTGACAGCCTCCAGACCGCCGGAGGAGTAGGTTCGCAGACGCCGGCGAGATCCTCTCGCCACATCTCCATGGAGGGGTCGGATGAGGTTTCTCTCGGTGATCTGCGCCTGCTCCTTGCTCGCGGGACTTGCCCGGGCCGGCTCGGCCGAGCCTGCGTCGGCGATCCTCGATGTGCTCCCGTCTCCCGGGCTGGCCGGAGGCCTCATGGCTCCCGACACGTACGATGCACTTCTGGGCGACTGGGACGTCGTCGTGACCGACTACGACCCCGACGGAACGAGCCACCGCGGCACCGGCGAGTGGCACTTCGGCCGGGTGCTTCAGGGCCGGGCGATTCAGGACGTCTTTATCTCGCCGAGGCGCGGCGAGCGCCCCCCTTCTGGCGAGGCGCCGGGGCCCCGCAACCGTTATGGCTCCACGATCCGGTTCTTCGATCCGACGATCGATGCGTGGCGCGTGACGTGGGTCAACCCCGCCCAGAACTACGTCGCGACGCTCGTCGGCCGATCCAGCGGCCGCGAGATCGTCCAGGAGGGCGAAGGCAACGGCGGCCAGCCCCTGCGCTGGGTCTTCTCGAAGATCACGCCGACCGGCTTCCAGTGGCGAGGCGACGTCTCCGCCGACGGTGGGCGCACCTGGCGAAGGGCGCAGGAAATGACGGCGCGCCGCGCCACGGAGCGCGAGACGGGATCGACGGGTGCCACGGAGCGGATGATGGGGGCGCTCGTCGCCTCCGGGCCTGTCCACGGCCCATCGCAGATCGAGGACCTCTTCGGGCCGCTCGTTGGGAGCTGGGAGATGACCATCTCCGGCAGGAATCCCGACGGCACCTCGTCGGCCGGCACCGGCGAGGTTCACTTCGGGTGGATTCTCGAGGGGCGCGCGATCCAGGATGTCTGGATCTTTCCCTCCCGTGGATCCGGGCTTGCCCCCGCCCCCGGCGACGAGTACGGATCGACTCTCCGCTTCTACGACCAGGCGTCCCGGGTCTGGCGCATCGTCTGGATCAGCCCGCTGAACCATGTTGTTCGCGTCTTCCAGGCGAGGGCCGACGGCGACGAGATCATCGTCGAGGGGACCAACGCGCGGGGACAGGCCCAGCGCTGGATCTTTTCGGAGATGACGCCGACGTCCTTCCGCTGGCGCAACATCGTGGAGACGGATGACGGAGGCACCTGGGAGCTCATCGAGAGAGTCGAAGCTCACCGTACGTCCGGCGCGGCGGCGCCGCATCCGTGGCGCGACATGATCACGGCGCTTGCGGCGCTCGGTCCCCACCCTTCCCTCGGCGACGAAGCGCGGGTCTTCGACCGCCTCGTCGGCACCTGGGACTGCGAGTACTCCTTCCACGCGGAAGACGGAAGCGTCACCCATTCATCAGGGGAGCTCCGCTTCGGCTGGATCATCGACGGCCGCGCGCTCCAGGACATCTGGATCAGCTATCCGAAGCGGCCGAACGACGAGCGGAGCATCGGCACGTCGGTGCGCTTCTTCGACACAAAGGCCCGGGTGTGGCGGGTGGTCTTTGTGGCGCCCGCCTTCGGCCTCATGACCACAATGGAAGGCGGGGCCGAGGGGGATCGCATCGTTCTGCGGGGCAAGGACAGCGACGGGTCATCGTTGCGCTGGTCGTTCGACGACATCCGTGCCGGCTCCTTCACGTGGCGCGGCGAGATCTCACGCGACAGAGGGAAGACCTGGAGGCTCGAAGAAGAGCATCACATGAAGCGCCGTACAGGCGCTTGAACGCCCGGGAAGGCGCATCACTGACCGGGAAACTGCGGCTCGCATCGTGAACTTGCGCAAGATCGCCGTTCTGGTGTGGAGCCGGGCCGAGGCGGCGCACTAGCCGTGGCCACGGACCGCCGGCGGACCGTTTCCGAGTTTTCGGCGTTCTACGACTTTGCGGGCCGGACCGTCCTCGCTGTCGGAGCCGGCGGCGGCCAGATTGTGGAGTACGCGCGACCGGCCCGCCATGTCATCGCCGTCGATCGGGACGGGAAGGCCTTGGAGCAGCTTTCCGCGCGGCTGGCCGAATCCGGTCTCGCCGGAAAGTTCACTCTCGTGGCCAGCGACGTCTTCGATGTATGCTCGCGCGCGGACGTCGTCCTCTTCGAGTTCAGCCTTCACGAGATCGCCGAACCCGGGCGCGCCCTCTCTCACGCGCGGACGCTGGCGCCGGAGGTCGTGATCATCGACCACGCTCCGGGATCGTTGTGGGAGTGGTATGCCGCGGAGGACGCGGAGGTGGAAGCCGCGTGGAAGGCCGTCGAGCGTGAGGTCATCCGACGACAGCGCTCTGTCAAAGCCTGGCAGAGATTCTCGGACTACGCGGAGCTCGAATCGAAGCTCGCCGGTCAGGGGCCGGCGAGCCGCGAGCGCATCGCCTCCTTTCGCGGCCAGAGCGGGATCTCGATCCCCATGCCCTACCGGCTGGCGCTGCTCGGAGCGCCCGACTGACGAAAGGCGCGCACTTGTTTCTTCGCCGTCTCCCCTTCCGCAAGGTGGCCATCTTGAATGAGGCGAATGGAGAAGTGAGCGTCCAGCAGCAAAATGGAGGTGGTAGACTTTCGCGTTTCCTGTCGAGGCGCGGTGCCCTATGCCGGCCCGTGCCGGGGTGGCGGAACTGGCAGACGCAGGGGACTTAAAATCCCCTGGGGCTCTTCCCCATGAGAGTTCGAGCCTCTCCCCCGGCACCAAGATCATTCTTAGACTGTGGGAAACGCCATCCGCGTTAAGCGCTGTTGAAGAGACTCCACGAAGTTCCGCAACCCAGACACCGTGCAGCCTCCCGGAATATCGGCGTCGTCTCCAATTCGGATCTGCGAGAGGACCCATGCGAGTTGGGCGGGCGTCATCCCGGCATCCTTCCTTGACGCAAGAGCGAGGGCATCGGGCAGGTCGAATCCTGCGCGTTCGAGTGCCATGACATCGACAAGGTCGCGAAGCTCAGCTCGTGACAGGAGCGTGCAGAGCTTGTTCGCCA
>CAZMRF010000027.1:0-59624 GCA_964568735.1 uncultured Acidobacteriota bacterium
ACCGGAGTGATGGTGAGCCAGGGCACCTGCGATGCGAAGCAGAACTGCAGCTTCACCGGCTCCTGGAACGATCCGATCAAGAAGGCGCCGATCACGTCGCGGATGACCACCCGCTGGACGAGCCCGACGACCCAGGTCTTCGAGATGTACGCCCCAGGCAAGGACGGCAAAGAGATGAAGATGATGGAGATCACCTACAAGAAGAAGTAGTCCGTCTTCCTCACCTCTCAGCTCTCTCTCGGCCTCGAGTCGCCTCGCAGGCGCGAGAGAGAGCTGGACTTGCTCAGTAGGCCGACAGCGTGTTCGTGCGGGAGTTCGCGACCCAGATCCGGGCGCCGTCGAAGGCGACCCCCTCCGGGATGTGACCGGCGGGATAAGTTCCCAGGACCACGCCGTCGGAGACGCGGACCTGAGTGACGGTGTCGCTCCCGGCGTTCGACACCCAGACTGCCTGGCCGTCGAAGGCCACCTCGAAGGGCTGGAGTCCGACGGGAACCTGGTGGACGATCGTGCCATCGGAAACCCGGATGGCCCACAGGCTGGATCCGGTGTTGTTCGTCACCCACATCCTGGTCCCGTCGAAAGCGATGCCGGCCGGGAGTGAAAAGCCGGTGTAGGTCGCCACCTGGGCTCCGTCGGTCGTGCGGATCCTGACGACCTTGTTGGCTGTCGAGCAGGTCACCCACACGTCAACACCGTCGAAGGCCATGCGCCGGGGGCCGGCGGGCACGCTGAAGGTGCCGAGGAGCTGCTTGTTGCTGGCGCGGATCTTCAGGATGGTGCTGGCGATGTAGTTGCCCACCCACATGTGCCTCCCGTCGAAGGTCATGGCATCGGGACCGCTGTCCGTACCGAGCCATCCCTGGAACGATCCATCGTCCAGGGAGAGAAGCGTGATTCTTCCGGGGCTCCAGTTCGTCACCCACAGGGTCCTGCCGTCGCTGGCCGCCATGTCGGGGGTGTCCCCCGCATCGTAGGAGCCGACAATCGTCCCGGTGCGCGGATCGATCTTCGTGACCTTGTCCTCCACGTAGTCCGTGGCCCAGACGTAGCCTCCCTCGTAGACCGCGGTCAGGGGATGGATGCCGGCGGGCACCTGCCTTCCCGTCGTGTTCGCCTTCTCCCAGCGCAGCAGCGCGACGGCCATCGGGTTGAGCGGCGAGCCGGGTCCTCCCGGCGGCCCGGGCAGACCCGGCATGCCCGCGGGGCCCGGCGGCCCGGCGAGCCCGAGGGGCGACTCCCCCGGGTCCATTCCGGCAGGGGCGCCGAGCGTGATCTCCATCATGGGCTCGTGGCCTCCCCGGATGCTCTCCTTGGTGTCGAAGGTGAAGGTACCTCCTGATATCCCCGCCTCCAGGGCCATGCCGTAGTTGGGAAGGGTCCCGTCCACCCATGCCCTGGCCAGATCTGTGACGTCGAGGTTGATGAACCTGCCGATCATGGAAGGGTCGAGTGCGACGCGAGCCGCCTCGAAGTCCATGAGGGAGGGCTCACTGCCCAGCGAGAGCTGCGTCTCGGTCCAGGGATCCATGACGGGGCGTCCAACGAGATCTCCGCCCTGCGCCGCCCCCCGGAGGTAGAGGCGGACCGCGGCCCTTGCGACGTCGGCCCCGCTGACGCCATCGGGCAGCGTCGTCAGATCGAAGGAGAGATAGGCGACGGAGCCCTGCGTGCCGACCCGGAGCTCCTGCATGGCGCCGCGCGGGCCCTTGCTCGCCGCTCCCGCGACGAATGTGTCGGCGGTGATCGGAGCGTCCACGGCACATGGCTCGGACATGAGGCTGCCGAGCGGGATGAGGGCCGCCGTGATCCAGCGCGCGAGGGCCGGCCGGGCGGAGATCACCGGCTGGCTTCCTCGAGATGGAGCGCCGCATCCAGTTGTTTCGATCGCATCATCGTCAGAGCTTCGAAACCGTGTTACCAAGAGAGTTCGCGACCCAGAGGTTGACGCCGTCGAAAGCGATGCCCTCTGGAGCTGAGCCGACGGGCCAGGTCCCGAGAGGAGTTCCGTCTCCTGTCCTGAGCGTCGTGACCGTCCCGCTCCCGCGGTTCACGACCCAGAGGGTCTCCCCGTCGAAGGCGAGCGCCACCGGGTCGAGTCCGACGGCGTAGGAGCCGAGTAGCGCGCCGTCGGAGATCGAGAGCTTCAGGACGCTGTCGGTGTCCTTGCTCGCGATCCACAGGCTCGCCCCATCGAAGATCACGCCCTTGGGTGCTGCGCCGGCGGGAAAGGTCCCGAGGAGGGTGCCGTCGTCAGCGGAGAGCTGCGTCACCGTGCCGTCGACGGAGTTGGTGATCCAGATGTGAGATCCATCATGGGCGATTCCCGCCGGCCCCGCTCCCGCCGGGTAGGTCCCGAGCAGGGCGCCGTCCGAGGCACGAAGCCGCGTGACGGCGCCGGCCCCCGAGCAGGCCACCCAGATGCTGGAGCCGTCGAATGCGATGGCAACCGGATCCGCGCCCACGCTGAAGACTCCCTGCACGGTGCCGTCCAAGGCTCGCACCTTCGTGACGGTGTCGTCGTCCTCGTTGGCGACCCAGAGGCTCACGCCGTCGAAGGTCATCCCGCCGGGGCCGTTCCCCACGATCACGGTGGACTGGAGCGCACCGTCGGTAGCCCTGTGGCGGGTGATCGTCCCGCTGGCGTGGTTCGAGACCCAGAGGCTCGTGCCGTCCCAGACGATCCCCGAAGGAGTCGTTCCCGTCAGGGCCGTCATCCCCGTCTGAAGCGCCCGATACCAGCGCCTCGCGGCGAGGCGGAGAGGGTTGATCGAAGTGCCCGGCTGTCCGACGGCACCCGGCGGGCCCGCGGGTCCCACGGGCCCATCCGGGCCCGGAGGGCCTCCCAGGAACTGGTTATCAGGAGGAGGTGCCGTGCGCCACTCGAGGGTGAGCTCGAGCTCGGGCTCGTGACCCCCCTGCGCGTTTTCCTTGCTGTCGAAGGCGAGCGCCGTCGCGGCGCTCGCGGGCACGAGCGCGAGACCCTCGTTGGGTATCGCGCCGTCGAGCCAGCCGCGCACGACGCTCGTCACGTCCAATACCAGGAAGCTCCTGCGCTGATCGCCCGTCACCTGAACGCCCTCGACCTCGAAGGTGCCGAGGGCCGGCGGGGCGGCATCGCCGACGCTCGCCTCGCTCCACGCTTCCTCGACGCGTGCCACGTTGACCGAGCCCGCGTGGGAAACGCGGCTGACCCAGAGCTTGAGCGTGGCCTTCGCGATGCCGGAGCCGGTCACGCCCTCCGGAAGGACGGCAAGGTCGAATCTGACGAGCGCGGCGGATCGGCCTTCGCCCCCTACCTGGAGCGAGTGCCTGGATCCCGGCGGGACCTTGTCGCGGCCGGGGAGGGCCAGGGATGCATCATCGGTGAGGGTCGCTGTCACGGCGCGCACCGGAGAGGCCACGGCGCCGAGCAATCCGAGGGCGATGACGCCATGGAGCAGGCCCGGCGCTCTGGATAGACCCTTCCCCTTGCGGTGCACGAGCGGATTCCCCCCGTCTGCCGCAGCGTGGCGAGCGAGGCCGCGAAATCCCCGGGCGGCCTCCGGGGACGCGGACACGGACCCGCCACTCCTCGAGTCTGGGTTGTGCGGCGGGACCCCGGGGGATGGGCCAGATCGCGCCCGGGCAGGCTGAGAATGTACATGGTCGAAGGCCCGAAGGGTAGGGAGAGAGGTGAGAATATCACCGGCGGGCGGTGTGCAGATTCCGGATTTTCGGGTTCTCGGCCGATGACCCCGTCGCCGGCCGGGCCGGCCTCCTGGTTGCCCAGAGTCAGGGTGCCGCCCTGGACGAGCTCGAGAGGAATCTACGCGAAATCCTCGCGATGCTTCTCGAGGATGGCGACCCGAAGCTCGAATCCGAGCTCGTTGGGTCAGGTAGCGCACCACCTCAAGGGCGAGCGCCCCTCGATCGTCGAGCAGAGCGGCCTCCGTTGACCGTGGACCTGTCCGGCGATCCGCGGTCGGTTCGTCACGCCGGCGCGAAGGATCCACTCACACCCGTGGCTCTATCATCATGGATGGGTCCGGATGAGACCATGACGTACATCGCGAGCGGCCAGAACGACCGGGGCGCGGAGCCCCGCTCCCGGTCCTGGTCCGGCGAGCTCCTCATCCTGATCGCGGCCGCCGCGCTGCTGTTCGCCGGTCTGGGCGAGAGCAGCCTTCGGCACTCCGAGGTGCGCTGGGCCGAGGTCGCGCGCGAGATGCTCCTCAGCGGCGACTTCCTGCATCCCACCATCGGCTGGCGCCCCTACTTCGACAAGCCGCTGGCGACCTACTGGCTGGTGGTGGGCGCCGCGGCGCTCACGGGCCAGGTGGATGAGTGGGCGGCTCGGGCTCCCAGCGCGCTCGCGGGGGTGATCGCCGTCCTGGCGACGATGTGGATCGGCCGGAGGCTCTGGTCCGTTAGGACGGGGCGGATCGCGGGCCTGCTGCTCCTGACGGCCTATGGGTTTCTACTCTGGGGGCGGAACGCCCAGGCGGATATGGAGAATCTCGCCGCGATCGTCCTCGCGGTGGCGTGGTACTGGACCAGGAGTGAGAGGCCGACCTTCTCGACCTGGCTCGGTTTCTGGCTCATCGCCTTCCTGGGCGCGCTGACGAAGGGGCTGCCGGCGGTCATGGTTCCGGTGCTCATCGTGCTGCCCGACGTCGTTGCGCAGCGGCGCTGGCGCCGGGTGCTGACGCCCTCCCATGCGCTTGCCGCGTGCATCGGGCTGCTCGTCTACCTGGCGCCCTTCCTGTACGCCCGGTACACGGTGCCCGCGGGCTACGGCGAGAGCGGCCTGGCGTTTGTGTTTCGGGAGAACTTCATCCGCTACTTCCGGCCCTTCGACCACCAGGGGCCGATCCATCTGTACTTCCTCTACCTCCCCTTCCTGCTGCTGCCGTGGTCGCCGCTCCTTCTTGCGGCGATCTTCGGGTGCTTCAGGATCCGGAAGGAGATGGATCGCCCCACGCGGTGGCTCGTCACGGGCACGATGATCGCCTTCGTGTTCTTCACGCTGTCGGGATCTCGCCGCGGCTACTACATTCTGCCCCTCCTTCCGTTTTGCGCCTTGATGATCGCGGTGATCTTCGCCCACGTGCGCGCCCCCTCGATCGCGCACATTCGCCTATGGGGACTGCGCGTCCAGGGGGTGCTGCTCGGCGCGCTCGTGGCGCTGGAGCTGGCCGCGGTTCCCGTCGGGAGGCTCGCCAGCGGGTGGTTCGGCCTGGAGCTCACGCGCGAATCCCTGCTCGCGGGGCCCGTGGTCGCCTCCGTGGCCCTGATCCTCGGCTATGCCGGGTATCGCCTCGCTTCATGGAGCCCGGACAGACCATCGAGAGCGCTCACGGCGATGGCCGGGGCCGCGATCGGACTGGCGGGCGGATTCGTCTGCCTCCAGCACGACCTGCCAGCGACGACCCGATCGGACCGCGAATTCGCCCTGAGACTCGCCGAGGAAACCAGGGGCATGGCTCCCGACGACATCGGTGTTTTCAGGGACAAGGGGTCGACCCTTCTCTTCTATATGAAAGCGGAGGGCCCGCTCACGCTCCTGAAGGACGAGGATGACCTCCGGCGCTTCCTGTCGGCGGACCACCGGCATGTCGTCGTGACTCGCCGGCGATCCCTCTCCGACGCGCGCGGTGCCGTGCTCGATCTGCTGCGGGAGCCACCCTCTCTCGTTCAGAACATGGCTCGCCGGTCGAGGGAGCCCGACAGCGCCGATTGGTTGGCCTGGCTGAGCCCCGGGCGCCCCCGGGCCACGGCGTCCACCGCCGGGGCCGCGAAGGGTCCCCGACGGCCGGTCGCGGGAGGGATGGACGAGGTCTATCGGGCCCGGGACACCCGCCTCCAGCGCGAGGTCGCGGTCAAGGTGCTCCCGGCCGGGCGGTGAACCATTTCCGCACGCTGCTATCGCGAGCGGATAATCATGATGACACCGGGAACCTGGCACGGCCCTGTAGGCGGCCATCAGTCGGACTGGTATAGTTGAGGCCTCTGCTCGTTCTGGTCGGAAGATGGACGCTGCCGAGATGCCCTCGCGACGCGGTGATGAGAATCGACGGCACAAGGGAGCGCGGCCAGTTCCTCTCATCGATGATGATCGCGCTTCTCGCCTGCGCGATCGCCGCTGGATGCGTCCGCTACGAGGCGAGGCCGCTTGTGCCGGAAGCGACCCTCGACACCCTCGAAGCGCGGCGGCTGGATGCCCCGGAGCTGGAAGAGTTCCTCCGGAAGAACGCAGGCGTGGCCGAATGGCCGCCTGCGGCATGGGATCTCGACGCACTGACCCTCGCGGCGCTGTACTACAGCCCCGATCTCGACGTGGCACGGGCACGCTGGGGCATCGCGAAGGCGCAGACCGTGACAGCTGGGGCTCGCCCCAACCCGACGGCGAGCGCCCTGATGGGCTACAACGCGAGCGCCGCGGCCGGAGTCACCCCCTGGATCCCGGAGCTCCTGCTCGGCCTCCCCGTGGAGACGGCAGGCAAGCGAGGGAGCCGCATCTCGGAGTCACGCCACCTCTCGGAAGCGGCGCGTCTCGATGTGATCTCCGCGGCGTGGGGTGTTCGCAGCCGTGTGCGCCGCGCCTTCCTCGCTGTGAACGTCGTGCAGCGCACCGAACGTCTGCTTGCTGCGCAGCTTGACCTGGAATCCGAGGGTGTCAAGCTGCTCGAGAGACAGCATCAGGCAGGGGAGGTCTCGGGCAACGAGGTGACGGTGGCGCGCATTGCGCTCGACCACACGAAGCTGGAGGTGCTCGAGGCGGGGCGGAGAAGCCGGGAGGCGCTGATCGATCTGGCGCAAGCGATGGGCATGCCCTCCGCCGAGCTCGAAGGGATCGATCTCTCCTTCGATGCCCTGGAGCGTGTCGACCTCGAGCTGCCCACGCGGGAGATTCAGCATCGGGCCCTCGTCAGCCGCACGGACATCCTGGGGGCCCTCTCGCGCTATGAGGCCAGTCAGTCCGCGTTGAGGCTGGAGATCGCGAAGCAGTACCCCGATATCGACATCGGCGCCGGCTTCCAGCTCGATCAGACCGACAGCAAGTGGACCCTGTCGCTCTCCCTGCCGATTCCGATCCCCGGCAGGAGCAAGGGGCCAATCGCCGAGGCCGAGGCGCGGCGCGCGGTCGAGGCCGCGCAGTTCCTGGCGTTGCAGGCGCAGGTGATCGGCCGGATCCAGCGGGCCATCGCTGCCTGCCGGGCTGCGAAGCAGAGCGTCACCGCGGCCGACACCATCCTGTCGCATCTGCAGCGCGCCGAGGACACCATGGAGTCCGCCTACCGGCTCGGCGAGATCTCGCGGATCGATCTGGTAGGCGCGCAACTCGAGGTGTCGGCCGGCAGGATGGCTCGGCTCGAAGCCCTCTCTCGCGCGCAGGAGGCGGTGGGAGCCCTGGAGGAGGCCATGCAGAGTCCGCTTCAGATGGATGGTTGGGTCCTGATCGGGCGTGACGATGAGTAGGCGCGCGCGCTCGATGGGAATTGTCCTGCTGGTCGTAGCCGTGGCCGTGCTCGGGGTTGTCATCGCGCGCAGGCTGCGCGGGCCGGCGGCGGGTGTCGACGGTGAGTTGACGACGGAGGTCGCCGTGCGCGTGGGCGTGATCCAGCGGGCGACGCTGCATCGCTACGTCACGGCGTTCGGAAGGGTGACTCCTGAGCCCCCCGCCCAGGGCACGTCCCCGGCCGACGTGATCGTCGGCTCCTCCGCCAGCGGGCTCCTGGTGGGGATTGACTGCGAGGAAGGCCGGAGGGTGCGGGCAGGAGATACGCTGTTCCGGCTGGACAGCCGTCTCGCAGAGGTGGCCGTCACCCGGGCCAGACAGGCACTCGACTTCGCGGAGAAGACCTTGCATCGGCAGCAGAGCTTGATGGAGGTCGACGGGACCTCGAGCAAGGCGCTCCTGGGAGCGGAGCAGGATCGGAATGCCGCCCGCAGTGATCTCACCGCTTCGGAGACGCAGCTGGCCCTGCTCCGGATCACGGCTCCGGTCGCCGGCACCGTCGTTCGGATCGATGCTCACGTGGGGCAATCGGTCGAGACGAACACCCCGCTGGCGAGGGTCATCGACCTCGATCGGCTCGTGGTGCAGGCGGCAGTGCCGAGTCGGGAAGCCGCACTGCTGCGGGCAGGGCAGGCCGTCGTCTTCGGGCCGGAAGGCTCCCCCGGAGGGAAGCTGATCCGCGTCGGAACGGATATCGACCAGGCCACCGACACGGTACCGATTCGGGCCAGCATCCCTGCCGGTGCCGACTTCCAGCCCGGACGGTTCCTCGAGCTGCGCATCGTGGCCGAGGAGCGGCTCGATCGACTCGCTGTCGAGGAGGCCGGGGTCGTGACTCGTCCGGGAGAGGGCACGTGGATCGTTCTTGTCCAGGGAGACCAGGCGGTCCGGAAGCCGGTGACAGCCGGCCTCGAGGAGGGCGGCCTCGTCGAGGTGATGGGAGAGGGCCTGAAGGAAGGCATGCCGGTGGTCACGGACGAGGCCTACAGCCTCCCGGAGCAGACGAAGATCCGGATCCTGGGAAGCTGAGGTGCCAGGCCGATTCGCCACCCGGCACGCTCTCCCGATCGTCTTCATCACCATCGCGCTTTGCATCGCCGGCGCCTATGCCGCGTTCCATCTCTCCTCCTCCGTCTTCCCGCGGACGGACTTCCCACGCGTCGTGATACTCGTCGACAGCGGCGTCATGCCCGTGGACGAGATGATGGCCACCATCACGCGCCCCGTCGAGGAGGCGATGAAGGACATCCCCGGCGTCGTCACGGTGCGCTCGGCGACGGGGCGTGGGTCCGCCGAGATCAACGTTTTCTTCACCTGGCGCGTCGACATGGTCCGCTCCGAGCTCTTCGTTCTGAGCCGCCTGTCGCAGATCCGATCCACTCTGCCGGCGACGACGGAGACGACCGTCTTCCGGCTGACCTTCTCGGCCTTCCCGATCATCGGCGTCAGTCTCTCCAGCCGGACACGCGATCTGACCGAGCTATGGGAGACGGCGAGATACGATCTGAAGCTGCGCTTCCTCCGGATCCCGGGTGTGGCGCGCGTCGACCTGACGGGCGGCCGCACTCCCGAGTACCACGTGGTCGTGGACCCGGTGCTCCTGGCAGCCGCCAATCTCAGCCTCGCCGATGTCACCGGCTCTCTCTCCAGCAACAACCTCGTCGCGCCGGCCGGCATGCATGAGGAGAGCCACACCCTCTACCTGGCGGTGGTCGACGGGCGAGTGCACTCCATCAAGGATCTCGAGGAGTTTGTCATCCGCTCGCAGAACGGTCACCCGGTGCGGATCCGCGATTTCGCGAGGGTCGAACGAGGCCCCGAACCGGTTTTCAATATCGTGACAGCCGACGGCCAGAAGGCCGTGCTGCTCAACGTCCGCAGCCAGCCGGACGGCAGCACGCTGCAAATCGCCGATGCGCTCAAGGAGCAGGTCCGCGAGCTGCGACGCGAGCTGCCTCCCGACACGAAGCTGGCCTTCTATTACGACCAGTCGGAGATCGTGCGGAGCTCGGTTCGAGGGGTGTGGGAAGCAATCCTCTTCGGCGTCTTTCTATCCGTGCTGATCCTGTACACGTTCCTCAAGAGCTGGAATACGACGCTTGTGGCGACGGTCGTCATTCCCGTCACGCTGCTGATCACGCTGGTGTCGATGGAGATGGCCGGCCTGACCTTCAATCTCATGACCCTGGGGGGGATCGCAGCCGCGATCGGCCTCGTGATCGACGATGCGATCGTCGTGGTCGAGTCGATCCACGCGAAGCTGGTTTCGGGGCTGCCCCGCATAGAGGCCGTCGAGGCAGGGCTCGAGGCCATTATCCGGCCGCTGGTCGGCTCGACGCTGACACCCGTCGTGGTTTTCATCCCACTGGCCTTTCTCTCGGGCATCAGCGGGGTCTTCTTCCGGGCGCTGGCCGTGACCATGGTCGTCTCCCTTCTCACCTCACTGCTCCTCGCCATCACGTTGACGCCGGCGCTGGCGGCCTGGTTCGTCCGGGGTGGACGGCATTCGGATGATGGCACCGGGCCGGTGCTCAGCCGTGTCATTCGGACGTACGAAGCAGCCGTCCGGCCGGCGCTGCGGTATCCCTGGCCGACGTTCGCGGTTTGTCTCCTGGTGATGGTGGCGGGCGTCGTGATCTATGCCGATCTGGAAAGCGAGTTCCTGCCGCCGATGGACGAGGGCGGCTTCGTCATCGACTACTTCACGCCGCCCGGCACGAGCCTGTCGGAGACCAACCGGCAGCTCCTGCAGGCGGAGGTCATCCTCAGGACGATCCCGGAGCTGCAGAGCTACTCCCGCCGCACGGGAGCGCGCCTCGCGCTGGCCATCGCCGAGCCGAACACGGGTGATTTCCTGGTCAAGCTGCGGCCGGACCGGCGCCGCAGCACCGGCGAGGTGATCGCGGAGCTGCGGAGGCGGTTGAACATCGAGCTTCCGGGTCTGACCTGGGAGTTCCCGGGGATACTGGGGGATCTCATCGGGGACCTGCTCTGGGCGCCGCAGCCGATCGAGGTGAAACTGTTCTCCACCGATGAGAACTGGCTGAGGAGCAAGGCACCTGAAATCGCCAGGAAGATCGCGGGAGTGCCGGGAGTCGTCGACGTCTTCGATGGCCTCATCGACGCGGGCCCCACGATCACCCTGCGGGCGCGGTCCCTCGATGCGCACCGGTTCGGTCTGACCACTGCCGACATCGCCGGGGCGGCGAACGCCGCCATGCTGGGAAAGACGGCGTCGTCGGTGCTCGAAGGGGATCGGATCATCGACATCAGGGTCAAGGTCGATCCGTCACGTATCGATAGGCTGGAGAAGTTGAAGGACTTGCCGCTCAGGACACCGGATGGGAGGCTGATCAAGCTCTCCCAGGCCGTGGATGTCGAAAAAGAGCCCGGACAGCTCGAAATCCGGCGTGAGGATGCACGGCAGAACGTGGCGGTCACCGCCCGGCTGGAAGGCCGCGACCTCGGCAGCGCCATGTCGCAGATCCGGGAGACGCTGAGCGGGGATGATTCCCTGCCTGCTGCAGCCATCGAGTACGGCGGGCTTTACGAGCAGCAGCAGGAGTCGTTCCGAAACCTGATGCTCGTGATGCTGATGGCGATCTTTCTGGTGTTCACCGTACTGCTGGTGGAGTTCGGCTCGTTCCTCGAGCCGGTCTCCATCGTGTTCGGCGCCGTTCTGGCGATCTTCGGCACCGTCGCTGCGCTCTGGCTCACGGGGACCTCCTTCAACGTCGTCTCGTTCCTCGGCGCGATCATCGGCGTGGGCATCGTCGCAAAGAACGGGATCCTGATGCTCGATCACGTCGGGCAACTCAGATCCGAGGGGCTGGACGTCATGGAGGCGCTTGTCGGTTCGGGCAGGCGGAGGCTGCGTCCCGTCCTGATGACCTCGCTGGCCGCGGCGCTGGGGATGCTTCCGCTGGCCTGGGGGGTCGGCTCGGGGGCCGATATGCTCAGGCCGCTGGCGATCGCTGTCATCGGCGCGTTGTGCACCTCGGTGCTGCTGTCGCTTCTGGCCACGCCGGCGGTCTACTGCTTGTTGCTCAGGCTGTCAGGGAGGTGGAACGGATGATGCACGCGTGTGCCGAAATCTCCAAGATCGATCTCACGAGCCGGAGGAGCCGGCTCTGCAAATCGAAGTCATGGTGAGCACGGATGCCACCAGGGAACGAATCGAGCTGAAGGGATCGAGGTCACCACGATCGACCCATCCTTCGACCAACGTGGTTCCCGTCGCGGCGGCGGACGGGCACGGCATCGCTCGGATCGGAGGGCTTCCGTGAGTCCGGACGACTGGAGGCCCCTGATCGCCATCCTCGTCCTGTTTCTCGTGCTCTACGTCGCGCCGCTCGCCCTCCGGCCCCTCGCCTCTCCCGATGAATACCGCTACGGAGAGGTCTCCCGCGAGATGATTGTTTCCGGAGACTGGATCGTCCCCCGGCTGAACGGCATGCCCTACTTCGAGAAGCCGGTGCTCGGCTACTGGCTCATTGCCGCCGCGATACTGGGCACGGGCGAGAGCGCATTCGCCATCCGTCTCCCCTCGGCGCTGGCGACGGGAGCCACGGCGGCCATCCTCTTCCTGCTCCTCCGCCGCTTCGGAGGGAATCGACGGGAAGCGCCTCTCGCGGCTGCCGCCTGGCTCACCACCCTCCTGCCCTTCGCCATCGGCATCACGGGGATCCTCGACGCGGTTTTCGCCTTCTTCGTGACGGCGACGATGGCGGGCCTCTGCTTCGCGCTCCACGAGGAGCGGCCGGGCCAGAGGCGGTGGCAGCTCACTGGCGCGGGTATCGCGGCCGGCTGCGCCTTCCTGACGAAGGGGCCGCTCGGCTGGATCCTTCCGGCGATCTCCCTGATCCCCTGGCTCCTGATCCGCGGGAGCCTCAACCGCTTCCTCCGGCTGGCCTGGATGCCGGCCGCCCTCGCGGCGGCGCTCGTGGCGCCGTGGGCGTTCGCCGTGCACCTCCGCTCCGATTTCTGGTATCGGTTCATCTGGGTCGAGCATCTCCAGCGCTTCACCGAGGCGGGCCGCGACCAGCACCCGGCGGGCCCCTGGTACTACGCGGCCTACCTCATCCCCGCAGCGCTGCCGTGGATAGCCCTGGTCCCCGCGGCGACGAGGGCCCTCTGGCGACGGCGGCGGGAGGCCGGGAGCAGTTTCGCGCTCCTCGTGGCACTCTGGTTCGGGGCGCCCTTCGTCTTCCTCTCAGCCTCGTCGGGCAAGCTCCTCACCTACATCCTGCCTTGCGTCCCACCGCTCCTGATCCTGGCCATACTCGGAGCATCGCGCCTGGCCGACGGCGTATCTCGCCCCAGTGAGCTCCGGTGGGCGGCCTGGCTGAGCGCGGCCGCGGGTGGCCTTCTGACTGTCGCTCTCCTGGTGGAACGGTACCGGGGGCAGTTGGTCCTGAACATGCTGGCGCAGGACAGATGGGGCAGCGTGCTTCTCTTTGCCGCGCTCGCGGGATGGATGGTTGCAAGCCTCGCCGGAGCGCTCGCGCGGAACGGATGGGCCACGCTGCGGTGGCTCGTCGCGACGCCGCTCCTGCTGATGCTCGCCTCGCATTTTCTGGCGGGGGACGGACGGCTTGGCAACAGCCCGGATGCGCTGATCCGCCGGAATCTCGAGAGAGTCGGCTCCCGCGCGGTCCTCGTCGGCGACGACACGGTCGCGCAGGCCTTGTGCTGGATCGCGAAACGCGACGACGTCCACCTCTTCGGAAGCGGCGGAGAGATGAGCTACGGGCTGGAGCAGACGGCCGGGCGCAGCGCTCTCGACCCGGAAGGCCTGAGCCGGCTCGTCGAGGAGTCCGACGAACCCGTCCTCCTTGCGATGCTCTGGGCACGCTGGGAGCACTACCGGCGGAGGTTCCCGCAGCTCGTCTCCGAGGAGCGGGATCACCGATTCGTCGTGATTGGGTTCAGGCCCGGGCGTGCGGCCTCACCCCCGAATGGAGATCCACCCCTCCCGGCCCGGGATGCCGGAGCGGACGATCGGAGCCTCGGGCAGGGGCTCGGCCGCCTCGGCGACGAGAGTGCCCAGCGGAGAGATCCTGTAGCCGGCCTCGAGAGCACGGACGATCAGGCTCTCGAAGCGCGAAGCCGCCGAGATTCCCTCCACCTCCGCGTGCGCGGCCAGCACGTTGTAGCCGCCGGGGGTCAGACGTGAGAGCACGAACTCGTTGTAGCTCTCCCTCGTGACGCCGTCGCGCCCGACCGCCTCGTCCCACGTGGGGAGGTTCACGGGCACCTGCGGCTGAGGCACGGCACACCCGCTCACGAGGGGACGGAAAACACCCGCGCCGCGGCAGTCGGAGTTGTAACGCAAGCCGGAGAACAGGGCCTTGGAGGCCAGGACGCGGTCGGTGCAGCGCCACGCCGGCGCGGCCGTGCAGGTCGGCGCGGCTCCCGCCGCCCGGGCGAGCATGTCGATCCCCCGGCGCAGGTCGGCCCCGGCAGCGTCGACATCGAAGCGATCGACTTTCGACTGCCAGTGATGGTGATCCCACGCATGGAGTCCTATCTCGTGCCCGGCAGCCGCCGCGGCCCGGATCACTCCGGGCAGCCTCGCCCCGATGACGGGACCCGGCCAGAAGGTGCCGCGAAGCAGGATGTCCCACCCGTAGAGGCTCGCGGCTCGCGTGCGCAGCATCTTGATCAGGAATGCCGGGCGGAGGAGCCTCCAGAGATGACGCCCCATGTTGTCCGGGCCGACGGAGAAGAAGAAGGTCCCCTTGACGCCGTGCCTGCCGAGGATCCCGCACAAGGTGGGCACGCCGAGACGGGTGCCACGGAACGTGTCCACGTCGATCCTGAGACCCAGGGTTCCGGTCACGCCCCGTTCCGGATCAGAGGGGCTCGCTCGCGCGCTGGGCGGATTGAGCGGGTCGCGGATGGGCCTGCGCCGGGGCCGGCGCGGCGATGACGGCGTGAACCTCCTGCCGCAGGAAGTAGTCCAGCGTGTCCTCCACGGCCCGCTCCAGGCTGATGGAGGGTGCCCAGTCCAGGTAGCGCCTCGCATTGCGCATGCAGGGCCTGCGGGCTTCGACATCCTGGTAGCCGGCTCCATAGAACTCGCCGCTCTCGACATCCTTCATGCCGGCGAAGGGAGGGAAGTGGCCACGCAGGGGGTGCCGCTCGAACTGCTCTACGAGGATCGTGGCGAGGTCCCGGATCGAGACCTCGTTGGCGGGATTGCCCACATTGATGATCTTCCCGTCACACCGGCCGCCCTGGTTCTCGATGATGCGGTATAGCGCCTCCACGCCGTCGCGCACGTGGGTGAAGGTACGCCGGCGCCGCCCGCCGTCGACGAGCCGCATGGGGCTTCCCTCGGCGAGGTTCAGAATGAGCTGAGTGATCGCGCGCGAGCTCCCGATGCGTGCGGACGCGAGCGAGTCCAGGCGTGGCCCGATCCAGTTGAAGGGCCGGAAGAGCGTGAACCGCAGCCCCTCCTGGGCGCCGTAGGCCCAGATCACCCTGTCCAGAAGCTGCTTGGAGCTCGAATAGATCCAGCGCTGGCGGTGGATCGGGCCCGTCACCAGGTTCGAGCGATCTTCGTCGAACTCCGTGTCGTCGTTCATCCCGTAGACCTCAGAGGTGGACGGGAAGATGAGACGCTTGCCGCTCTTGACGCAGTACCGGACGATGCGGAGGTTTTCCTCGAAATCCAGCTCGAAGACTCTGAGAGGATTCCGCATGTACTCGATGGGAGTGGCGATCGCCACGAGAGGGAGGATGACGTCGCACTTCCGCACGTGATACTCGATCCACTCCCGATGAATCGAAATGTCTCCTTCGCTGAAGTGAATGTCCGGATGGCCCATGAACCGCTCGAGGCTCGAAGCGCTGAAGTCCATCCCGTGGACCTCGTAACGACCGCTCTCGAGCAAACGCTCAGTCAGGTGGTTGCCGATGAATCCGTTGATCCCGAGGATGAGAACGCGCGTCTTGCGGGAGCGCGCATCGACCGTCCTGTCCGCCCTGCCGAGCAGCATCCCGGGCGAGAGGGAGCATTCCCGGGCCAGCTCCGGTCCGCTCAGATACAGGCCACCATCGAACTGCCCGGAGACAATCCTGACCGCTCCCCCGCCGCAGCCGACGATGAGGGGATCCACCGAGGAGACCTCGCCGGGCGTCACGGGAGGCACCGTGCCGTGGAGCTCTTCCACGGCCCAGATAAGAAGCTTCCGATCACGGTGCGTCGTGAAGGCTCCCGGATAGGGCTTGGTCACAGCCCGGACGAGATTCCGCACCTCGGCCGCGCCGGCCGTCCAGTTGATCCGGCCGTCGGCGGGCTTCCGGCCCCCGTAGGTGCTGGCACGTGACTGATCTTGAGGAGTGCGCGGAGCCGTGCCGGCGATGATCGAGGGCAGGAGATTGTCGAGGAGCTGCACAGTCGCGGCCTCGGCCTTCACGAAGAGGCTCAAGGCTGTGTCCTCCTCGTCGATCGGGAAGGACTGCTGCCCGACGATGTCGCCATCGTCCGGGCGGGGCGTCATGTGGTGGAGCGTAACCCCCGTCTCCTTCTCTCCGTGAACGAGCACCCAGTTGATCGGAGCGCGGCCACGGTGGCTGGGAAGGAGGGAGCCGTGGAGGTTCATGCAACCTCCCGGTGGGATCTCGAGGATGGGCTGGCGAACCATGACTCGGTAATAGAAGGAAAAGATCACGTCGGGCTTCAGCTCGCGAATCCGGTTGACCCAGATGGGATGATTGATGTCGAGCGGAGCGAACGCGGGCAGGTCGTGCTGCGCGGAGAGCTCGGCGACCGAGCGGAACCAGATGTGCTCTCCCGGGTCGTCACGATGGGTGAAGACGCCAGCGATCTCGATTCCGTGACGCAGCAGGCTCTCGATTCCGACACATCCAATATTGTGATAGGCCAGAACCACCGCTCTCATGAAGAGCTCTCCGAGGAACCACCCGTTGTGAAGGCGGTAAGCTGGCGTTCCGAAGAGCCGGACACGGCGATCCCGGCGGCCGAGCCTCCTCCGAGGAACTCCTGCACGAAGTAGAGCGGCCGCGATCGCACGTCGTGGTAGATTCTCCCGACATACTCTCCGAGAAGGCCGAAGGCGAAGAGTTGGATGCCCGTGAAGAAGAAGAGCACGGCGAAGAGGGTGAAGACTCCGTCGGCGGCCCACTGGGCGCCGAAGGCGATTCGGGCGATCAGAAGGAATATCCCGAATCCGAAGCCGGCCACCGCGGCCACCAGACCTCCGACCACGACGAAGACCCTGATGGGAAGCGTGGTCATGCTCGTGAGAAGATCGAACTGGAGGCGAAGCAGCTTCCAGATCCCATACTTCGAGGCTCCGTTCCGGCGGGCGGCGTGAGCGACCTCGATCTCCGTGGTGTGTCGGGCGAAGGAGTTGGCCAGGACGGGAATGAACGTGCTGTGCTCGTGGCACTGCAGCATGGCATCCACGACATGCCGCCGGTAAGCGCGAAGCATGCAGCCGTAGTCGTGCATCATCACTCCCGTCGCTCTCTGGACGGCGAGATTGACGAGGGTGGAGGCGCACCTGCGGAACAGTGAATCGGCCCTGCGCGCGCGCATCGATCCCACGACATCGTGGCCGTTCTCGATCGCCTCCAGAAGCCGCGGAATCTCCTCGGGAGGGTTCTGGAGATCTCCGTCGAGAGTGATCACCACATTGCCGGCGGCGCGCGCGAATCCTGCCATCACGGCAGCGTGCTGCCCGTAGTTTCGGTTGAGAACCACCCCGCGGACCTCCGGCTCCCGCGCTGCGGCCTCTCGGATGATCTTCAGGGAGCCGTCCCGGCTGCCGTCGTCGACGAGAATCAGCTCGAACCGCCGCCCCGTCGAACGTCCGGCGGCAAGGGTGCGCCGGACGAGCTCCGCAAGGTTCGACTCCTCGTTGAAAATGGGAACGACGATGGACAGGTCGGGGGCGAAGCTCACGATGAGAGCAAGTCCTTGATGGCCTCCACGACGGATTCGGCGTCGTCATCTGTCATGTCGGGAAAGAGGGGCAGCGAGCAGATGCGGTCGGAGTTCCACTCGGTGTCGGGCAGGGTTCCGCGGCCGAAACCATCAAGTCCTGCGTAGTACCGATGGAGATGGACGGCCTTGAAGTGCAGGCCGGTTCCGATGTTGCGAGCCTTGAGCTCCGACATGAAGCGGTCGCGGTCCATTCCGGCCTTCGCCGTGTCAAGACGGATGACGAAGAGGTGCCATGCGTGCTTGTGTGGCCAGGGGGGGTCGGCCAGCGGGAGGATCTCGTCGATTGCGGCGAGGCTTCGGCGGTACACGGAGGCCAGTTCCGCGCGTCGCCGGTTGAAGGCGTCAAGTCGCTCGAGTTGTCCGATCCCGATGGCCGAGGCGATGTCCGTGAGGTTGTACTTGAACCCGGGCTCGAGAACCTCGGCCTGCGCCGCCCGTCCCTGTGTCTCCCGGTCGTGGGCATCTGCGCCGAGCCCGTGGAACCGGAGGCGGCGGAGCCGATCGAGCAGAGCAGGGTCGTCGGAGCAGACCATCCCGCCCTCGCCCGTGGTCATGTTCTTGATGGGATGGAAGGAGAATACAGACGTTCCCGCGCTACCGATGCGGAGGCCGCGGTACTCGGTCCCGGCGGCATGTGCGGCATCCTCGACGACGGGAATGCCATGGCGCGACGCCATCGAGCGGATGGGATCGAGATCCACGGGTGCGCCGGCGTAGTGGACCGGAACGATGAGGCGCGTGCGCGGCGTCATGGCGGCGGCGATGGCCGCCGGGCTTGCGAGCAGCGTGTCGGGATCGACATCCACGAAGACAGGTCTGGCGCCCGCCAGCACGATCAGATTGACCGTCGAGACCCAGGTCATCGATGGGGTGATCACCTCATCCCCGGGGCCGATCTCGAGGGCCTTGAGGAGGAGGTGCATCGCCGCGGTTCCGGACGCCAGGGCCACGGCGCCCGGGCTGCCTGTGGATGCGGCGAAGAGGCGCTCGAACCGGGCCGTGGCCGGTCCGGTCGTCAGCCACCCCGAGCGGAGAACCTCGGAGACGGCGGCGATCTCGTCTTCGGAGATTCCCGGGCGGGAGAAGGGCAGGAACGAGGGGCGAATGCCTGGCAGGACAGGCGGTCTCGACAAGCTGGACCTCGACGCAGAGACCCCACGGGGAAAGGGGGTGCCACCCGGTTACCTATCCTTAGAGAGTCTGGAACGCCGCAGGATCCTTCGCGGCTCTCCCTGGGGGGAACGGGAGGGAGGGGCGGGTACCGTCAAAGTATCATGTCCAACAGTGCTTTACGAGTCATCGGTCCGTTGGGAGGGTGCCCAAATCTTCAGGGATCTTCTCCCGATCTCCACATGCATCGTTCCCGTCTGGGTTCCTCCCGCCGTGTCAAAGAGCGGAGCTGAACCGCCCCGAGCCTGGATCCCATCCTCGAACTCAACGGCGACTACAGCCTGACGCACGCGCTGCCGTGGCACGGCCACGCGGTCAACGAGTTCCTCGGTAACGGGGGTCCGGACACCGATCCGTGTGGCGCCTCCCTGCGGTAGAAAGGCCTGCCGGATGCCGAAACCTACGATCTAGCTACACGCCCGGCGTCCTTTCGGAGAGCGACCGCATGGCTTCGCGGGCCTGGGAGTACTGGGGATCGGCGTCGAGGGCGAGCTGGAAGAAGCGCTTCGCGCGGGTGACGTCGCCGCGATGGGCGGCGATCAGGCCGAGGGCGTGATAGCCCTGGGGAAGCTGGGGCGCGCGTGAGATTCCCGCTTTCAGCTCTCCTTCGGCCTCGGCGAGCCTCCCCTGGTCGGCGTAGATCTGCCCGCGGGCGATGCTGATCTCCCCCCTGCCCGGATGGTGCGCCTCCGCCTCGCCGAGGATCTCCAGCGCCCGGGCGTAGTGCCCTTCGCGGGACTCGAGAGACGACAGCCGCAGCAGCGCATCGAGATGGGTGCCGTCCAGGCTGATCACGCGCTCGAGGTAGACCCGGGCCTCGTCGCTTGCGCCCCGGGCCTCGGCCAGCTTCGCGAGCGTGAGGGAGAGCGAGACCTGCTCGGGCCTCTGCTCCAGCGCCATGCGGTAGTACTTCTCCGCCTTCGCGGCATCTCCTTCGATCAGGTAAAGACCCGCCAATGGTGTCAGGGCGCCGGCGTTGCGAGGGTTGATGGCGAGGGCGTGGGTGTAGGCGATCTTGGCCTCCTTCAGGTTGTCCATCCTCGTGAGGATCCGGCCTGCTCCGATCCAGGCGTCCACGTTCAGCCTCTGCCGGGTCAGGACCTCCTTGTACTGCGCGAGGGCGACATCCAGCTTCCCGAGACGCTCGGCCGCTTCGGCCAGCAGCGACCGGACGCAGCTGTTCTCGGGGTTCACTTCGAGGAGCGCCGTCGCCAGTCTCACGGCTTCCTCGAGCCCGTTGTTTTTGACGAGGTCGATGATCTTGTCGATGACCTCCATGCGGCGCACGCGCTCGGCGGCGTCGGTGGAGTCGAGCGACGTGTTGCGCAGGATCGTGAAGGGATCCGACTCGAGCTGCTCCCTGAAGGAAGGGTCGCCCCCCGCGATGTAGCCCAGGCTCCTCAAGTTCGCCATCTGGTCGGCATCCAGGGCGACGGGCTCGGGCCTCGGGATCTTCTCTGCGATCTCCACGAGCACGCGCTCGAGGCCGGCGCGGAGGCTCTCTGCGTCGCCGCGGTGATCTCCGATGACGTTGCGGGTCTCGCCGGGATCGGTCTTCATGTCGTACAGCTCGGGTCGCGGGGAATGGATGTACTTCCATCTGTCCACGCGCATCGCGACGACCGGCGCCCATCCGAACATCGTGGCGGGAGTGACGGCCTCTGTGTAGGCGGGCAGGGGGTCGTCCGTCGCGTCCCCGATCATGAGCGGGCGCAGGCTCACGCCGTTGACCGGCGAGAGTGGAGGCAGGCCGAGCAGGTCGAGAGCCGTCGGGGCGACGTCGATGGTGCGGACGATCTCCGCTACCCGGCGCGGATCGAAGGAGAGGCCGGAGCGCGAGATCACCAGGGGGACACGCGCCGTCTCGTCGAAGACGAAGATCCCGTGCGTCATCTCGCCGTGATCACCGTGCCCCTCGCCGTGGTCGCCCACCAGGATCGTGATCGTCCCGCTCCCTCCGTCGGCTCGGTCACGGCCTGCGAGGAGCTTACCGATGGCGGCGTCCATCGCCGCGACCTCGCCATCGTAGGGCTGATCCGCGAACTCGGTGCGGTAGGGCTCCCCGGGCTCGTAGGGGAAGTGGGGATCGTAGTAGTGGATCCAGAGGAACCAGGGGCGTCCGTCCGATCGGGCGAGCCAGGCCAGGGCCGCGTCGGTCACGGAGTCGGCGTCCCGCTCGGCGAACCGGTAGGTTTCTCCCTGTGCCTTTGCCAGCTTGTCGTCGTAGTACTCGAAGCCCTGGTCGAGCCCGAAGTCGGACCCGAGCACGCCCGCGCTGACGAAGGCGCCCGTCTGGTAGCCCGCCCCGGCGAGGCGCTCGGCGAGAGTCACAACCTCCGCGCGAAGCCTGTCGATACCGTTGTCGCGGACGGCGTGGGCGGGCGGAAGCAGCCCCGTCAGGATGCTGCAGTGCGAGGGGAGCGTGATGACGGAGGAGGTGTAGGCCTTCTCGAAGACGACCCCCCCGGCGGCGAGGCCATCGATGGAGGGAGTTCTCCCGTGCGCGTACCCGTAGCAGCCGAGGCGATCGGCGCGGGTCGTGTCCACGGTGATGAGAAGCAGGTT
Organism: uncultured Acidobacteriota bacterium; assembly: GCA_964568735.1. GTDB lineage: Bacteria > Acidobacteriota > Polarisedimenticolia > JACPZX01 > JACPZX01 > CAZMRF01. Next base: position 21,213 of record CAZMRF010000027.1, read on the forward strand.
CGAGCGCTGAGGCGAGGGAGTGGACGAGGAGCTTTCGGTGCACGCGATCGCGCTGAGAGCCAGGAGCGCCGTTCCGGCGAGCTGGATCGCCGTTCGGCACGATCGATGAGCGCGCGTTGGCATCCGTGGAGCGCCTGAAAACAGTCGGCCGGGACCGTTTCCCTTCCCTCGAGACGGCCACCCGCTCCACGACACTGCGGGTGTTTGCGACCTCCTCCCTGAATGCGGGCAACCGGACATCTGTCCGGCCTCGCCGGACTCGCGGTTGGCAGGCCGCTCGACGCTGAGCGGCCTGCGACATCTCGATGCTGAGTCAGCATGAAAAGTTGCATGGCAATGCTCGGCAACTCCCCATGCATGTATTCACGTCTTCGGGGAGTGCCTGAAGGCGCCCAGCGACCTCAAAGGCTATAGACGCCGCGACGTGGGGAAAGGTTGCCAGGAGAGGCGAGACGGATCTGTAAACATTCTGTCAAAACGGGGGCGCATCCGGGATCCCGCGGTCCGCGCGGTCTTTATGCTGTTTCAGCAATCAGGATCGCGGGGCTAGGGGCCCTCGACGAGCCAGATGTCGCTGTCGAGGCTCTCGACGGCGACGGCCAGGTGGGCGCCGTCGGGTGAGGCGCTGGTCTCGAGAAAGCGCGTGCGCGTCGTCTCCCAGAGCGTGACCGTGGCTCCCTTGAGATCGGAGTGGAGGAGGATGGCACCCGGATCTCGGCCGCTGACGAAGAATCCCTCTCCGTCTGCAGCCCAGGTCAGCCGCTCGAATCCCCCCGCGCCCGTCAAGATGAAGTCGGCCTCGAGGGTGCCCTCGAGGTTCATGACCCGGACCCTTCCCTCGGGCGAGAGCAGTGCCACCTGCTCGCCATCGGGCGAAAGATCCCACCAGGCCACGGGCGGCTCTCCCCCCGAGACCGGCACCGTCGCGAGCTGCAGCCCGCGCCCCGTCTCGGGCGAAAACAGGGAGAAGACCAGCAGCCCACCCTTGCGCTCGGCGAGGAGGCAGGTGCCGGCCGCTTCCGCCGTGCAGCAGAAGCTGGGGCGTCCGGAGGTCAGAGCGGTCTCGAGGACGGTCTCGGCAGGTCCCCCCTCCTTGGGCGCCCTCATGAGCCTCCATGGCTCGGTTCCTTCGGCCCCGGTCGGGGGCATCTGCCAGTAGAGGATCCACCTTCCATCGGGGCTCAGCCCCGGAGCCACCTCCACCGCCGGGCCCGCGACGAGCGGTGTGGCCTGGCTCCGCTGCACCCGCTGGGAGAGGATGTCCTGGTTCCCGCTGCGATCGGAGTGGAAGAGGATCTCCTGCCCGTCGTGCGACCAGGCCGGCGCCGAGTCCCTCGCGTCGCTCAGCGTCAGGCGCTCGGGCGGCAGGAGGCGGCGCCCCCGGTCGCTGAGCTTGCCCACATAGATGTCCGACTGGAGCTGCTTGTTCTGGAAAGCGAGGCGCCGGCCATCCGCCGAGATGCTCAGCTCGTGGAGGTCGAAGCCGCTCCACGTGGCCGCCTTCACGGGCTCGCCGTCCGCCTGGCCTGTCTCGGGATCCGCCTTCACGGCGTAGAGGCTCTCGCCGCGGGCCATGAGGATCCTCCCGTCCGGAAGCCAGGCGATGGCAGCCTCCCCGACAGGAGGTGAATCCTCCATGGAGGCCCGCCAGGAGGCGGCACGCACGACCGCACCCGACCCCGCGGCGTCCACGCTCTCGAGGGAGGCTTCGAGCCCCGCCTCGGCGATCCGATAGCGGACGAAGGCGATGCGCGAGGAACCGGGGGACCAGGAGGGGCGGCTGAACAGCTCCAGCCCTTCAGCGGCGAGCAGCGTCCGCGCGTCGCCGCCGCCGGCATCCATGACCCAGATCTCGCGCGTGGACCAGGCCGTCGGCCCTCCCAGGAAGGCGATGCGCCGGCCGTCCGGGGAGACCGAGGCCTGCCGCGCGTTGACGCGCAGCTTCGTCCGGGTTCCATTCCGGATGGGGATCGACCAGAGGGCCGTCTCGCCTTCCGCGGAGGTCTCGGAGGTGACCAGGCTCGCGCCGTCGGGGAACCAGGCCAGGCTGTAGATGGCGGTGCCTTCCGGCAGGGGAAGATCGATGCTGTTCCCGCTTTCGATCTCCTCCACGTGGATGCCTACCTGATCCGCGTAGGCGAGGAGCGTGCCATCGGGAGAGATGTCGCCGTCCGTGACCCAGTTCTCCGCGGGGTTGGAGGTGACGCGCCGGGGCTCGGACCGGATGGGGGGTGAGGATAGCCCGCCCTCGAACCACCCGAGCGCCATGGCGCCGAGCGTGGCGACCGCGATGAGAGCAGGCGCCCCGATCCCGAACAGGAGCATGAGCCGGAGACGGTTCGCGGGCATGGGGGCGGCTGAAGGGACACGGAGGGCGCCCCCGGAGTGCGAGTCGGTCTCGCGCTCGAGGCGCCTGAGGTCGACCACGAGATCGGCGCTGCTCTGGTAGCGGTCCTCGGGGTCTTTCTCGAGGCACTTGGAGAGGATCCTCTCCATCTCGGCGGGAAGAGCCGAGTTCAGCGTGCGTGCGGGGGCGGGGGCATCCCGGAGGATGGAGCTGAGCGTGTCCATGGCGGTCGGCCCGTCGAAGGGGGGCCGGCCGGTGACCAGCTCGTAGAGGAGGATCCCGAACGAGAAGAGATCCGATCGGGGGTCGACGCCCTCGCCGCGCACCTGCTCGGGCGACATGTAAGCCGCGGTGCCCAGGATGCGCCCCTCCCGAGAGATCGTCTCGAGGCGGCTCGCGTTCTGGCCGGGCCCGGCTTGCAGGGGCTCGCCCCAGAGCTTGGCGAGGCCGAAGTCGAGGATCTTCACCTGCCCATCGGGGGTCACGATGACGTTCTCGGGCTTCAGATCCCGGTGGACGATGCCGGACTGGTGGGCGCGGCCCACGCCGGCCGCGATCTGCAGCCCGATACGGACGGCCCGGCCCGCGGGCAGCGGGGCGAGGTCGGCGAGGGCCCTGAGGGACTTCCCCTCCACGTACTCCATCGCTATGAAGGGGAGGCCTTCGTGCTCTCCGATCTCGTAGATCACCGCGATGTTCGCGTGATTGAGGGCGGCCGCCGCCTGGGCCTCGCGCTCGAAGCGGGCGCGCCGGTCGGGGTGGCTGACGAGCTCGGGGGAGAGGACCTTGATGGCCGCGGTGCGCTTGAGGCGGGTGTCGGAGGCCCGGTAGACGATCCCCATGCCCCCCTGGCCGATCTTCTCCTCCAGGCGGTAGTGGGCGACCATCTGGCCCGGCTGGAGCGTCATGTCCCACACCCGTCACGCAGGAGTCGACGGTCCATCCCGGCAGGCATGCCTGTCGGGAGAGGCTTCCTCACTCCAGGCTTCGAGGGGTTCGTCCTGGCCATGGATCGGGCCGGCTCCCGGCCGCGGAAATGCGTGTCCGTCAAGGAGATGGGCGCTTGCTGAGGCGCGCCCGAAAGATATCACGCGGGCGGGCGCGGCTCCCGTGCTGCTGACGTGGCGGAGCCGCGCGCGAAGAGGTCTACGGCCGCCGGGGCACGAGGGTTGCCCTCCGGAGACAACGAAGGCTTCCGGTGTCAGACCTACGGCGGCAATGGGGTGGCCGGGTTGCGCCGCTGGCTCGGTGGCGGAGGAGTGGCAACGCCCGGCTCCCGAGAGGATCGCGGGCCCCTCCGCCCTGCGCTCGAGTTCTCGGCCCCTTGGTCGGGCCTATTCGCCAATCACTCGCAGCCTATCCACGTACGACGCTGGAAGTGCCAGAATGCGAGCCCGTGTCCGGAGGGGCGTTGGCCACACGCGGCAGAGCCCGGAGCCGGCCTATGCGACACTTTTCCACCGGCTGCGCCTGTGCCGAGTTTTGCCCATTTGCAGTGAGCCGGGTGGCTGTAGTATGGAGACCGAAGGACGATGACGGACGCAGCCCTACAAGCGGTCGCCGAGGTTCTTGGGGCCGCATATCGTGATTCAGCATGGAACAGCCTTGGGTTTCCGGGCCGGCCGAGGGGTGGCCGATTCTGGAGAAAGCACTTTCGCGCAGAGTGGAAAAACCGCCTTGATCACGGAGTACTTCAACAGATTATCGCCCTGTTCACCGTCGCCTCCGTTCTCACGAGCACCATTCAGCGTCGTGAACTGCATGAGGTGGTAGCGCTCTACGCAGACGGGACAGCCCACGTCCAGAGTCTCTATAGAACCCTCGGCTACGAGACGCGCGACGAAGCCGTAACGCACCTGTACGAATGCATCACCCAGTATCTTGACGCTAAGCCTTCAGAATGGCCGACGCTACTCACGAAGCGGCTAGGCATCTTCGATCTTCCCGACAAGGTTGTAGGGGCCCGGTTGTTGGTTGGTGTCGTTCAATTCTCCGTAGACATAGAGTCCATGGTGGAGGATATACGACGAGCGTCAGCGGGACGCACCGGCTAACTGCAGCCTGAAACGGACGTGGGCTCGCTCGCGCGCCGCCGCTGAAGCTGCGCATTTGCTGGCAGAAAAGGAGATTCAATGGTTTTCCCGACACGAGATCGCCTCGCGGGGGTGATCGGCGCGTCCATCACATTCGCTGCCGCGCTTCTGCTACTTGCTTCGTTCCCCCTCGTCGAAGGAGGCAGCACCACACGCTCACTTCCCACGGAAAGCCTTTCCCTGCCTGTCCGAGTCGTCATAGATGGAACCGGCTACGCTTCAGGATTCTACCTCGGCACGAGGAGTCTCGTCTTCTTCGTCACGGCGAAGCACAATCTCTACGGCGACCATGCGCCCCACGACCTCGCCAAAGCTATCACGCTGCTCTCCTATCCGACCGATCCAAACACAACCACCCCATACATCCTCGATCTCGACATGCGAATCCTCCAATCCGCAGGGCATATCAGAACCCATCCAACGCAGGATGTCGCTGCTGTTACGGTAGCGACCCTCGAGGGATCCGACCCGGACGGAGAGCTAACTTTGGTCCCCGGCGTCCACGCCAAGCAAAAGGCTGCCGGCGGCCTTGCTTACATTGGCGTGGAAGATACACGCCAACTCGAAGGAGTCCTTGTCGGAAACGACGTCTATGTCCTCGGGTATCCTCGTGCACTTGGCCTACAACAGATTCCCCAGATCGATTACGAGCGACCACTCCTCCGTAAGGGGATCGTCGCGACGAAGAATCCGCGAACCAACACCATCATCCTCGACTGTCCCGCCTACGGAGGAAACAGCGGCGGCCCAGTCCTTCAACTCGAGCAGGAGAGCGTCTGCTGCAGAACCTTCGCTGTCGTCGGCGTCGTCCTTCAGTATGTGCCGTATGTTGCCGAACATATCGACCGACAAGGAGGTGCGAAGGGGGGCGTTCTCTCGAACTCGGGTTACTCTGTAGCAGCCTCGATGGATCCTGTGCTTGAGCTGTTGGGGGGCAAGTGAGGAGCGAGCCTGAACGCATCCAGCGAGACACAGCCTGCAGCCGCCAAGGGGGAGAACGCGGCCGGTATTCTGACCGGTTGTGCGCCGCCGCAGCGGCTGAGGCTGCGCGTTGGGATGAAGTTCGACGAGAGTATGGAGGTTATGCAGAGTGATCCTCCTGATTGCACTACTGCCTGCTGCAATCTTCATCCATCTGCTTGGCCACGCACTAGGCGGCCTACTGTTCGGCCTCCAAGTCAAATCCCTGAACCTCTTCTACGGGAAACCTCTCGTTACGATTCACTTCAGGACTTTCCCGATCCGTGTCGGGTGCCTTCCAACGGGAGGTGCGGTAGATTTTGGCGACTCCATTGCGCATTCGAGTTTCCATGTCAAGGCGTTCGTAACACTCTCAGGCCCAGTTGCCCTACTTCTTACCAGTGCGGCCTGTATCCGCTACGACCACGCTGCGAAAGAACTTATCTCCGGCTTCGTTCAGGTGATCCAGGGTGCGCTCTCACCCATGGCGTCCGGCCGTAGCCTCGTAGCCCAGTACTACGAGCAGCACGGATCCTCGATAGCCGCAGCGTTCGGCGTCCTCGCTGCCAAGCTTTCGGCATTCAACCTGCTGCCCATCTTTCCTCTGAACGGCGGCCAAATCATCGTGTATGCCATTCCAGGCAGCGCGGACTCCAACTGGATCATGTGGGCAGGAACTTTGGGTATCCTGGCCATCTTCGCCATGAGTCTTAGCTGGCTTGTCGCGGTCGGCGCCTACCTCAACGGAGCTTGAGCCATGCCGAGCCTACATCCTCTGTTTAGCCCAACTACCCCCCCCCAGCCGGGGGTGGTCGGGAATGTCCCACTGAGCGTTGACACACTGACACACTGAGATCTGATTGTGAGAATGGGAGCAGCAATCCAGACGTTCGAGGATGCCTTTCAACGAGTGAGATCGAGCATCGTCGGACTCGGCTTTCGCACAACAACCAGCTACGAAATCATCGGCACAGGCTTCTTTCTCGATCCAGCCGGGAAGATTCTAACAAACCGGCACGTAGTTGAGCGTCTCCTCGTCTCACGACAGGATGGCACCCTCGGGGTGCGGCCGGAAGCAGCTGCGTTCATATTCAGGCAACGGGGGCCAGCGGAGACCTTCGTCGCCGAAACCGCCCTCCACGTGACTGGCATCAAAGCGGCTACCGCAGCCAGCCTCCCGAGTCCTAGTGGCCAGGGACATTCTCCTCCCATGACCTGTGAGGCGGAGTGTCACCATGTCGGCCCCGACCCTCCCGACATCGGTGTCTGCAAGATAAGTGTCGACGGCGCTCCTCCGGGCGTTCTTCCTTTCCAACCTCTGAAGTTGCGAGATTCTGCTGGGCTGCGTGTTGGAACGCCCGTGGCATTCGTCGGTTTTCCGCAGGGCTTGCCCATGCCGTTGAACACTCCACAACGTGAAGCCCTTCAGTTCATGCCCCTCTTGCAGGTCGGCGTGGTGTCGGGCATTCTCCCCTTCCCGGAGGTCCCAAAGCCAGACGCGCTGGTGCTCGACATCTACGTAAACCGCGGTAGTAGCGGTTCCCCACTTCTGCTTGCTGACGGTTCGGTCGTTGGGATCGTCTTCGCGACTCGCCTCGCGTTCCATGAACTCTCCATCGCCTCGGAGACCGGCGAACCCGCAGCCGTCGAGGGTGTCGGTATTTTTGCTCCGTCGGCGCTCGGCCTCGCTGTTCCTACAGCACAGTTTCCAGAGGAGTGGCCGCGACTACCTCCAATGGAGGTGCCTAACACGCCGTTGTAGTCGTCGGCGGCGCGGGCCGCTCGACAGAGCGCAGCGGACCGCAAACGCCGCCGCGGCTGAGGGCTGACGTTGGGCGGATAGGGGTCTCTGCCGTGCATAGGGAACTGAGGCTCACGGCCGCCATGAAGACCGCCGTGATCAACCGCTGCGTTAGCATCCCGCCACGCGTGGTCGAGAGTCTCGGCGCCGGGGCGAGGGTTGCGGTGTTGTGAAGATTACCGGGCTGGACGCTGCAACGAAGAAGGCCTCCTGTGCGCGGAACGAGAGCAACCTGGCGAGGGACGCTGCACGACAGATCGAACCCTGATGGGCGATTCGGTTTGGGACAGGGATCCCTTGGAGGTCATCATCTCGTGATTCGCGAGGAAGATCGCCTCGTCGAGAGGCTCCGCAAGATCGAGGCGCTCTTCGCGCGCCCGTCGACCGAAGGGGAGCGTGTCGCCGCCGGAAGCGCGCTGGATCGCATCCGCCAGCGTCTCCGGGAACTGGAGGCGACGGAACGTCCCGTGGAGTACCGCTTCTCGCTGCCCGACACCTGGTCGAAATCATTGTTCATCGCGCTGCTGCGTCGCTATGGCCTCCATCCATACCGCTATCGCGGGCAGCGCCGGAACACTGTGATGGTGCGAGTGACGGCAACCTTCGTCGACCAGACCCTCTGGCCGGAGTTCCGGGAGTTTCACAACTCACTGCGAGCCCATCTCGAGGAAGTGACGGACCGTGTCATCCAAGAGGCAATCTTCAAGGGTGCTCCCGAGGTCGAGGAGAGAAGCGGTCGAGAGGGATCAGGCGACGAGAAGCAGGCGACACCTCAGGGCGGGCTGGCTTTCGAGTGAGGGACCCCGAATCTCACTGGGAGGGCGGCCAGATGGGTCGTCATATCAGGCGCGGCGGTCTTGCCCGAGTGCGAGGAGCGGTTGTCGAGTTTTTTCATGAGGCCTGAGCTTTTTTCTTGACATTCGGTTTTTGTTCGTCTATCCTGTAAGCATCTGTCAGAGCCTCAAAACCGCGCTTCGGGAGCATCGTCTTGGGAGTCGTTCGCGCACTCTCCCCGCCATTCAGCGGGGGAGGGGGACCTGCCACCAGAACACCCGTGCCTTCCCCCTGCCGCGGTCGAAGGGCGCGGCTGGGCAGGGTGCGGACGTGCAAGGGCCTGTTCCCTCGGGGGTCGAACGGGTTCCCCCGACGATCTCGGGTGGGACTGCACACGTATGTGTCCGAGAAAGGCGGATGCTCTCCACGAGACATGCCGTCTTGGGCTGCACGAGTCTGCGTTGCGGGACGGTGTAGCGCACGGGCGAGCAGCCGGTGTCCAGTCGTTACCTGCCCACGTCAGCGCCCTCAGGGGTCGGATGTTTTCCACTGGGCACCAAGTACGGGACTGCACCTGTCTGCGTCCAGGGAAGGCGGACACCTCCGCAGGAGCTCATCGTCCTGGACTGCATGCGTCTGCGCCCTCGGAGGTCGGATGTTTTCCACCGGGCACCAACGACGGGACTGCACGCGTCTGCGTCCCTGGAAGGCGCACACTCGGCCGAGGGCGCATCGTTTTGGACTGCACACGTCTGCGCGTTCAGGGGCGGACGTTTTCCCCGGGAGCCTCTCACGGGACTGCATACGTGTGTGCCCCGCTTCGGAGCGGATGCGTGCGCCCGCACACCGGAGACCTGGGCTGCACATGTCTGCGTCCTGGGACGGTGGACACGGCCCCGGAGCGCATCGTATTGGACTGCACGCGTCTGCGCGAGCGCAGCGTAGTCAGGTCGGTCGGGAATCAGACGCCTGGCGCGGGCCTGCATGTGTCTTCGCTATCGCGATCGGGCAAGGAGTCGATCATGTGACCAGTTCGAAAGCATCACGGTAACAGAGGATTCATACGGGGCGGGTGTCGGTACCTCACGAGCGGGCTCCGCGCTGCTCAGGCGGGGTTGGCACCGCTGGCGATCTGCCCAGGCTAGGGCAGGATTTCCGAGAGTGTCTCGCCGCCGCAGGTGTCCCGGGCCGACACCTTGTAGTAGTAGGACTGCCCCAGCGGGGGAGTCGCGGTGTCCGTGAACGTCGTGTCGGTGTAGCCGTCGGCGTTGCCGTCGTTGTTGGCCGCGGTGAGCACGATCAGCAGAGGGAGAGTCGGGACGCTGGAGTAGGTGGACTTGTTCGTCGTGCGGTAAAACCCGTAGTTGATGGCTCCGGTCGGGTCCGACCACGTGAAAACCGTCGTGCTCCCGGGCGCGAAGCGGAGCGTGTCGCCCACCGTCTGAGGTGGCGGCGTTTCGGGGGATGCCGAGTTGCCCAGGGCGACCCTCTTTCCGAAGTTCCACTCCTTGTTGTTGAAGAACGTCGCGCTGTCCCTGGCCCTCACCGTGTAGAGCCACTTCTTGGCCTGGCCGCTCGCGCCGATCGTCATGTCGGCGAAGTAGGACTGCGGCGTCGTGGCGAGGAAGTTGCTGGCGTTCGGAATGTACCCGAAGTTGTCGCACGGAAGGCCGGGGATGAGGGGCGCGAGACACTCTTCGCGGTAGACCTCGTAGGTCACCGGGGGCGAGTCGGTGTCCACGGCCGCGTTCCAGTCCAGGAGCACGGTCCTCCGGCAGGCATCCACGCCGCCCGTGGCCGTGATGACGCCGACCGTGCTCGTCCAGAAGGGCGGCATGTTGTCGAGGTAGAGGTAGCCGCTCACGAGCGTGGCGTTCGTGGCGTCGGGGTTGAACACGCGCACGTTCACGAATCCGAGCGCACGGGGTGCCGGCCTCGCCAGGATTCGCCGGTGGCCCATGTAGATCTGGTCGGTCGCGGGAACTCCGCCGAACTGGACCTGCGCTCCGGGGTCGAAGCCGTCGCCACGGACGAGAACCCAGTCCGTGCCGTTGATGTCGCCACGGGCCGGATCCACGCGGGTGACCGTTATCAGGACGGCCGAGTTGGGGATCGACAGGAGGGCGTGGTAGCCGAGATCATTCACGCCGCTGTCGAGCGTGTTGTCGGTGCTCGTCGTGATCGGGTTGAGCGAGAAATCGCTGGCCAGGCCGCTGCCCGCGTTCACGGCGGGGCTGTCCGGCAGGTTGGGATCGTTCTGGCGGAGGTAGTAGTTGCTGAGTTGGCCCACCGTGAAGCGGGGATCGACCGACATGTTGCCGGGACCCGACAGAGGCGTACCCGAGATCGAGTAGTCGATGGCGTCGATGGCGAAGCCCACGACGTCCTCGCCCGAATTGCCCCAGAGGATCAGGTCGCTGGCCTGGAAGCCCGGCGCGAGCGTGACCCCGCCTCCGATCGTGAAGCCGCCCCCCTGGTAGGGGCCGCCGACGTTGTCGGCGATCGTGGTGCCCTTGAACTCTCCGTCGTAGGTCCCCAGTCCTCCCAGCGAGACGCCGCCGCCTCCTCCCCCCACGGTGTTGCCCGCGACGAGATTGTTCTTCACGGAGAGCTTGTACAGGTCGGCGTAGTTCGACGTGGAGACGTCGAGCCCTCCGCCGCCCTTGGCATCGTTGTGGGCGATGACGTTGTCGGCGATGGTGAGCTTCCCCTCGTTGTACCCGATGTAGGTCCCGGTGGAGAAAGAGATGCCTCCGCCCCTGCTCAGGAACGAGCGGTTGCCGACGATGTGGTTGCCGGAGATCGTGACATCCACGTCCTCGACCGTGTCGTAGAAGGCGTACGGGCTGATGCCGCCGCCCCGCTGCTTGTTCGAGCGGTTTCCCACGACGACGTTGTTGCTGAAGGTGGGCTTGCCCCCATAGGAAGAGGTGGCTCTCCAGTAGATTCCGCCGCCGAGGAAGGTGCTCGTGTTGCCGGCGATGACGTTGTTGTTGATGACGATGGTGTCCGCGGAGATGGGCACCGCTCCTCCGCCCAGCCCGTCACGCAGGCCGTTGGTGAGCGTGCACCCGTCGATGACGGTGACGTTCATCAATCCGGAGGTGCGCATGACGAAGCCTGTCCGCCCGGCGTCGACCTCCGAGACGTTTCCGTCGGGATCCCTCTGGCCGAAGCCCGGAGCCCAGCCACATGACAAGGCGGTCCCGTGGTTGAGCTCGAGCTGCGATTCGAGGTAGAGGCCCGCCGACACGCGGACCTCCGAGGGCGTGATCGAGTCCACGGCGGCGAAGGCCGCTCCGAGGGTCCGCTTGGGGGACGCGGGGCTGGTCCCGGCATTGCTGTCATTGCCGGTAATCGCAACGTAGAAGACGGGGCCTGTGTGGAGAAAGGGATAGAACTGGTCGCTCCCGTTGACGGGGTCCGTGAAGGTCACCGTGTTGAACCGGGCGGAGGCCACGGTGGGAATCGTCACCACGAGCGTGCGCGAGTTGATGAAGGTCGTGGTTGCGGCCGTCGGACCGAAAGTGGCGGCGGTGGACGCGGTGAAACCGATGCCCTTGATCGTCGCCGTCCGTCCCGCGACGTTGAAGGGCGAGAAGGCCGGCGTCATCGAGAAGATCTCCACCGGCGCGGCGACGGCCGATGAGGCGGAGATGGCCGCTAGGGACACGGCGCTGAGTAGGAATCGGCTGAGGCGTCCTGGCATCGTGGCGCGCTCCCGCCCCCGCGCGATCCCGGCAGGAGCCGTCGGCATCCACCGGAACGCGGTCAGGGGGCAGAGATTTCCTGTGTCCTGATTGAGGTCTGCCCGAAAGTAATGCGAATTCCCTGCTTCTCTTCCCCGACGGTAAAGGTTCACATACGCAATGCCGGCCGCAAGGTCAAGCGGAAATAGGGTTAACCACGGAGGATCGGCCTGGTCAGGCAGGTCGGGCCGCCGCCACCGTTCTGGCAGATCTCGCTCCCGGGGAATGTCCCGACATCGAAGCCCGCTTCCCGGAGCCTCCCGATGGTCCGGATGTTCTCATCGATGGCTGCGAGGCGGCGCTGCCCGAGCGAAAGGACGTTCGCCGCCTGGGTGGCCCGCTCGGCCGGGTCGATCCCGACGAGCTGGAACCCGAGCCTCTCGAGCAGCTCCATCGTCTCGACCGCCAGCAGCTCGGCATCCACGAGGGCCACCCCCTCGTCCAGCATGCTCATGAGGGACATCAGGTGGAGGCAGACGGCCGGGCCTCTTCCGTGGGGGATGGGGGTGGAGATCACCTCGACCCCCCTCGGTGCGAGGAGAGCCCGTAGCTGGCCGATGCCCGCGTCGTTCGTGCGGTATCCGCGCCCCGCGAGGAGCCTCCCTTCGCCGAGCCAGACGAGGTCGCCGGCCTCGGCGACGCCGGGCGGCGTGATCGCGCCCAGCAGGGGGATCCCGGCGCTCCCGAACCAGGCGAGGTGGCTGTCGGGCTCCGGCGCGCGCTGGCGCTTGCCCATCCGGAGGCAGATGGCTCCATGGTCCGTCATCAACGACGGATCGTGGACGTAGATGCTGTCGAGTGAAAGGGCGCCGGCGCACGGGAGCTCGACGACCTCCGCACCGGCCGCGAGGAGAATCGCGCGCAGCGCCTCGTGCTGGCGCGCCGCAAGGGCCCCGTCCGGGGGGTGGGTGTAGCCCAGGTCGCGCCATCGATCGGCACGATCGGGCTCGCTCCAGCCGGCGGCACCGGGAGAGGCCACGAGAACACGCCGCAGCGGCCCCGTCATCGACTGTCCACCGTACGATCTGTCGGTAGCCACAGGCTCCGCCCTCAGGAGAATCGAGCCGGCATCATGTCACACGGGTGGTCGAGGGGGGCTCGCCCCGAGTGCAGGGCCGGGGGCTGGCCGCCTCAGGCGGCCGGGACGGGCGCTCTCGATCGGAGGGCCGGAGCGAGGACGCCCAGCGAGGGTACGACCACCTTGCGCGTGTAGGTGATGTAGTGATGGCCCGCCGCGGCCTGGGCGACCGCCCGGGGAAGCTTCGAGGGCTGCTGCTCCATCACCCAGCGGAGGAAGCTCCAGTAGGCCTTCCTGTAGCTCCCGAGGAGGCCCTGCCCGGCCGCCGCTCGCAGGCCCGACAGGAGATCCCTCGGGACCATGGGCCGCAGCGAGCCGGGCGCCGGCCGCCAGAGCTTGAGGTTCGTGCGGCACCTCTCGAAGAAGGGCTCGGGGTGGTAGAGGCTCTCGAGGACCCGGCGGTACCCGGCGAGCATCTTCCGGGCGGGCAGCACCGTCTTGACGTTCGTGAGGCCGAACTGATCACCGGTCACGTCGGGACGAAGCCTCCCCTCCCGGTCGAGCCTGTGGTAGAGGGGCGTGTTCGGCAGCGCTGCGAGCAGTCCGACCATCGCGTAGGGGATGGCGGCGGTGCGGATGAACTCCGTCATCCGGTCGAAGATCTCGGGGCCGTCGCTGTCGAACCCGAGGATGAACCCCGCCCAGACGTCAAGACCCTGGTTCATGAGTCCGTGCACCTGCTCGACGAGATCCCTCCGGAGGTTCTGGTACTTGTGCGTCTCCTTGAGTCCCTCCTCCGAAGGCGTCTCGATGCCGATGAAGACCGCCGAGAATCCGGCCGCCGTCATCGAATCGACGAGCGCGGCGTCGTCGGCCAGGTTCATCGAGGCTTCCGTGTAGAACTCGAGGGGGGCCTGCGTCCGCTTCCTCCAGGCCGCGATCTCGGGGAGCACCTCCCGGACGGCCTTCTTGTTCCCGATGAAGTTGTCGTCGACGAAGAAGACATCTCCTGCGAAGCCCATGTTCCGGATGACTTCCAGCTCCGCGACGACCTGCGCCGGCGTCTTCGTCCGGGGCTTCCTGCCGTACATCACGATGATGTCGCAGAACTCGCAACTGAAGGGGCAGCCGCGCGAGTACTGCAGCGCCATCTGGTGGTAGGCGTCGGGCCTGATGAGGTCGTACCGTGGGAGCGGGGCAGCCGAGAGATCCGGCTTGCCCGATTCGCGGTACTGGGGCTTCGCCCGGCCGGCGGCGAGGTCGGCTGCAAGCTCCGCGGCGAGATCTTCGGCCTCTCCCACGACCACGTGGTCTGCGAGAGTCAGCTCGCCCGGCAGGGCCGTCGCATAGGGGCCGCCCACGACCGTGCGGAGCCCCTCGCGGCGGCAGCGCGCGAGCACCTCGTGGAGCGAGCGGCGCTGCACGAGCATGCCGGTGAGCATCGCGACCTCGGCCCAGCGGATGTCCTCGTCGGTCAGCGGACCGTTGTTCAGGTCCACGAGGCGGTATTCCCAGTCACGCGGCAGGAGGGCCGCGACCGTCAGGAGGCCCAGCGGGGGAAGGAGGCTCCGGCGCCCGGCGAAGGGGAGGGCGAACCTCCCGCTCCAGTAGGAATCGGGGAACTCCGGGTTCACGAGAAGAACCCGCACGTTGGTCACCCTCCGACAGGAAGCCAGGAGCGGCGACTCCGGGCCCCGAGGAATGCGGAGTTATAACCCGATTCCGGTGAAATTGACAGACCTCGGCGGGTGGCGAGCGGAAAGCCGCGCCGGGGGCGGAATTCGGTCAGGTCAGAGCCGAGCCTGCCCCTGCACATCGGTCATGGCGGAGCTCTCGCGCCCTTCGGACACATCGAGGCCGGGGGGGTGAGAGCCCTCGCGCACCCACCTCGGTGGTGTTCCGCCGCTCGATCACGCTGCCTCAGTCGGGCAGGAAGGAGCCGCTCAGGAGCGGACGGCCGGCGCGCGAAATGTGGAAGGCGTAGAGCGTGACCCCGGCCATGGGCAGCAGGGCCATGAAGGCGGTGCCCGAGTAGAAGGTGGAGAAGTCAAACGAGATGGGAAAGAGGACGAAGGGCACCTCGAAGAAGGCCGCGAAGGCAGCCGCGAGGTAGCCGTAGCGGATCAGGACGAAGAAGAAGCATCCGAACGAAACGAGCGCCGTGCCCCCCACGATCCCGAGGTAGAGCGGTCGCGATCCGGCGCCTGGAGGGATCTGGGCGGCCGTCCCGAGGATGACGAAGATCGAGCCGATGATCGCGAGCGCGGCGATGGCGAGTCCCTGCCGCCTGAGCAGCAGGCGCAGGACGAGGAGCGACACGAGGAAGAAGAGCGGGCCGATCAGGGGGTTGACGAACATCAACAGGATCGTCGAGAGCGCGCTGACACCGCCCTGGAGGACGAACGTGAGGGTCTCCGGAGGGGCCGGCTCGGCGAAGCCGAGGCCCCTGAGGGCTGCCTCGGTGGCGAAGCCCACGATGAAGAGGGCGGCGTGCGTGGCGCCCCCGATCAGGATGTCCCTCCCGATGCGAGGATCGCGCAGCCGGCCGGCGAGCAGGCGGCTCCACGTGATGAGAACGTCGGGCCAGATCCTCCGCACGTAGGGCTCGACCCCCAGGTAGAGGAGCCACACGAGGGCCGTGAGCAGGAGGTTCGTCGAGAGGGCGACGATGATCAGGTAGGCCTCGCCGAGCGCGGGCACGTGGTGCATGCGCAGGAGATCCGAGAGCATCAGGACCGAGAAGAGGTAGGCGGCCAGCCGGAAGCCTCCCTTCCGATCGCTGCGTCCCAGCCTCTGGCTCCTCCACGCCAGGTAGGCGGCCGTTCCGAGCACGAGGAGGACGAAGCCGAGTATGCCGTACGCCAGGAGATCTTCGAGCCCCGTCGGCTCATCCTGCTCCATCAGGTTCGGCCGCCTCCAGGCTGGCACGACGGTGAACCAGGCCGGCCGGGAGCGGTAGGCGCAAGCCTCGACGCGGAGGGGAATGCCAGCAGCATCGGGGAGATCTCCCTCCCATGCGGTCTGCTTGTGGCAGTTGATGAGGGGATTCCATTGCGGGGCGACCTCGCGGAAGGAGGCCATCTCCAGACCGGCCGCGGCGAAGAGGGGAGCCCAGTCGGGAGCCTCCGCGCTTTCTCCCGCCTGAGCGTCCAGCTGCGGCGGGACCGCTGTGAAGGTGACGAGGCGTCCTTCGGGATCCAGCCGGACGTTGATCATCCCCGAAACGAGCACCGGGGGATCCGAGTCGCTGAGGGTGCTGTTGAGCTGTCGCGGGACGAGCACCCGCGGGCTCTGCCGATACCAGAAGGAATAGGCCGCAGGACGGGCCGTCCCCAGGCGGTCCCACCTGTCGATCCCGGCGTCCTTCTCTCGGATCTCGCGGACGAGATCGTCGTCGAGCACGAACCCCCACGCTGAGTCCGCGGGCACCTCCCCGTAGCCGAAGGAGGCGATGAGGTCGCGTGCGCCGGATGCGAGGACCTCCGGAGATCGAGGTGTCGGAACGCGCTGGATCGTGTGGCGGCCGTCGGCCGTGAAGGCCTGGAGCGTGATGCCCGCCAGCACGATGGCGGCGAAGGCGAGAGCGATGGCGGGTCTCAGCGCCCCCTCCTCGCCTGCGTCGGCGACCATCTGCGGCGAGGGGGTCTCGCCGGCTGCGAGCGCGGCGGCCAGCGGGTCGCCGCCCGGGAGAGCCGCCGCCACTGCGAGAGCCGAGCCGGGGCGCACGGCGGGGTCCCTCTCGAGACATCGGAGAATCACCCTCTCCACCGACGGGTCGAGGCCCTCGACGAGCCGCGATGGGGATGCGGGGGTGGTATCGGTCTGGAGCCGGATCAGCTCCTCCGTGGAGCGGGCCTCGAAGGCGACCTTCCCGGTGAAGAGCTCGTAGAGCGTGAGGCCGAGCGAGTAGAGATCGCTCCGGACGGTCACCTCCTTGCCTGCGAGCTGCTCGGGGGCCATGTAGGCCGGAGTGCCGGCCCTCACCTCGGGGCCGGCGATCTCCTGGGCGAGCCCCGCCAGGCCGAAGTCCGTGAGGTGGGCGTGGCCCCGTCCGTCGAGGAGGACGTTCGCCGGCTTGAGGTCTCGGTGGAGGATTCCGCGCTCGTGCGCCGCGGCGAGGCCGGCGCAGATCTGCCGCGCGATCTGGACCGCCTTCTCGCCGGGCAACCGCCCGATCCGCCTCAGCAGGGACGAGAGATCCTCTCCGTCGATGTACTCCATCGAGATGAAGGGGTGCCCCTCGTACTCGTCGATGTCGTGCACCCGGCAGACGTTCGAATGCGACACCTGGCGCGCCACCTTCACTTCGTTGTAGAAGCGCTGGAGGCGTCCGGGGTCGGCGGCGAACGACTCGGGGAGGAACTTGAGCGCGACGGCCTGGCCCAGCTTGAGATCGTCCGCGCGGTAGACCTCGCCCATCCCGCCCCGGCCCAGCAGGCCGATGACGCGATAGCGCTCTGCGATGACGGCGCCGGGGATGAAGCGGGCCTGACCCACGGGATCTGAAGCCGAGCTGATGGCGGCCAAGCCGCGTGCGGGTGCGCTTCGCGGGGGAGCGGCGGATGGGCGAGTTCCACCCGCCGCGGTTCCCCGGCCCGGAGCGTGGCCGTCACCCGCGAGCTGCGTGGGTACGTTCGAGGATGGAGAGGCTGGGGCGCCGCACGATGGACAGAAGCGGCTGGCCTCGGGCAGGGATGCCGAACAGGTGGTGCAGGTGGCGATCAAGGGGGGGCGAGTCTAGCACGCTGCCCCGCCCCTACCGGGTGACTCGGCGTTGCGCTCCCGGGGGCCCCGAGAGTAGGGTAGTCTCCAACCTCCGAACATGGCGGAACGCTCTCCCGAGCCGCTCGGGCGGCCCGGGTGCAGCCCTCCCCGAGGGCACCGGGGTAAGGCCCGGAGCCGGCGGGGGTGGGCCAGAGCCATGGGAGACGCCTCTTGAAGCGAACGACTCCCGCACTGCGGGTCCGAGTCCGCGACCTCCCGCCGGCCGTCACGCGCTTCCATGAGGAGGTCCTCGAGGGTCTCCAGCGCCCGCGGAAGACGCTGCCGTGCAAGTACTTCTACGACGCCCGCGGATCGCGCCTCTTCGAGAAGATCTGCGACCTCGAGGAGTACTACCTCACGCGCACGGAGCTCTCGATCATGGACTGTCATGCGGCGGAGATGGCCCGGGCTCTCGGCCCCCGATGCCTCCTCCTCGAATACGGCCCCGGCAGCGGCCGGAAGACGCGCCTCCTGCTCGATCACCTCGTGGAGCCGGCCGGCTACGTCCCCATCGACATCTCGGAGGATGCGCTGATGCGCTTCGCCCGCGCGCTCGAGGTCGAGTACCCCCGCCTCGAGGTGCTGCCCGTGGTCGCTGACTACACCTCGGGCTTCGGGATCCCGGAGGGATCCAGCCTTCCCTCCCGGAGGGCCGTCTACTTTCCGGGCTCGACCATCGGAAACTTCGAACCTGCGGCGGCCCGTGGATTCCTCGAGCGCGCCGCCAGCACCGCCGGGAGCGGCGGCGGCCTCCTGATCGGGGTCGATCTCAGGAAGGACGCGGCGATCCTCGAAGCGGCCTACGACGACCGCGAGGAAGTCACGGCCGCCTTCAACCTCAATCTGCTGGAGCGAATCAACCGGGAGCTGGGCGCTGATTTCCGGCCGGGCCGCTTCCGTCACCAGGCTCGCTACGACGAGGGCGAGGGCCGGATCGAGATGCACCTGGTCAGCACGGTGGATCAGTGCGTCCGCATCGGCTCGTGCCTGATCCCCTTCGAGAAGGGTGAGACGATCTTCACCGAGTCCTGTTACAAGTACGCCCTCGATCAATTCGATGAGCTTGCCCGGAGCGCCGGGTGGCGGCTCGAACACGTCTGGACCGACCCTCGCGAGTGGTTCAGCGTGCAGTACCTGACGGTCGCTTGATCCGGCCCGCGATCAGGCCGCGGGGCCGCTTCCGGGAATGACGGGAACGGAGCGAGGATCCCGCGCGGCCCGACCCGGAGGCCCACCACCGGGCCGGCAGGAGCGGCGTCGTATAATCCCGGCTCGCCGGTGCGGGATCCGTTTCACGTCACCGCCCGGCCAGGGGACAGCTTCCCGATGATGGAGACCCTTCTGGGCGAGGCTTCGAGCCAGACCTGGCGCATCGTCGCCAGCGTCGTGGCCGTCGTGGCCAACGCCTACTTCGTCGCGGTGGAGTTCGCCATCGTCAAGGCGCGCCCGACGCGGATCGCGAGGCTGGTCGAAGAGGGGCGGCACGGCGCGGGGGCGGCTTCCAGGATTCTCGAACGGCTCGACTACTACCTGTCGGCCTGCCAGCTCGGCGTCACGGTGGCCAGCCTGGTCCTCGGCTGGCTCGCCGAGCCGGCCGTAGCGGTCCTCCTGCTTCGTGGCGCCGATGCCGCCGGGCTCGCGCTCCAGGAAGGGCCCCTGGTCCATGCCCTCGCCTTCGGCGCTTCCCTCGCGATGATCACGGTCCTGCACATGACGGTCGGGGAGCAGGTCCCGAAGGTCATAGTTCTACAAAAGCCGGAGCAGGCCGCGATCCTGCTGGCCTACCCGCTCGTGGGCTTCACCTTCGTGTTCAGGCCTCTCATCTGGACCATCAACACCGTCGCCGGCGCTCTCGTGAGGCTGGCGGGCTTCTCCTCGACCATCGAGCAGGAAGGCACCCACGACGTGGATGAGCTGCGCGCGATCTTCCGCGCCTCTTCCCGGGCAGGGCTCATCACGGAGAGGCAGGAGGCGATGGGCGGCAGGGTGCTCGGGCTCATGAAGCGTGAAGTCCGTCACATCATGGTGCCGAGAGTCGAGATCGCCTACCTGACGAAGTCGCAGCCGCTCGAAGCGAACCTGGAGGTCGTGCGCCGCAACGGCCACTCCAGGTATCCGCTCTGCGATCCGGACATGGACTCGGTCGTCGGCATCGTCCACGTGAGGGACGTCCTGAACCGGATGATCGCCCGGGAGGAGCCCGATATTGCGGCGATCGTGCGCGGCGTCGTGACCGTGCCGGACACGCAGCCGCTATCGCGCTTCATCGTGCAGCTGCAGCATGCCCAGGTGCACTGTGCCGTGGTCGTCGACGAGCACGGGATCAACGTCGGGCTGGCCTTCCTGGAGGACGCCCTCGAGGAGATCGTGGGCCCCATCCCGGACGAGTTCGACAGGATGACCCCCCTCATCCTGCGCCCGTCGCCGAGCGTGATCGAGATGGCCGGGGCGGTCTCCCTCCCCGAGGCGGCCGAGACGCTGGAGGTGGATCTCGGCGGCGAGCACGACACCATCGGCGGCTGGGTGGTGGCCTCCCTGGGCCGGATCCCCTCGGCGGGCGACGTCCTGGAGCTGCCCGACTACAGGGTCTCGATCCTCAAGGTCGTGCGCGGCCGCGTCGCCCGGCTCCGGTTCGAGGTAAAGCAGGAACAGCAAGCCTCCTGAACGATAGGCCTCGGGCCGGCACTTCTGTTCAGCGGGGGCCGCCGTAGGCGTTCAGGAGGTACTGCGAGAGCATGCGCTGGGCGTTGAAATAGGATCCGTTCAGGGCGATGGTCGATCGCCGGATCCCGGTGAACGCGAGCGGGCTCGAGTAGAAGAGCGGCACGATGGTGTCCTCGAGCTTGGCATAGAGGGATTCCACCTCGTCGGCCGGATCCACCTCCGCCTCGTGGCCGTCGCCGATGGACCAGCCGGTCACCCCCTCGACGTGGCCCTCGACCCACCAGCCGTCGAGCACGCTCAGGCTGGGCACCCCGTTGACCGCGGCCTTCATGCCGCTCGTTCCCGACGCCTCCAGGGGCTTGAGAGGCGTGTTCAGCCACAGGTCGGAGCCGGCGCAGAGCTTCAGCCCCAGCGCCATGTCGTACCCCTCCAGGTAGGCCACCGCCAGGGAGCCCTTCAGTGCTCCGGATGCCGACACGATCTTGCGGATCAGATCCTTGCCCTCCACGTCCCTGGGATGGGCCTTCCCTGCGTAGAGGATCTGGATCCTCCCCGTCCTGGTGGCGATCTGCCTGAGCCGCTCGAGATCGGTGAAGAGGAGGTCGGGCCGCTTGTAGGAGGTCGCCCGCCTGGCGAATCCGATGGTGAAGACCTCGGGATCGAGCTGCTGCCCGGTGCGCGCCTCAACCTCCGCGAGGAGATCCCTCTTGGCGGCTTCGTGCGACTCCGAGACCTCGTGCAGCGGAATGCCGCTCGCGTATCGCAGGTACAGATTGTCCCTGCGCCACTCGGGGATGTGCCTGTCGAAGAGCTGGCGCAGCGGCTCCGAAGCCCAGGTGGCGGCGTGGACTCCGTTCGTCACCGCGTTGATCGGATGGCCCGGAAAGAGGCCCCGCGAGACACCTTCGTGGCGCATGGAAACGCCGTTCACGTAGTGGGAGTAGAAGAGGCCCAGGCGCGTCATGTTCAATGCGCCCTCGCTCCAGGACGCGTGGCGATCGACCAGCTCCACGAGGTCGGGCCCGATCATCCCGCGTGCGAGATCCTCCGGAAACCTGTCATGGCCGGCGGCGATGGGAGTATGGGTCGTGAAGACGCAGCGGGAGCGCACGGAGTCGAGGGCGCCCGCGCGGACCTTGCCTTCGGTCCTGCGCGCCTCCTCGGCCATCAGCGCGAGAGCCAGCAGGGAGGAGTGACCCTCGTTCATGTGGTAGCTGGTGAAGCCTGAGTAGCCCAGCTCACGCAGCAGGGCGACGCCCCCGACGCCGAGCACGATTTCCTGGGCCAGACGGTACCGTTGGTCCCCTCCGTAGAGGTGGTCGGTGATCGTCCGGTCCCAGGGGGAGTTCGCTTCGAGTGCCGTGTCGAGCAGGAAGACAGGCACGACGTGGCCGCGCACTCCCGTGAGGGAGTACCGCCAGGCCCGGATCAGGACCTCACGGCCCTCGATCCGGACGCGCGCCCGCGAGGTCTCCAGGGGGAGGCGACCCTCCGGCGACCATTCGGAGGGCTCCTCGGTCTGGTTGCCCGTCTCGTCGAGGCGCTGCTTGAAGTAGCCCTTCCGGTAGGCGAGCGTCACGCCCACCATCTCCAGCCCGCGATCCGCGGCCGCCCGGAGCGTGTCACCTGCGAGGACGCCGAGGCCGCCGCTGTAGGTGGGGATCCCCGATTCCAGGGCGATCTCCATCGAGAAGTAGGCGACCCGGACGGGCAGGTGGCCGGCGAGGGGGACGGGGGTCACGGGGCGTTCCGCGTCCTTCTGGAGCCGACCCGCATGTTGAGGAATTCCACGCCCAGGGAGAAGGCCATCGCGAAGTAGATCGAGGTCTTGGGGATGTGGATGTCCAGTCCCTCCGAGACCAGCGCGAGCCCGATCAGCAGGAGGAAGCTCAGGGCCAGCATCCGGATGGTCGGGTGCTTCTCGATGAAGTGGTTCACGGCTCCGGCGAAGATCATCATCGCCACGACCGCGAGGATGATGGCCAGGATCATCACCTGCACGTGATTGGCGAGGCCGATGGCCGTGATGACGGAGTCGAGGGAGAAGACGATGTCGATGATCGCCACCTGAGCAATCACGCTCCAGTAGCCGCCGCGGCCCTTTGCCTTCGGCAGCCCGTGGACCTCCTCGAGCTGGTGGTGGATCTCCTTCGTGCTCTTCCCCAGGAGGAAGAGGCCCCCTGCGATGAGGATCAGGTCGCGGCCCGAGATCTCCGTGCCGAAAACCGAGAAGAGCGGCGCCGTCAGGCGCATGATCCAGCTCAGGCCGAGGAGCAGGAGGATCCTCGTTCCCATGGCGCCGGCCAGCCCGAGGAGCCTCGCGGAGGCCCTCTCGCCCGCGGGCAGCCGCCCGACGAGGATCGACAGGAAGACGATGTTGTCGATTCCGAGGACGATTTCTATGGCGGTGAGGGTGGCGAGCGCCACCCACGCCTGTGGCTCGAAGATCCAGTCCATGAGTTGGGGGGACGGTTCGGTCCGGGTGACTCCTAAGCCCCGCGCGGGAAGCGCAGGGGCTCCCTCCTCCGGGAGGAGGCGCAATCTAACCTCTGACGGCGGCGCGGGCAATCCAGGAGCCCCTCCGGGTCGCGGCTCGGGCCGCGCGAGGGGCTCCCTTGACCTCCCCTTCGGGGGCGCCGAGAATGACCCCCCCTATGGAAGAAACGAGGACGGCGGAGCACGAGGCCCTCGAGGAGCTGGCCGGGACGCACGGGATCCATACCTCCTACGTGGATGGCCTGGGGAGGCTTGCGCGGGCGAGCCCGGAGGCGCTCACGGCCATCCTCAGGGCTCTCGGCTCTCCCATTGAAACTGCGGCGGACGCCCCCTCGACACTCCGCGCGGAGCGGGAGGCCCGGTGGGCCCGACTGATCGAGCCCGTGCTTCTCTGCGGTGAGACGGAGCTGCTCTCCTTCAAGATGAGGCTGCGGGGAGAGGAGGCCGAAGCGCTGGCGTCGTTCCAGCTCGAGCCCTTCGACGTCGTCGCGTCGCCCGGCACCGGAGCGCGGTCTTTCCGTACGGAAGTGAGCACGAGCTCGCTGCGCCGGTTGGAAGGCTGCTCTGTCGAAGGCGTCGAGTGTCTCGCTGTCGAGATCGGGCTGCCCTGGAAGCTGGAGCCGGGCTATCACCGCCTCGTCGTCGAGGTGGGCCGGCGGAGGACCGAGGCCACGGTCATCGTGGCACCTTCCAGCGCTCCTCCCTGGCCGCACGAGAAGCGCGCCTGGGGTCTCTTCCTTCCTCTTTATTCAGCGTGGCGGATGGATGGCCCCGAGATCGGGGACTACACGATGCTCGGCGGGCTTGCCGCATGGGCCGGTGCGATGGGCGCCTCCTTCTACGGCACGCTTCCCCTCACCGCCGCCTTCCTGGGCGAGCCGTACGATCCCAGCCCCTACGCTCCGGTCAGCCGGCTCTTCCTCAACGAGCTCTACGTGGATCCCTGGGCGATCCCCGAAATTGATCTCTGCCCGGAGGCCCGCGCAGCCGCCGAGCGCTCTGTCGAGGTGCATGGAGGCGATGAGCCGCCCTGGGCGAGGCCCGTGGACTACCGGCGCGCCTCGGACCTCAAGCGGGAGATCCTCTCCTGCCTGGCCTCGGACCTCGCGGGCCGATCCACCTCCCGTGCCGCAGCCTTCAGGGAGTTCGTACGGTCGGAGCCGGAGCTTCAGGGGTATTCCCGGTTCCGGGCCGCGACGGAGCACCTCGGGCTTCCCTGGCGGCAGTGGCCCGCGGCGCTGCGGGAGGGGGCGATCGGGGAGGAGGCCGCGCCGGCCGGCGCCGTGCTCTACCACGAGTACGCCCAGTGGGTCGCGAGCGGGCAGATGGCCGAGGCCTCGCGGCGCGCGCTCGGGGCCGGAGCCTGCCTCTACCTCGACTCCCCCCTGGGAGTCCATCCGGAAGGCTACGATGCCTGGCGATGGCGCCACCTCTTCGCTGAGGGAGCCGGCACCGGAGCGCCTCCGGACGCTCTCTTCACGGGAGGGCAGGACTGGGGCTTCCGGCCTCCGCACCCCGAGCGGGCGAAGGAGGATGGGTACCGGTACTTCGCGATGGGGCTGCGCAAGGCGATGGCCCACGCGGGGCTGCTCCGGATCGATCACGTCATGTCGCTCCGCCGCCTCTTCTGGGTGCCCGAGGGCGCGGCGCCGACGGAGGGTGTCTACGTGAACTACCCGCAGGCCGAGCTGTTCGCGGTCCTCTGCCTCGAGGCGCGACGGTCAGGATGCGTGGTGGTCGGCGAGGACCTCGGCACGGTGCCTCCGGAGATCCGCGAGGAGATGGCGAGCCGCTCTCTTCTGGGAATGCACGTACTCCAGATCGAGATCGAGTGGTCCGGAGGGAACCTGGCGGCGCCGCCGGACCCGGTGATGGCCAGCCTCAACACGCACGACATGCCGACCTTCGCGGCTTTCCTGCGCGGGCTCGACATCGAGGAGCGCCACGCTCTCGGCCTCCTCGACGAGAGCGCCCTGCATCGCGAGCGAGCCCGGAGGATCGAGGCCGTCCAGTCCCTGCGCAGGACCCTGAGGGAGCGCGGGCTGCTCCCCGAGGGGGAGGAAAGCGAGACAGCCCTCCTGAAGGCCTGCCTCCAGCATCTCGCGGGAGGAGCCTCGCGATTGCTGCAAGTCAACCTGGAGGATCTGTGGCTCGAATCCCGGCCGCAGAACGTGCCGGGGACTTCCACCGAGCGGCCGAACTGGACGCGCCGGTCACACCTCGCGGTCGAGGGGATCACGACGAGCCGAGAGGCGCGCGAGATCCTCCAGGGCGTGAACCACGAGCGCCACGCCGGCGGCGGGACGGGCGCATGAGCCGATTGAACCCACCGGAGGGGTCCGGCCGTGAGACGCGCGGAGCGAAGGGCTCGCCATCGGCGGCGGAGAGGGCCGCCGCGGGAGCCGGCGCGCCGCGCTGCTCGCTCCTGACTCGGGATGATCTCCATCTCTTCAATGAAGGCACCCATTACCGGCTCTATCGCCATCTCGGATCCCACCTGATGGCCCCCGGCGGTGAGAGGGGAGCGTACTTCTCCGTCTGGGCTCCGGACGCCGGGAGCGTCTCCGTGACGGGCGACTTCAACGGCTGGGATCGGGCAGCCCACAGAATGGCGCCGGCAGAGAGCTCCGGAATCTGGGAGCTCTTCATCCCGGGCATCGAGGCCGGCGCGCGCTACAAGTACCACGTGATTCCGCGCGGCAGCACCAGCGGGGTCGACAAGGCCGATCCCTTCGCCGTCCGCGCGGAGGAGCCGCCGAAGACCGCCTCGGTGGTCTGGGATCTCAGCTTCACTTGGAACGATGCCCGGTGGATGGAGAAGAGGGCGGCGGCCCAGGCCCTCACGGCGCCGATCTCCATCTACGAGGTCCACCTCGGCTCCTGGCGCAGGGTGCCCGAGGAAGGAGGGAGGCCGCTCAGCTACCGTGAGCTGGCGCCGCGCCTGGCCGACTACGTCTCGGAGATGGGCTTCACGCACGTGCAGTTCCTGCCCGTGATGGAGCACCCCTTCTTCGGATCGTGGGGATACCAGACGACCGGCTACTTCGCGCCGACGAGCCGCTACGGGCCGCCCCAGGACTTCATGTACCTCGTCGACACGCTCCACCAGGCGGAAATCGGCGTGATCCTCGACTGGGTTCCCTCGCACTTCCCCAACGACGAGCACGGGCTCGCGCGCTTCGACGGGGCGCATCTCTACGAGCACCTGGATCCGCGCAAGGGGTTCCATCCCGACTGGAACACCCACATCTTCAACTACGGGAGGAACGAGGTCCGGAGCTTCCTGATCTCGAGCGCGCTCTTCTGGCTCGAGCACTACCACGCCGACGCGCTGCGGGTGGACGCCGTGGCCTCCATGCTCTACCTGGACTATTCGCGCAACGAAGGGGAGTGGATCCCCAACGAGTACGGAGGCCGCGAGAACCTGGAGGCGATCGATTTCATGCGGCGCTTCAACGCCGAGACCTATCGTTCGTTCCCGGGCACCCAGACCATCGCCGAGGAGTCCACGGCGTGGCCCATGGTCTCGCGGCCCGTCTACGTCGGAGGGCTGGGCTTCGGCATGAAGTGGGACATGGGGTGGATGCACGACACGCTCACCTACATGCGGAAGGAGCCCGTCCACCGGCGCTACCACCACAACGAGATCACCTTCCGGATGATCTACGCCTTCAACGAGAACTTCGTCCTGCCCCTGTCGCACGACGAGGTGGTCCACGGGAAGGGCTCGCTCCTGCGACAGATGCCGGGAGACGACTGGCAGAAGTTCGCGAGCCTGCGACTGCTCCTCGCCTTCATGTACGCGCAGCCGGGGAAGAAGCTGCTCTTCATGGGATGCGAGATCGGGCAGTGGGACGAGTGGGACCACGAGAGCAGCCTGGACTGGCACCTGCTCGAGCATGCCCCGCACCAGGGCATCCGGCGCCTCGTCACCGACCTCAACCGGGCCTATCGCACGCAGCCCGCCCTCCACGAGAGGGACTTCGATCCCTCCGGGTTCGAATGGATCGACGCGGGCGACAGCGATCAGAGCTGCCTCTCGTTCATCCGCCGCGGAGGCGCGGAGGCGCCTCCGATGTCCATCGTCCTGAACTTCACTCCCGTGCCGCGCACCGGCTACCGCGTCGGCGTGCCCCTGCGGGGCCACTGGCGCGAGATCCTCAACACGGACGCCCGGGAGTACGGCGGGGGCGGGATCGGCAACATGGGAGGGGTGGAGGCCCTGGCCGTGCCTTACCATGGGAGAGCCTGCTCGCTTTCTCTCCAGCTTCCGCCGCTGGGAGCGGTCTTCCTGAGGCACGAGGGGCGCGGGTGATCTCCGGCTCGGGAGCGGCGCACGCGCGGGGCGGAGAGCGCGGCGCGTGAAGCGCTACGTCTGCATCCACGGACACTTCTACCAGCCGCCGCGTGAGAGCCCCTGGCTCGAGGCGATAGAGCGGCAGGACTCGGCTTACCCCTACCACGACTGGAACGAGAGGATCGACGCCGAGTGCTACTCCCAGAACGGGGCTTCGAGGATCCTGGATTCCGAGGATAGGATCACCCGGATCGTCAACAACTATGCCTCGATCAGCTTCGATTTCGGGCCCACGCTCCTTTCGTGGATGGAGACGAAGGCCCCGGGCACCTACGGCGCCATCCTCGAAGCCGATCGCGACAGCCGCCGCCGCTTCTCCGGCCACGGCTCGGCCATCGCGCAGGCCTTCAACCACATGATCCTCCCCCTGGCCAACCGCCGCGACCGGGAGACGCAGATCCTGTGGGGAATCCGCGATTTCACCCGGCGTTTCGGCCGCGATCCTGAGGGGATGTGGCTCCCCGAGACGGCGGTGGATCTCGAGACCCTCGAGTCCCTCGTGCGGCACGGGATCCGCTTCGTGATCCTCTCGCCCTGGCAGGCCCGGCGCGTGCGGCCCGTCGGGGGGCGCGCGTGGCGCCCCACGACCGACGAGAAGATCGACCCCACGCAGGCGTACCGACAAGTGCTGCCCTCGGGGGCCCGGATCGCCGTTTTCTTCTACGACGCTCCGATCTCGCAGTCCGTGGCCTTCGAGCGGATCCTCGACAGCGGGATCAAGTTCGCGAACCGCCTCATGCAGGGCTTCTCGGCCTCACGAGACTGGCCGCAGCTCATGAACATCGCCACGGACGGGGAGAGCTATGGACACCATCACCGTCACGGCGACATGGCTCTCGCGCACGCCCTCGCGCACATAGAGGAGCTGGCGGACGTCGAGCTGACCAACTACGGCGAGTACCTGGAGCGCCACCCTCCCGCCCACGAGGTGGAGATCGAGGAGAAGACGTCCTGGAGCTGCGGCCACGGGCTCGCCCGGTGGATGGAGAACTGCGGAGACAGCAGCGGAGGGCACCCCGGATGGAGCCAGGAGTGGCGGGCTCCCCTGCGGGAGGCGCTCGACTGGCTCCGCGACGAGCTGATCCCGCTCTTCGACGGGGCCGGGCGCGAGATCTTCCACGATGCGTGGAGGGCCAGGGACGAGTACATCGACGTGATCCTCGATCGCTCGCCGGCGAGCGTCGAGAGCTTCCTCGGCCGGCAGGCGCGCGGCGCGCTCTCGGACGAAGTGCGCAGGCGCGCGCTGCGCCTGATGGAGATGCAGCGCCACGCGATGCTCATGTATACGAGCTGCGGGTGGTTCTTCGACGACCTCTCCCGGATCGAAACGGTGCAGGTGATCCGGTACGCGGCACGCGCGCTGCAGCTCGCGGAATCCCTCTCGCCGCGGGATCTGGAGTCCCCCTTCCTGGAGCGCCTCCAGCGCGCGCGGAGCAACGTCCCGGAGAATGGCACCGGCCGCGACGTCTTCGAGCGCCACGTCCGCCCCTCGTGGATCAGCCTCAGGGAAGTGGGCGCGCACTACGCCGTCAGCTCGCTCTTCGAGGAGTTCCCCGACGAGACGGGCATCTACTGCTACGACGTCCTCCGGGAGGCCCACGAGGTCCGCACCGCGGGCCGGATGCGCCTCGCGGTCGGCCGGGCCGCGATCACCTCGAGGATCACGCAGGAGAGATCACGGGTCACCTACGGCGCGCTCTACATGGGAGATCACAATGTCGTGGCCGGCGTCCGCGAGCTCAGGGGCACCGAAGATCACGAGAGGCTCCTGACCGACCTCACCACCGCCTTCGAGACGGCCGACACGCCTGCCGTCGTACGGCTCCTCGACAAGCACTTTGGGGACAGCTCGGTCTCCCTGCGGTCGCTCTTCCGGGACGAGCAGGACGAGCTGGTGAAGGTCCTCCTCAAGAACAACCTGGAGGACGGGGAGAGGGTCTACCAGAGGCTCTACGAGCAGAATGCCCCGGTGATGAAGTTCCTGGCCCGCACGGGGATGACCATCCCCCCCGCCATGCAGCTCGCCGCGGAGAGGGCGATCAACCAGCAGGTCCTGAAAGTCCTCTCGGCCGACGCCCGTGACGCGAAGCTCGTGGGGCGCCTGCTCCAGGAGGCCAGGGAGCGCAACATCTCGCTGGATCACGCGACGCTGAGCTACGCGCTGGAGTCGACGCTCAACCGCCTCGCCGCCCGGCTGCGGGCGAACCCGGAGAGCCGGGAAACGCTCGATGCGCTCCACGCCGCGGTGGACGTGGCCGTGCTGATGCCCTTCCGGGTGAGCCTCTGGCACGTGCAGAACGCCTACTGGGAGCTGCTCACCGGCCTCCTGCCGGGCATGAAGGAGCGGGCGGCGGCGGGAGGCGAGGGCCCGCGCGAGTGGGTCGAGCGCTTCGGTGCGCTCGGCGAGAAGCTCCGGATCCGGGCGGCGTAGATCGGTCACCGCCCGGTGCTAGCATCAGCCCCCTCATGGACGCCGGCATCCGGGAGATCCGCGCATTGCGGGAGCGCTTCTACGACGCGACGATCACGGAGGTGATCCCGTGCTCCCCCCGCGTGCGAATCCTCCGCGTGCGGCCCGACGCGAAGCCCGTGAGCTTCACGCCCGGCCAGTATCTCGCGCTGGGGCTCGGGGCCTGGGAACCGAGAGTCGACGCAGGGGGATCCGAGGTCTTCCCCGAAGGGGGGGAGCAGGAGCTCCTGGTCCGCCACTACTCGTTCTCCCATCCCATCCTCGACCGCGGGGGAGCGGGCCTTGCCGCGCCCGGCAGCCTCGACGGCTACGAGTTCTACGTGGTCCTGTCGGACGAGGGGGGGACGGGGACGGAGCCCCGCTTCTCACCGCGCCTCTTCGGGTTGAGAGAGGGCGACAGGCTCCACGCGGGGAGCGAGCCGGCCGGCGAATACTCCGCGGCTCCCGTCGGCCCCGGCGAGGATGCCGTCTTCCTCGCGACAGGGACCGGCGAGGCTCCGCACAACGCGATCCTCTGGGAGCTGATGTCCCGCCATCACACGGGGCGCCTCGCCTCCGTCGTCTGCGCCCAGCGCCGGGCCGATCTGGGCTATGCCGCCACTCACGAGAGGCTCGAACGGCTGCGGCCGCCCTACCGGTACATGACGCTCACGACGCGCGAGCCCGGAGACGCGGGGAGGAAGCGGCGCATCCAGGACTGCTTCGCCTCGGGAGAGATGGAGAAGGAGCTGGGGTGGAAGATGGATCCCGCCCGCACCCACGTGTTCCTGTGCGGCAATCCGGGGATGATCGGAATTCCCCACCGCAGGCCCGGATCCCGGATCTATCCCGAGCCCGCCGGGATGATCGAGCTCCTGGAAGCGCGGGGCTTCAACTCCGATCCGCGCGCCGAAGGGAAGGTCAACATCCACTACGAGCGGTTCTGGTAGGCACGGGTGGGCGCTGCATCAGAGACTGTGATTCTCAGGTCGCGTTCGCGCGCGGAGTTCGCCCTGCGCTCCCGGGCGGCGCGGGCGCTCAGCGCGAGACGGAGGGTCGCCCTGCGCTCCTACTTCCGTCCGTAGTCACGTCGAGGCCAGATCACAAGTCAGGGCCGGCCTCCAGACGTACGCTCCGGGCGACCCTCCGTCTCGCGCCATCGACCTGCATCCCCTGCATCTGTTCGCTGGCGCAGCACCTTGCTCACGAGATGAGGCGGCGCAGTCCAGCCGCCGAAGGGCGAGCACCGCGCGCTTGATCCGCCTCGGTGGCTGGAACAAGTCCGACGCGATGTCTCCGATTGAGGAGGCGGTTTACCAAATCGGGGCGTCTGACGAGTTCCTCCTTGCGTGCTTTCCCCAGCCGCTTGATCCTGCTCTCCAGCCGCAATGCCAGGCTCCGGGACCCGACGGATCTCTCGAGCACCAGCGCCAACGGCCCACGCCCCCGGAGATACTTCGCGCCGCGGCCTCCCGCCTGCCGATGATCTTCAAGCCGGCGTTTCACGTCGGTGGCGATGCCGGTGTAGAGGCTCCCATCCCTGCAGCGGACGATGTAGAGGGACCAGGTCCGCCGGGTCATGACCTGGCGGCGAGCCGGCCGTGGTCGGAGGCGATCACAGCTTCTTCGAGAGCCAGTGCATGATGTTCAGCGCGAGCTGGCGGTTGTCGTAGCCTGGAACCCCCATCCCGATGGACTTCCCGTCGCCCTTGCGGAGCAGCGCCGTCAGCATGGCGGCCTCGCCGAGGACGACGACGCGGCCCTCCCCGAGCTGGAGGGCGAGACCCTGGGACATCCCCTCGGCGGGGCTCGCCTCCCCGTAGGAGACGTTGACCTTCACGTCACCGCCGTCCCTCTCCACGACGGGCTCTGCGCGCCTGGCGACCGCCGTTGCCGACAGGCGCAGGAGCGGGACGGCGGGGGGCCCGGCGGCGAGCGCTTGGCCCGTGAATGTCAGGACACGAGCGACGCGCTCCGAGGGGTTGGCGCCTTCGAGGATGGGATGCTCGCCGAGGCCGCCGTTCTCCCGGGTGAAGACGATGTGGGTCTCCTCGAAGGAGTGGTCCCAATGGACCGAGTCCTCGACGACCCCCTTGCTCATCTCGACGCCGAACATCCTGCCGAGGCTCTCCGCGGCGTGGCCCATGGGGTAATGATCGGTGATGAGGAGGAGACCTCCTCCCTGCTGCACCCAGTCGCGGATGGCCGTGCACTCGGCGTCCGCGAAGGCGGGGTCGTCGTTCCGCTCGTTGGTCCCGGTGGCGGTGACGATCACGAGAATGGCCTGCTCCCTCAGGGCTTGAGGGTCGATCGCGGAGAGGCTCCGCGTCACGCGATAGCCGTCCGACTCGATCAACTCGACGAAGGGGCGGTAGGTCCCTCGCGCCTTGTGCCAGTTGTTGTGGCCCTCGTCGAAGGTGACGTGGGGTCCGTCGATCGTGTAGGCCGGCAGGGTCACGGTCGTGGGGAAGCCGGGATCCGGACGGTCTCCTGAGCTGCACGAGGCGAGGAGCAGTGCGGTGGCAGCGAGGGCACCGCAGGCGAGCCTCCCGGGATCTTTCAGCGGCGGCCTTTCTCGTACTTCCAGTGCCTGGACTTCCCGTCCTCGAGCTGCTCGATGGCCGTCACGATCCGGCGGTCCCGGGTCACCTCCAGCTTGGCTTCGGTGATCCACTCGATGTACTCCCGCTTGTGGGACGGACGGAGGCTCTCGAAGGTTTCAAGCGCCTTCCTGTTCTTCTTCAGGGCGTCCATGAAGGTCTTCGGCGGGCGGATAGGTGGCTTCTTCTCGGTGCGCTCGGGCCGCGGGGCCTTGATGTCGTTCTCATTCAGCTCGACGGCCTCCCGGAAGTAGGGCATCAGGACCTTCTCGGGCGGGAGATCGGAAATCTCCGCGATCTTGAGGGCGCTCATGCTGGTCTTGCCCACCCCGGCGAAGAGCCCCGCGGGGTCCTTCATCAGGCCGCCCTTCCAGAAGCCGAAGCCGACATAGCTCTTGAAGGCAGCCATGCTGCCGAGGAGCCCCTTGTACTCGAAGTGCGGGAAGCTCCACTTCATCGTTTCCTGCACGTTCGGAGAGCTCTTGTGGAAGAGCATGCGGATCTTCTTGAGGATGGGCTGGGCGAAGGGTGCCGCCTGGTCGATGTAGGCGTCCACCTCCGGCGACATCTTTGATGGCTGCTTCGGCATGATGGCCCCCTGAGGCGCGTGAGCGGATGAGCGGAGATCCTACCATGCGAGGCCCTGGGGCGAAGGGCCTCCGCGAGGCCTATTCGGTCCAGAGCAGGACGCGGCCCCCTCGCGCCGGATGGTGATCGAGGATGAGGCCGGGGCCGCGTCTCATCAGATCGTCTTCGGTGACTCGAAGATCGAGGTGGACCCAGTCTCCCGCCACGAGAGTCGTCAGGGTGCCTGCGTTCAGGGTGCCGGTCAGCTTGGCTTCAACGAACCAGAAGGGGAATGCCGCCTCGACGAGCTGTTGGCGCCCGGGCTCCAGGGCCACGAGGTGGAGAGCCTGGACGGGTACCGGGCGCGGGCCCTCCATCTCGCGATGGACGCTCACGGCGCCGTCTCGGGAGATCTCGATGTAGGGCCTGCCGTCTCCGGATCGGGCCAGAGCCGCCGCGAAAACCTGCTCGGCCTCGGCGGGCTCCACGGTCCGTACCCGCGTCCATTGGGAGAAGAGCCAGGTCGAGAGGGCGAGGACGGCCGCCGCGAGGAGGGCCATGCCGACGAGGGCGACGACGATCCAGCGACCCCCTCGAGACCGCGGCATGTGAAGGCCTCGTGCGCTAGCGGTCCGTACGGGCCACGCGCGGAGGCTGCACCTAGAGCATCCCGAGCTGGAGCTTCGCGGCTTCGGACATCTTCTCGGGGCTCCACGGGGGATCCCAGACGACGTCCACCTGAGCTGACTTCACTCCGGTGACGCTCGCCACCTTGGCTTCGATCTCGGGCGGGAGCGTTCCGGCCACGGGGCACATCGGAGAGGTGAGCGTCATCTTCACGTAGACGTCGCCCGACGGCTTCACGTTCACCTCGTAGATGAGGCCCAGCTCGTAGACGTTCACGGGGATCTCGGGGTCGTAGCAGGTGCGGATCACCTCGACGACCTTCGCTTCGAGCATCGTGGCGTCGATGGCCGTGCCTGAGGGCGCCGCCTGAACCTGGGGCGCGGATGCGGATGCGAGAGCCGGGCCCGCTGCGGCCTCGTTCGAGGCAGCGCCCGCTGCGGCGCTCCCGCTCGCGGGCTGCTCCTGCCTGGGGGTCTCGTCGGCCGTGGACTTCTCCTTCTTCCAGAATGGCATCTCTTCTCCTTGCCGGGCCCGCCGGCTCGCCGCGCCGGATCGCCTACTCGGTCGAAATGGGCTCCTGCGCCCCGGCCATGGCCGCGCGCAGCGTGTGCCAGGCCAGACTGGCGCACTTCACGCGCACCGGGAATTCACGGACACCCGAGAAGACGGCCAGCTTGCCCAGCTCCTCGTGCTCGAGTCCTTCTTCCTCCGCGCCCGTCACCATCCGGTGGAAGGCTTCGAAGATCCGGCCGGCTTCCTCCAGGGTCTTGCCCTTGAGGAGGTCTGTCATCAGGGAGGCGGAGGCCTTGGAGATGGCGCAGCCGCTCCCCTTGAAGGCGATGTCGCGGATGACGCCGGCATCGATCTTCATCCAGAGCGTGAGCCGGTCGCCGCAGAGCGGGTTGTATCCCTCCGCGCTGTGATCGGCGTCCTCGATCTCGCGGAAGTTTCTCGGCTTCCGGTTGTGATCGAGGATGACCTGCTGGTAGAGATCCTGTAGGTCGGACATTCTAGCCGAAAACCTCGAGAACCTTCCGCACCCCCCTCACCAGCGCGTCGGCCTCCTCCCGGGTGTTGTACATGCCGAAGGAGGCGCGCGCCGTGGCAGGCAGGCCGAGCCTCTCCATGAGGGGCTGCGTGCAGTGGTGCCCGGCGCGGATCGCGATTCCGTCCTGGTCGAGGATCGTGCCGATGTCGTGCGGGTGGATGTCGCCGACGAGGAAGGAGATGACGCTCGATTTCTTCTGGGCCGTCCCGACGATCCGTACCTGGGGTATCTCCTCGAGCTTCGCCGTGGCGTAGGCGAGGAGGTCCGCCTCGTGGACGGCGGCGCGCGCCAGGTCCACTTCCTCGAGGTAGTCCACCGTGGCGCCCAGGGCCACGACGCCGGCAACGTTGGGAGTGCCGGCCTCGAGCCTGTGAGGGAGCTTGTTGTAGATCGTCTTCTCGAAGCTCACCGAGGAGATCATGTCGCCGCCGCCCTGGTAGGGCGGCATCTTCTCCAGCAGCTCGCGCTTCCCGTACAGGACGCCGACACCCATGGGCCCGTACATCTTGTGAGCCGAGAAGGCGTAGAAGTCGCAGTCGAGATCCCGGACATCCACCCGCATGTGGGGCACCGCCTGGGCGCCGTCGAGCAGCACGGGCACGCCGCGCGCATGAGCGGCCTGGACGATCCTCTTCACCGGGTTGATCGTGCCGAGGGCGTTCGAGACGTGGACCATGGCGACGAGCCGGGTCTTCGGGCCCAGCATCCGGTCCAGCTCCTCCATCACCAGCTCGCCTTCATCGGTGATCGGCAGGACCCGGAGCCTGGCTCCCTTCTCCTCGCAGAGCATCTGCCAGGGCACGATGTTGGAGTGGTGCTCCATGGCGGAGATGAGGATCTCGTCGCCGGCTCCTACGCGGCTGCGGCCGAAAGTGGCGGCCACGAGGTTCACGGCCTCCGTGGTGCCCCGGACGAAGATCACCTCTTCGTGGCCGGCGGCGTTGATGAACCGCCGTACCTTCTCGCGCGCGCCTTCGTAGGCGTTCGTGGCCAGCTCGCTGAGGTAGTGGATGCCGCGATGGATGTTGGAGTTCGAGCGCTCGTAGTAACGGCTCTCGGCCTCGATGACCACTCGGGGCGTCTGGCTCGTGGCCGCGTTGTCGAGATAGACGAGCGGCTTGCCGCGGGCCAGGTGGTGGAGGATGGGGAAGTCCGCCCGGATCTTCTCGACGTCGTAGAGGGAGCCTCCGCTCCGCCGCGCGTCCGTGGCCAGGCTGCGGGGGCTCGTCATGAGGCCGGCGCCTCCCGTGCCTCGCGCTCGAGGCGGCCGTAGAGGATCCCTTCAAGGCCCGTGCGGAGGCAGCCGATCCGCAGCCTCTCGATCATCTCGTGGACGAAGCCGTGAACGAGGAGGTTCCGCGCCTCGCCCGGGTCGAGGGCCCTGGAGCGGAGGTAGAAGATCGCGTCGGGGTCGAGCTGCCCGATGGTGGCCGCGTGGGTGCACTTGACGTCGTCGGCGTTGATCTCGAGCTGGGGCTTCGTGTCCACCAGGGCGCTGTCGGAGAGCAGGAGGTTCTTGTTGACCTGGCGCGCGTCGGTCTTCTGCGCGTCGGCCCGCACGATGATCTTGCCGTCGAAGACGCCGCGCGCGGATCCGCCGAGCACGCCCTTGTAGAGCTCGCGGCTGCTGCAGTGGGGCTTCGCGTGATCGATGAGCGTGTGGTTGTCCACGTGCTGCCGGCCCGAAACGATGTAGAGGCCGTTGAGGGTGCAGTCCCCCCCCTGCTCGAGCATCTGGACGACCACGTCGTTGCGGGAAAGCGCGGCGCCGTCGGAGATCAGGTGGGACGTGTAGGCCGCGTCCCGGCCGAGGTGGACCTCGACCGTGGCCAGATGGAATCCCCGCGTGCTCTCGCGCTGGACCTTGTAGTGCTCGATGACGGAGCCGGGGCCTGCCGAGACCTCGGTCACGGCGTTCGTGAAGCCGCTGCCGTGCCCGATCCCCGCGTACGTCTCCGAGAGGGTCACCTGGCTCTTGCGGCCGGCAACCAGGAGGAGGCGCGGGTGATAGACGACGGGATCCTTCTCGGCAGCCGACGACAGGAACAGGATGTGGATGGTGCTCTCGACGACCGTCCCGTCGGGAACGACGAGGCAGGCGCCCTCGCCCATGAAGGCCGCGTTCAGGGCGCTGAAGGGCCCGGTCCGGGCGCCGGCGAGGCGCCCGAGGTGGGGCTCGATCTCCTCGCGATGATCCCGCACGGCCTCCGGGAGTGACAGGAGCCGGACGCCCTGCTGGACCTTGTCCAGGCGCGACAGGTCGGGCGCGAAGCTCCCGTCCACGAAGGTCAGCACGGGCCCGCCCCCGCAGGCGAGCGCACGGGCGTGGAGCGCTTCGAAGGTCAGCCCGTCGGGCTTGTAGGGCTCCGCCCTCCTGAAGGCCGTCTCCACGAGAGGCTTCACGCTCGTGTACTTCCACTCCTCGAGCTTCGTCGTGGGGAAGCCGAGGTCCCCGAAGCGCTCGAGGGCGGCCTTGCGGATCGGGGCCAGCCAGTCGGCGGCGCCTCCGCGCGAGCGCTCCACCTCCCGCCAGGCCGCCAGGTACTGGTCCTTGCCTGCCGCGGTCGTCATGCCGGCTGACTCCATCAGGAAGCGGCTGCCGGCGCGGAGCCTGCCGCGGACTCGATCCAGCCGTAGCCCCTCTCTTCGAGCTCCAGCGCCAGCTCCTTCCCGCCCGATCTCACGATCCTCCCTCCCGAGAGGACGTGCACGTGGTCCGGGACGATGTACTCCAGGAGCCGCTGGTAGTGCGTGATGACCAGCATGGAGCGTTTGCCGTCGCGCAGGGCGTTGACGCCCTCCGACACGCTCTTGAGGGCATCGATGTCGAGGCCGGAGTCGGTTTCGTCCAGGATGCAGAGCGCGGGGTCGAGCATGGCCATCTGGAAGATCTCGTTGCGCTTCTTCTCGCCGCCCGAGAAGCCGTCGTTGACAGCCCGGTTCATGAGAGCCTGGTCCATCTTGACCAGCTTGGCCTTCTCCTTGACGAGAGCGAGGAAGTCCATGGCGTCCATCTCCTCGAGCCCCCGGTGCTTGCGGATGGCGTTGAGGCCCGCCTTGAGCAAGTAGGTCGTGGCCACCCCGGGGATCTCGACCGGGTACTGGAAGGCGAGGAAGACGCCCTCCCGGGCCCGGTC
Source organism: uncultured Acidobacteriota bacterium (assembly GCA_964568735.1). Classification (GTDB taxonomy): domain Bacteria; phylum Acidobacteriota; class Polarisedimenticolia; order JACPZX01; family JACPZX01; genus CAZMRF01. Next base: position 58,664 of record CAZMRF010000027.1, read on the forward strand.
CTCGGGCGACATGTCCAGGAGGTTCCTGCCGTTGTAGATGACCTGCCCGCCTGTGACCTCGTAGCTCTCCCGGCCGGCGAGCACGTGCGCGAGCGTGCTCTTGCCGGAGCCGTTGGGTCCCATGATGGCGTGGACCTCGCCGTCACCGATGTGGAGGTGGATCCCGCGCAGGATTTCCTTACCGTCGACCTTGGCTTTGAGTCCTCTGATCTCGAGCATTCCGGCGTCGTCTTTCCTTGTGTGATTCGGTTTGTTGTGACCGGGGCGTCGTCCCGGCTGGGCTGTCAGCCGACGCTTCCCTCGAGGCTGACCTCGAGGAGCTTCTGCGCCTCCACCGCGAACTCCATGGGGAGCTTGCGGAAGACCTGCTTGCAGAAGCCGTTGACGATCAGGTTGACGGCATCCTCGTTGGAGAGGCCCCGCTGCCTGAGGTAGAAGAGCTGGTCTTCCCCGATCTTCGACGTCGAGGCCTCGTGCTCCAGCCTCGAGGTGCTGTTCTTGACCTCGACATACGGAAAGGTGTGCGCTCCGCACTTGTCTCCGAGGAGGAGCGAGTCGCACTGGGAGTAGTTGCGGGCGTTCGCGGCCCCGGGGAGCATCTTGACCAGCCCCCTGTAGGTGTTCTGGCCGTGGTCGGCCGAGATCCCCTTGGAGATGATCGTGCTGCGCGTGTTCTTCCCGATGTGGATCATCTTCGTGCCGGTGTCGGCCTGCTGGCGCCTCGCCGTGACCGCCACGGAGTAGAACTCGCCGACCGAGTTGTCCCCCTGGAGGATGCAGCTCGGGTATTTCCACGTGATGGCCGATCCCGTCTCCACCTGGGTCCATGAGATCTTCGAGCTCACGCCGGCGCACTTGCCTCGTTTCGTGACGAAGTTGTAGATGCCGCCCTTGCCGTCCTTGTCGCCCGGATACCAGTTCTGGATGGTGGAGTACTTGATCTGCGCGTTGTCGAGGGCGA
>CAZMRF010000028.1:0-1935 GCA_964568735.1 uncultured Acidobacteriota bacterium
GGCTGAACGTGGTGGTGGGTGCGGTGGCGCTGGCGCTCGCGGCGCGCGCCAGGCGTGGGGCCCCGTCGAGCGCAAGCACGGCTGTGGGGGCGTCATCTCAGATGGATCGGAAGGCAGCGGAGGCCGCCGCAGCTGGAGCGGGAGCAGCGTCGCCGGGCGCGCTTCCCTGGAAGCTCCGGCTGCTCCTCGTGGTCTTCGCGCTTTCCGGCTTCATCGCGATGGTCTACGAGATCGCCTGGACCCGCGTGCTGGCTCTGATCGTGGGATCGTCCGTCTACGCCTTCACGATCATGCTGACGACGTTTCTCGTCGGCCTGGCCGCCGGGGCGAGCATCATGTCCGTCCTCGCGGATCGCCTCGGCGAGAAGCGCGGAATGGAGGGAGTCGCGGCCCTCCTGGCCGGGGCGGGCGTGAGCGCCTTCGTCACGCTGGCCTTCTTTCATCAGCTTCCCTGGTGGTTCTCGATTGCCTTCCACTCCGCCGGCGTCGGCAGCCCGGGCGCCGGGGGCCACAGTCTCCTGTTCGGTCTTCAGTTCCTCATGGCGGGCATCGTCATGCTCCCCCCGACCCTCTTCCTGGGAGGCATGTTTCCGCTGATCGTACGGATCTGCGGCGACGTCCTGGGCCAGGTGGGGCGGACGGTGGGCACCGTCTACGCCGCCAACACCACGGGAACGATCTTCGGCTCCGCCCTCGGGGGGTTCCTGATCATCCCGCTCCTCGGGATCCAGGGCTCCATCGTCGCGGCGATCTCCCTCGACCTCGCACTCGCCGCGGTCCTTCTCCTGCTTCCGAGCGTCGTGCGGACCGACTCCCGGCTGAGATCGCAGGCAGTCGCCCTACGGAAGGAGGGAGAGGAGAGCAAGCCGCAAGACAGGCGAGCGGAGCCGGTGGCCGCATCCGCGGCTGCCTTCACGCGCCCCTCGTGCACCCGGCTCGTCGCGGCAGGCCTGTGCGCCGCGGCTGCCGTGACCTTCCCCTTCGTGAGCCCCGCCTGGGACGTGATGCTCATGAACAGCGGGATGTACGCCTACGTCACCGGGATGAACGAGGCGGACATGTCCCGCGAGGGCTTCGATCGCTTTGCCCGCAAGAAAAACGAGCTGGTCTTCTACAAGGAAGGAGTCACAGCCACGGTGATGGTGGCGCGCAACCCCGGGGAGAAGGAGAACCTCTTCCTGTCCGTGGACGGCAAGGTGGATGCCTCCTCCCAGGGTGACATCCAGACGCAGCTCCTCTCCGGGCACGTCCCCATGCTCCAGGCGGAGAGGACCGGGAACGTCCTCGTGATCGGCTACGCGAGCGGCATGACGGTGGGCGCCGTCACGCTGCACGACGTCGAATCGCTCGTGAGCGTCGAGATCGAGCCGGCCGTCATCGAGGCCTCGAAGGAGTTCTCCGCGCACAACCACGATCCCCTCTCCAATCCCCGAGTCGAGGTGGTGACCGGAGACGGGCGGAACTTCCTCCTGGTGACGGATAGGAAGTTCGACGTGATCATCTCGGAGCCCTCGAACCCCTGGATGACCATCGCGTCCAACCTCTTCACCCGCGAGTTCTTCGAGATCGGCAGGTCGAGGCTCGAGCCGGGCGGCATCTTCTGCGGCTGGGTGCAGCTCTACGGCCTGCCCCCGGATCTCCTGCGCGCCATGGTGAGGACCTTCGCCGACGTCTTCCCGCACGTGAGCGTGTTCATGCCCATCCCCTTCGCGGACCTGATCCTCCTGGGCTCCGACGCGCCGCTGGAGCCCGACCTGGGCCGGATCGAGGCCCGGATGGCCAACCCTGCCGTCGCCGCGGACCTGGCGAGGATCGAGGTTCGCTCGGCGGCGGACCTGCTCTCCTACCAGGTCTTCGGCGAGGCCGAGGCCCGCTCCTTCGGGGGGCGCGGGGGGCTGAATACGGACGACAACGCCCTGATCGAATTCGGTGCTC
>CAZMRF010000028.1:1945-56865 GCA_964568735.1 uncultured Acidobacteriota bacterium
ATTCAGGCACGCGCATGGCCAATGCCCAGGCGCTGGTGCCCCACCTGTCGGATCCGCTGGGGTCGGCCCGGGGGCTCCCCGGGGATCCCGCCATGGCAGCGCGCCTGTACGAACAGCTCGGCGAGGCCTTCTTCCGCCGCGAGGTCGCAGGCCGCGCCATCACGGCCTTCAACAAGGCCCAGTCCCTGCACCCCACGGAAGAACGGGCGCTTCGGATCCTCGAGATCCAGCAGTGGTTCCAGGACCAGATGCGCCTGATGCAGAAGCAGCAGGGGCTCAGCCCAGGCGGGTGATTTCGGTGGTGGTCCGGGGGAGAGACTTCCTGGCGGGAGCCTTCCGTTCCGCGGGCCTGCCGTTACCCCCCGAGGATCTCGCCTCGAGGATTTCCCCGGGCTCGTGCGCCTCTCCCCCCCGGACGGTCGAGTCCCCTGGAGAGACCTTCGCCTGGACGGGCCGGGAATGCAGATAGACCTGCTCCCGGATGCGTGCCGCCACATCGTCCCAGGAGAGGCCCCGGGCCATCCCATTCACCTGAAGCCCGATACGGGTCTCGTGGTGGCGGACAGCCCGGGCTGCCCTGCGCAGAGCCTGCGCGAGGGCGTATGCATTCATGTCCTCGAAGAGGAAGCCCACCGACTCGTCGACCGTGTCCGCGAGCCCTCCCGTGCTGCGCACGACAGGGATCGAGCCGTAGAGCAGCGCATACTGCTGCGTGAGTCCGCAGGGCTCGTAGCGGCTGGGGACGCAGAAGAGATCGGATCCGGCGTAGATCTTGCTGGCCGTGCGCTGGCTCGGATCGAGCGCCGCCCAGACGCGGCCCGGGAAATCCCGTCCCAGGGCGACGAAGGCGTCCTCCAGATCGGGCTCGCCCGTCCCTACCACGGCGAAGACGAAGCCCTCGTGGACGAGGTCCGGAATGGCGTCGACGAGCAGCTCGAGTCCTTTCTGGTGGACCAGCCTCGAAACCACGGCCACGATGACCGGCGCACCCTTTCCCGGTGGCCGGGGATCGCCTTCGAAGCCGGCCATCTCCCAGAGATCGCGGCGGCATGCCTCCCGGGGGGCCAGGTCGCCGGCGTCGAAGCTCGCGGCGAGATGAGGGTCCGTCGCGGGGTTCCAGAGGCTCCGGTCGACGCCGTTGAGGATCCCGGTGAGGACGTCCTGCCGTGACTGAATGACGCCGTGCATGGGGCCCGCGATCGAGGGATCCGAGACGATCTCGCGAGCATAGGTGGGCGATACGGTCAGGATCCGATCTGCGAGGACCAGCCCCGCTTTCATCCCCGAGAAGGTCCCCCAGAACTCGAGCGGCCCGCCGGGGTAGGCCTCGTCGGCAGGGAGGTCGGCGAAGGGGAGGGCCGCCAGGGGGTGCTGCTCCAGATAGGCCAGGTTGTGGACCGAGAAGACCTTCCTGGCATGCTGGAGTGGCGTGGGCTGGAAGCGGTAGCTCAGCAGGGGGATCGTCAGGGCCGCTGCCGCGTCATGGGCGTGGATGACGTCGGGGATGCCCGGGGCCCGGAGCGCGTAGTAGAGCGCCGCGTGGCATAGCGTGGAGCGCTGGACGAGGGAGTCGTGGTGGACGCCCGCGGTGTGGGGCTGGTGGTAGATGCCCTCGCGGTCGAAGAGCTGCGGGCAATCGACCAGGATGACCTCGAAGCCGCCCGGATGGACCAGACGACCCAGCTCCACGCGAAACTCGGAACGGCCCAGCCGGATCGTCGCCGAGCCGCCCGGGACGGCGTGGACGGCCCCCTCGGGCCAGGCGCCGCAGCCGTGGCGCGGGACGACCACGGTGGGCCGGTCACCGGCGCGAAGCTGTGCCGCCGGAAGCCCCGCGAGCACGTCCGCCAGGCCCCCTTCCTTGGCCCACGGGGCGAGCTCCATAGACACGTGGAGGATCTTCAACGGCCGGGCCGCGCGTCTTGGAGAGCTCATAGGGCGTGTGGGCTATCCTGTGTGTCTCCGAGAGGGCTGTCAAGCCTCGGAACCCGCCCCCCCTCCCCGGCGTAGGAGCAGGCTGGCAGCCGCGATCCGGGAGTCGGGGGCTTCATCGGACACCGGAATCGGGCCCCTGGCGGCCCCGGTCGCCCCCCCGAAAAACGATTGGGATATACTCGGCCGTCCCGCAAAAGGCTTCAATGTCCCTCCTTTTCCCCCAAACCGAGGAGTTCGTGATGTCACGAGTCTGTCGCAGCTGGCACATTCCGGTCGCTCGCGCCCTGCTGGCCGCCCTTCTGGCGGCCTGCGTCGTCGCGGCTGCCGATGAGGCTCGGGCGCAGAGCCTGGCCGACTTCGAAAAGCGAGTGGTCGAGCACAAGCTCGAGAACGGGTGGACCTTTCTGATCGTCCCGCGCGAGGGAGCGCCCGTCTTCACCTTCGCCACGGTCGTGGACGTCGGAGGGGCCCAGGAGGTCCCCGGCATCACCGGCCTGGCCCACATGTTCGAGCACATGGCCTTCAAGGGAACGAGCGTCATCGGAACCTTGAACTACAAGACCGAGGCGAAGGCGATTCAGAAGACCGAATCGGCCTGGCTGGCCTACGACGAGTACCGGCGCCGCCACGACGCCGACGCGGCCAGGACCGCCGAGCTCGAGAAGGCCTGGAAGGACGCCCAGGAGGAAGCCGAGGCCTACATCAAGAAGAACGAGTTCGACGACATCATCGATCGCCAGGGCGGCGTCGGGCTCAACGCGGGCACGAACTCCGACTCGACGATCTACTTCTACTCGCTGCCCTCGAACAAGCTGGAGCTGTGGGCCTACCTGGAGTCGGCGCGCTTCACCGACCCCGTCTTCCGCCAGTTCTACAAGGAGCGGGACGTGGTGAAGGAAGAGCGCAGGATGCGCACGGAGAGCCAGCCCATCGGCCGGATGATCGAGCAGTTCCTCATGGCGGCCTTCACGGCCCATCCGTACGGCCAGCCGGTCGTCGGTCACATGAGCGACCTCAACTCGTTCAGCGCCACCGACGCCCAGGCATTCTTCAAGCTCCACTACGTCCCCTCCAGCATGGTCACCACGGTCGTGGGTGACCTCGATCCCGCCGAGGCCATCAAGATCATCGACACCTACTTCGGCCGGATCCCCAAATCTCCCGAGCCGCCTCCTGTACGCACCGTGGAGCCCGAGCAGCAGGGTGAGCGGATCGTGAAGCTGAAGGATCCGTCGCAGCCGCTCTATGCCGAGGGGTACCACGTCCCCGCCATCACAGATCCGGATCACGAGATCTACGAGGCCATCGCGACGATCCTGGGCGGCGGCCGGACCTCGAGGCTCTACCGCAGCCTCGTCAGGGATCACCAGATCGCGGCCTTCACGCAGAGCCTGAACGGCTTCCCCGGCGAGAAGTACCCGGGGCTCTTCCTCTCCTTCGCGGTGCCGGCCAAGGGCCACACCAACGAGGAGGTGCAGGAGGCCATGCGGGCCGAGATCGACAAGCTCACCACGGAGGAGGTCAGCGCCGACGAGCTGAAGCGCGTCAAGGCACGCGCCAAGGCGGACCTGGTGCGGAGCCTACAGGGCAATCAGGGGCTCGCCTTCAACATGAGCCGGTACGAGACGCTCACCGGGGACTGGCGGGACGTCTTCCGCTCCGTTGAGCGTATCGAGCGAGTGAGCGCGGCGGACGTTCTCCGGGTCGCCCAGAAGACCTTCAAGGAGACCAACCGGACCGTGGGCTACATCGAGACCATCACCGACGCCGGCGATGACGCCGCGCCGTCCGGGCAGTAGGGAGAACCCTCATGAAGACACGAAACAGAGCCAGCTCATACATGAAGGCCGCAGCCGTGGTGGCCGGCCTGGCCGTCGCCGCGGCGGCGCTGATCATCGGTGCCACGCCCGCGCAGGCGCAGGCCAAGCACTGGGAAAAGCTGAAGTACCCGGAGCTCCGCGACTTCAAGATCCCGAAGCCCGAGAAGTACACGATGGCGAACGGGCTCACCGTGCTCCTCATCGAGGATCACGACCTGCCCCTCATCGAGGTCGACGTCCGCGTGCGGACGGGATCGAGGCTGGAGCCGGCAGAGATGGCCGGCCTGGCCGATACCATGGGTGACGTCATGCGCTCGGGTGGCGCCGGCACGCGCAGCGGGGACGAGATCGACGAGTACCTCGAGGGTCGGGGAGCGGAGATCGAGACCTCGGTGATGACGACCGTCGGCGTGGCCGACATGTCCTGCCTCAAGGAGGACTTCAACGACGTCGTCCGCGTCCTCTCGGACATACTCCGCTCGCCGAAGTTCGAGCAGAAGAAGATCGACGTCTCGAAGAACCAGGCGAAGGCGGCGATCGCCCGCAGGAACGACGATCCGTTCGGGATCATGTTCCGTGAGGGGGAGCGGCTGGTCTACGGAGCCGACAGCCCCTATGAGCGCATGACCGAGTACGCCACGCTGACGGCCTTCGATCGCAACGACCTGATGGCCTTCCACGCGAAGTACTACGTCCCCAACCGGACCTACATCGGCGTCCTGGGGGACTTCGACAGCGCCGCGATGAAGAAGTCGCTCGAGGCGGTCTTCGGCGACTGGAAGAAGGGGCCCGACTTCAAGGATGACCTCCCGCCCGTCCAGGCGGCGTCGAAGGGCGGGATCTACCACATCGAGAAGGACGACATGACGCAGTCGAACATCTACATGGGGCACCTGGGGATACAGCGGGACGATCCCGACTACTACGCCTCGCGCGTCATGAACGAAGTCCTCTCAGGATCGTTCGCGGCCCGGCTCTTCAACAACATCCGGACGGTCAAGGGGCTGGCCTACACCGTGCGTGGGAGCCTCGGGGCGAACTACGACTACCCGGGCACCTTCGCCCTGTACATGTCCACGAAGACCGAGACGACCGCAGCCTCGATCGATGCCCTTCTCGTGGAGGTAGATGCCCTCCTGGCGGCCCCGCCCACCGAAGAGGAGATGAAGCGGGCCCGGGAGAGCCTCCTGAACTCGTTCATCTTCAACTACGACACGAAGAGCGAGGTGCTCTCGGAGCAGCTCACGCTGGCCTACTACGGCTACCCCAGCGACTTCATCGAGATGTTCCGCAACAACATCGAGAAGGTGTCGGCGCAGCAGATTCACGAGCTGGCGAAGAAGCGCGTCAAGAAGGACCAGCTCGCCATCCTCGTGGTCGGAAAGAGCGAGGGGGTGGATCGGCCGCTCGCCTCCTTCGGCAAGGTGAACGAGCTGGACATCACGATCCCCGAGCCGGCCTCCGCCGGGACCGCGATTGCAGCGGCGCCGGGAATGACGATGGAGCAGGCGGCGGCCAGGGGGCGGGCGATCCTCGACAAGGTGGTGGCCGCCGTGGGCGGCGCCACGAAAGTCGACGCCGTCAAGGCGATGAGCCTCGCGGGAGGCATAAGCGTCGTCACGCCGCAGGGCGAGTTCCAGCTCACGGCGACACGCATCCTCGCGCTTCCCAACCGGCTGCGCACTGAGATGAACACTCCGATGGGCAAGCAGACGCAGGTCGTCACCCCCACCGACGCCTTCGTGGAGTCCCCGCGAGGGGCCCAGCCCATGACGGGGGATCAGAAGGCCGATCAGCTCAAGGCCCTGCGTCGCGAGCTGATTCCCCTGCTTCAGGCGAGGAAGGACCCGGATCTCAAGGTCATCTTCACCGGAATGGAGGCCGTGGATGGCCTCCAGTGCGAGATGATCGCGGTCATGCTGGGAAGCGACAACGTGAGGTTCGCGGTCGATCTCGCTTCGGGGCGCATCATGAGGGCCTCCTACCAGGGCAAGAACATGATGGGCGTGCCCGGTGAGATCACGGCGACCTTCGGCAACTTCCGCGAAGTGGACGGGATCTCCCTTCCCTTCTCGGCGAAGCAGACGTTCAACGGCGAGCCGATGATGAGCTTCGAGGTCAAGGAGTGCATCATCAACGGCGCGATCGACGAGGCGGGCTTCAAGATGCCGGCGACGGCCACCGCCGCCGGCGCGCCGAGCGGAACCAAGTAGCGCGAGACTGCCGGTGGATCCGTCCCGGAAGGGACGGCTGCGCAGCCAACTGAGAATCGTCCTGGGCCGGCGGGCAGCCGCCGGCCCTTTATTTGTGCCCGGAGATTGCCCTCGCCGGCTCCCTCGATTGTCCCATGACAAGAAAGTGATCACGCTCGAGGCGTGAACTAGTATCAGGGCCATGAGCGAATGGCCCATCAGCTTTCAGGACGTCGTCGATGCCCGCCGCCGGATTCGGCCGTGGCTCGAGCCCACACCCCTTCGGGGGTACCCCGCGCTCGACGAGGCGGTCGGCAACGGGATCCGCGTTTTCGTCAAGCACGAGAACCATAACCCGACGAACGCCTTCAAGGCCCGCAACGGGCTCGCCGTGATCACGGCATTGTCGAAGGAGGAGGCGACACGTGGCGTCGTGGCTCCCACGAGGGGGAATCACGGCCTGGGCCTCGCGCACGCGGGGCGGCTCCTCGGGGTTCCCGTGACGATCTGCGTGCCGGTCGGGAACAACCCCGAGAAGAACGAGGCCATGCGCGGCTTCGGGGCGACGCTGATCGAAGAGGGAAAGGACTTCGACGAGGCCGTCATGGTGGCCCGCCGGATCGAGAAAGAGCGGGGGCTGCGTCAGGTCCACGCCGTGAACGACCCGATGGTTCTCGCGGGGGCCGGCACGATCACTCTCGAGATCCTCGAGCAGGTCACGGGCCTCGACGCGATGGTCATCTCCGTGGGCGGCGGCTCGCAGGCGGTCGGGGCGATGACAGTCCTGAAAGCCCTCAAGCCCGAGGTCCGCGTCTGGGGAGTCCAGGCCGAAGGCGCTTCGGCCATCCACGACTCGTGGCACGCGGGCCGGCCCATCGCGAAGGAGTCGGCCCGGACCTTCGCCGACGGCGTGGCCACGCGGAACACCTACGAGCTGACCTTCGAGTCCCTCCGCGAGGGGCTCGCCGGCTTCGTGTCGGCCTCCGAGAAGGAGATCGCCGAGGCGCTGCGCCTCATCCTCCGGACGACGCACAACCTCGTGGAGGGGGCCGGAGCCGTCGGGCTGGCGGGCCTTCTGAAGCTCCGCGAGGAGCTGGCGGGGAAGGCTGTCGCGCTGATCCTCTCGGGCAGCAACATCGACAGCGCGACTCTCCGTCGCGTCCTCGCCGGGGAGATCTGAGCCGGAGCCCGCAACTCAAGCTCGCCGAGACCACCCGGCCCGCACTGCCTGCCGCTCCGAACAAACAGCCCGCGGCCGGTTGACGGCCGGCCGCGGGCTGCGAGGGTTCAGAGCATGATGATCAGTGTCTTCAGATTGCTGGCGTAGTTCACCAGCAGATCCGCGACGGGATCGCTGAGCTGGATCTGGCGAAGGCCCTCCACCTGCAAGATGAAGGCGTCGAGCCTGAGCACGGCCAGATCCTCTCTCCTGTTTGCGAGAGCCGTCGCGATGGACGTCAGCTTGGCCAGGAGGCCGTTGACGTAGGTGGGAGGCGTCGGGAGGACCGAGACGATGGCCCGGAGCCCCGCGAGGGTGTCCGTGCACCCGTCGCCGTCCGCGTCGAGGCCGAGATCCGGCGCGGTGACGGGACAGAGATCCGAGGCGTTCGGAACGCCGTCACCGTCGACGTCGTCGTCGCAGACATCCCCGAGGCCGTCTCCGTCGAGATCTTCCTGGCCGGGGTTTGGGACCACCGGGCAGTTGTCGTCGACATCCGCCACGCCGTCCCCGTCAACGTCGGGATCGCAGACATCCCCGATGCCGTCTCCGTCGAGATCCTCCTGGCCGGGGTTCGCGGCCGCCGGGCAGTTGTCGACGCCATTCGCCAGGCCGTCCCCGTCAATGTCGTCATCGCAGACATCCCCCAGGCCGTCTCCGTCGAGATCCTCCTGGCCGGAGTTCGAGACCACCGGGCAGTTGTCGTCGACATCCGCCACGTCGTCCCCGTCATCGTCGTCGTCACAGACGTCTCCCTGGCCGTCTCCGTCGAGATCCGCCTGGCCGGGATTCGCGACCGTCGGGCAGTTGTCGACGCTATCGGAGAGGCCGTCCAGGTCCGCATCCGCGAACCAGCCGACGTCCCGCATCAGGGCCAGCGTGAGGTCCACGCCGGAGACCTGGTGCGTGAGATCGGAGTTGATCGCCGGCTCCATGAGCTGGTTCGGGAAGGCGATCGTGTCCCAGTGGGAAATCGTGGATCCGCTCTGCACCGGGTTCGGCGTGTAGAGAAGGGCGCGGCCTGCCGCGTCGGCTCCCGCGAGAACCGAGAGGTCGACGAGCAGGGAGGCGCTCACGCCGCCCGCGAGCTGAGCCTTGATCAAGTTCCCGTCCGGCAGGGTTATCCGCACCGCCGGAATCGTGATGTTCGGATCAACGCCTCCGAGAGCGGCAGGCGGAGCCCCTGCCGCGTTGTCCGCCACGATGACGGCGATGGCGCCGGCGTTCTGGGCATTCAAGGCCTTGACGACGAACGTGCAGGTCCCCCGGTCCACGAGGGCGATGTTCCCGGCGACGGCTGCGGCGTTGGTCATGGGAGAGCAGGCATCAAAGGTGGTCGGCCCGGCGGCGTTCGCCGTGTCGAGGGCCTGCACCACGCTGCCCGTGACTCCGCTGCTGTTGAGAGGCGGGCCGAACTGGGCCGCACCGACGGCGTAGATCCCGGCGATGGAGGAGGGAGAGTTCACCCTCAGGAGCGGCGTTCCCGGCGCGAGAGCAGCCGGCGCCCCCTGGGTGACGTGGTTCCCAATCCAGACGACGCGCCGGGAGTTGATCGCCGAGGCGACCCGCTGGGCGTTGGTCATGTTGTTCCAGGTGAGGCCCGAGTTCAGGTCGAGCAGGTTGCGGCCGTAGACGTCCGTGAGGCCCTGGATCTGCGAACCGTTCGTCACGCTGGCGAACTGAGAGAAGCCCAGGCCGTGCGCGAACTCGTGGAGCAGCACGGCGATGAGATCGATGTTCGCGCCGTGATTGTTGTCCAGTCCGAGATACCAGCCGATCCCCCCCAGGCAGGCGGGGTTGCCGTTGAGGTTCGAGTTGAACTGCGCCGACATGTCGTGGAAGCCGGGATTCAGCTCCGCTCCGGCTCGCTTGTCGGCCAGGGCCCCGTGGTACCAGGTGTTCGGGAACTCGGATCCCGGGAAGGGCGGCGTCCCGGGGAAGTTCGCGAAGATGAACGAGGCGCCCGCGCTGCCGAGGACCGCCGTCGTGGCGGTGCAGGTGAGCGGGTTGAATTGCGACCTGATGACGATCGTGACGCTGCTGTCGAGAGCGGCGCCCCAGAGGTTGGCGGCTTCCTGGAAGGCGATCAGGCGCTGCTGGCCGACGGTCGTGCCGCTGTTCCCGCCGACCGGTGTCGCGGGCGTGGGATCGTTGAAACCTTCGTTCGCCCCGTCGAAGTTGATGATCGAGATCGTGGCGTTCGCCTGCGCCGGAGCGGCGGTTGCGACGAGCATGACAAGCCCGGCGAGAGCCGTCAGGGCAGTTTTCGAGATGGCGTGAAGACGGCGCATGGTTACTTCTCCTCCAGCGGCTGCGGCACGGGAGCCGGAGGGAGGCTGACAGGGGCGCGAAGCCCCTTCAGGAATGCGTCGAGGGAGGAATGATCGTTGACGCAGGCCATTCTGATCTGGCCCCCCACAATCGACGCGACGGCAATCTCCTGGAAGCGATCCTGGAGATCCACCATCATCGTTCCGTCGCCCAGCTCCACGACTTCGAGACCCTCGGACGACTGGCTCAGCATCTCCTCGAGCGCCTCGGAGAGCCGCATGGATTCCTCCGCGGTCGGCTGCCGAAGCTGTCCCGTGACGGGATCGACGACGGCCTGCAGGCCGCTCACGTTGCGCTGGGCCACGGCACGGGGGGCCTTCGTGCGCGGCGCCTCCCGGCTCTCCTTCCGGCTCGGGCCGGCCGCGGCCGTCTGGGCCTCGGAGACCGGGACGGCCGCCAGGGCGACCAGGACCACGGCGGCAAGAGCGGCGGCGATTCGTTTCTTCGACATGGGTGTCCTGTTCATGTTCATGCGGGGAACCCCTCCCTGAGGGGAGCCACGGGTCCGGACGCCTTGGAGGTGGGGCCGCAGTGACCTCGCCCCCCGCGTCACCCTCGGTCATGGCTCCGTCGAACGGGTGCGGGCGCGATGCTACCACCGTGTGCGTGGTGGCTCACCGGAATTCTTCGATCGAGAGCGGTCGCGGACGTCGCGAACAACCGCGCACATAAGCGGCTGCATGCTATCTCCGCATCCTCACCGGAGAGACGTGACGGAGGCACGGGACGGAGGGTCGCCCTGCGCTCCTACTTCCGCCGTAGTCACATCGATACCAGGTGGGTCATCGCGACCGGCTCCAGACGTACGCTCCGGGCGACCCTCCGTCCCGCGCTCTTGCCGTCGTGTGAACGATCCGCCTTCAGGGGCAGGCGGTGTTGACGTGGGGATCCCCCGCGGAGTCGGTCCCGAAGGAGCCAATCCCGCAGGTGTTGCGTCCCCGGACGAGGTAGTACCAGGCCTCTCCCGGCGGCGGAGTGACGGGATCGACCAGACCGGGGCCGGAGGCTCCCGACGCGAGGCAGGCCGCTCCCGCGACGCCGCCATCGGCGCGGAGCGCACCGGTTCCGCCCCGAATGAGGTCGTAGACGACGCCGCTCCCTGCCTGACCTGCCAGGCTCGTCCACTCGAGGGAGGATGACGTGAGATCAAGGGCGAAAACCTCGGCGGGCGACGCGATGGCCGATCCGTCTTGGGGCGCGCAGTCGGCCCCGTTCAGGACGCCATCCCCGTCACGATCGGGATCGCAGAGGTCGCCAAGGCCGTCCAGATCGAGATCGGACTGCTGCGGATTCCCGATCGAGACGCAGTTGTCGGCAGCGTCGTAGACGCCGTCACCGTCGCCGTCGGGCAGGGTCACCTGACTCTGGTCGTCCAGCACCCAGTTTGCGGGATCGAGCGTCACGGAGGTGGGCTCGAGCGAGGAGTCCACGACGAAGTCGACGGCGCCGGCGTCGCTCCAGAGCGTCGCCGTCGCGGGTGCTCCCGTCGTCTGGATCGCGACATCGAGTGGCATCCTGAAAGGGGGACTGCCCTGCACCTGATCGATCCGGATGTGAACCCGCCAGGATCCGCCGAGGTCGGCCGCGGTCCAGCCCCACTGGTAGAGGGGGTTCCCCGAGCCGTAAACCCACCTGTCGAAGAACCAAGCGAGGCTCTGGCCGTATCCTGCCTCCGCGGCCGCCTGGAAGAGCGGCGTAGAGGTCCGCCCGTACTGGTTCTGGGCCTGATAGTCGAGGAGAAGCTCGAAGAAGCCCGTGTCTCCCATGACGTGTCGGAGCATGTGGAGGACCCAGGCGCCCTTGTCATAAACGGTCCTGCCAAAGGTGTTGATATTGCCGTAGACGGGGCCGTTGAATGGGCCCGTGTCCAGACTGGCCATGTAGGCATGAAGCGACGCCGGGCCGCCCAGGGCCTCGAACCAGAGCGCCTCCGAGTAGGTCGCGAAGCCTTCGTGGGTCCAGGTGTCGGCCCAGTCCACCAGAGTCAGCGAGTCGCCCCACCATTCGTGGGAGAGCTCGTGGGCATTCACCCAGTCGTAGGTGTGATCCCCGGTCAGGAGCACGGCGCCGTAGGAGGTGGCGGTCTGGTGCTCCATCCCCCCGCTAAATCCCACGGCGGCCATGCCGTACTTCTCCGCCAGGAAGGGATAGTCGCCGAAGAGCCCCTCGTAGACGTCCATGATCTGCGGGGTCACGGAGAGATCGACCTGGGCCTCCGCCAGGTCCTCGGGGTAAACCCAGTACCGGATCTCCATGGGAGGGCCGCCCGCGCGGGGCGTGTAGGCATCGGCCCACGTCGAGTAGTTGGTGCAGGCAATCGAGATCAGGTAGGGCGCGATGGGGTAGGTCGTCCGCCAGCGGTACTCGACCTTGTTTCCCGCGACGGGGACCTGGCTCAGGAGCGTGCCGTTCGAAACGGCGACCAGCCCCGAGCTCACCGTGAAGATCATGTCGGCGGAGGCCTTGTCGGCCGGGTCGTCCACCGAGGGCCACCAGGTGGGGCCGTAGGTCGGCTCGCTGAGCGACCAGAAGAGGTCCTTGCCCGCACGCGTCGTCCAGGTGAAGGAGCCGAAGCCGTCGGAGAGGGGGGAGCCGCTGTAGGCCACCCTCACCGCGAGCACCTCGCCGGCGGCGTAGGGGCGATCGAGGGCGATGACGAGGCGGTTCCCGGAGTGGGTGAATCCGAGCGCCACCCCCGCCGCCGTGATCGACGAGACGCTCATGTTGTCGTAGAGGTCGAGGACGAGGCTCGTCAGGCCGGCCGTGAGCACTTCGAACTGCCCGGTGACCTCGCCGGAGATCGTGCGTGAAGCGGCGTTGAATTCGAGATCCAGGAGGTAGTGCAGCGCATCGACGCCGGGGAAGACACTCTCGATGGCCCGGCCGCCGCCGTCAGGGCCCCTTCCGGCCCTGCCGGTCCTCTTCATCCTCAGCGTGCGGAGATCCCGCTCGTGCTTGAGGACCCTTTCACGCTCCTGGGGCGTCGGGATCCTGGGAGGCTCCTCTCCAGCCTCAGCCGGCAGTGAGATCGTGACGAGGAGAAGCGGCGCCACCAGGAATCGGGCCATCATGTCGGGTCCTTCCGCCGCACAAAGTGCCCTCAGAGTGTCGGTGTGCCGCCAGGATCCGGATCCGCGTGGATGAAGCAGCGGGTTGCGGCTTCCCGGTGGATCCGCGAGAGATCGGCGGGCGAGAGATCGCCGTCCAGGAGAAGGTTCTCCTTCGTCTGGTTGGTGTTCGAGACCGTGGTGTTGTCGGTGCAGATCGCGACGGGGACTCCGGCCTCGAGGAAGGCGAGGATCGGATGCTTCTCCTCCCGCGAGGTGGCGCCGGTCTGGTAGTTGGACGTGAGGCAGCACTCTACGAGGATCTGGTCCCGGGCAAGCCGTCGAAGGAGCTCCTGGTCCTTCGCCGCGGAGCAGGCATGGCCGAGGCGCGCCACCCCGAGCCGGTCGACGGCCTGCCACACCATCTCGGCCTTCTCGTCCTCGCCGGCATGAGCCGTCAGGCCCAGCCCGCCCTTGCGAGCGATCTCGTAGGCCCCTTCGAACAGGTAGGGTGGGTTGCCCCGCTCGGCGCCCGCGATGTCGAAGCCCACGACGCCGCTGTGCTTGTGGAACTGCTGGGCCTCGGCGATCGCCTGGCGCGCGAGGATCCTGGCGATGTGAGGGCCGTGGTGGCGCATGGCGATGATGATCAGCCCGACGCGGATCTCGCGCCCCTCGCTCGCGCGGTTCAGGCCCGTCAGGACGGACCGCACGGCCTGCCTCAGCGTGAGGCCCGCGTAGGTGTGGATGATGGGCGAGTAGCGCAGCTCCAGCACCTTCACGTTGTGAGAAACGGCCTCATCCACGATGGCCTGGGTCACCTCCACGATGTTCTCGTAGAACTGCGTGATCCAGAGCGGGTAGTGGAACTTGTCGAGGTACTTGAGAAGGGTCCCTTCCTCCTCGGGCTGGAGCACGAGCTGGTGCTCCATCTCCTCGATGGTGGCGACGGGGTTCAGGCCGTGCTGCACCATGAGCCGCCAGATCACGGAGACCGGGATGGAACCGTCGACGTGCTGATGGAGCTCGGTCTTGGAGATCGCCTCGATGGCGGCGCGCCGGTTCAGCGAGGGAGCCGTCATGCCCGGGAGGCCTCTAGTGCGCCGGGTAGGTCATCTCGCCGGCCCGGATCGCGACGGTCAGCCTGTTCTCCTCGGGCGGCAGCGGGCAGTTGAAATGAGGCGAGTAGTTGCAGAGCGGGTTCGTGGCGCGGTTGAAGTCGATGACGTGCTCCTTCCCCTCGCCGAGAAAATCCACGTCCAGGTATCGGCCGACCTCGTAGGTCTCCTGGCCCGTCGTCGCGTCGCAGAAGGGAACGAAGAGGCTGTCGCCGGGCGCCAGCGCGGGGGATTCCGCCAGCGCTGCGAGCGACTGGGAGGCTCCATCGACGGTGAACTGGAAGTGCCCCGCGCGATGAAAGGTCTTGGCCAGACCCCGCGACGTCGCGACGGTCACTTCGTCGGGCCGAGGGTTGGGCACCCACGTCGCCTGGACCTGGTACTTCACGTCCGCGGGGAACCACCGGAAGCCCCCGAACGCGGTCCTCGCCTCCGCGTCGGGATCATAGGCGATGATGCGGCCGAAGCCCGACTGCGGGGACATCGAGAGGAAGAAGCGCCCGACGCTGGCCATCTCGTCATCCCCGATGACGCGGGCACTCTCGAGGTCGGCGCCGGGCTGAGTGGGCTCGCCTTCGGGATCGAGCTCGTGGATGCGCGGAGGCGCCGATCCCGGGAGGCGATCGATCGTGAAGCCCGCCTTCTCCTCGAACGTGATGGCGGCCATCGCGACCATCGGCTTCCCGGGGTCCCGCCGGATCCCGGACTCATCGGCCCCGAGGGTGACCTTGACCCCCTCGTTCACGTATTGAGAGTCGACGGCGCTGAAGGGTGACTCCACCGTATCGCGCGCCCTCGCGTCGCGTTGCCGCTGCCACTCCTGGATCTTCGCGGTCCCATCTGCGCCGCCCGCCGCCGGGTCGACGCCGGCCCGAGAGGCCGCCTCTCCATCTCCGGGCCCGCGATGATCCGTCGAGGTGCAGCCCGTCAGGGCGCCGAGGGCCAGCGCCACGGGCAGCCAGCCGAGGATGGTGAGGAGGGCGACCGGAGTGAAGGGCGTGCCTTGCATGGCTGGGATCATATGTCGCGAGCAGGGTGTCGAGCCAGAGGGGGCATGGAGTCGCACCGGCCTCCGGACGTCCGCTGCGGGCGAGTACCGCGTGCTCGTGACGCCGGGAGCCCCTCGTGAGCCCGAATCGCGGAGTCCCATCTAGTATTCTGCCGGGAGCTCTCCCCTTCCCAGCGGCCCGTGCCACGGCCAGGACACGCTCCCGCCATGCGGGAGAGGATTCCTCCGAGGACGAACGATGCGGGGCTTCATCCTCCAGCCCACCTACAGGATCGAGTCCGGCCGGCCGGTGGTGCATCTCTATGGGCGCCTCGAGGAGGGCTCCCCCTTCCTGATCCGCGACGGCTCGGCGATCCCGCACTTCTTCATCCGCGCGGCGGACGCCGAGCGCGCGAAGAGCCTCGGAGCTGCCAGTCTCCACCTGACCGAGCTGAGGAGCATGGAGGGCGAGGAGGTCTGCCGTGTGGACGTGGTGTTGCCGGGCGACACGCCGCCTCTGCGCGACAGGCTGAAGGCGGCGGGCGTGCCGGCCCTCGAGGCGGACGTCCGCTTCGCGATGCGCTTCCTGATCGATCGCGGGATCAAGGGGGCCGTCACGATCGAAGGAGAGGCTCGCGAGCGGCCGCCGCCGCTCGTCGTCTTCGAATCACCACGGCTCAGCCCGGCCGAGTGGGCTCCGAAGCTCGCCGTCCTGTCGCTCGACATCGAGACCGATCCGCGCGGCCACCGTGTCTTCTCGATCGCGCTTCATGCCTCGGGCCATTTCGAGGTGCTGTACGTGGCGCCGCCCGGAGGCGCCGCGTCGCGCGGCAGGGCTCTGCGTGAGATGCGCTCGAAGGCGCGTGATGCCGCCGCGGCCGCGGAGGGGGGCGCGCCCGCCGCGGGAGCGGCGGGGCACTCGGCCGGAGGGGGCGGGAGCGAGGAGCGCTTCGATGAGGAGTTCACCGCCACAGCGTGCAGCTCCGAGGCCGACCTGATCGATCTCTTCTGCGCGCGCGTGGCGGAGCTGGATCCCGACGTCCTGACGGGCTGGAACGTGGTGGACTTCGACCTGCGCGTCCTCGATGCGGCGGCCCGGCGTGCAGGGCGCCTCCTCCGGCTGGGGAGAACCACCGAGCCGATCCGGATACGGATCGAGGAAGGAGCCTGGCGATCGTCCCGCGCGGAGGTCGTGGGGCGCATCGTCCTGGACGGCATCGACCTGCTGCGCGGCGCCTTCGTCCGCCTCGAGGACTACCGTCTCGAGACGGCGGCCCGCACGCTGATCGGGAAGGGAAAGCTCATCGCCTCCCACGATCGAGGCGAGGAGATCGAGAGGCTCTACCGCGAGGATCTCACGGCCTTTCTCCGCTACAACGCGAACGATGCCCGGCTCGTCACGGAGATCCTGGAGGCGACGGGCGTCGTGGATCTCGCCGTCAGGCGCAGCCTCCTCACGGGCATGCCGCCGGATCGGGTCGGCGCGAGCATCGCCTCCTTCGACTCGCTCTACCTTCCGGAGCTGCGCCGGCGCGGCTTCGTCGCTCCCAGCGTCGGGGCCTCCGACGTGGTCGAGGCAACGGCGGGCGGCGCAGTCCTCGAGCCCGTGACGGGCCTCCACGACAATGTTCTCGTCTTCGACTTCCGGAGCCTCTACCCGAGCCTGATCCGCACCTTCAACATCGATCCTCTCGGTCTGATCCGGGAGCCTGATCGAGAAGACGGCGCGATACGCGCGCCCAACGGTGCGCTCTTCTCCAGGCAACCCGGAATCCTCCCCGCCCTCCTCGATCGGCTCTCCTCCGAGCGGGCCGCGGCCCGCGCGCGCGGGGACGCCATCGCCTCGCAGGCCATCAAGATCCTGATGAACTCCTGCTACGGAGTCCTGGCCACGCCCGCATGCCGCTTCTACTCCTCGGCGGTCGCCAACGCCATCACGCACTTCGGGCAGGCGACGCTCCACTGGGCGAAGGAGCGGGCCGAGGCGATGGGGTACGCGGTCCTCTACGGGGACACCGACTCGCTCTTCGTCGCCGCGGGGACGGGGGACGACGCGGAGGCGCGCCGGCGAGGAGAGCATCTGGCCTCCAAGCTGAATCGCGACCTGTCAGAGCACGTGCGCGAGGGCTATGGAGTGGTCAGCCGCCTGGAGCTTGAGATGCAGTGCCTCTACCGGCGCCTCTTCCTTCCCTCCGTGAGGCACGGGACGGCGGGAGCCAGGAAGCGCTACGCGGGCCTCATCGTCGAAGGGGGGAAGGAGTCGATCCACTTCACCGGGATGGAGATGGTGCGCCGGGACTGGACGGAGCTGAGCAAGCTATTCCAGCGAGGCCTCTTCGAGCGCGTCTTCCGGGGCGAGGAGCCGGGCCCCTGGATCCGCGAGTTCATCCAGGAGCTTCGAAGCGGAGCGCACGACGGCCACCTCGTCTACCGCAAGGCGCTGCGCAAGCGCATTTCGGAGTACACCGCCACGACCCCGCCCCACGTGAAGGCCGCGAAAGCTCTCGGGGCCCGGCCCGGGCAGATCATCGACTACGTGATCACCGTGAACGGGCCGGAGCCCGCGACGGCACGCACTGGCTCGTTCGACTACGGTCATTACGTCGAGAAGCAGATCCGCCCCGTCGCGGAGGCGGTCCTGACGCACCTGGGCCTGGACTTCGACGAGCTGGCCGGCACGGGCGACGGCTCCGGGCGCCAGCTCGACCTCTTCGGGTAGGCGGCAAGCCGCAATTCCATGTCGGTCGGGCGTGCAGTGCTGGCCCTGCGCTCCGACTCCGACCGGAGACCACGGGAGGCACTCCCGTGATCGAGCCCGGCCTCCGGACGTACGCTCCGGGCGAACGCCCCGCGCGCTCGATTGACCTTCGTTGTCGCAGCCGCTCCGGATCGCAGGCTCGCGTCAAACGGTATCCTGTGCGGCATGGAGCCTTACCTGGAGAGCGACCCGCGCGACATGTTCGACGCCTGGCACGAGGCTCTCCGCCGTCGCTTCGAGGAGAAGCTCACCTTCACGGAGATCCGCAAGGGCGTGCAGGCGCTCGCCGATCTCTACACGAAGCGCCGGGGGCGGCTCGCGGGAGACGCCGTCTTCGAGGGAGAGGGCAAGCGGGCGGCCTTCGCCCTCTACTACGCGCCGCTGCACTTCCTCACGGCCTGGCACGTGGTGCGGGAGATCGGCTTCGACCAGATTGCGCTGCGCCGCGTCTGGGATCTGGGCTGCGGCACGGGGGCGGCCGGGGCCGCCTGGGGGGCCGCCTTTCTCGAAGCGGACGTGGAGGCGGAGGCGCCGGCCGTCGTCGGGCTGGACCGATCGGGATTCGCCGTGGAGCTGGCCGATTCCGCCTACGAGGCCTTCGGCCTCCGGGGGACCACGCGGCGCTTCGGCCTCGAGGAGTTCTCGCTCTCTTCACGTGCCTCCCGCGGAGCGAAGAGGCGCCCGGGCAAGGGGTCGCTCCCCGCGATCCACCCCGAGGACGTGATCCTACTCGGATGGACGCTGAACGAGCTGGAAGAGGGGGTCCGCACACGGCTCCTCGGCGAGCTGGCGGCGGAAGGTGGGCGGCCCCTGCTCATCCTGGAGCCCGTGTCACGCCAGGTCGCCCCCTGGTGGAGCCGCTGCGAGGCCGCGATGGGGGAGAAGGCCTTCGCCATCCACTCCTTCGAGTGGCGCAAGCGCCTCGAGCTTCCCGAGTGGATCGCCGCCATGGACAAGGCCGCGAGCCTCGACCACAGCGAGCTGACCGCCCGGGTCCTGGGCGTCCTGGGCTGAAGGGGAGGGCTGGCGGCCCACCGTCCCTGAGCAGGCGCATTCCGCGGGGTGACAGATTCGACGGATGGCTTGACAGGCCGACCGCCCCCCCGAACAATCCGTACATCTTGAGGTTCTCCCGGCCGCACTGTCTCTCCGGCTTCCGGGCGGCCCGCATGGGCGCCGCGCTGCTGATTCTCGCTTGGATCGCAATCCACGACCCGTCCACGATGGCCGCCGCTCAAGCCGCCGCTTCTTCCGCGCAGGCGAGCCCCTCGCCACAGGAGCCGACTCCGAAGCCCCAGCCGCCGCGCGCCGGGGAGCCTCCCGGAGGATCCGCCAAGCCGCCCGCCGCGCGAAGCGGCGAGGAGATGGTCCTCGTCCCCGGGGGGCCCTTCCTCATGGGAACGCCCAGGGAGGCGGCGCGCGCGCCCGAGGACGAGAAGCCCCAGCACACAGTGACGCTGGATGCCTTCCGGATCGACCGCTTCGAGGTGACCAACGCCGACTACGCGCGCTTCCTCGAGGCGATCCGGCCGAAGCACCCCGCGACCTGCCACTCGCTCGAGGAGGCGGGGAAGGACCACACGCCCGGCTCCACGTGGTGGAACGATCCCGAATGGAATGCGCCGGAGAAGCCGGTGGTGGGAGTGGACTGGTACGACGCCTATGCCTATTGCGCCTGGGCGGGGAAGCGCCTCCCCACCGAGGCCGAGTGGGAAAAGGCAGCCCGGGGCGAGGATGGACGCCGTTTCCCGTGGGGGAACGACCCTCCCGGGCGGGCGCGGCAGGGGAACTTCGCCGATGAGTCCGCGAAACGCGTCGATCCTGCATGGAGGATCGTGGATGGATACGACGACGGCTTCGTTCACACGGCTCCCGTGGGCTCCTTCCCCGACGGGGCCACGCTCTACGGCGCGCAGGACATGCTCGGCAACGTCTGGGAGTGGGTGAACGACATCTACTCGGAGTCCGAGTACACGGCGGCCGCTCGCGTCAGCCCGCGGGGCCCCATGGAGGGGCCGCAGCGCGTCCTCAGGGGAGGCTCCTGGGACAGCACGCCGAACTTCCTCCGCGTGGCCGCCCGCTACTACAAGTTCCCGGTCTACCGGAACAGCTCATTCGGAATCCGCTGCGCCCGCGAAGCCCCGTCTGGAGCGACGCGGTAGGTTCCCCGTGCCCGGCTCGCGATCGAGGCTCCTCGTCGCGACCCTCATCGAGACCCTGAAGGCGGGAGTCTTGACTTACGCTTTTATTTCGTATAAGCTCCAGCCACCCATGAATCGCTGATCTGGGCCACTTTTGGGGGGCTTCGGGGTGGCCCTGAAGGGTCAATCCTCCGATAGGCCTCGCCGGTGCGGCCCAATCGCCCGCCACGGGCCCTTCCCGGAGGGGGTCGATTGGGGCCGGAGATCGGGCGTGAAACAGCGCGTTTACCTGCTTGACAACCCCAGATGTTGTGGTACAAAGCCGGTCCGCCTACGGGATATAGGGTGCCGTCCCCAGCGGAGCCTCCGGATTTACCCCAGAATGCCCGGAACACGCTGGAGTGGCGTGTCACGCAACGGCTTTCAGAGAATGGACCACCGCAAGCGGGAGGAGACCTGATGCGGATCGAGCGACGATTCACGACGGCGGAAGGCGGGCCCTTCGGGGGGGTCCAGTTCGAGAGCCGGACCTCCCGAATCACGAACCCGGACGGCTCGATCGTCTTCGAAGCCCGGGACATGCAGGTCCCCACCGCGTGGTCGCAGGTGGCCGTCGACATCCTCGCCCAGAAGTACTGCCGGAAAGCCGGCGTTCCCAAGGCAACCCGCCGCGTGGAAGAGCCGGGAATCCCGAGCTGGCTGCGCCGGTCCGTCCCTGACGAGCAGGCCCTGGGAGGCATGCCGGGGATGCCGGGGAAGCCCGTCGCGGAGCGGACGGGCATGGAACGCGACTCGCGCCAGGTCTTCCTGCGCCTGGCCGGCTGCTGGACCTACTGGGGCTTCAGGCACGGGTACTTCAGCTCCGAGGACGATGCCCGAGCCTTCCATGACGAATTGGCCTGGATGCTCGCCACACAGATGTGCGCGCCCAACTCGCCTCAGTGGTTCAACACGGGGCTCCACTGGGCCTATGGGCTTGAAGGGCCGCCCCAGGGTCACTACTACGTCGACGCCATCATGGGCGAGGTCCGCCCCTCCGAAAACGCCTACGAGAGAAGTCAGGCCCATGCTTGCTACATCCAGTCCGTCAACGACGATCTCGTCAATGAAGGCGGGATCATGGATTTGTGGACCCGCGAGGCGCGCCTCTTCAAGTACGGCTCCGGAACGGGCACGAACTTCTCCGCGCTGAGAGGCGAGGGGGAGCCGCTCTCGGGCGGAGGGCGATCCTCGGGGCTGATGTCCTTCCTCAAGATCGGCGACCGGGCCGCGGGATCGATCAAGTCGGGAGGCACCACGCGGCGCGCCGCCAAGATGGTCATCCTCGACGTCGATCATCCGGACATCGAGGCCTTCATCAACTGGAAGGTGGTCGAGGAGCAGAAGGTCGCGTCGCTCGTGGCCGGAAGCCGCACGTGCAGCCGCTACCTCAATGGCGTCATGCGCGCCTGCCACGAGGGCGTCGAGGCGGGGCTGAACGGCCAGCGCTTCGAGCCCCAGCACAACGCGGCGCTGAGGCGCGCGATCCGCCAGGCCAGGGCTGCCTTCGTCCCCGACAACTACATCGTCCGGGTCGTCCAGCTCGCCCGGCAGGGCTTCACGGGGCTGGAGTTCGACGAGTACGAGACGAACTGGGACTCGGCCTCCTACATGACCGTGTCGGGTCAGAACTCCAACAACTCGGTCCGTGTGCCCAATGCCTTCATGCACGCCGTCCTGAACGACGGCGGCTGGGAGCTGATCCACCGCACGGGCGCGAAGACGGCCCGTACCGTGAAGGCGCGGGATATCTGGGATCAGGTCTGCTACGCCGCATGGGCCTGCGCCGACCCGGGACTGCAGTTCGACACGACCATCAACGAGTGGAACACCTGCCCGAACGACGGCCGGATCAATGCAAGTAACCCATGCTCCGAATATATGTTTTTGGATGATACGGCATGCAATTTAGCATCGCTTAATCTCATGAAGTTCTACGACGCCCGGACGGGCAGGTTCGACGTGGAGGCCTACCGCCACGCCATCCGCATCTGGACGATCGTCCTCGAGATCTCGGTCCTCATGGCGCAGTTCCCCTCCAGGCGAATCGCCGAGCTTTCCTGGAAGTACCGGACGCTGGGGTTGGGCTACGCGAACCTGGGATCGCTCCTGATGGTCCAGGGGATTCCCTACGACTCGGAGGAGGGACGCGCCATCTGCGCGGCGCTGACGGCCAGCCTCACGGGCCACTCCTACGCCACCTCCGCCGAGCTCGCGGCCCGGCTCGGCCCCTTCCCCGGCTATCGCCGGAACGAAGAGGCGATGCTCCGGGTCATCCGCAACCATCGCAGGGCCGCCTGGAACGCCCCGGCGGGAGAGTACGAAGGGCTCACCGTCACCCCGACGGGGCTGAACCCCGAGCACTGCCCAGATCATTTGATGTTGGCGGCCCGGGAAGACTGGGACAGGGCGCTGGAGCTGGGAAGCTTCGGAGGCTACCGGAACGCCCAGGCCACCGTCATCGCGCCCACGGGCACGATCGGGCTCCTGATGGACTGCGATACCACGGGCATCGAGCCCGACTACGCGCTCGTGAAGTTCAAGAAGCTCGCCGGCGGAGGCTACTTCCGGATCATCAACGCCTCCGTGCCGCAGGCCCTGCGCCGGCTGGGCTACAGCGAGAGCCAGATCGAGCAGATCGTCACCTGGTGCCGCGGGACGGGAACCCTCGCTGGCGCGCCCCACGTGAATCGGGAGAGCCTCATCGAGAGGGGCCTCACACCCGAGAGCCTCGACCGCATCGAGAAGCAGCTCGCTTCTTCCTTCGAGATCGGGTTCGCCTTCAACCGGTACACGCTGGGAGACCAGCTCTTCGAGGAGATCGAGCAACGGGGAGGAGGCCCGGCGCCGGCCAGCGGCAGTGAGATCTGGTCGGGAGGAATCCTCGAGGCACTCGGATTCACCCGTGAGCAGATCCAGGAGGCCAACGATCACGTCTGCGGCCGGATGACGATCGAAGGGGCACCCCATATCAAGGAAGACGACCTGGCCGTCTTCGATTGCGCCAACCGCTGCGGGCGGTACGGGAAGCGGTACATCCATCACGGCGCCCATCTCAAGATGATGTCCGCCGCGCAGCCCTTCATCTCGGGCGCCATCAGCAAGACGATCAACATGCCCAACAGCGCCACCCTCGACGAGATCCGCGATGCCTACATGCAGGCATGGCGGCTCATGCTCAAGGCCGTGGCCCTCTACCGCGACGGGAGCAAGCTGAGCCAGCCGCTCAGCACGGGAGTGGCGGACATCCTGGAGGAGATGAACGCCGAGATGGACGCCGCGGGCGCCGACGTTCCCGAGGCGGGGATCGAAAAGGATGAAGCGGTCGTCCCCGACGCCATCCTGGTGGCCGGGGGTGCGAGGACCGGAACCACCGGAACCGACGAAGAGACCCTCGAGGCGGAGTTCGCGGCCAGCGGAAACGGCCACCCCCGGGCTCCGCAGAGCCCCCCCGCGAGCCCACCCGTCGCGGAACCCGTGGTGGCGGTCACGCAGGTGTCGGCCCAGAGCCAGGCCATCCAGGTCTCGGAGCGCATCATCCGCTACATCGCCAAGAGGCGGAAGCTCCCCTTCCGGCGCAGCGGCTACACGCAGAAGGCGATCATCGGCGGGCACAAGGTCTACCTCCGAACGGGGGAGTACTCCGACACGACGCTCGGAGAGATCTTCCTCGACATGCACAAGGAAGGGGCCGCCTTCCGCTCCTTGATGAACTGCTTCGCCATCGCCGTCAGCCTCGGGCTGCAGCACGGCGTTCCGCTCGAGGAGTTCGTGGATGCCTTCGTCTTCACGCGATTCGAGCCGAACGGCGTCGTGATGGGCAACCCCCACATCAAGATGACCACTTCGGTGATCGACTACGTCTTCCGGGAGCTGGCGGTGGCCTACCTGGGCCGGACCGACCTCGCCCAGGTGACCGACGACGACCTCCGCGGGGACGCGATGGGAGAGCCCCAGGAGACTCCGGACTACACGGAAGAGGAAGTGATCGATCGCCGCCTGGCTTCTCCATGGGCCTCCCGGAAGCCTGAGACGCCACCCTCGCCGCACCTGGCCCCCTCCTACCGGCGATCGCCTGGCACGGAGAGCCTCCCGCACCACGACGACGAGGGGTCCGACCCGGCGCATGCCCCCAGGCGCGAGGCCTCGGCCTCCGACACGCGGCGGCCCGCAACCTCCCCGGATCCCGGAGGCGCTGCGGAAGAGGCGCTAGGGAGCGTCGCTGCTTCACTTCCGGCCTCGGCTCCGCCTCCCGGCGCCCACGCCGTTGCCGGCCCGGAGGATCGCGATCCCTTCCCCGGCACCGACGAGCCGGTGGGCGTGATGGAGCGCCGGGATCCGGCAGGGGAGGCTCCCGCCGAAGCAAGATCCGCCATCGATCACAAGGCGGTCTCCTCCAACGGGAGGATTCGAAGCTCGACCCCCGATCCCCGCGACGTGACGATCGTCCTCCAGGGCAGCCTGGGCGAGCACGAAACCGCGCAGGAGAGGCGGCGCCTGGCGCGCCTCAAAGGCTTCGAAGGCGACCCCTGCTACGAGTGCGGCCAGTTCACGATGGTCCGGAACGGCACATGTCTCCGCTGCGTATCCTGCGGCGCCACCAGCGGGTGCTCCTGATGGGCCGGCGGCTCAGGGAAGATCCGGATCTGGCGGAGCTCGTGGGGCATGAAGAACATCAGCCCGCGGGCCCGCGCCTCTCCGACGTGAAGCTCCACTCCAGCGTGGTCGACGGGGCTCTCGGCTCTCCCACCTTCCGCCAGCAGAGCTGGCGGCTGGTCGTGAACCACCCGGGGCGATTCGTCTTCGGCGTGGCTCCCGGAATCTACCCCGACATCGTGGCGCTCGACAGCAGCGATGCCGGCGTGGCCTGGGTGCTGGAGGTGGCCACCCCCGCCAGCCTGGTCGATGAGGCCGCGTGGGATCGGTGGAGCCAGATAGCGGGTACGGGGCTTTCCTTCATCCTCGCCGTCCCCTTCGGCTCCGGCCACCTGACGGAGAAGGCGGCCCACATGCTCGACGTGAGGGCCGGCCTCGTCTACGAGTACGGCGTGACCCCCAGCGGCGTCTTCTTCTCCCTGCCCAAGGGCATCACGCGGGGCGCCGTCGCCTGACGTCGTCGCGAGCCTCGGAAATCAGGTGGGGCTTCCTGGCCCCCTGGCCGCACCCCTCCTTCTCGCGCTAATCTCTCTCACCTTGACGTTCTTCTGCCTCCGCCCGCGAAGGCCCGTGCAGCAGACCTAACCCGGGGCATCGGGTGCGCTGTCCCCGCCTGGGCCATTCGAGGATGCACGACCTCATGACGAGAAAGCCGCTGGTTCAGCCCCCACCCGGCCGCAGGCGCGTGAGCAGGGCATTGATGTGTGTTCCGCTCGCAGCGGCCATGCTGCTCCACCCCGGAATTCCGGGGATCGTGCCCGCCGATGAACCGCGGCTCGAGAGGCTCCTGGTGGGCCCCGTCTCGGCCCGCTCGGGGCTCGCCGAGGATCCCTTCGTCCAGGCCGTCCCCGCTCTGATCGTGGAAGGGATCTCGGGCGAGGGCTCCGAAGTCGCTTCGCAGGTGCACGACCTGCCGCCGGAGGCCGTCACGGCTCTGGGCCTCAAGGAGGGGGAGACACTCGACGCGCGCCGGCTGGGCCGGGCCGGCTCCGTCGAGGTGCTGCGCGACAAGGGCGCGGTGGGGATGCTTCTCCTCCCGGAGGTATCGGCGGGGAAGATCGAGGGGACGCGCGGCTACGAGATCGAGATCCGATGGATCGACCTCGCCCACGCGACCGAGGGCCTCCTCCGCGACTCGGGGGTGGCGGGCACCGGCGCGATCGACGCGGTGGGGAGGCTGGCCGCCGCGGCGCGGACCGAGTGGAAGAAGTCCCGTGGCGGCGACGGGATCCCTCCGGAGGAGCCCGCGCTGAGCCGAAGGGTCTCTCCCTCTCCCGAAGCGCTTCGCTCGTGGGCGGCGTCGCGTTCCTCCTGGAACTCCGGAGATCCACCGGCGGCCGTCGCCTCACTCGAAGAGGCTCTGCGGATCGATCCAGCCTTCGACCGGGCGCGAGCCGATCTGGCTTGGATCCGTCTCGCGCAGGGGCGGCGCGGGGAGGCCGGGGCCCTGGCCGCCCAGGCCCTGGAGGGCAGGCGCCTCTCGCAGGCGGGGATGGAGGAAGCCGAGCTCACCCGGGCGGCGGCGGGAGGAAACGGCCAGGTCCTGCTCACCCTGGCCAGCAGCTTC
This sequence comes from uncultured Acidobacteriota bacterium, assembly GCA_964568735.1. Classification (GTDB taxonomy): domain Bacteria; phylum Acidobacteriota; class Polarisedimenticolia; order JACPZX01; family JACPZX01; genus CAZMRF01. The sequence goes on from CAZMRF010000028.1 coordinate 27,757, forward strand.
GCGGCCCGCTCCGGAGGCTCGCCTCGGACCCCGCTGACGCGAGCACTCGGGCAGATTCTCGTGGAGGACTACCCGCCTGCCATCGGGCTGCTCGATCGCGCGCGCTTCGAGCGTCCCAATGATCCGGCGCTGCTTCACCTGGCCGGCATCGCGGGGCTCGGTTCTGCCGACTACTTCGAAGCCCGGGAGCGGCTCTCCCGGGCTGCCGCCCTCTGGCCCACCCACGAGATCATCATGACCGACCTGGCCGAGGCCTACGCCCGCGATCTCGACTTCGAGGGTGCCCGCGCAGTCCTCGATGGGTGGATCGGACGCTTCAAGCCCGGGGACAAGCCCGGCGCGGGAGAGTCATGGAGCGTGGAGAATCCCACGCCCCATGTCAGAGCAGCGGCTCTCCCCATGCTGACGGGCAACCCCAGGGCCGCGCTCGCCGGTCTCGAGAGCCATCTCGATGCGATGGAAGCCGCGGGGGCTGGACTGGAGACCCGGATACCCATCCTCTACGCGCTCCATGAGCTGCAGATGTGGCTCCTCGACGACGGCAACCCCCGCCAGCGGCAGGAAATGCTCGACGGCGCCAGGGAGTCCCTGCGCCTGCTCCTCGAAGAATGGGTGACCCCGGAGGAGCGGGCGCGGCGCCCCTGGCTTTACGATCGCCTGGTCGCCCGCCTCCGAGTGCGCGAAGGGAGGATCGACGAGGCGCGGGAGATCCGTGATCGGATCATCACCTCCTCGGGCCTGCCGGGATACGACCCCGGAGTGGAGGCGGAGATCGACGCCGTCATCGCGCTCAAGCAGGCGGATACGGAGAATCACCTCGCGGCGTGCCGGCGGGCGATCGAGGTGCGGGGTTCCCTGCTCGACCGGTACATGCTCATCCAGGCCTACACGATGATGCGAGACTGGCGCGCCCTGGAGGAGGAGTATGAGGTCCTCGCGCAGCGCCTGGCGGATTGGAGCGCGGCCCGGCGCGGGGACGCCCTGCTCTACAGGCCCATGTCGAGCGGCCACCTTCCCATCATCTACTACACCGGGGCCATGGCCCGGTTCAACCAGGGAGACGGCATCGGCTCACGTGAGCGATTCGACGCCTTCCTCAAGTACTACCGCGAGCCGGACCCCATCTTCTATCTCATGCACGGCACCGCACAGAACAACGGCGGCCCGCCGAAGTCATGATCCATCGACGTAGCCCAGGGATCGCAGGACCCTGAGCGTCTCCTCGTCCGTGTCCATGGGCAGGTCCCGCGTGTTGATCCGCGCGAACTCCGCTGCCGCCTTCATGAGCTCGGCGCGTGCAGGCACGCGTGCGCCGGAGAGATCGCGCAGCTCCTCCGGATCGGCGCTGGTCTCGTAGAGCTCTATCCGGCCCCCCGCCGTGTCCCAGATGAGCTTCTCCTCCCCGCGAATCGAAGCGTAGAGGCGGTCGAGCTCCGCGTGGATCACGCGCCCGGGCAAGGCCCCGTTCCCTCCGCCCTCCGCGAGCAGGGGAAGCAGGCTCCTTCCCTGGATCCCCTCGTGGATCGGAAGGCCGATCATCTCGAGGATCGTGGGCACGACGTCGATCAAGCTCACGCTCGCGGCGGGCCGCGATGCCACGGTGCGGGGACCCGAGATCAGGAGCGGCACTCGGATCTGGGGATCGTACAGGCTGCTGCCGTGCTGGAACCACAGGTCGTGATCCCCGAGCGACTCGCCGTGATCGGCCGTGAAGACGAAGATGGAATCACGCAGGAGGCCGTGATCGCGCAGGCCCGCCATCAGGCGGGCAAGCTCCCGATCCATGTGCTCGACCTCGGCATCGTAGCGGGCGGCGTACTCGTCGAGGCTCGTCACGCCCGGGAGCGCCTGGTAGGCGGGGATCACGCCGCTCCCCTCGTTGGAGGTGGAGACGGGGAGGGATCGCACGGCTCCCTCGGCGGCGGCGGAAGCCGCGGCCTGGAATCCGGGCGGCGTGTAGGGTCCGTGCGGATCGATGAAGTGGACCCACAGGAAGACAGGGGCGGAGGAAGCCTCCTTGCCGGCCCACGCCAGGACGGCATCGACGAGAGGCCGGGCCGTCCTCTCCATGGAGTCGCGCGTGGGGATGGCATCGACGAGCTCCTCGTCGTAGAGGGTGAAGCCCTGCGCGAGGCCGTGCCGGGAGTGCATGACGTGGTTGCTGATGAAGGCCGAGGTCCGGTAGCCGGCCGCCCGGAGCAGCTCGGCCAGCGTGAGCTCGCTCTCCGGCAGGTAGGCTCCGTTGCGCCGGACTCCGTGCGCCGAGGGGTAGCGCCCGGTCATGAGGGAGCAGAGGGAGGGGTTGGTCTTGGGAAGGGGCGCGTACGCGTGCCGGAAGAGCGCGGCGGAAACAGCCAGCCCGTCGATGGTGGGTGTGCGGGAAGTCGTGGAGCCGTAGACGCCGACGTGATCCGCGCGGAGCGTGTCGACGGTCACGATCACGACGTTGGGGCGTCGTGGGATGACCTTCGAGGGGGGCGGCCCTGGCCCATCGATCGTGCAAGCGGCGGCGAGTGTCGCGCAGAGCGGGGTCAGCAGCCGCCGGAAACGGATGGGACTCATGGAATCAGCGCACCCTAGCCGAGCCCCGCAGCCCGGTCAACCGCGAGGACCCGGACCGGCTTCCTCCTCGGATATGATGGCCCTCCTGTGAAACGAACGAATCCTCGATCGGCCTCGTCCCTCGCGCTGGCCTTCGACCTCGGAGCCTGCGCGGCCGGGGTGGGCGTCGTGGCATGGATCGACGCGCTGCGGCTCGGCCTGACCGCCACTCCGAGGCCGGGCATCGTGGAGCTGGCGGCGCTCGCGTCGAAGGATGGCCGCTGGCTGCTGCCTCCGGTCCTGGCCACGGCCACGATCGCGGCTCTGGCCGCAGCCATCCGGCGGGCCCGTTCGGCGGATCGAGAACCGGGAGCGCCGCCCTCTCGAGGGGTCGCCTGGCCTGTCCTCGCGGGATGGGCGGCGGGGCTGGCCTTCCTTGCAGGCTCGGGATTCAGTCTCCGGCTGGGATGGCCGGCAGGCGCCCTCCTCCTCGGCCTGGCATCGGCCTTTCTCGCCGGCCGCGTCAGGAAGAGCCGCTCCAGTGCCCCCCACGGGTGGGTGAGCCTCCTCGCAGCCGGGCTGCTCTGGCTTCCCGTGCTCCTGCTCCCCGGTCTGTCCGCCGCGGCTCCCGCCGGGATCACGCCACCGGGAGCAGGCGCACAGCCGAGCTTCATCCTCGTCGTGATCGATGCCCTGAGAGCCGACCATCTCGGGATCTACGGCCACGCCCGGGAGACTTCGCCGAATCTCGATCGCCTGGCCCGATCAGGGGTCCTCTTCACCCGGGCGGTGTCGCCCTCCTCCTGGACTCCTCCATCGATGGCCTCGCTCCTCACTTCGTCGACGGTGGGCCAGCACGGGCTCGTCGAGAAAGGGCAGGGGCTCCCACCGGACGCCGATGTGATCGCGGCCCGGCTGGCCCGTGCGGGATACCGGACCGCAGCCTTCACAACGAACCCCTGGCTCAAAAGGGCCTTCGGCTTCGACCGGGGCTTCCAGAGCTACCTCGACATCGATCGGCTCGGACTCGAGCGGCGGCTGCTGGGGGTCGGGCTCAAGAATTGGGTGCTGCGGCGCGCCGGGAGGATCCGGGTCGAGCCGGAGCTCGTCCCGGAAGCCTCCGAGGTCACGCGCCGAGCGCTGGACTGGCTCGGCCGCAATGGCGCGGCCCCCTTCTTCCTCTATCTGCACTACATGGACGTTCACTCGCCCTATGACGCCGTCGCGCCCTTTCACGGGGCCCTCTGCTCGGGCCACCGGCTCGACCTGCCCGATCATCTCCTGGAGGTCCAGTTCCGGCGGGGCCGCTTCAGGGGGGACCAGGCCGTCCTCGAGCACGTCCTCGAGCTGTACGACGAGGAGATTCTCGCCACGGATGCGGCGATTGGCCGGCTCACGGAGGGCATCGCCCGGCTCGGCCTCGAGGCGAGCACGCTCCTCGTCGTCACCGCCGATCATGGCGAGGAGTTCCTGGATCACGGCGGAGTGATGCACGGGCAGACCCTCTACGAGGAGGTCGTCCACGTCCCGCTCATCGTCAGGCCGCCGGGGCGGGAAGCCTCTCCGCACCTCGTGGTTCCCGACAGGGTGAGCACCCTCGACCTCTACCCCACGCTCCTCGAGCTCGCGGGCCTGCCGCCGCGGAAGGAGGCCGCGGGCCACTCCCTCACGCGATGGCTCCGCGCCGGGGAGACCCCGCCCGGGCCCCGGGTGGTGGGGTCGCAGCTTTTCAGGAACGGCTTCGCCTCGACGGCGCTCTATCTCGACGGGGACAAGTTCATTCGCAGGATGAGGATCGCTGAGAGCCCGAAGGCCGGCACGAGCCCTGCCGGGAAGGACGGAGGAGGGGCGGGAGCGGTTGAAGGGGCCGGCCCTGGGGGAGAGGACGAGCCGGTGACCTTCGAGCTCTATCACCTCGAGGCCGATGCGCGCGAGCGGATCAACGCCGCGGGAATGGAGAGCGCCACGGTGAAGGCCTTCGCCGGCCTCGTCGAGAGCTACGAGAAGCTCTGGGGGATCCCCGGAGCGGGGGCGGCCCGCGGCACGGAGAAGCTGGATCCGGCCACCCTGGAGCAGCTCCGGGCGCTCGGCTACATCGACTGATCGATCAGGCGGGCTGGGCTTCCCGTTCTGGAGGAGCGCTCCCCGGCTCGGGCCAGACGAGAGGGGGCCGCGAGAGCGCCATCGCCTCTTCCGTCCAGGCGGCCACCCTGGAGTCATCGCCCCCGAGTCGATCCGCGGCGCCGGGGTCCGTTCTTCGATGAAGCCTCTTGAGGGCGTTGAGCGCCACGAAGAAGCCACCCGTCCGTTCCCAGCTCAGGCGGCTCGCGGGGGCGGCCTCGTCGAGGTACCTCCCCAGGAACTTCTTCGCCAGTGCCTGATCCGCGCGGCAGAAATGGTGGAGCGCGTCGGCTACGTCCTCGGCGCCCGCCCGGAAGGAGAGCCGGTGCAGATCGATCGGCGTCACCTCCTTGCTCTTCTTGTCTTCGGGGACGATGAAGTTGCGCCGGTTGGCGTCGCGATGGACGAGCTGGAAGGTCCCGATCTTCATCAGGCTGCTCTTCCAGGCGTCGTAGCGGCGCTTCGCCTCTTCGGCCGCTCCCTCCCGAAGGATCCCCCGCGAGGTGAGATCCCGCAGCATCTTGTGGGTCGTCGAGAGGACGAAGGCGTGCCAGGGGCGGGGATCGGAGAAGAGCCCGGGGCGCCCCCAGCGGCTCCGCGTAACGGTGTGGTAGCGGGCCAGGACCGAGGCCACCCTGAGCGCGATCTTCTCGTTGTCTCCGGCCGGAGATCCGACGGCCGGCGTGCCCTCGATCCATGTCTCCGTCGTGGCCCACCGGGGAAGCCCCTTCGGGCGGAGCAGGATGTTCACGGGGCTCGTATCCTCCATCTTCAGCCGAGGCGCGGGCAGGCGGCGCGCCTCGAGAAGGCGGAGGGCAGCCGCGTTGGCCCGCGCCCGGCCGCGGCTCGACCAGATCCGGACGAGCAGGACGGGGCCCCTCTCGATCACGACCTTCGCAAGGCTCGAGACCGTTCCGCCGCCCCGCGGGCGCTGCACGACGAAGGGGTGGTGATTCAGGTCGAGTGCAGGCAGGAGGATCTCCCGCACGTAGGCGTAGGCGTCGAAAGTCGCTGGCGGCATGGGTGTTATAATTCTCCGTTGTACCCCCTGATTGTCCGCCGATCCAACATTCTACGAAGTGTCACGTCAAGCCTCCGGCCGGTTCCACCGCGCCCCGGAGGCTCCGGGTCTCCCGGCACATGAAAGTCCTGCACACAGACTTCCACCGCGGATGGGGCGGGCAGGCCTCGCGCGTCCTCATGGTCTGCCAGCAGCTCGCCGATCGGGGCCACGGCGTCCTCATCGCAGCCCCCGAGGGTGAGCTGACGCGGCGCGCCCGCGCAGCCGGCCTCCAGGTGGACGATGGCTTCTCCTTCAAGCCGCCGGCGAGGGCGCTCTCCTTCATGGCGGACGTGAGGCGCCTCGCGTCGCTCCTGCGCCAGGGGAGCTTCGACATCCTGCACACCCACGGCTCCCAGGACACCTGGGTCGGTGCCGCGACGCGCGCCCTGACCGGCACCCCCCGGGTTTTTCTGATGACCCGCCACAACTCGAAGAGGGTCCGCTTCAACGCGGCCAACCGGTGGCTCTACGGCAAGGCGCTCGATCATCTCGTCCTCGTCGCGGGGAGCCTTCGGGATCAGTTCGAGCCTTTCCTCCGCGCGGGTCTGATCCGGGAAGAGCGGCTCTCCGTCGTCCACTCGGCTTTCAGGACCGAGAGCTTCCGTGAAGACGTGGAACCCTCCCGCGCGCGGAAGGAGCTGGGCCTCGAGGGCCGCGGGCCGATCCTGGGCGTGATGGCGAGGCTCTCGCGCGACAAGGGGCACACGTGGCTCTTCCAGGCGATGGAGGAAATCCGCGCCCGCCATCGCGGCGCGCTCCTCCTCGTCGCCGGGCTCGGGCCCGACGAAGCCGGCCTGCGTCGCGAGGTGGAACGGCGCGGGCTCACCGGATCCGTGAGGTTCCTCGGATTCCGTCACGACATCCCCGAGATCACGGCCCTCCTCGACGTGGCGGTCCTCCCCTCCGTCGGCTGCGACGCTTCGTCGGCCTCCATCAAGGAGGCCATGGCGATGGGGCGGCCCGTCGTGGCGACCGACGTCGGCGGCGCGAAGGAGATCCTCCGGGACGGAATCACGGGGAGGATCGTACCGCCCGCGGATTCCCGCAGCCTCGCGGCGGCGATCCTCTCCCTTCTCGACGATCCCGCGGCCGCGCAGGCGATGGGGGAGGCGGCGCGCGCGGAGGTCAGAGCACGCTTCACGCCGGAGCGGCTCGCCGACGGCTGCATCGCAGTCTACGAGAAGCTCCTGAGCCGCCCGGCGCGGGCGGCCTCGGCCGTGCGGACGGCGCCGGCCGGGCCGCAGGGGAGCCGCCCGTGAGCCCTCGCCGGAGCCGGGCATCCGGACCCGCGCGCAGGCAGACCTCGATGCGCCTCTACGGCCGCATGCTCACCTACCTGCTGCCCTACAAGCTCCGGGTGCTCCAAGTGATTCTCCTCTCCGTCGTGGTCGCTTTCCTCCAGGTGGGATCGCTGGGAGCGATGAAGCCCCTCTTCGACACCCTCTTCGCCGGGGAGGAGGCCGACTTCAAGCTCGCGCTCCACGTCACGGACGGGGAGGGGCGGCGGGTGGACGGGCTGAGGATCCGCCCGCAGATGCCCGAGGGATGGCGGCCCCGCCTCAAGTCGGAGTCGCGGGTCCTGGAGCCGGACGTGCTCGTTCTCGAGGGGCGGCGCAAGATCCGCGAGTACGAGATACCCCTGATACTCAAGAACCGGATGGACCGCCCGATCGAAGGGCTGAAGATGAGCGCCGAGGTGGTCGGCCACGGATGGGATGCGGTCATCGTGGTCCCGGAAGGACTGACGATACCGCCCGGGGAGAGAGCGGAGGTCAGCCTGAAGCTGGGCCCCGATCGCAGGGACCCCTTCTTCCGGGCGCCGCTCTGGAAGACCTCGGCCGGACGGAAGCTCGCCTCGTGGCTCGAAGATCACGTCTTCCAGAACAAGTTCAAGGCGCTCTACATCATCTCGGCCTTCATCCTCCTCGCGACCTTCCTCAAGTCGGCCCTGGGGTACAGCAAGGGCTTCTGGTCCAACTGGCTGGCGCGCCGCTCCTCGATGGACATCCGGCGCGAGCTCTTCGACAGCATCATCTCGCAGTCCGTCGCCTACTTCGACAGGCGCAAGCTCGGCCACATCATCTCGAGATTCACGAACTCCCTGAACCAGATGAACAAGGGGATGACCGCGCTCCTCTCCGAGATCGTCCTCGAGCCGCTGATCCTCCTGGGCGCCCTCGCGCTGGCCTTCTCCATCAACCCGCGCCTCGCGGCCCTGGGCCTCATGATCTTCCCCTTCAACGCCCTCCTGATCCGGTTCACGGGGAGGTGGATCCGCCGCTCCAGTGACCGAAGCCTCCGGGAGCGGGCCAACATGGTGTCGACGCTCCAGAGGAGCATCGAAGGGATCAGGATCGTCAAGGCCTTCGTGATGGAGGACCAGCAGCGCGAGCGCTTCGACGCCGCCAACGCGGAGGCTTTCCGCCACGACATGCGCGGCGCGCGCGCCAAGTCCATTGTGCAGCCGGTCGTGGAGATCTTCAGCGCCATCTTCGTCGTCCTCTTCCTGCTCCTGGGAGGGATCGCGGTGCTCCGCGGCAACATGAGCCCCGGCGACTTCGTCGTCTTCTATGCCTCCATGCTGGCCTGCTACTCGCCCATCAAGAAGATCAACAACGCCGTCGGTGAGATCCAGGAGGCGGTCAGCGGGGCGGAGGACGTCTTCGGCGAGATGGATCTCGTCCCCGAGATGGTCGAGGCGCCCGACGCCCTCGAAGCCCCGCGGCTCGCCGAGACCATCGCCTTCCGGGGAGTCTCCTTCCGGTACGATCGCGCCGGAGGGCCGATCCTGGACGGGATCGACCTCACCATACGCAGCGGCGAGTTCATCGCGCTCGTGGGCCCCTCGGGAGCCGGCAAGTCGACCCTGGTGAACCTGATCCCGCGCTTCTACGACACCATCTCGGGCTCGGTCGAGGTGGACGGCATCGACATCCGAAAACTGAAGCTCGATTCGCTCAGGCGGCAGATCGGCTTCGTCACCCAGGACGCGGTCCTCTTCCACGACTCGATCGCCAGCAACATCGCCGTGGGGAACCCCGAGGGGTCGCCGGAGCAGATCGAGGTGGCCGCCCGGACCGCGCACGCCCACGAGTTCATCGAGAAGCTGCCCGAAAAGTACGAGACCCTCGTCGGGGATCGCGGGGTTCTGCTCTCCGGGGGGCAGCGGCAGAGGATCGCGCTGGCCCGCGCGGTCATGAGAGACCCGAGCCTGCTCATCCTGGACGAGCCGACCTCCAGCCTCGACTCGGAGTCGGAGCGCCTGATCCAGGAGGCCATGGAGTCGTTCGTCAAGGGGCGGACGACCATCGTCATCGCCCACAGGCTCTCCACGGTCCTCAAGGCGGATCGCATCCTCGTGATGGAGAACGGGCGCATCATCCAGGAGGGGCGCCACGAGGACCTGATCGCCGAGCCGGGCGGCCTCTACCGTCGCCTCTACGAAGTCCAGTTCCGCGACTCCGGCCCGCGCCCGCAGCCTCCGCCTCCGGAGGTGGCTCGCGCCGCCGTGGGAGACGCTCCCGCGTGAAGGCCGCCCCGTCCTCCACGACGGCGCGGATCGGCTGGGAGCTGCACGGCGTCCGCGTCAACCTCCGGTGCACTTCGGAGGAGGTCGATGGCTACGTGCGCGCCCACCTCGGGCCCGAGGCGATCGCAGTCCACGCGAGCCCGGACCTCTCCCTGACACTGGAGTGGCACTGGGGAACGCCCTCCTCCCGGGCTGAGGCCGAGGGATCCGGGGCGCGAGGGGCCGGAGAGAGGATCGGCCGCCACCTCGAGGCCCGCGACGGGCGACTCTTCTGGAGGCGGGTCTCGGGCTTCGAGGGCTTGAGCCTGGCGGCGGGCCGGAGCGGATCCACGATGGAGGTGACGGCCGCATGCCACTACAGCCCGCGGGATCCCCTCGCGAGGCTGCGCTATCTCAAGGCCGACCGGCGCGCCCGCAAGACCAACCGCACCTTCTTCAGGCTCCTCTATCATGCCTTCTACTTTCCGCTGGCCTGGCACCTCGAATACCGCCGCGGCTGGGAGCTGCTGCACGCGTCGGCCGTGGAGCGCCGCGGCCGCGGGCTCATCCTGGCGGGGCACGGAGGCTCGGGGAAGTCCACGCTGGCGCTCTCTCTCATGGCGGACCCGGCCGTGCGCTTCATCTCGGACAACCTGATCCTGCACGACGGATCGAAGGTCTACAGCCTTCCCGAGCCCGTGAGGCTGGACCCCTCGAGCCTCGAGGCGATCCGCGCCTCCGGCTACCGCCCCCTGCCCACTGACCTGCCGCTGACGGCCCACCCGAAGCCGACCTATCGCGTCGAGCCTTCCCGCTGCGCGGCGGAGGCGGAGGCCGCCGCCATCGTGCTGCTCAGGTTCGGGCCCCGCGCGCACGTCAGGCAGATGGCCCCGGGCGAAGCGGCGGCTCATCTCGTCGCGGCACGCGATCTCGTCCGGGAGGTCGAAGGCTACCGATCGGTGGCCGCCTTCCTCTCGCTGGCCTGCGGCGGCACGGATCTGCCCGGGGAGAGCGCCCCCTCCCGCGCCACCGCGGCCGGGCTGGCCGCCAGGGCCGGCAGCTTCTCGATGACCATCGGCGAGGGCGAGTCCGTCGCGAAGACCCTCGCGCGCCTCGGGGAGATCTTCCCGTGAGCGGCTCGCCTTCCGCCGTGGGGAGAGGTGTCCGGCTCCTCTCCACCGAGAGGACGGCGCCACCCCCGGAGACGCTGGAGCGGCTCGAGAGCATCTCGCGCCTCTCCTGGATCGAAGCTCCCGTCGTGGCGCTCGGCGACGTCCACTGGAAGCCCCGGATGGAGACGCCGTCGAGCACCGCGACGGCGACACGGAACGAGATCGTCATGGGCCTGAGCAGCTCGGCCCAGAACTGCGGGATGCAGGTCCTGGCGACGCCCCTGCGCAGGGAGCAGGCGGGGGAGCGCGGCTTCCTCGCGCGCCTCATGCTCGCGCTGCGCGAAGGCATCCCTCGCTCCCGGAGCTCGCCCATCATCACCCGCGAGGAGGCCCTGAGCTTCGCCGCGGGGGGCGCGCGCACCGCCGCGGCGAGGTACGGCCTCGATCCGAATCTGCTCGAGGGCATCGAGGAGGCGGGCTCACTCTTCGGTCCGGGAGGGATCGATCCCGCGGAGATCACCGCCGGGATCGACGAGACGGCGCTGGAGCGGGGCCGCTACTCCTTCGCATTCATCGGAGGCGGGAACCACTTCCTGGAGGTCCAGGTCGTGGAGGAGATCCTCGAAGAGGAGGCCTGCCGCGAGCTCGGGCTGACTCCCGGAATGATCGTCGTCATGTTCCACACGGGCTCGGAGCGCTTCGGAGGCGACCTCGGCCGGCTCTACTCGGTGAGGCTGAAGACCTCGGCAGCCCGGCGGAGGAAGTACTTCTTCCGGAAGATCCCCCTGCACCTCACGCGCGACAGGCCTTCGCTGCCGGCGGCGGCGAGGCGCGTGCGGTACTTCTTCTCGAGGCGCCCCTACGTTCCCGTGCCCGCCGACTCTCCGGAGGGGCTGCGCCTCGCGATGACGCTCAAGGCGGCGGGCAACTACGGATACGCGAACCGGGTAGCCGTGCTGGACCTGGTCCTCCGCGCGCTCCGGAAGGTCGCGCAGACCGGTAACGGCGGCTACCGCGTCCTGGCGGATCGCTCGCACAACATCATCGCGCGCGAGAGGGTCGCGGGCGAGGAGCTGTGGGTCCACCGGCACAACTCGGTGCGGCTCAGGCCCCCCTCCGACTTCGCCGAGGGGAGCTTCTCCGCGAGGTTCGGCCAGCTCTCGATGCTCCCCGGTACGAACCGATCCTCCTCCTACCTGATCCTCAGCCGCGAAGGAGCCTCCTCCACGCTCAACTCCGCGGATCACGGCGCGGGGCGGACCGTGGAGCTCTTCGAGGAGCGCGGATGGTGCCGCCCCCGGCCGGAGCGGAGGACTCTCAAGTTCCGGTACAGCACGGCCGAGGTCGACGATCTGGCGCACGTCACCGACGAGGGGATCGACGAGGTGGTGGAACTCCTCAGGAAGTCCAGCGTCGCGGTCCCGGCCGCGCGGCTGACGCCGCTGGCCGTCCTCAAGGTGTGAGAAGGATCAGCCGGTGGAAGCCCCCATCGTCACGATCGCCATCGTCACCTACAACGCCACGGCCTTCGTGCGGCGCTGCCTGGAGAGTCTCCGCGAGCACTCGCGCGTTGCCATCGACGTCGTCGTCGTGGACAACGCGTCGCAGGAGGAGACGAGGGATTATCTCGGGAGCGTGGGTTGGATCCGGCTCGTCCTCAATGCCCAGAACCGCCTCTGGTGCCCGGCGCTGAACCAGGCCCTCTCGATCGCGGCTCCCTCTTCGCGGTACTTCATGCTCCTCAATCCGGACGTCGAGGTGCTCCGCCCCGACTGGCTCGAGAGGCTGATCGCCGTGCTCGAGTCGGATCGGCGCATTGGAATCACGGGGACCCAGCACAACTACCGGCCGCTGGGCCCCATCTTCGGCGCCATCGACGGCCACTGCTTCATGTTCCGGCGCGAGCTCTGGGAGGATCCGAGGATCGGCCCCCTCAACGAGGCCTACCCGTGGAACGGCTCCCCCTACGTCTTCACGGCGCGGGCCTGGGCCAGAGGCTGGACCTACCGGCTGCACCCCCCCAACCCCGTCCTCCTGACCCACCACAAGGGACGCTCCCGGGCCGAGTCGAAGAGCCCGATGCCCAATCGGAAGATCGACGCCCGGGGGATTCTCGTGGAGGCCGGCCTCGAGCCGTGGAAAGAGAGCCGGATCGTCACACCCTTCCGTCGGGCGTTGATCCGCAGGGGCCGGCTCCCGCGATGACCGCGCCGCCCGGGGTATAATCCCGGCCTGCGGGACGAGGGATAGGGAGGAATCGAGATGGCGGAAGCGATGCAGGCGGGTGCGCGGCAGCGCGGCGACGCCGGGATCGGGCGCGGGATCTACCTGGACGGCGCCCGATTGATGGATCTCGCGCGGCAGAACAGCTCCCGCTATGCGAGCGCCGAGCCCTTCCCGCACATCCTCTTCGACGACTTCCTTCCCCCGGAAGTGCTCGACCGGATCCTCGAGGAGTTCCCCGGCCCGGACGACACCGAGTGGATCACCTTCGACCACATCTCTAGCAAGAAGCTGGCCCTCAGCGACGAGACCCGGATGGGACCCGTGACGCGCCAGCTCCTCTACGAGCTGAACTCCGCCGGCTTCGTGACCTTCCTCGAGGAGCTGACCGGGATCGAAGGGCTGATCCCCGATCCCCACTTCGTCGGAGGCGGCCTCCACCAGATCACGAAGGGCGGCCTCCTCGGCATCCACTCGGATTTCAACCTCCACAAGCGTCTGAAGCTGGACCGGCGCCTCAATGCCCTCATCTTCCTCAACAAGGACTGGAAGGAAGAGTGGGGCGGCGCCATCGAGCTGTGGGATCGGGAGATGACGCGATGCGTCAAGAAGTACTATCCCGTCTTCAACCGCTGCGTGATCTTCACGACCACGGACTTGTCCTTCCACGGGCACCCCGATCCGCTGGAGGTCCCGCCGGATCGCACGAGGAAGTCCATCGCGCTGTACTACTACACGAACGGACGGCCCCCCGAGGAGATCACGGCCCCCCATTCCACGCTGCACCAGAGGAGACCCGGCGAGAAGGAGGTCCGCCGCCACCGCAAGCCGAAGAGGCGGCATGGCAAGAGCCTCGTGCTCCGGATTCTCCCGCCCATCCTCTACGATGCCTACCGGGCGATCCGCTACGGCAGCGATGATCCGCGCCGCCGCCCACCCACCCACGACTATTGAGCCGCTTCATCGCTGCGCCGCTCCTCGTCACACTGGCCGCGTGCGCCTGCTCGAGCCCCGAGCCGCCGGCGAGCGGAGCTTCCTCCGATGCTCGCATCGAGCAGCTCCGGGCCCTGCCCTACGTGGACTTCGCGGGAGGAGCGGGGGATACGGGAGAGGACGGGGTCGTCCGGAGGGATCCGGCGCTTTCCTGGGAGGGCTACACCCTCTACACCAGCCGGACGCTCTGCATGGCGGAGCTGATCGACGGTCCCGGCAAGGTCGTGCGCTCCTGGAGCCACCAGCCCTGCCATCACTGGTCCAACGCGACGCTTCTGCCGGGCGGCGACCTCCTGGCGGTGGGGCTGGATTCCGGGGACGAGGACGCCTCGGAGGAGCGGCTCAGCGATCGCTACCTGATCCGCTTCTCGTGGGACGGGGCGGTTCGATGGAAGCTGCCCGTCACGGCGCACCACGACGCGCAGGCCGCGCCGGATGGAAACCTGATCGTCGTGACGGCGCACCACCGGCGCGAGCCGGCCTTCGATCCCGACACGGACCTGCGGGACAACCACCTGTCGCTGCTCTCTCCCGAGGGGGAAGTTCTCGGCGAGATCTCGCTCTACGATCTGCTCTCCCCGGGGCCGGCCGGCTTCAGCCTCGAGAGGGCGGGCGAGGGGAGGGCCGAGCGCCTGGGAGCCATCGATCTCTTCCACGCGAACACGGTCGGCTTCATGCCCTTCCCGGAGCTCGAGGCGCGGGGAGGGATTCACTCCTCCGGCAGCGTGATGGTCACGCTGAGGAACCAGGACACGATTGCCATCATCGACTGGCCCCGCCGCGAAGTCCTCTGGACCTGGGGGCGCGGCGAGATCCTTGGGCCGCACGACGCCACATGGCTCGAGAACGGCCACATCCTCGTCTTCGACAACGGCCTGGGAAGAGACTGGTCCCGCGTGATCGAGATCGATCCCCTCGAGAAGAAGATCCTCTGGGAGTTCAAGGCCCCCGATCCCACGAGCTTCTACTCGGCGAGCCGAGGCGGCGCTCAGCGCCTCCCCAACGGGAACACGCTCATCACCGAGTCCGACCGGGGCCACGGATTCGAGGTGACGCCGGAGGGGAGCGTGGTCTGGGAGTTCTGGAACCCCAACCGTGACGCGGAGGGCCACCGCGCGACGATCTTCCGGATGCGCCGGTACGAGAAGTTCTTCGTCGCAGAGCTGCTCGGAAGCTGATCGCGCGGCGCGGGATGCCGACGTAGAGCCGTTCCTGGAGCCCGACTCAGCGGGCAGCACTCTCCAGAGATTTCCTGGACCTGGCAGGGTCCATTGGGCTACCCTGCACGTTCTGTCCTCTCGCCGCCCGCTCGAGAGGTCGGCTCTCGCGCCCGCGAGAGGGAGATGTCGTGAAGAGAGTCCTCCTCACGAGCGTCTGCCGGCCTCTGGGAGTCCGGTACGGTGACGCTCCGAGCGTCGGTTACGAGCTTCTCTACGGCCAGGTCACGCGCGCGCAGGGGCTCTTCAGTCCCCGCTCCAACCACATTCACTTCTCCCTCGAGTACATCGCCGAGAACCTCGACGCTCCCACGACAGTGCTGCAGTACCCGTCCAGGAAGGAGCTGGTCCGGGAGCTGAAGCGCGGGTACGACGTCGTAGCCGTCTCGTTCCTGGTCGCCACCTTCCACCGCTTGAAGGAAGTGGTGGCCTTGATCCGGGAGCACTCGCCGCGCGCCCGGATCGTGCTCGGCGGCTACGGCACCGTCCTTGCCGACGAGCTGCTGCGCCCGCTCGGTGACGACATCTGCCGCGAAGAGGGGGTGGCCTTCATGCGGCGGCTTCTGGGCGAGCCGGAGATCCCGATGCCCTACCGGCACCCGATGATCGTCAACCGCCTGCGCGTCTTCGGGCTGAAGGCCTCCGAGACAGGCGTCGTCTTCGCGGGGCTCGGATGCCCCAACGGGTGCGACTTCTGCTGCACGTCGCACTTCTTCAAGAGGAAGCACATCCGGCTCCTGCCGACGGGCGCCGACATCTACCACGTGATCGAGCGCTACCTCGAGATCTCCCCGCGGCTGTCCATCATCATCCTCGACGAGGACTTCCTCCTGAACCGGAAGCGGGCGATGGAGTTCCGCGACTGCGTCGTCCGGAGCGGGAAGGCGCTTTCCATCTTCGCCTTCGCCAGCATCCGCGCCATCAGCCAGTACCAGGTCACCGAGATCCTCGAGATGGGGATCGACGGGCTCTGGATCGGATACGAGGGGACGCGGTCCGGATACGCGAAGCAGAAGGGGCGGCCAGTGGAGGAGATCTTCCGCGAGTACCGCGATCACGGCGTGACGATCCTCGCGTCCATGATCGTGGGCTTCCCCTACCAGACGCCGGAGATCATCGAGGAGGAGCTTTCGGGCCTTCTCGCGCTCGAGCCGGCGCTGACGCAGTACCTCATCTACGGGCCGAGTCCGGGAACTCCCTTCTTCGAGCGCGTCGTCCGCGAGGGGCTGCTGCATGCCGACGTCGCCGCGGACCCGGAGCTGTTCTGCCGCAAGGGGAGCGGCTTCTTCGCGCTCGTGAAGCACCCAACGATGGAGCCGTCGGAGATCGAGGCCGCGCAGGCCCGCTGCTTCGAGGAGGACTTCCGCCGTCTCGGGCCCTCGATCTACCGCTCGCTCGAGGTCTGGCTCCTCGGCTACCGGAAGCTGAGAGAATCTCCGCTCGCGCACCTCCGCCTGAAAGCGGAGCGCTTCGCGGCGGGGATCCGGAACGCCTATCCCATCTTCCTCGCCGGAAAGCTGCTCGGGCCGACCTCCGAAGCTCGCCGGAGGGTCGCCGATCTCGAGACGCGGGTGCACGCCGAGCTGGGAGCGCCCACGGCGGCCGAGCGGCTGAAATCGATCGTCGCGCTCGGGATGGCTGCGTGGACGGCCCTGACGCTGAAGCTCGATCTCTTCCAGCACCCGCGACTGGTCCGCCACACGTTCAGGATGCCTCTGGCCTCCAGGCCGGCGCGAGCATGGCGGCGGCTGCACGGGGATGACCCCGGCGGGCACCGGGTCGAGGTCGAACGGCGCCCCTGGTCAACCGTCTGGGTCCGTGTCGAAGGCAGGCTGGCCGATGCGGGCGCCGGGAGGCTGGCGGCCGAGCTGAGACGGGCGATGGAGAGAAAGAGGGAACGGATCGTCCTCGATCTCACGCGCCTCTCGCGGATGGAGCACACCGCCGCCGAACGCATCGCGGAGGGCCTGCGCGCCCAGCGCCATCGCATCCAGGTGCTCCTGCCCCGGGTCGGCGAGTTCGCAAGCCTCGCCGCGGTCTTCGAGCTCTACCGATAGCACGTTGCCCGCTCCGGAGCGCTACGGCCTGCCGTGGCCTCCTCGCGTGTTCTCGGCGCAGGGGCGGAGGGAGTCGAAGAGCGATCCCTGGTCGATGCAGGCCGCGTCCCTTCCACGGGTGCGCGGCACGCAGACGGTCACCTCTCCGGTGCACCGGCCGCCTGCGCCGTCGTCGGCGGTGAAGGCGATGTGGTAGACGCGCCCGTCGGCGGTGGCGCTTCGCTCGGCCCGCACTGAAGCTGAGTCGCCGCCGACACCGTTCGCGTCGGGGCAGGTGTTCCCCTCGCCGACGGTGGAGAGCGGCTCATCCTGCTTGATGGAGATCACGGTGATCGCCACCGGATCGCCGTCCGCGTCCGATACGCCGCGGATCCTCACGGTCTCGAGCTTGTGGTTCGGCGGCCAGAGACTGTCGTCGCTGGGCCGGGCGGCACCGCAGCTCGGCGGAGTGTTCGGGACGAGGCAATCCGGATCGTCGCCGTCCACCAGGCCGTCCTCGTCGTTGTCGACGTCATCCGAGCAGGAGAGGCTCTCCGGGGGACCCTCGATGGGGCTCGTCGCGGAGCCGCACTCCGGATCGTCGGCGTCCACGAGGCCGTCCCCGTCGTTGTCGATACCGTCGGAGCAGGACGGGTCGTCGATCGGACCCTCGACCGGAATGGGCGGCGGGACGCAGCCGGGATCGGCGCCGTCCACGAGGCCGTCGCCGTCGTTGTCGATGCCGTCCGAGCAGGACGGGTCGCCCACCGGGCCTTCCACGGGGCTCGGCGACGGGACGCAGTCGGGATCATTCATGTCCACGAGGCCGTCGCCGTCGTTGTCGATGCTGTCCGAGCAGGACGGGTCACCCGCCGGGCCCTCCACGGGGCTCGGCGGCGGGACGCAGTCGGGATCACTCATGTCGACGAGGCCGTCGCTGTCGTTGTCGACCCCGTCCGAGCAGGACGGATCGCCCGCCGGACCCTCGACTGGAGCTGGCGGCGGAACGCAGTCCGGATCATTGCCGTCCACGAGGCCGTCACCGTCGTTGTCGGTGCCGTCCGAACAGGACGGGTCGCCCGGCGGTCCTTCCACCGGGGGAGGCGGGAAGGTCGGAGGCATCCCCGGCAGGTACGCGAAGACGAAGGCAGCGACCGACACGGTCGCGCCCGGCGCAATCGTCAGCTTGTTCGCAGCGCTATTGCCCCACCAGTAAGCCACGCCGGTGTCGTCGTTGGAGTAGAGGCAGGTGCTGACGTCCATGCCGAGAGCCTGGTAGTCGAAGGCATTCACCGCGGGAGTCACCGACCCGAACTTGTCGGGAAGGCCCGAGGCATCGGGCCATGAGACGTAGGCCAGGCGCGTCGGAGCTGTCGGCGTCAGCGTGGCCGGGCCCGTCACGCTTCCTCCCACGGCATAGAACGGGAAGGGCGAGTTCCCCATGCCGAAGCAGGGGTCCGGGTCGTTGTCGTCGGTGATCTCGAAGCGCGAGAAGGCCGGGCTGGAGAAGCTCGTGGCCGTCGACAGCGCCTGTCCGTCGGGCCCCTTCGCCCTGAAGGACGGTCCGTCGTCGTTCGCGCCGATCATCATGTCCCAGAGGTAGCGCACACCCACGGATACGGCTGCGGCTCCGTTGTTCGTGATCTCCGTCTTCAGCATGACGGCGGAGTTGTCGAAGGTCGTGCCGATGGCCGCGGCCGTCTGCCTGATGACGAGATCGTCCGGAGCGGGCGCGAAGCCGCCCGGCCTGTAGATCGTCATGAAGCCCGTCGGGTTCTGCGGATCACCGACGGGTATGGCTTCCTCGCCCGCGGCGACGAAGTCCTCGAGCTCCAGCGTCGGCGGCGCGCCGGACGAGAGCGTCAGCCCGGTGCGCTGCACGTAATCCGTTCCGGAGGTGTACGACCGGATGGCGGTGAACGAGGTGCCGGGCATCCCGTGACCAACCAGGACGTCCTGGGGCCCGAACGAGGCCCTGACGGGATGCATGACTCCGGTCGCGAAGGTATAGACGCCCAGGCCGACACCGGCCGGCGTCTGCTCCACCGCGACCTGGTAGTAGCTGTTCCCGCCGGTCGCGGCGAGCATGATGGATGCGGCACCAAAAAGAACGAAGGCCGCTGTGAAGACGAGTCGACCGCCAGCGCCCTTGATCATCTGAGTTACCCCCTTCGGATAAGGCAGGCTGAAAGATCCAGCTGTGAGCCCTGTTCTACGCTATAGAGGGATGAGGCGGCCGGAAGCGCCCGTCAAACCGACAATCCTGACGCATTGCCAACCCGACAGACAATCGACTCTCGGGATTGTCAGGGTGGTGCTACTGCACGTAGCCCAGGGCGCGGAGCTGCTCCTGGAGCTCGGGGTCGATGAGGGCCTCGTCGCCTCCGACGTGCGCGGCCTCGTAGGCCGCGGCGAGGCGGGCGTAGCGATCGGAGAGATCGGTCCTTTCTCCCGACAGGTTCGATTCCTCGCGGGGGTCCGCGGAGAGATCGAAGAGCTCGGGGGCGCCCGCCGCCGGGTCGAGGGGGGCGATGAACTTGAAGCGCTCCCCTCGCAGGCTCCGCTTCTGGATGCCCGAGCGCAACGCCTCGGAGAGGACGACCTCCCGGCCCGCCTCCCCCCCGGGCGCGAGGAGATCGCGCAGGTCGAGCCCGTCCGTCCGGTCGGGCCAGGGGATGCCGAGCGCTCCCACGATCGTCCGGGGGATGTCCACGAGCGCGGCCGGAGCGGCGACCCGGCGCCCTCCGGCGAAGGCGGGAGGATGGCGCACGATGAGCGGGACCCGGATCAGCTCCTCGTAGAGCGAGTGGCCGTGGGCGGCGCTGCGCCGGACGCTCCGCTCGAACATCTCCTCCCCGTGGTCGCTCGTGATGACGACGATTGAGCGATCCAGGAGGCCGCGCTCCTGCAACCCCCGAAGCAGCCCCGAGAGGGCGTCATCGGTGGAGCGGATGTCGCCGTCGTAGAGATCCGAGATGTACCGCTTCTCCTCGGGCGATGGCTCCCATCGCCCTTCGCGCATGGCCTCGAGGTCCTTCCGGTCGAAGCTCTCTCCGATCTGTCCCGCCTCCGCGGCCACGGCGAATCTCCCGTCGAGGTAGGGCGAGTGCGGCTCGTAGGTGTGCACGAAGAGGAAGAAGGGCCTGTCGGAGCGCTTCGCGATCCACTCGAGGGCACGCGTGAAGATGCTCTTCGTGTGCCGATGGCGCATCTCGACGAAGGTCTCGAAGCCCTGCGCGAGGCCGAACTTCGCCGAGACGTAGCCGCTCCCCGTGAAGGCCGCGGTCGCGTAGCCGCGATCGAGGAGGACCTCGGCGAGGGTCGTGGCGCTCTCCCTCAGCCTGCGCGTGGGCACCACGCTGCCGTGATTGTGGGGGTGCAGCGAGGTGAGCATCGAGGAGTGCGAGGGGAGCGTCCAGGGAGAGGCGGCAATGGCGGCATCGAAGGTGACGGCGCCGGCCGCGAAGGCATCCAGTGCCGGAGTGGTGGGGCGCGCGTACCCGTAGAGGCCGACGCGGTCGGCCCGCACGGTATCGAGGGAGATCAGGATCACGGAAGGGCGCCCGGGGCCCGGCTCCGCCCTCGTGAGATAGAGAGCCGCGTGGCCGCCCGCCCAGATCACGAGGCAGGTCCCGACGACCGAAGAGAGAACCCAGGCAGCGCCGGGGCGGCACGACGTCAGAAAGAGCAGGCCCGCGGGAAGGGCCAAGGTGACGAGGAGGGCCGCGAGAGCCCCGGCCGTTCCCATCGAGACGCGGAGCGCGGCGTAGAGGCCGGTGCCCATCAACACCCGGGCGGCCTCCCACAGTAGCCAGCCTCCCCCGAGCACCAGGATGAGCCCCACGAGAACTCCGGGGATCCGCTTCAGGACTGCCGAGAGGAGGCCGACCAGGGGCGGCCCGATCAGGGCGGCGGCCAGC
Organism: uncultured Acidobacteriota bacterium; assembly: GCA_964568735.1. Classification (GTDB taxonomy): domain Bacteria; phylum Acidobacteriota; class Polarisedimenticolia; order JACPZX01; family JACPZX01; genus CAZMRF01. Next base: position 48,491 of record CAZMRF010000028.1, read on the forward strand.
CCCGACCCCACCCCGAGGAGCAGCCCCCACTGCATGCTGGTCGTGACCGGCCCGAGGGCCGCGCGGAGCAGGCCCAGGTGCCAGTAGTGGTTCTCTCGCGTCACGGTGCCGGCATGGGCCAGGGCGAGGAGCGCCACGGGGGCGGCGACGCTCGTGAGGATCCGCGCGAATCGGCTCTTCATGCGCATGGGGGGCGCGGGCAGGGTAGATCCTCCGGGGCCGGCGCTGCGATCTTGCCTCCCCGGGCCGCCCGGAGTAGGCTGTCCGCCGGCCCTCAGGGCCCGCGAAACCCGGATTCGGAAGGAGCTTCCCCGAAATGCAACGAATTCCCCTGAAGGCTCTCTGCGCGGCCTCGGTCATGGTCCTGGCCGCGTCCCAGGCGCCCGCGGCGCCCGTCGGTACCTGGTGGATGGGAGGGGACCTGTGGTTCGCCGAGCCCACGAACCTGAACACCGACGTCGCTTTCGACTTCCAGGGCGGGGTCTTCAGCGGCGGTGAGACCATCTCCTCAGACTTCGATCCCGAGCTCTCGGGCCGCATCCGAGGCGGCTGGCGCGATCGCGACACCTCGCGCAACTCGTACGCCCTCTCGTGGTGGAGCTGGGACAACGACGACGGCGTGGACGAGGGCGCCGGCGTGCAGCCCATCCTCAGCGATCCCTTCTTCGCGAACACCTTCGCGGACAGGGTCGAGAGCGACGTGAACATCAAGGCCTCGGTCCTTGACCTGATGGTGTTCCGGAGGATCACCGCCACGAAGCACTCGTCCTGGTTCTGGGGGGCGGGCTTCCGGAACGCGAAGTTCGAGGAGTCGTGGACGACCGAGTACTTCGACGCCGGCATGCCCGTGACCGGCCCCGAGGAGAGCGTCGACATCGACGTGGAGTCGAAAGGGATGGGGTTGACCGCGGGCGTGGGGACGACCTATTCCTGGCATCCCCGCTGGCAGACGCACCTGCGAGCGCAGGTCGCCCTTCTCAAGGGGGATACGGATGCGACCACCCGGGACCGGGGTGTCGTGAACGTCCCGCCCAGCTCGGTCTTCCTGACCTCCATCGCCGAGCGGAGCGACGACAGGGTCTTCCAGCAGCTCGAGCTGGAGGGCAAGATCAGCTTCACAGTCCTGCCCAACTTCGACGTCCACCTGGGCTACTGGTTCCTGAACTGGGGGGACGCGGTTCAGGCGGACCGCTTCCTGGACAATGTCCAGGGAGGGGCTTTCTCCGGCCGCGACGATCTCGCCTTCAACGGCTTCATCGTCGGGGCGACCTGGACCTTCGAATAGGGCGGCGCCGCGGCATCCGTTCCGCGCAACGCCGCCCCCCGGAAGTGCCGTGAGCCTGAAGATCCGAGAGTACTGGGTCGACGAGCCGGGCGACTCCCTCTTCACGATGTACCGGAAGAGGCTGACGCGCCGGCCGATCCCTGCCTTCCCGCGAGTCGTTCAGATCGAGACCATCGGCGTCTGCAACGTCTCGTGCGTCTGGTGCCCCTACGGGAAGCTCGAGCCGGCTCCTCCGGCGGGGAAGATGACCTGGGAGCAGTACGAGGCGCTCATCGACGAGTGCGCCGGGCACACGGTCAGGAGGCTGAGCCCCTACCTGACGAACGAGCCCTTCCTCGACAAGGACCTCCCCGAGCGCATCCGCATGACCAAGAAGAAGATGCCCGCGACGAAGATTGTCGTGACCACGAATGGCACGGTGCTGACGCCCGACAAGGTGGACCAGATCCTCGCGCTCGACGGCGCGCTCCACGCCATCTACATCTCCTTCCAGGGCATCGAGAAGGAGGGCTACGAGAAGACCGTCGGGAAGAACGGGAAGTTCGAGGTGACGCTCGCGAACGTGAACCATCTGATCGAGCAGATGCGCCGCCGGAATCTCGATCGGCCGAAGGTCTGGATCACGATGGTCGACACGAACCTGATCGACGCCCGCAAGGCGCTGAAGTACTGGAAGGCGCGGGGGGTGAGCGCCAAGTACACGGCCCTGGAGAACCGCGGGGGCAACATGAAGGAGGCCCAGAGCTGGTCGGTGCACAAGCTGGACTACTTCACGGAGTGCGAGAGGCTCATGAAGCAGGCCTACATCTCGTGGGACGGCGAGATGGTGATCTGCTGCACCGATTTCGGGCGCAAGCACGTCCTCGGCAACGTCTTCAAGGACGGGATCACGGGGGTCTGGAACGGGCCGGTCGCGAAGAACCTGCGCCGCCGCTACATCACGGGGCGGATCCACACGATCGATCTCTGCTCCGTCTGCGAGATCGACAAGGAGAGAGAGGTCGAAGCCTGATGCTCCCGCCCGGCGGCGTGCCGGCGGGCGAGGTTGCCACGCAGCGCCCGGTCGCGAACTCCGAGGAGGCCTCCGCGCTTCCATCCATCGGAGCGCTGACGCGGGAGATGCTCCCCTCCGTGGTCGCCGGCTACATGAAGCGGGGGGCCTGGAACAAGGCCGACGTGCTCCTGGCGGTGGCGCGCGAAGGGCGGTGGGTCGTCAAGGACTACGGGGCGAAGGGGTGGCTGGTGCGGGCTGCCGGAGCCATCCAGCTCTCGCGCGAGGAACGCGCCTACCAGGCGCTGCAGGGCCTCCACGGAATCCCGAAGCTCGGCCGCCGGATCGACCGGAGCGCGATCGCGGTGGAGTTCATCGAGGGCATGAGGCTCCCGAAGTTCCACAAGTACCGGCCGCTCCCCGAGCTGGCCGCGCGCCTCGAGGCCCTCCTGGCCGGGCTCCACGATCGAGGCGTCGTGCACAACGATATCCGGAGCCGGGACAACATCCTGGTCACACCTTCGGGTGGGCTCTACCTGATCGACTTCTCATCGGCCACCACCTTCGAGCCGCGGGGGCTGAGGCGCCGCCTGCTGATGCCCCCCCTGCGCAAGGCCGAGCGGCGGGCTCTTCTGAAGTGGAAGAGCGCCCTCGCCCCCGATCAGATGACGCCCGAGGAGTGGGCGCTGCACCGGAGGTTCGGCCTGCTGCGCCGGCTCTGGCCCTTCAACCCCAAGGAGGACCTCGAGGTGAAGCAGGCCCGCGAGGCCGGGCGGGAGGCGAAGTGAGCGAGCCGCTCACCGTCATCGTTCCCACCTTCAACGAGGAGCGCAACATCCGCGCCTGCCTCGAGTCCGTGAAGTGGGCCGACGAGATCCTCGTCGTGGACTCCTTCTCGACCGATCGGACGCTCGAGATCGCGCGTCCCCTCGCCAGCCGGATCCTCCAGCGCGAGTACGTGAACTCGGCCTCGCAGAAGAACTGGGCCATCCCGCAGGCGGCCCACCGCTGGGTCATGATCGTGGACAGCGACGAGCAGGTGAGCGCGCCGCTCGAGAAGGAGATCCGCGCGCTCATGGCCGCGGGCCCGCCGCTGGACGGCTACGTCATCAGGCGCCTGAACCACTTCCACGGCAAGCCGATCCGCCATGGCGGCTGGGGGCGCGACCGGGTCCTGCGCCTCTTCGACAAGGAGAAGGGGCGCTACCAGGAGAAGCACGTCCACGCCGAGGTCGAGGTCGAAGGTAGGACGGGAGTCCTGGAGCACCAGCTCCTCCACGACACCTTCCGCGGCTTCGACGACTATCTCCGCAAGATCAACAGGTACACGGCGTGGGGGGCGGCGGATCTGAAGGCACGCGGCCGCCGGGCGCGGGCGCCGGATCTCGTCCTGCGCCCGCTGGGGCGCTTCTTCAAGCGCTACGTCATTCAGCTCGGCTTCCTGGATGGCGCCGAGGGTCTGATGATCACCGGCATCGACGCCTACGTGACATTCCTCAAGTACGCGCGACTCTGGGAGCTGCAGCACGCGACACCCGGCCCCGACGCGAAGAGCCTTGCAGGGCTAGAATCGGCTGCCCCGCGCGGAGAAGCGAAGGAGAGGCGAGAGGGATGAGGGACCGAGCGGTCAGCCCCAACCGAGTCGGACGGCGCCGGGCCAGGGAGGTCGGGACGGCATGAGCGGCGGAAGAGGTCAGGCCTCCCCGGGCGAGAGGCTGATCGTTGCTCTCGACGTGGACGGCAGGGACGAAGCGCTGCGGCTGGTGGACGATCTCGGCGACGCCGCCTGCTTCTACAAGATCGGCTGGAGGATCTTCGTCCGGGCGGGCCTCGACGCGCTCCTTGCCGACATGAAGGATTTCCAGATCTTCCTCGACCTCAAGTTGCCCGACGACATCCCCGAGACGATCAGGGGCACCATCGTCCCCCTCGCGACCGGAGGAGGAGTCAGGCTGGTCACTCTCGCCAGCGGTGTGAGCAGGGCGACCATCGCGGCCGCACGAGAGGCGCGCGGCGCCGCGGAGCAGCCGAAGCTCCTCTCGGTTCCGCTCCTCTCCAGCATCGGTCCTGCGGAGTTCGCCTCGCTCTTCGGGAGGCCGGCCTCCGAGATGGCAGCGTTCATCATGGAACGTGCCCGCCAGGTCCTCGACGCCGGCTGTGACGGCCTCATTGCATCCGGCGACTCGATCGGCGACCTGCGCAAGGCCCACCCCGAAGCGCTCATCGTCAGCCCAGGGATCCGCCCCTCCGGATCGCCAGCCGGAGATCAGAAGCGCACGGCCACGCCGGCCCGCGCCATCGCCATGGGGGCCGACTACCTCGTCGTGGGCCGCCCCATCCTCGACGAGCCCACGCCTCAACGGCGCAGGGAGGTCGCGCGGGTGATCATCGAGGAGATCCGTCAGGCCAGCCGGGCGTAGGGGAGGGGCGGCGACGAGCGTCTTTCCTAGCGGCTCCACCGGAAGCTCAACCCGGGAGCCCCCGTGTCGTTGGTCATGGGCACGATGCTCCAGCTTCTCTCGCGGCTGCTGGAGCGGGGCTCGTGCGCGTTCATGACCAGCTCTCCCATCATGTACCCAGTCCCCAGGCCGAGGAGAACGTTCCACGCGTAGTGCTGGTTGTCGTTCATCCTGGACCAGCCCGTCAGCACAGGCGCCCCGTAGGCGAGGGTCTTTCCGAACCCCTTGGCCAGTCGCATCCAGGCCCCGTCGTCAGGCTCGATCCTGAGGAACAGCCGATCGATGGGCACGGCCGTGGAGGCGATGATCGACGCGTGGCCGGAGACCCCATGTCCCCCGCCGCGGAAGAAATGCAGCTTTCCACCGCTCCGGGGCCGCTCCTCGGCGAGCACGAACTGTGAGACCTCGGTGGCCGCGACGGTGAAGAGCGCTGACTCGGAGAGGATGAGTCCCGCCCGGCGCGTGCTTTCGGATCCGGTGAAGCGTCCAAGGAGATAGGTCGAGAAGGCCGCCACGGGAACGACGACCTCCCCCAGGGGCCGGCCCAGTGCCGACAAATCGTTGGTCTCTTCCGTGCGCCCGGCCTGCACACGGTTGGCGAGCTCGTACTTGTGGCTCTGGAGAAAGCCAGCTCCGACGGCCAGGCCGGCATAGATGAGAGCCTCCTTGCCGGTGGGATGCCCGAGCTGAAAGAGGACGGACCTCCCGGTATCCAGAAAATCCCCCCAATCGGAGCCTGAGTCGTCCGAGTCCCCGATGGCCGAGGTCCGGAGGCGCGTGTCGATTCCCAATGGGTCGCTCGAGGGAGATGCGTCCGGATCTGCCGCCTGGCAGAGGCTCCCCGTCAGCGCCATGACGGCAGACGCGAGCGCGCACATCCGTATCGTCCTGGGCAGCACATCGCCCCCTTGATGTTGCGCCGCGGGACGGTCCATCGGTGGCCCGGGGGCAGGGGCCCCGGCGGGGAATCCCGGCAGGCGGCAAAGCCGATCCCGGCCTCTGACGTTGGAGTGCGCGAGAGCCCTGGATCCTTCGAGAGTGACCTCGACCACGCCGGCTGGTACGGTGGATGAGGCAGAATCCGCAACAGGAGTCCCCGGGATGACGGCCATGAAGGATCTGCGGACCTTCGACAGCATCTCCGACGCGGTGGGCTGGACCCCCATGGTGAGGCTGAACCAGACGATGGAGGGGTTCGCCTGCGCAGTGTTCGCCAAGATCGAGTACATGAACCCGATGGGGAGCGTGAAGGATCGCATCGCCCAATACATGATCAAGAAGGCGCTGCGGGAGGGAAAGCTGCGCTCCGGCGACGTCATCGTCGAGAGCTCCTCCGGCAACACCGCCATGGGGCTCGCCATGATGGCGGCGCTCGAGGGTCTGCGCTGCAAGATGGTCGTTCGCCGCCAGACGAGCAAAGAGAAGCTCGACTCCCTGCGTGCCATGGATGTCGATCTCGTGCTCGTGGACGGAAACCTGCCGCCCGAGCATCCGGAGAGCTACAACAGGAAGGCGAGGCGACTGGTGGAAGAGACGCCACGGGCTTTCTACACGGATCAGCACAACAACCGCGCCAACACGGAGGCCCACTACCACACGACCGGCCCGGAGATCTGGCAGCAGATGGATGGCCGCATCGACTACCTCGTCGCCGGCATGGGCACGGGCGGCACGATCTGCGGAGTCGCCCGCTATCTCAAGGAGAAGAACCCGGGTGTCAAGGTGATTGCCGTCGACCCGGCCGGCTCCGTCTTCTACGACTACTTCAAGACAGGCAAGCCGGGCCAGCCGAAGCCTTGCCTCCTCGAGGGGCTTGGCGACGAGGAGATCATCGGGTGCCCGGAGTTCGAGCTGATCGACGAGATGTACCAGGTGACCGACCGGGAGGCGTTCCTGGCCGCCCGCGAGCTGGCCCGCAAGGAGGCGATCCTGGCGGGAGGCTCCAGCGGAGCGGCCCTGTGGGGCGTCCGCAAGCTCGCAGCCCGGCTCGACCGGCCAGCCCGCATCGTCACGGTCTTCCCGGACTCAGGCTTTCGCTACCTGAGCACCATTTACAACGACGACTGGATGCGGAGCCACGGCTTCATCGTCGATGGGGCCGAGTAGCGCGCGTCGCGAGCGGTGCGAAAAGGTCCGGTTATCGAGCCTGGGATTGCGGCGTCGGACTCTGGAAGGCCGGGTGCCGGAGAACTACCCGGCTTGACCATGCTAGAATCCGGGCATTCTTCCAGAGCGGTGAACGGCCGAGGGGGCCGGCTCGTTCGCGATGTCGAGAGGCGAATGGAAGTCGAACACCGCGCCAGAGAGGGGGAGCAGAGCAACTGCTCGGGGGGTCGAAATGCAAGCACGTGCGAATCGCCGCAAGATCAGCAGTGGCGTCGTCCTGACCTGTCTCGTGTGGGCGCTCGGAGCCGGAGCAGGTTTTTCAGGCTCGGGGAGCCGAGGCAACGCGCCGCGCGGCCTCGCCGAGGCGAGGCTCATCGGCCACGCGGAACCGAAGCAGCCGATCTCCGTCGTCATCACGCTCGATCTTCGGGACCATGCGGGCGTCGAGGCCCTCATCGAGGAACAACAAGACCCGGCCTCACCGCTCTACCATCAGTGGATCTCCCCCGAGGAATTCCAGGCGCGCTTCGGACCGCTTCCTGAGGACCTCGATGCCGCGAGGGAATACCTCGAGGACCAGGGCTTCACCAACATCACCAGGCCCACCTCGACGATGGTCAGGGGCGAAGGCGACGTCGGGCTGGCCGAGCAGGCGTTCGGCGTGACGATCAACACGTTCGAATACCACGGGCGCAAGGTCTATTCCAACACGGACGATCCGGTCCTCCCTGCAGACCTCGCGCCGAAGGTGGCGCACGTCGGCGGCCTCGACAACCTGACGAGAATGTTCCCGCTCATCGGCTCCAAAGCCACGATCGATCCCGCTTACCTCCTCAGCGGCACGAACTACATGCTGGGCCGAGACAGCCAGATGGCCTATGGAGAGAAGACCGCCTATTTCGACGCCGGCATGAAGGGCATCCCGGGCGCGGAGCTCGCGGTCGCCTCTTCTTTCAACATCGATGCCGCCTCCATCAACAACATCCTGACCCGAGAGGGCGGGGCGGGGGCCGGCTACAATCTTCTCACCGCCGCCTCCAGCGGCCCGCACACAATCTCCACGACCTGCGTCCCGGGCGCCGGTTCCGACCCGACGCCGGGCTGCCTCTACGACCTCAGCGGCGTCAATTCGGTCGAGACGGCGCTGGACACGTCGCTCGCGGCCAGCATCGCCAACGACAATCACATCGGCGTGTACCTGACGCGGGATGCGTTCACGAGCTCCTTCGGCGTTCTCTATCAGTACATCGCCGATCGCGCGAGCAGCATCAAGGTCGTGACGCACTCCTGGGGACTCTGCCTCTCCCTGATGAATCCCAGCGATGTCCTCGCCGACGACAACGCCTTCGCCCAGGCCGCCGCGGGAGGCCAGGCGTGGTTCATGGCCAGCGGCGACGGCGGCAGCAACGACTGTCCAGCAGGAAGCGGCGGCGCCAATCCCGACGTCGGCTACCCGGCGGCATCACCCTACGTGACCGCCGTCGGGGGAACATCTCAGGATCCCACCGGCGCGTTCGGCGGAAACGGCTTCATG
>CAZMRF010000028.1:56875-59197 GCA_964568735.1 uncultured Acidobacteriota bacterium
ATGACCGGCTACCCGCCGAACGGCGAGACGGCGTGCAGCGACGGCGGCGGGGGCGAGGCGACCGCCGGCGTCACGGAGCCGCGTCCGTCGTGGCAGACGGGTTCCGGCGTCCCGGCCGGCACGAAGCGACTCGTCCCCGACATCAGCATGCACTACGGGACCTGCACGACGCCGACCAACGGAGTTTCCTTCCTGACCGTCGCCGGGCCGTTCCTGTGGATCACCTCGGGCACCTCGGCCGATGCGCCCATGTGGGCGGGCTATTGGGCCGTGGCGAATCAGGTCGCGGGTGCGAACCTCGGCCCGGCTGCGCCGCTCCTGTGGCGCATCCTCAGGAGCGAGTCGGGGACGAGCTACGCGACCAGCTTCCATGACATCACGACAGGAAACAACGGCGCGTTCACCGCCGGCGCCGGGTTCGATCGCGCGACGGGCATCGGAACGCCGGCGTTCGACGAACTCTACCCTGACCTTGCGACGCTTGCGGCTCCTGGAACCCTGCAGGGGACCGTCACGGCCGGCGGCCCCCCCGCCGCCGGCGCGAAGGTGACGGCGAGCGGGATTCCGGGGACGTACACGGCCATGACGGACGGCAGCGGATTCTACGAGCTCAGCGCGAGCGTTCCCGCGGGCACCTACAGCGTGACCGCGGCGAGCGGCGGCTACAACAGCAGCACGGCGGCGGGAGTGACCGTCAGCAGCGGCTTCACGACAACCCAGGACTTCGCGCTGGGGACGCCGGCGCCGACGTCGGGCTGCCTCGCGGATACGACCCTGGGAGATTTCCAGGCCGGCACGGCCTCGAGCAATCTCGACCTGACGACGAGCCCGGGGAACGCGAGTCTAAGGGTCGCCAGCGGCGGGACGGTGGCGGACCAGGACTGTCTCGCCGACGTGCTCGGTTCCGGGTTCACGAGCACGAGCTGGGCGGGTCAGACGTTCACGGCGGGCTTGACCGGCCTGCTGACTCGAGTCGACCTCTACCTTTTCTGCAGCGGCTGCAGCGGAGCGAATCCGAACATCACGGTCTCGATCCGGAACACGGCCAGCAGCCTGCCGACCGGGGCGGACCTGGCGACGGCGACAATCCCCGGATTCTCGAGCCCCTCCGGGGGATGGTTCAGCGCGTCCTTCAGCTCACCGGCGTCGGTGACCGCGGGCACGCAGTACGCCGTGGTGTTCAGGCTGGCTTCCAGTCGCACCGGCACCCAGGCGTACGTGTACTCGGGCACCACGGCCGCGGGCGGCTTCGGGGACGTGTACACGGGTGGCCGGAGATGCACCTCCACGAACAGCGGATCGACGTGGACATGCTCCACCGTGAGCACGACCGCCGCCGACGACGATTTCGTCACCTGGGTGACGAACCCGACCGTCTATGCCGCCTCCGCGAACCACACCTCTTCCCTGAAGGACGCCAACTCGCTGCCGACGGCGACGCCGCACTGGACGAGTCTTTCATGGACGGCCACGACTCCGGCGAACACGGCGGTCCAGTTTCAGGCGGCGACCAGCAGCAGCCCGGCCGGGCCGTTCACCTTCGTCGGACCCGACGGGACCGCCGGGACGTTCTTCACGACGAGCCCGGCGTCCCTTCCCAGCGCGACCTTCAGCGGGAGGTACCTCGAGTACATGGCGTTCCTGAGCACGGCGAACACCGGCGTCACGCCAGCCCTGAGCGACGTGACGCTCTGCGCCGACAACACGTGCAATGGCCTTGCATTCGGGACGGCGTGCGACGACGGCGATGTCTGCACGGCCGGCGAGTTCTGCTCCTCCGGGACGTGCGGCGGCGGATCCCCGGTCTACCCGCCGGCGATCAACGACAGCGTCCAATCGATGGGGACCTCGCCGACGATGATCAGCTGGACGGATCCGCCTGGGGTCTACAACGTCTACCGAGGATTGACGTCGGCTGGCGTGCCCTGGGCCTACAACCAGACGTGCTTCGACTCGCACACGCCGGCATCCAGCACGTCGGATTCCGCCACGCCTGCGCTCGGGACAGCGTTCTTCTACCTGGTGACGCGCCTTGACCAGTGCGCGGAATCCACCCCGGGGGACGACTCGAGCGGTTCGCCCAGACCCAATCCAGGTCCTTGTCCGTGACGGAGTGAGGGGGGCGAGACGCAGGGAGCCGTAGGCGACCGGAGGCTCGCCAGGGCTCAGGGATCATCTTGGAGAACTCTCACCAAGAGTGGTCCAGTGAATGGGGGCAGGTCAATTGGTCTCACTCCTGATGGATCACGAGGGGCACGCCTGTCAGACCAAGGTGGAAATCGGTCGACCAGCAGGTGGAAACCCCACGATCCTGCATGAGGA
>CAZMRF010000029.1:0-57346 GCA_964568735.1 uncultured Acidobacteriota bacterium
TCAGTCGGCGGGCATCGCCTCGTGGATCCAGAGCCAGATGCCCAATGCCGTCTCCTTCAAGGGGTTCGGCTTCACCCTGATGACGATGCTCACCCTGACGACGGGGACGGCCTTCATCATGTGGCTCGGCGAGCAGATCACCGAGCGCGGCGTCGGCAACGGCATCTCCCTGATCATCTACGCGGGGATCGTCGTGGGCCTGCCGCGCGCCATCATGAGCACCGTCCAGGACCTCAGGACGGGCCAGCTCGGCCTGCTCTCGCTGCTCTTCCTCGTTGTCCTGATGGTCGCCGTGATCGGCGTGGTGGTCTTCGTGGAGCGCGCCCAGCGGCGCATCCCGGTGCAGTACGCCCGCCGGGTGGTCGGCCGCCGGATGTACGGCGGAGTCTCGACGCACCTGCCTCTGAGGGTGAACACCGGGGGCGTCATCCCGGTCATCTTCGCGTCGTCCATCCTCTCGATCCCCACGATGTTCGCCCGGGGCTTCAACCTGACGGAGATCGGGTGGCTCTCCGCGATCCTGCGGCAGATTGACTACAACATGCCGCTGTACAACGTCCTCTACTTCGTCTTTATCATCTTCTTCTGCTATTTTTACACGTCCATCATCTTCAACCCGGTGGACACCGCGGACAATCTCAAGAAGTACGGCGGGTTCATCCCCGGCATACGGCCGGGGCGCAGGACGGCCGAGTACATCGACAGGATCCTCTCGAGGATCACGTTCGGCGGGGCCTGCTACCTGGCGCTCGTGGCATTGCTCCCGGTCTTCCTGATCAGCGGGATGAACGTCCAGGCGCTTCCGTTCATCGGGCCGGGTCTGCACCAGGCGCTGCCCGAGGCGATCACGAACGGCCTCGGAGTGAAGTTCTATTTCGGCGGGACCTCCCTCCTGATCGTCGTGGGAGTCGCAATGGACACCGTCCAGCAGGTCGAGTCGCAGCTGATCATGAGGCATTATGACGGGTTCCTGAAGGGGTCGCGCGTGCGCGGCCGGCGAGCCTGATCTGCGGCGCGCGCCGGGAGCGCCGGGTGGAGGCGTGCCGTGAGGCTGGTGCTGCTCGGCCCTCCAGGAGCCGGAAAGGGCACGCAGGCGGCGGCCGTGCGGGAGCGGTACGGCGTTCCGCATGTCTCCACAGGGGAGATGCTGCGGGAGGCCATCGCCGCGGGCACGCCGCTGGGATCGAAGGTGAAGGAGATCGTGGATTCGGGATCCCTGGTCCCCGACGAGGTGGTCGGGGAGGTCGTGGCCGATCGGCTCGGACGCGACGACACCGGGGGGGGATTCCTGCTGGATGGGTTCCCCAGGACCCTTCAGCAGGCGGAGATACTGAACAAGGTGCTCGAAGTGAGGCGGGAGTCCCTGGATGCGGTCGTGAGGATCCGGCTCGACGACGACGAGGTCGTTCGTCGCCTGTCGGGACGCCGGACCTGCGTTTCATGTGGATCGCCCTGTCACCTGGTCTTCTCACGGCCCAGAGCGGCCGGAGTCTGCGACGCCTGCGGCGGAGAGCTGCGGCAGCGCGACGACGATCGCGAGGAAGTCATTCGAAAGAGGCTCGCCGTCTACCGGGAACAGACGGTGCCCCTGGCGGCGCACTATCGCGCCCTGGGCCTCCTGAAGGACGTGGACGGGCAGGGTCCCGTCCGGGAAGTCACCCGGCGGATCTTCGACGCGCTCGACGCAGCGGAGGACGCGTGATCTTCTGCAAGAGCTGGTCGGAGATCCAGACCATGAACCGGGCGAATGCCATCGTGCTCGACGTCCTGGCGCGCCTGCGCGAGCTGGTGGCTCCCGGGGTCGCCACGAAGGATCTGGACCGGAAGGCCGAGGAGTGGACCCGCCAGGCGGGAGCGCTGCCGGCCTTCAAGGGGTACAGGGGCTATCCGAGCTCGCTGTGCGTCGCGCCCAATGACGTGATCGTGCACGGAATACCCAACGGCACCCGCCTCGAGGAGGGAGACATCCTCGGGATGGACTTCGGGGTCATCGTGGACGGGCTCTACGGCGACTCCGCCATCACCGTGCCGGTCGGGAAGGTCGCGCCGGACGCGGATCGGCTGATGCGAGTGACGGAGCAGTGCCTCTACGACGGGATTCGGGAGGCGCGGCTGGGCAACCGGGTTCAGGACATCGGCTACAGGGTGCAGCAGATCGCCGAGACGAGCGGGTACAGCGTCGTCCTCGAGTTCACCGGCCACGGCATCGGCCGGCGCCTGCACGAGGAGCCGCAGGTGCCGAACTACGGCAAGCCCGGGCAGGGCGAGAGGCTCGAGGACGGCATGGTCCTGGCCATCGAGCCGATGGTCTGCGCGGGCGGAAGCGACGTCATCGTCGACGACGATCAGTGGACCGCCCGCACCGCCGACGGAGCGCTCGCCGCGCATTTCGAGCGGTCGGTCGCGCTGACGCCGAAGGGGCCGTGGATTCTCGGTGAGGGGCCCGCGCCCTCGGCCGAGAGAGGCTGAGGACGGGTTGACAGTCATGCCCAAGGAAGAGGCGATTCAGGTGGAGGCCACGGTGGTCGAGCCGCTGCCGAACGCCATGTTCCGGGTGGAGCTCGAGAACAAGCACAAGGTCCTCGCGCACATCTCGGGGAAGATGAGGAAGCACTTCATCAGGATCCTCCCGGGCGATCGCGTCCTGGTCGAGTTGTCGCCATACGACTTGACCAGGGGGCGCATCATCTACCGCCTCAAGTAGGCGCGGGGGGGGCCTCAGGCAAGGACGGGACATGAAGGTTCGAAGCAGCGTCAAGAAAATGTGCGACAAGTGCATCATCGTCCGCAGGCGCGGGGTCGTCCGCGTGATCTGCGAGACGGCCAAGCACAAGCAGAGACAGGGATAGGAGGTTCGGAGTGGCACGCATCGCCGGCATCGACCTGCCCCAGAACAAGAGGGTGGAGATCGGCCTGACCTACATCTTCGGGATCGGCCGCTCGAGGGCGAACCGCATCCTCGGCCGGGCCTCGGTGGACCCGAACACGAAGGTGAAGAACCTCGCCGAGGAGGAGGTCACCCGCATCCGCCAGGTGATCACCGAGGAAGGAGCCGTGGAGGGAGACCTCCGCAAGAACGTCCAGCAGGACGTCCGACGGCTCATCGAGATCGGCTCCTACCGCGGCTATCGCCACCGGCGGGGGCTTCCGTGCCACGGCCAGAGGACGCACACGAACGCCCGCACCAAGAAGGGCCCCCGAGTCGCGATCGCCGGGAAGAAGCGCGCGGTAGGCAAGAAGGGATGAGGTAACCCATGGCCGTCGGCAAGAAGAAAGGCCCAGCCAAGAAGCGCGAGAAGAAGAACATCCCCGTGGGACTGGCGTTCATCCACGCCACCTTCAACAACACCGTGGTCAGCTTCACGGACATGGAAGGGAACGTGGTCTGCTGGTCCTCGGCGGGGTGCATGGGATTCAAGGGCTCGAGGAAGGGGACGCCGTTCGCCGCGCAGCAGGCCGCCTCCGCGGCCTCGACCGCCGCCAAGGAGAACGGTTTCCGCCAGGTCGAGGTTCGCGTCAGCGGCCCGGGAGGAGGGCGGGAGTCCTCCATCAGGGCCATCCAGGCGTCAGGGATCGAAGTGAAGTCGATTCGGGACGTGACACCCATCCCGCACAACGGCTGCCGTCCCCCGAAGCGGCGGCGGGTGTAGACCCCGAACGCGGGAAGCGCTCTATCAGGAGGAAGCAGTGGCTCGATATCTTGGTCCGGTCTGCAGACTCTGCCGCAGGGAGGGCATGAAGCTCTTCCTGAAAGGCGACCGGTGCTTCAAGCCCTCGTGCGCCATCGAAAAGAGGGGCTACGCGCCGGGTCAGCACGGCCAACGGCGGGCGAGGAAGATCGAAGGCTACGGGATCCAGCTCCGCGAGAAGCAGAAGGTCAAGCGGATCTACGGGATCCTGGAGCGACAGTTCCGCCGCTATTTCGGGGAGGCCAACCGGAGGAAGGGGATCACGGGCGAGGCCCTGCTCCTGATCCTCGAGCAGCGGCTGGACACGATCCTCTATCGGTTCGGCTTCGCGTCGTCGCGTGCACAGGCCCGGCAGATGATCGCCCACGGTCACGTGCGAGTGGACGGAAAGAAGGTGGACATCCCCGGGTACCAGGTGCGCCAGGGTCAGACCGTCGCGCTCAGGGACGGGTTGAAGAAGAACGAGGGAGTCAAGGTCTCCCTGGAGACCGCGCGCGGCCGCGGCCTTCCGTCGTGGCTGTCCGTGGACCCGTTGAACTTCACAGGATCGGTCCTTTCGCTTCCTAAGCGCGAGGACCTGACCATGCCGATCCAGGAGCAGCTCATCGTCGAGCTCTACTCCAAGTAGTCTGAGGGGGAACATGCTCTGGACAGGATTTCAGAAGCCCAAGAGGCTCGAGATCAACACTGAAAGCCTCAGCCCGAACTTCGGCGAGTTCTTCGCTCAGCCCTTCGAGAGGGGATGGGGGACCACCGTGGGGAACGCCCTGCGACGGGTCCTTCTCTCGTCGCTGGAAGGTGCGGCCATCACGGCCGTGAAGATCGAGGGGGTGCTCCACGAGTTCTCGTCCCTTCCGGGGGTCCACGAGGACACGACGGACATCCTGCTCAACCTGAAGGCGATCCCGCTCAAGATCAACGTCGATCACCCCGAGACGATCTACCTCAGAGCCGAAGGGCCCAGGGAGATCACGGCGGCCGACATCGAGACGAGCGGGAACGTCGAGGTCCTCGATCCGAACGTGCACATCGCGAACCTCTCCGAGGAGGGCCGTCTCTCGATCGAGATGCGCGTCAAGCCCGGCCGGGGTTACGTGCCGGCGGACCGGAACTTCGACGCGGACCTCGAGATAGGGTTCATCCCCGTCGATTCGGTCCACTCGCCGGTCAAGAAGGTCAACTACATCGTCGAGGATGCCCGCGTGGGCCAGGCCACGGACTATGACAAGCTCACGGTCCAGGTCTGGACGAACGGGTCGCTCCCGCCCCAGGACGCGGTGGGCCGGGCGGCGAAGCTCCTCAAGGATCACCTGAGCATCTTCATCAACTTCGAGGAGCGCACGGACGACATGGTCGACGATCGCTCCCCGGATGACGACCGGCTGGCGGACTACTTCTCCCGCAGCGTGGACGAGCTGGAGCTTTCGGTGCGCTCGTACAACTGCCTGAAGAACGCCGGGATCCGGACGATCGGCGAGCTCGTGCAGAAGTCCGAGGCCGAGATGCTCAAGACCAAGAACTTCGGGAGGAAATCCCTGAACGAGATCAAGGAGATCCTCCAGTCCATGAACCTGGATTTCGGCATGAAGCTCGACGACAGGCGGCTGCGGCGGATGATTCCTGCCGCAGCGGGTCCCACAGAGGACTCCGCACCGTCGGCTCCGGCCACCACCTGAGGCGCCGGGCCGCCGGACCCGGGGGAGACAAGCGTCATGCGTCATCGTCGCGCGGGGAAAAAGCTCGGATGGACCTCCTCGCACCGCCTCGCGGTGCTGAGGTCGATGTCCACGTCACTCTTCGACAAGGAGCGGATCCAGACGACCGTTCCCCGCGCGAAGGCGCTCCGGCCCTTCGCCGAGAAGATCATCACCCTCGCTCGCCGGGAGGATCTCCATGCCCGGCGGCTGGTCGCGCGCCACATCCAGGATCCGGTGATCGTCAAGAAGCTCTTCGACTCCCTCTCGTCGCGTTACTCGGACCGGCCCGGCGGCTACATGCGCATCTTCAAGCTCGGGCGGAGGAAGGGCGACGGAGCCGAGATGGCCATGGTCGAGCTGGTGGGCTCGGAGCCCAAGTTCGACCAGGAGCCGGAGCAGAAGCCGAAGGGCGTCCGCGCCCGGATCGCCGATCGGGTGAGGGGGCGCAAGAAGCCCGAAGGCGCCGGGGCCCCCGGAGCAGAAGCAGAGAAGCCCTCACAGGAGTAGCTCCGGCCTCCAGCCCCTCCACGAGGTAGCGTGCCCAGGCGATCCGACATCCACAGCATCCTCGTGATCGGCTCGGGTCCGATCGTGATCGGGCAGGCCTGCGAGTTCGACTACTCCGGAACCCAGGCCTGCAAGGCTCTCAAGGAAGAGGGCTACCGCGTCATCCTCGTCAACTCCAACCCGGCCACGATCATGACCGACCCGGAGCTCGCCGACCGCACCTACATCGAGCCGCTGACGCCCGGGATGGTCGCCCGGGTGATCGAGCGGGAGCGCCCGGACGCCCTGCTCCCCACGGTCGGGGGGCAGACGGCGCTGAACGTGACCGTCCGGCTGGGCGAGGAAGGGGTCCTCGACGCCTTCGGCGTCAAGCTCATCGGCGCCAGCCTGGAAGCCATCGAGATCTCCGAAGACCGCCTCCGCTTCAAGGAGGCGATGCAGAAGATCGGCCTCGACGTGCCTCGCAGCGGTTCGGCCGACTCCGTCGCGGCAGCGGAGGAGCTGCTGGGGCTGGTCGGCTTCCCGGTCATCGTGCGCCCCTCCTTCACGCTCGGCGGCACGGGCGGCGGCGTCGCCTACAACGTCGAGGAGTTCCGTGACGTCGTCTCCCGCGGACTGGATCTCAGCCCGGTGCGCCAGGTCCTCGTGGAGGAGTCGGTCCTCGGGTGGAAGGAGTACGAGCTCGAGGTGATGCGGGACTGCCGGGACAACGTCGTCATCGTCTGCTCGATCGAGAACTTCGATCCGATGGGAATCCATACCGGCGACTCCGTGACGGTGGCTCCCGCGATGACGCTCACGGACAAGGAGTACCAGCGGATGCGCGACGCCGCCGCGCGCATCATCCGGGCCGTGGGGGTGGAGACGGGAGGCAGCAACATCCAGTTCGCCGTGGAGCCGGCCACCGGGAGGATGGTCGTCATCGAGATGAATCCCCGGGTGAGCCGATCTTCGGCGCTCGCCTCGAAGGCCACGGGCTTCCCGATCGCGAAGATCGCCGCCAAGCTGGCCGTGGGCTATTCCCTCGACGAGATCCCGAACGACATCACCCGCGAGACCCCGGCCTCCTTCGAGCCGACCCTCGACTACGTCGTCGTGAAGATCCCGCGCTGGGCCTTCGAGAAGTTCCCGAGCGCCGATCCGGCGCTGGGCATCCAGATGAAG
This sequence comes from uncultured Acidobacteriota bacterium, assembly GCA_964568735.1. Taxonomy (GTDB): domain Bacteria; phylum Acidobacteriota; class Polarisedimenticolia; order JACPZX01; family JACPZX01; genus CAZMRF01. The sequence continues at coordinate 7,058 of CAZMRF010000029.1, forward strand.
TCGGTCGGCGAGGCGATGGCCATCGGGCGGACCTTCAAGGAGGCTCTCCAGAAGGGCATCCGCTCCCTGGAAGTGGGGCGCTTCGGCCTCGGGGGCGACGGGGCGGAGCCCGCCGATCCCAGCCGGATACGCGAGAAGCTCACGATGGCCCAGTCCGACAGGCTCTACTACATCCGGCGCGCCCTGCAGGCCGGCATGACCATCGACTCCGTCTCCGAGATGAGCGGCATCGATCGCTGGTTCATCAAGAACATCGAGCAGATCGTGAACATGGAGGGGAACCTCCGGGCCTTCTCTCTCGCCTCCCTGCCGTCCGACCTCCTGCGCCGCGCCAAGAAGCAGGGGTTCTCGGACCGCCAGGTGGCCCACCTCGTGGGGGATACCGAGATCGCGGTCCGGGAGCGGCGCGTCCGCGACGGGGTCGTGCCGGTCTACAAGCGGGTGGATACCTGCGCGGCCGAGTTCGAGGCGCACACGCCCTACCTCTACTCCACCTACGAGGACGAATGCGAGTCCCGGCCGACCTCGGCGAAGAAGGTCATGATCCTCGGAGGAGGCCCCAATCGCATCGGGCAGGGAATCGAGTTCGACTACTGCTGCTGTCACGCCTCGTTCGCCCTCCGGGAGGAGGGGTACGAGACGATCATGGTGAACTGCAACCCCGAGACGGTCTCCACGGACTACGACACCTCCTCGAGGCTCTACTTCGAGCCGCTGACCTTCGAGGACGTGATGAACATCGTCGATCTCGAGAAGCCCGACGGCGTGATCGTCCAGTTCGGCGGGCAGACGCCGCTGAACCTGGCCCTGCCGCTCCAGCAGGCCGGGGTGAAGATCCTCGGCACTTCGCCGGACTCGATCGATCTCGCCGAGGATCGGCGCCGCTTCGGCCAGCTCCTCGACGAGATGAAGGTGCGCCAGCCCGAGTCGGGCACGGCGACCTCCGTGGAAGAGGCCCGTGGGGTGGCCCGCCGGATCGGCTACCCGGTCCTGATCCGCCCCTCCTACGTGCTCGGCGGGAGGGCGATGTGCATCGTCCACGACGATGAGCGGCTCGTCACCTACATGCGGCACGCCGTCGAGGCGAGCCCCGATCGGCCGGTCCTCGTCGATCGCTTCCTCGAAGACGCCTTCGAGTTCGATGTGGACGCGATCGCCGACGGGAAGAGGGTCACCATCGGCGGGATCATGCAGCACATCGAGGAGGCCGGGATCCACTCCGGAGACTCGGCCTGCGTCCTGCCCGCCTACCGTATTTCGGCGGAGAACCTCGAGCGGATACGCGAGATCACGGTGGAGCTGGGGATGCGCCTCGAGGTCCGCGGCCTGATGAACGTCCAGTTCGCGATCAAGGACGGCCAGGTCTACGTCCTGGAGGTCAACCCCAGGGCCTCACGCACGGTGCCCTTCGTCAGCAAGGCCATCGGGATCCCGCTGGCCCGGCTGGCGGCGAAGGTGATGGTGGGCCACTCGCTCGCAGATCTTGGATTCACGGCGGAGCCTCCGCTGAACGGCTGGTTCGTGAAGGAGGCGGTCCTTCCCTTCCTGAAGTTCCCCGGTGAGGACCCCGTCCTCGGACCCGAGATGCGCTCCACGGGCGAGGTGATGGGCATCGCGCCCAGCTTCGGGGCCGCCTTCGCGAAGGCGCAGATGGCGAGCGGCTTCACCCTTCCCACCTCGGGCACGGCCTTCATCTCGGTGAACGAGTACGACAAGCAGACCGTCGTCCCCGTGGCTCGGGATCTGGCGGCGCTCGGCTTCCGCCTGATGGCCACCCGAGGCACGGCGAGGGCGCTTCAGGATTCGGGGCTCCGCGTCGACGTGGTCAACAAGGTCGGGGAGGGGCGCCCCAACATCGTGGACCACATCAAGAACGGCGAGGTGGCGCTTGTTGTGAACACGCCCCTGGGGCGTGAATCCTACTGGGACGAGCCTGCCATACGCCGCTCGTCGTACGCCCACGGCGTGCCCTGCATCACGACGCTCTCCGCAGCGGCCGCCTGCGTCGCGGGCATCCGAGCGCTCAGGGAGGAGTCCCTGGACGTCAAGGCGCTTCAGGACTTCCCGCAGTACGGAGCCGCCTGACGACGTCGCGGGTGGAGTGGCTCTTCGCGTCCCCCACGATGGCGACCCGCCCCCCGCAGGCTTCGACCTCCGAGCGCTCCGGCACGCTCTCCTCCGTGTAGTCGGTGCCCTTGCAGTGGACGTCGGGACGGAGCGCCCGGATCAGGCTCACGGCGGTCTCCTCCTCGAAGATGACCACGAAGTCCACGCAGGCGAAGCCGCCGACGAGCTCGGCCCGCTCGCGTGCCGGGACGATCGGCCGCCCCGGGCCCTTCAACCGTGCAGCGGCCGCGTCGCCGTTGACCCCCACGACGAGGATTCCGGCCTCCTGCCGCGCGGCCTCCAGGTAGCGGAGGTGTCCCACGTGGAGGATGTCGAAGATCCCGTTGGCGAGCGCCATGCGCTCGCCCGCAGCGCGCAGCGGCGCAAGGGTCTCCAGAAGCCGATCGAGCGCGAGAATCTTCCCCGGGGATCTCAAGCAGGACCGCGGCCGGCGCCCGCGTCCTGAAGCGCCGCCTGGAGCTCCGCGGCGGAGACGGTCGCCGTGCCCTGCTTCATGACGGCGAGGCCCGCGGCTGCGTTGGCCACGAGCGCGGCCTCGAGGGCGCCCGCCCCTGAAGCGAGGGCCAGGGTGAAGGCCGCGATGACCGTGTCTCCCGCGCCCGTGACGTCGGATACCTGATCCGATCCGAAGACCGGTATCTCGACGGGCGGCTCGCCGCTCCGGAAGAGGATCATCCCGCGGCTCCCGCGGGTGATCAGGATCTCGCGTGCCCCCAGGGAGGACAGGAGCCGTGCTCCGGCCTCTCCGAGGCCCGAGGCCCCGTCGTCGAGCCGCCTGCCGAGGATCTCTTCGGCTTCCTCGAGGTTGGGCGTCGCCGCCGTGACGCCGCTGAACTCGCGCCCCCGGTGGCGGGAGTCGGCGGTCACGGGCAGCCCCTGCGCCCGCGCATCCCGGATGAGCGAGGCGCAGAGGTCGGGGCGGACCAGATCGTAGGCATAGTCGCTGAGGAGGAGGGCGCGAGCCGCGGCGAGCCGGCCCGAAGCCCTCTGCACGGCCGCTCTTGCCGCCGCGCCGTCAACCGAGTGGGCCTCCCCGCGGTCGATGCGGACCACCTGCTGCGGCCGCGAATGCGGAAGCGCGGCGAGGACCCTGGTCTTCACCGGGGTCGGGTACCCGGCGACGACGGAGATTCCCTGCACGTCGATGTCCCCCTCGCGGAAGAGCGAGAGGAGGCGCCGGCCGGGCTCGTCGTCGCCCACGACTCCCACGGGGAGCGGGTGGCCGCCGAGGGCTCGGATGTTGCGCACGGCGTTCGCGCCGCCCCCCGGCATCGATTCGAGCCGACGGTGCTCGACGATGAGGACGGGCGCCTCTCGGGAGACGCGGGCGATCTCCGCGTAGAGGAACTCGTCGAGGACGAGGTCGGCGAGGACGAGCACCGGGACTCCCTCGAAGCCGTCCACGACGCGGGCCAGTCGGCCGGCTTCCCCGGCGTAGAGGCGGACTCGAGCGGTCACGTTCGGGCCTCCCTGCGCAGGATCCAGTCCACGGCTCCAGCGAGATCTTCAGCCACGTGCGCGGGCTCCAGCCCCTTCGGCCTGACGCGGAATTCGAGCTCACCGCGCCCGTACCCCGTGAGGACCAGGATGGAGGTCACCCCGGCCTCCCGGGCCGCGGCCATGTCGTGGCTCGAGTCTCCCACCATGTAGGAGAGGGAAAGGTCCACCCCGTGCTCCCGGGCCGCCCTGAGGATGAGGCCCGCCCTCGGTTTGCGGCACTCGCACTCCATCCTCAGATCGGGGTTGGCGGCCTCCGGGTGGTGAGGGCAGTAATAGACCCCGTCGAGCCGCGCTCCCTTCTGTCTCAGATGATCTGCCAGGAGGGCATGGGCCTTCTCCAGGAGCGCCACGTCGAAGATGCGGTTGGCCAGGCCCGACTGGTTCGTGACCATGAGGACGAGGAGGCCCCGGTCGTTGAGACGGCGCACGGCCTCCGCCGTGCCGGGCAGCCAGCGCAGCCGGTCGAGGTGGTTCAGGTACCCGACCTCGTCGATCAGCGTGCCGTCCCGGTCGACGAAGACGGCTCTGTTCAACGAGGTCATGGATTCTCCTGAGCGGGGCGCCTCCTGGGCCGGGTCTTCCACCTCCGGTGCATCCAGAGCCACTGTTCTGGATGCCTCCGGATGGTCTCCTCCAGAAGCGCGGTGCAACGCGACATGATACCAAGCACGTCGGCCTCGCGGTTCCCGGTGCTGACGACCTCGACGGCCGGCAGGTAGCGGATCCGGTAGCGACCGTCGCCCCCGAGGAAGCTGACCACCGGGACGATGGGCGCACCGGACCTCAGCGCGAGGAGCGCGAGCGTCGGGGCCGCCGCGGCGGGCCGGCCGAAGAAATCCACGAAGATCCGGTCCGACTGGGGAAAGTCCTGATCAATCACGAGCGCCACGGTCCACCCGTCCCGAAGGGCTTTCAGGACTCCCCGGACGGCGCGGCGCTTGTGGACGACCTCGTTGCCGCTCGCTCTCCGGCCGCGGCCGAGGAGCACTTCGAGGAGCGGGTTGTCCAGGGGGCGGGTCACGAGGGCCATCGGCCAGCCGGCCCAGCCTTGGAGCAGCGCGACCATCTCCCAGTTCCCGAGATGGCCCGACGTCAGGAGCACTCCGCGCCCCTTCAGGTGGGCTCGCTTCAGATGCTCGAGCCCCTCCCAGTCGGCGAGCCCCTCCACGTCGGAGGGCGTCCGGTAGGGCATGAGGAGGCATTCCACCGCGACCGCCCCGAAGTGAGCGAAACAGCCGCGGGCGATCCGCCGCGCGGCTGCGGTATCCGACGCCTGGGGCAGCGAGGCCGAGAGGTTCTCCATCGCCACCCGGCGGTGGCGGTGGTCGACGAGCCAGGCCAGGCGCCCGGCCGCCCTGCCCGTGGCGAGAGCCCAGCGGCGTGGAATGAGACGGAGCGCGAGCTGGATCGCCCGGATCGGCACGTACTCCAGCCACGAGACGGCGGCGCCCTTCCTCGATGCGTCGGGAGACCTGCGGCTCACGTGCGAGTCTCCGTTCGGCGCGCCGCGGTGACGAGCATCTCACGGAAGGGGGCCCTCTCGTTCCCGAAGAGCACCCCCTCCACCCGCAGTGCCGCGAGACCTGCCTCCCGGAGGAAGGCGGCGGCGGAGGCCTCGATGCGGACCAGGTCCTTCTCCGTCGTGACGAGGAGTTCGGGGGAGCCCCTCTTCGCCGCGCCGAGGATGCGGCGCAGATCCCCCTGGCCGAAGACGTGGTGATCCGGAAAGGGAAGGAACTCCACGACGCGGGCTCCCAGCGCTTCGAGGCTCGCGCGGAGCCGCTCCGGCCTGGCGATCCCGGCGAAGGCGACGACTCGGCGCCCCGCGATCGAGCCCGCGGGCTGCGGCTCGACTCCATCGCGCAGGATGAGCGTGGGCTCGGTCCGGAAGCCGAAGTAGGGCGTCCCCGGCCGGACGTGCGCCGCCAGCCGCTCCCTCGTCTTCGCGGGATCGCCACCCTCGCCACTGAGGACGATGGCGTCCGCCCGCTCGAGGGCGGCCGGTGGCTCGCGGAGCACCCCCGCCGGCAGGAGCCTCCCCGTCCCCAGCGGATGCCGCTCGTCGAGGAGAACGACGTCGAGATCGCGGTGGAGCGAGAGATGCTGGAATCCGTCGTCGAGGAGCACGCAGCCCGCGCCGAACCTGGCGATGGCGAGCGCCGCCCCCTCGGACCTGCGCCTCGCTACGATGACGGGAACTCCGGGCAGGCACCGTCCCAGCATGACGGGCTCGTCCCCTGCGCTGGCCGCGGTCACTCCGAGATCGGCGCCCGAGTCTCCCGAGACGACCAGGGGGTCGACGCTGCGCCTCCCACCGTAGCCGCGGCTGACGATCGCCGGCCGCAGGCCTGCCTCCTTCAGGAGGCGGGCCGCCATCGCCACCAGCGGGGTCTTGCCCGTGCCCCCGACGGCGATGTTCCCGATGCTGATCACGGGAACTGCGGCCCGGGCCCGGCTGAGCCACCCCCGGGAGTAGAGAGTCGTCCGCACGGAGACGGCAGCCGCGTAGGCCGCCGCCAGGGGAGCGAGTATCGAGGCGTTCACGCGAAGACCTCGGGGATGCGGCGCCGCAGAGCCTGCACCGTGCGCTCCGTGGCTCCGTGGTGGCCCTCCGCGAAGCGCAGCCCAGCCTGCGAGGCGCTCCGGTGCGCGGCAGGGTCCGTCATCAGGCGCACGACCTCGCGGGCCAGCTCCCCGGCGCCGCGGATCTCGAAGGCGGCGCCGGACTCCATGAGCTCATCGGCGACATCGCGGAAGCTGTCCATGCCCGGGCCGAAGAGCACCGGGAGGCCGAGCCTGACCGGCTCGAGAGGGTTCTGTCCGCCACGGGGCACGAGGCTGCCTCCGACGAAGGCGACCTGGCCGAGGCCGTAGGCGGCCTCCAGCTCCCCCAGGGTGTCGAGGAGGATCACCGCCTGCCCTCCTGAGACCGTCTCCTCTTTCACGCTCGATCGCCTGAGGAAGGGGATCCCCGCAGCTTCCAGGGTGCTTCCGACCGCGTCGAATCTGTCGGGGTGTCGAGGGGCGACGATCAGGACCAGGGAAGGCAGCGCCTTGCGGGCCTCACGCCACGCCTCCACGACGAGCATCTCCTCTCCCTCGGAGGTGCTTCCCGCCACGAGGACGGGACCGCCCGGGGGCAAGCCCAGGAGGCGCCGCAGGCGGGCCATCGGCTCGACTCCGGAAGGGGCGCGCGCGTCGAACTTGATGTTGCCCGTGACCTCCACGGATCGCGCCGGGGCTCCCAGCCGGACAAGCCGCTCGGCGTCTTCCTGCGTCTGCATGCAGGCGGCCCTGAGCGCGGCAAGCCCCTCTCGCACCGCGCCGGCCATCCACATCCAGCGCTTCGCGGATCTCTCGCTGATCGTGCCGCTCACGACGAAGGCGGGGATGGAGCGGCTCGCGCAGCTCTTCAAGAGAACCGGCCAGATCTCCGTCTCCACCGTCCCGAAGGCCGCCGGCGAGAGGGAGCCCAGCGCGCGCCGCACGATCCACGGGGCATCGATCGGGAAGCTGAAAACGAGATCCGCACCCGCGCCACGGGCCACCTCCCCCCCGGACGCCGTCGTCGTCGAGAGGGCCACGGGAAGTGCCGGGCAGGCGAGGCGGAGCCTGTCGAGGAAGGTCTTCGCGACTCGAACCTCTCCCACGGAGACCGCCTGGAGCCAGACCCCCCTCCCCTCGGGCCATCGTGGGAGGCGGCCCAGCCGCTCGGCGAATCCCTGGCGCCCACCCGGGTCGCGGGCGGAGCGCAGCCATAGAGCCGGGATCGCGACGGCGGACGCCGCGGTGGTCAAGAGGTCATAGAGGGGCGCCATCGGGGAGGAGATTCGGGCTAAGGCCCTTTATCTGCGATACTTAGCGGCCGATTATAGGGGGCCGCTCCCGGGGGGTCAATCGCTGCCCCGTCTCCGTGACCCCCGCCGGCACTTACAATTGATGCCCCTGAACCTCCGGCATATATTCGGAGGTCACCAACGATCCTCAAAAGCGAACGGGAGAGACCATTGCCCGGGACGAGCGCGATGCCCCTCGGCCGAGCGGGCGAAGAGCTTTCGGCAGCTTCCATAGCTCATGAGCTCAAGACCCCCCTCGCGGCGATCGACGCGGCCGGCGCGAACCTGCTCGCACAGCTGCGCCGCCTGCTCGAAGCCCTCGCGCGGCTCGACGACATCGAGTTCGCCTTTCCCACCCTCCCGATGATCATCAAGAGCCTGTCGGAAGCTCCTCCCCCCCTCCCGTTGGGGACGGAGATCGTGAAGCGGATCGAGCGCATCGAGGGGCGACTGCGCGCCTCCGGGCTGAGCGCCCGCTCCGCAGAAGCCGCCCGGCGCCTGGTCCTGGGCGGCTGGGAGGGGCGGGTAGGAGAGATTGCGCCTCTCCTGGCGCAGCCCGGAGGGGCCGACCTGCTGGATGCCCTGGAGGCCGCCGGGAGGATCCGCTCCAGCCTCGGCAGCCTGGAGCTCTCCGCAAGCCGCCTGGAGGGGCTGGCGCGGGCACTCTCCCCGGGAGCGAAACCCGCCGCTGCTCTCCGCGCAGGGCTGACCCCTTCCGACGTTCGGAGCTGCGCGGTGGCGGCCGTCGCCATTCTACGCCACAGGATTCCCGAAGGGGTCGCCGTCGAGATCGATGCGGCTCCAGGTGGCCCGAGCCTCGAGGAGCCGGTCAAGGCCGGCCAGATCCTCTCGAACCTCGTGGCCAACGCGCTCGAAGCCGTCCCCTCCGAGGGGGGTCGCATCGGGGTGCACTGCTCGAGCGGCTCCGGGTTCGTGACGATCCGGGTGGAGGACAACGGCCCCGGGATTCCCGAGGGGCTCCGCGACAGTCTCTTCGCTCCCTACACGACGGGCAGGGCCTCGGGGACGGGGCTGGGACTCTTCCTCGCGCGCAGGATGGCGGAGGAGCTCGGTGGAAGCCTCATCCTCGATACGGCGGGAGGCGGGACGGCCTTCCTCCTGCGCCTTCCCGCAGGCGCTGCCGGTGGCGGCGGGCGTAGGGAGGGCGCGTGAGCACCCCCAAGGGCTACATCCTCTGCGTGGACGACGACCTCGCGCTCCTCGAGACTCTGTGGGAGCAGCTCATGGATCTCACCTCCGCGAGCCACGAGGTCGTGATGGCCAAGAGCGCGGAGGAGGGTCTCCAGACCCTGTACGAGCTGCATCACCAGGGCAAGGTCGTCGAGATGGTCATCACGGATCTGGTCATGCCGGGGATGACCGGGGACAGGTTCCTCGAGATCCTCAACGCCCAGTTCCCCCACGTCGTGAAGGTGCTCCTGACCGGCCACACCGACCTGGATTCGGCCCTCTACTGCATCAACAACACGCAGCTCGACAAGTACATCTCGAAGCCGTGGCAGATCCAGGACCTCCACATGACGGTCACCTCGCTGCTGCGCCAGTTCCGTCTGCGTCGCGACAACGAGACGCTGCTCGAGGATCTCCAGCTCAGGAACCTCCAGCTCAAGTCCGCGTTGCGGGAGCTGCGCAAGGCGCACGGCCAGATCGAGACCTCGTACATCCAGACGCTCCATTCGCTGGCGGCCGCGCTGGACGCCAAGGACCCCTACACGGCGGGCCACTCCGAACGCGTCGCCCGCTGGGCGGCAATGCTCGCCCGGAGATTCAACCTCGCACGCGAGGAGATCGAGGACATCCGCGCCGTCTCGCTGCTGCACGACATCGGCAAGATCGGGTTGCCCGAGCGGATCCTCAACAAGGCGGGCCGCCTGACCACCGAGGAGATGGATGTGGTGAGGATGCACCCGGTGATCGGGGCGCAGATCCTCGAGCCGCTGGCCTCGTTCGCGAGGTACGTCCCGATCGTGCGCCACCACCACGAGTGGTACAACGGCCATGGCTACCCCGACCGCCTGGGAGGAGCCGATCTGCCTCTCGCGGTCTGGGTGACCGCGCTCGCCGATGCCTTCGATGCCATGACGAGCAACCGGCCCTACCGGAAGGGGCAGAACCTCGACTTCGCCTTCGGCCAGATGATCGGGGGACTGGACAAGCAGTTCAACCCTGAATGCGTCCGCCTCTTCCTCGAAATCCTCCAGGAGCCCGGCTTCAACTTCGAGGAGGCCGTGAGGCTGGGGGACGGCAGGAAGCGCAGGGCCGAGCTCCCCGAGCCGCTCGAGGCGGCCATCCAGCACGTGGTGGAGAGCGGGGGAGTGATACGCTCCTGCTGCGCCATGATGGAGCAGTACGGTGCCCTGCCCACCGGGGACCCACGCGAGACGGAGAGCGAAACGGAGAGAGAGGAGGCGCGGGAGGAGGAGCCGCCCGCCCAGGAAGCCTCCGAGGAGAAGTCCACCGACCGGACGGGCGACGCTACCCCGCAACCGGGCACTCGGGGGCTCTGAGCCCGGGTTCCCGCCGGCCCCCTCCGCTGATGACCACCCCCGTGAACGAAGATCCCACCCCAAACGAGCGCGCCTCAGGCATGGCGGGCATCATCCCGCGCCGCATCCGCCTGGTCTGGTCGCTTCTGGCCGTGATCCTGACGACCGCCCTCGTTCCACTGTTCATCACGGCGTTCGCGCTGATCGACATCAACCGCGAGAGCCTCGAAGCCGCACGCCGGGAGTACGAGCTGGAGCTGGCGGCTTCGATGGCCTCCCGCCTCGACGGCGCGCTGGTCCGCGTGAAGCGGACCGTGATCGTGACAGCGCGCGAGCTGCAGAACCGGGTGCCCCCGGCGGATTCCCACGCTCCGCTCCGGGCCTCGAGCATCCATCCCGTCCTGCTGCCCCGCCTGACCGCGGAGATTGCCGTGATGCGCTACACCGCGGCCTCGGGTTCCCGGATCCAGGTCGGCGATGCGGGGGAGAGCGTCGCCGTGGACGAAAGGTCCATCGAGGAGGCCTTCTTCGCGGCCTTCGCCGCCGCGATGGAGGGGGAATCCGTCGCCGCCCTGCCCGTGGATCTGAGCGTCGGCGAGGGTGGGTCGGAGCCGGGCGCGATCGTGGCCGAGCCCGTGGTCCGGGACGGCAGCGTGGTCGGTGTCGTGGCCGCGCTCGTGGACTTGCGGGAGGCGTGGAACCGGGGCGCCGTCCCTGTAGGCACCGACTACGCCGTCATCGCCCTGGGATCGCAGGGGGAGCTCATCGCCGCGATCAACCTGCCGGGGGACCTGACGGCCGAGGAGATCCGCAGGCTCGACATCGTGCAGCGATTCCTCACCTCGGCCGTGAAGTTCAGCGAGACGATGTCGGTGACCCTTCATGGCCCCGGCGGGCGGCGCGACCTTCTCGGCGCCTCCGCGCCCACGAGCACGGGATGGGGCCTCTTCGTTCTCGTGGATCGATCCCTGGCCTACCTGGCCGCCGAGGAGATGCGCTGGCAGGTGTGGCGATGGGCCTCCTTCGCCGTCGCCCTGGCCGCCGTCGCCGCCGTGGTCTCGGCGGGGCTGGTCACGAGGCCTCTCAAGGCGCTCGTGGAGGGCGCGCGGAGGCTCGCGAAGGGTGATTTCGGCACGACGGTCGAGGTCCGGAGCCGCAGCGAGATGGGCGAGCTGGCCGGCACCTTCAACCTGATGGCGGAGGAGATCCGAAACCACATCCACAGGCTGGACAGGGCGCTTCGTGAAAATGAGTTTCTCCTCCTGGGGACCATCCAGGCGCTGGCGGCCGCCATCGACGAGAAGGACCCCTACACCCGCGGGCATGCCGAGCGGGTCTACCGGTACTCGCTGGTCATCGCGCGCCGGATGGGCCTCACGAAGAAGCAGCAGCGCGACGTCATGATCTCCGCCCTCCTGCACGACGTGGGCAAGATCGGCATCGAGGATGCGATCCTGCGCAAGCCCGCGGCGCTTACAGATCAGGAATTCCAGATCATGAAGAAGCACCCCGAGAAGGGGGCCCACATCATGGAGCCCCTCCTCCAGATGAAGGAGATCGTGGGGGGGATCCGCAATCATCACGAGCGCTGGTCCGGCGGGGGCTACCCCGACAACCTCAAGGGCGAGGCCATCCCGCTGCTCGCCCGGATCATCCAGGTCGCCGACTCCTTCGACGCGATGACGACGACCCGGCCCTACCAGAGGGCCATGAAGTTCGAGGCCGGGGTCGCACGGGTAAGGGAGCTCGCCGGGATCGTCTTCGATCCCAAGGTCGTGAACGCATTCCAGGAGGCCTGGGTCGCTGGAGAGATCCGAGTCGACGCCCGGCCCAGCCTCCGCCCCGCCGAGGTCCGGGAGGCCGGCACGGCCTCCTGATCGGCGCGCCCTCCTTTCGCTTGACTTTCACTGTCCCTTCGCCTAGCTTGCGTCAGGTCACGGAGACCGGCGCCGGCCCCATCCGGCCGGAGCCTGCGGAGTCGCTCCAGGAGGGACGTGAGATGGTCCTCACCAAACGGCAGCGCGAGATCCTCGATTTCATCACGCGATTCGTGGACGAGAAGGGCTACTCGCCGAGCCTGATGGAAATCGGCCGGCACTTCCGCCTCTCCTCGGTGGCCACGGTGCACAAGCACGTGGACAACCTGAAGCGGAAGGGATTCGTCACGAAGACCTGGAACGCCAACCGATCCCTGGAGCCGACCGACGCGGCGCGGACCGTTCGCTCCGTCCGCGTCCCTCTCGTCGGCCGCGTGGCGGCCGGCCGGCCCATCGAGGCCCTCCAGGAGCACGAAGTGATCGCGGTCCCGGAAGACATGCTCGGCCGGGGAACGACCTTCGTCCTCGAGGTGCGGGGCGACTCCATGATCGATGAGCAGATCCGTGATGGCGACTACGTCATCGTCGAGGAGCGCCCCCGCCCCCGCGACGGAGAGATGGTCATCGCGCTCATCGACGGGGAGGAGACGACCCTCAAGACCTTCTACAAGCAGGGCGAGAAGGTCAGGCTCCAGCCGGCCAACCCGGCCGTGGATCCGATCGTCGTCGAGGGAGCCCGGGTGCGCATCCAGGGCGTGGTCGTCGGGGTCCTTCGCAAGTACCGCTAGAAGGCCGGGAGCCCTTGGTCGGGGTGGAGGACCCGGGCGACCTCCTCGATCCCGTCCACGATCCCCGGCCCCGGCTGCTGGATGGCATCGGTCACGACGTGAATCCTCCCGGCTGCCACGGCAGGCACCGTCCTCCATCGCGGATCCCCGGGCAGCGCCATGGCGAAGGCGCGGTTGTCCGCCACCGTGAGGATGACCTCGGGAGCCGCCGCGACGATCCCCTCGAGGTCCATCTCGGCCCAACGCGCGATGGAGCTCGAGGAGATCGAATCGGCACCCGCGAGAGCCAGGGCATCGTCTAGAAAGGTGCCTCTTCCGGGGGCGAGTATGGGATCACCCCAGACCACGAAGAGCACGCGGGGGCGCGGCCTGCCGGCGATCCGCGAGGAAAGCCTTTCGAGGCGCTGGCGGAGGCGCGCGACGAGATCGGCGCCCCGCCCCCCGTCCCCGAGGATCCCGCCGAGATCGCTCAGCGATGAGAGCACCGCGCCGACCGACGGCGTATCCACGGTGTAGACGGGGATCCCGAGCTTGGCGATGCGGTCGGCGTCCTCGAGATAGTTGCCCGACGTCGTCGCGACGACGAGGTCCGGCCTGAGGGAAACGATGCGCTCGAGGTCTGGATTCACGAGGCCGCCCACCCGCTCCGCGGCTGGAGATCCTTCAGGGATCCGGCAGAAATCAGAGACGCCCACGATTCGATCGCCCGCTCCCAGCGCGATGATCATCTCGGTGACGTTCGGCGCGAGTGAGATGATCCTGCCCGGAAGCGAGGGCAGCGTGACCTGCCGGCCCGCCCCGTCGGTGCGGATCCTGGCAGCGTCGTCAGCGGTGCCGGTGGCCGGAACCCACAGGAGCAACAGGGCGACGGAGGCTCGCGGGAGCACGGAAACTCGCACGGACATATAATAACCGCGCGTGAAGCATGGCCGGCAAGCTGAAAACCGGCGCGCGCCGCGCGGAGGTGGAGTGCCGGACAAAGCCCAGGCCCGAATCGATCCCCGCGTCGCCGCAGATTTCCGCGTGGACCTCGAGTATCCGTGGCAGAGTGGGGCCTGGAGACTGGCGCGATCGCTGGACCTCAGCTCCAGCGGGATCTACGTCGGAAGCGAGAGCGATCTACCCCTCAAGGCGCAGGTCGGCTGCCGGATCCACCTGCCGTCGCCGCCGCCTGAGGACGGGACCCTCATCGAGGCACAGGCGATCGTCGTTCGCATCAACCCACCCGTGGATGGCACGGAGGAGTGGCGCTATGGACTCTATTTCGTCGAGCTATCGGAAAGCGATGCCGAGGCTATTCGCAGGTTCATCTTCGCGAAGATCTGATCCCGCCATGGGGCCGTGGCGGAGAATGCGGCCGCTCAGGAGTGCGGCCCTTGCGGGCCTCCTTCTTGCCGCGCCTGCGCTCTTGATGGCCGCGCAGGTCGATCCTTTCGAGAAGCCCGCGCCCTGGGTCGTCATCACGACCGACGGCCACCGGGTCGATGCGCTCGCGCGGCCGGAGAGACGGGGCGGCCGCGCGTTCATCCGCCTCGCACCGCATGGCCAGCTCACGGCATTGCCCGAAGCCTCGATCGACTGGGAGGCCTCGGAGCGCTACAACGCTCCCCGGCCCGCGCCCGCCCCCGCGGCTCCTGTCGTCGAGGATGTACCGGCGGTGCCTCTCGCGGCCTCCGAGCCGGGCGAGCCGGTCGAGCTGACGATCATCGGCGCCAAGATGAGGGCTGCGCCGGCCGCCCCCCAGGCGGGTGAGGGAGGCGAGGGTGGCGAGAGCGGCGAGGGCGGCGAGGGCGGCGCTGAGGCAGCGAAGCCCACCGCGTCGGACGCGGCAGCAGGCACGGCGCCGACGGACAAGGCCAGGATCGCAACCGACCTCGCGGAGATCAGGCGCCAGATCGCATCCTCGCAGAGCGCCTACGACCAGGCCAACCAGCAGGTGCCGGTCCTGGAGGCCCGCCTCGCGGAGCTCCAGCAGAAAGCAGCCCTCGAGCCGCGGTCGAGCCCCGACGAGAAGTACGAGTCACCCGTGGACAGGGCCCTCAAGGACGTCCAGGCACAGCTCGACGCGGCTCGGGAGCAGGTCTCGGGGCTAGATCGGCGCTTGAACGACCTGCGCACTCGCGAGATGGAGCTGGCCAGCGGCGTCGAGTGAGCGGCCGGGGTCGCGGAGTTCGGCTCAGCTCTCGTAGACAGTGACGACCGAGGTCCGATCGTCGCCGCCCATGTTGGCGGTGAGGCCGATCCGGGGCTTCTTCTCCATCTGGTAGTCGCCGCAGAGCCCCTTCATCTGCCGGTGGATCTCGAGCGCCTGCTTGACCCCCGTGGCCCCCACCGGGTGGCCGAAGGCCAGGAGCCCTCCCCCGGTGTTCACGGGCAGACGCCCGCTCAGGCTCGTGGCCCCCGACCGCACCAGTTGGAGGCCCTCGCCCCTGCGGGCGAAATCGAGAGCTTCGTACATCAAGACCTCCGCCACGGCGAAACAGTCGTGGACCTCGGCGACCTGGACCATCTCGGGTCCGGTCGCCGAGTCGCGATAGGCTTCGGCCGCCGCGGCCCGCGTCGTGGAGAGCTCCAGAGGCTCCGCCTCTTCCTGGAGCGGGGCCGTGGCGTGGCCATAGGCCAGGATGCGGGTCACTTCTTCACGCCTCTTCCCCAGCGCCTTCATGCCCTCATCGGAGGCCAGGATCAGACAGCTGGCCCCGTCTGAGACCTGCGAGCAATCGCTCACCTTCAGCCAATCCCTGTACAGGGCGTTCTCGAGGAAGCGCGGGTTCTTCTCGGATGCCGCCTGCGCGTACTCCGGCGTCATCTTGAAGGCGCGCATGTGAGCCCAGGGGTTCCGGCTCGCGTTCCCGTAGGCCTTCAGGACGATCTCGGCCATGTCCTTCTCCGACGCGGACCATGCTTCCCGGTAGGCACGGGTGCGCTTCGCGAACATGCAGGGAAAAGTGAAGGGGTCGATCGCGCGCTGGGTCGGATAGTGTGCGGCGCGGGCCAGTGCGTCGGCGCCGTCCCTGGCGGACATCGTCGTCTGAACTTCCACCCCCGCGACCAGGACGACGTCGAGCCCGGCCTGAACGGCATCCACGCTCGCAGTCAGGGCCAGCCCTCCGCTGGCGCACGCTCCCTCCACCCGCGCGAAGGGCTTGTGACGGAAGGCAGGGTCCGCCGCCGCGAGCGACGCGCCGAGGTGGCCCTGGTGCGCGAAGATCTCGCCGGTGAAGTTTCCCACGTAGCCCTTCTGGATCGCCGGTGCAGGGACACCCGTGACCTCCAGGGCCTCCCGGACCGCGCGGTGAAGGTGCTCTTCGATCGAAGGGTTCTCTCTCTTGCCGAACTCGGGGTGCCCCTTCCAGATGAAGTCCGGATGGTGCTTGCCGATGAAGGGTGTGTGGGCACCGCCGAGGATGAAGACTGGGCGCCTGAACCTCATGACGAACCTCCAGCAGGACGGCGGAAGAGCCAGGCGGTTTCTAGGGTGCGAGCCTGCCGTCCGTCGTGAACGGCGTACCAGCCCCCGCTCCACAGCGAGCAACCCGCGTGGCGGCCCTTCCGATCCATGACGTAGAGCTTGACGTCGAAGTCCGGCGTGCCGTCCGCCTTGAGGAGCCGCGGGAGCTTCCGCGCGCGATCGGCGATTCGCTTGAGGATCTCGAGGCCGGCATCCACGGGGGCGAGGCCGCGCCGGAGCTGCTCGACCACTGCGAAGGAGCCGCAGTTGAGGAGGACCTCCTCGCCGCGTCCGGTGGAGCCGCACGACCCGACAGCGTCGTCCACGTAGAGCCCGGCGCCTATGACGGGGGAATCCCCGACCCTGCCCGGGATCTTGAAGAAGAGGCCCGATGTCGACGTGACGCCCGCGATGCTGCCGGAGCCGTCGATGACGGAGCAGTGGACAGTCCCATACGTCCGAACGTACTCCCGAACCTCGGGAGGCCACTCGGATTCCGGGGGGCGGATCCAGTCGTCCGTCTCCGAGAGTCCCTGCCGCCACCAGAGCCAGATCTTCCTCGAGCGCTCGGTGAGCAGGTTCTCCTCGGGAAAGCCGTTCATGCGGGCGAACTCGAGCGCGCCTTCACCCACGAGCAGGACGTGGTCCGTCTGCTCCATGACGAGCCGGGCCACCCTCGAGGGGTTCTTGATGTTGCGAAGCGAGGCCACGGCACCCGCACGGCCGGTCCGGCCGTCCATCACCGAGGCATCGAGCTCGACGACTCCCTTCTCGTTGGGGAGGCCGCCGTAGCCGACCGTGATGTCGTTGGGATCCTCCTCGACCAGGTTGACCGCGGCAACCGCGGCGTCGAGAGCGCCTCCTCCGGACTTGAGTCGCTCCATCGCCGTGTCGAGGGCGCGCAGCCCGTTCGCGCTGGAGATCGCGACAGCCCCGGATCCACCCTCTTCCGCGCTGGCGGCGGATCCGAGAGCGCCGAGCGCAGCGGCGCCCGCCCCCAGGCCTCCTCTGATGAAATCCCGCCGCTTCATGGGGTCTCAGGGCGCGGCCATGGCCAGGACAGGCAGCCGATCGAGGCGGCTCAGTCCAGGCTCTGCCGCTGCTCCCGCCGCTCGTGGATCGTGAAGTTCGCCTCGATCCAGTCCCGAAGGGCCTTCACGGCCTCCTCCCGGCTCTTCCCCGTCACCGTGTGGTCCGGATTGGCCAGGTCGAAGATTTCGTCCTCCGAATCCTCGTTCGGATCGGGGGCCATGTAGGCCGGGAAAAAGCCTGCGATCCAGCGGTCACCCTCGTCCCGGCAGGCGATGAAATAGGTGACCTTGCCGATACCGCTCTTCTCGACGACGTACTCAACATGAGGCATCGGGTGGTGGATCTCCGCTCCAGGGGGTGGCACCCTCCACGGCTTCGACCCCTTCAGGCCGGAGCCGCGGATCTCCCGTCCGGACGGGACAGGAAGGCGGAGTATACCATCCGAAAGGGCCGGTCCAAGCGGAGGGTCCGCCGGGGGACCTGACGGGGGCGCAACCTGAATGGCCCCAGGATGGTCCAATGCACGTGCCCGCCTTCGGGTGGCGAGCAGGGGAGGGGGAGGCTCCGGTGAAAGGTCCCGGCGGGGGGAGGCGAGGAGCTTGGCGCGCGCTGGCCGCCGTGCTCGCGATCTCCGTGGCCACGGGGGGCGTTCCGCAGGCGGAGGTGCGGCCCTCGGCCGTCGCGATCCAGCCGCTCGTGGACCCTGCTCCGGCCGGAGGGGCGGGCGGCCGCGCGATCGACCCGCTCCAGGATGGCGCACCGCTCGTCGCACGTCTCGTCCTTTCGCTGACGTCCGGAATCACCGTTCGATGGCGTCCCGTGGATCCCGGCGGTCCCGGCGTCATCTCCCTCCTTCCTCCAGCTGTTGAGCCGGCGCTTCCTGCCGGAACGAAGCCCGATCCGGACGATCCTCGTTCAGCGTCCCCGGCCGTGGAGGGCGGCCGGCAGATGCTGGAGTCCCTGCCGCGGAGCTGGCGCCGCCGCGCGCTCAAGCGGTATCGCTCCCTCGGCCTCGCCACTTTGAGCGCGAAGGATGCCGGGCTCCTCGTGGAGGCGCTGGCGGCACGGGCTGCAGGGGATCCCGAGCGATTCTCGGCCCTCATGGAACAGGTGGAAACGGCTCCGGCGCTGCCGATCCTCACCTACCTTCGAGGCGTCTCGCGCCTGGAGGCTGGCAGCATCGAAGAAGGCGCCGCCGCCCTCGATCCGGAGCAGCATGAGCTCGAAGGCCTTCCCGGCCCGCTGGTGAATGTGGCGCGCGCGCTCGTTGCCGCCGCTGCCGGAGAGCGAAAGCGCGCTCTCTCGCTCGCTGAAAGCGCGGCGGAAGGCCTCCCCTCGCTCGCCGAGGCCTGGGCTCTCCAGGCTCGGTTGTCTCGTTCCTGGTGCGATCTCTACGACCAGGGGCGGATCGTGAGGAGCCTCGACAGCGCGCTCGCCGCGGAACCCTGTTGCGTCACCTGCGCTCTCGACCTCGCGCAGATGCTCGCGCTCACCGATCGGGCCGCCACCGCACCCGGCAGGATCCGCGCGGACGCCGGCTGCGCGGGCGGGCCGCTGGACTCGGCACGCGATCGGGCGCTGGCTCTCTCGCTGGCCTCCTCGGGGGCGCTCGACAAGGCCCTGGATGCGGCGGCGCGCGCCGAGGCGCGCGACACGAGCGCCCTGCGCCACGGGCTGGCGCCCGCCTACCTGCTCGCCCAGGAGCCGGCGAGGCTGGAGGAGGCCTACGATTCGGAGTCCGATCTGACCCTGTCTCCGGAAGAGGCTCTGGAGCATCATCTCTACGCGGGACTGGGTGCCCTCTGGCGGGGCCGCCCGTCGGCGGCCGCGCGGCAGTTCGAGCGTGCCGAGGAGCAGGCCTCCAAAATCTCAGGCGCAGAGGCCGACCTCGATGCGTGGGTGCAATGGGCGCGGACGATGCGGGTTCGAGCCTACCTGACTGCAGGGAGAATCGACGAGGCGCGCACGGCGGCTGATGAAGCCCGCGCCGCCGGCCGCGGCAGGGTGAACGGCCTGCTGGTCTACACCGCGGCCCTCGCCGATCTCGCGGCAGGCGACACGGATGCAGCCCTGATCTGGACGAGGCGCCTCACGCCCGCGAATCTCAAGTTCTGGCGCTACCTGCTCTCCGCGGATATCTCTCTCGCCGCAGGGAAGATCGCGAGCGCCCAGGCCGCGCTCTCGCTCGCGGCGCAGGGAATCGGCGCGCAGACCACGGTCTGCCCGGGCGTCTCGGTGGAGCCCTACATGCTTCACGCGCAGGCCAGGACGCTGCTCGCCCTCGGGCGGCCCGAAGCCGCCGAGCACCTCCTGATGCGCGTGATCGACCTGGGCTCTCGCGGGCTCCTCGCGCCGGAGATCCTGGTCCCCTCCTGGGAGCTCGTCGCGGAGGCGAGGCAGGCGCAGGGGGATCGGACGGGCGCGGGCGAGGCCCTCCGCGAGCTGCTGAAGCTCTGGGGCGACGGCGAGGAGGCTCCCGTCACGGATCGCGCCCGCCGGGGGCTCGAGCGCCTCGAAAGCGCCCGGCAGACGAGCCTTCCGGGCGCCGGGCCCTATCCCGCCGGGCGGGGAGGCGCTGGAGCGGCGTTGATCTATAATGAGCGCGCTTCAGAGCCGGCCATTACAAACCCGTAACATCGCGAGCACGACACACGAGGAGTCGCACGTGGCCCGAGAGTCTACTGTTGTCTTCAAGGGGATACGGCCCGAATCGGAACGGCATCCCGAGGTTCAGAGGGATCTTGCGGCCGACCTCCGCGATCTGATGGTGGCCGCCGATCCCAGGATCCGTAACCTCTTCCAGCAGAATCAGGGCTTCCGTCTCAAGTTCCGGGATGAGCCCACGCTGTACGTCCCCGGGGAAGTCTCCGATGTCTTCTACGTGGACGGAGAGAGCTTCGCCGACAACTGCCACTTCATGGTGACCCTGCGTCAGGGCGTCGTGGAGATCAGCATGGTGGTCTCGAACCATGCGAAGAACAGACAGTGGGAGCGGTTCAACTCGCTGGCACGCGACAAGGTCAAGTTCCTCGAGGTCCTCAAGCAGGTCCGGGCCGAGGTCCCCGAGCTATGGGTCCGGCTCTGGCACCGCCACGACATGGGGGGCCAGAAGCTCGTGCAGGACGGCGAAGCGCGGTTCAAGGTCGATACCGTCTACGGGTTCGACGCCGAGCAGACGGAGAACCGCTACTTCAAGCCAGCCTCGTCCTGGTACGTGCTCATGAAGGAGCTCGTCAGCGAGCGCCTCCAACACCGTTTCAATCTGGAGGTCCAGTTCTACGTGCCCTACTTCGTCGAGGCGGACGACGCGCGGCGCGTATACAGGGACAAGATCGCTCCGTACCTCTACAACCCGGAGCAGCCGGAGTTCCTCGAGGAGACGGTCCGCGTGGTGCAGACCTTCGCGCCTTTCTTCACTTACATGCTGGGGTGAGGAGGGGGTGGAGTGGTGGCTCGGGACGGAATTGAACCGCCTACGCAGGGATTTTCAGTCCCTCGCTCTACCGGTGAGCTACCGAGCCGCCTGGGGATGGGTCGGATGGGCCGGACAGGGTAAACCGCTCCCTCCAAAACTGTCAACGCGGAGCGGTGGCGGGACGGCCCTTCCTCACGGGTGAAGGCGGCGGCGGAGCCGGGCGGCGTCCTGGGATCCCGTCGTTTCCCTTCGTGCCTTCGGCCGCGGGATCGCCTTCGGGCTTTGGAGTCCTGCCGGCGGCCGGCGCCAGGCCCAGATCGGCCCTCAGCTTGACCTCCAGATCCTCGCGGACGTCGGGGTTCTCCTTCAGGAATTGCCGGGCGTTCTCGCGCCCCTGGCCCACGCGGAGCTCGCCGAAGGAGATCCAGGTCCCGCTCTTCTGGAGCAGCTTCTGGTTCACCCCCAGGTCGATCAGATCCCCCTCCCGCGAGATCCCCTCACCGTAGAGGATGTCGACCTCCGCGAAGCGGAAGGGCGCTGCCATCTTGTTCTTCACGACCTTGATGCGAGTGCGATTCCCGACGACGCGGTCGCCTTCCTTGATGGACGCGATCTTGCGGATGTCGATCCGGACGGAGGAGTAGAACTTGAGCGCGCGTCCTCCCGTCGTGGTTTCGGGGTTGCCGAACATGACGCCGATCTTCTCGCGGATCTGGTTGATGAAGATGAGCGCGGTTCCGGAGCGCGCGACGGCACCGGTGAGCTTGCGGAGCGCCTGTGACATCAGCCGGGCCTGCAAGCCCATATGGGAATCGCCCATCTCGCCTTCCAGCTCCGCCCGCGGAACGAGGGCGGCGACGGAGTCCACCACGACCACGTCGAGGGCCGAGGATCGGATCAGCTCCTCGGTGATCTCGAGCGCCTGCTCGCCGTGATCCGGCTGGCTCACCAGCAGGTTGTCCACGTCGACGCCCAGCTTGCGGGCGTAGTCGGGATCGAGGGCATGCTCCGCGTCCACGAAGGCCGCGAGCCCGCCCCGGCGCTGCGCCTCGGCGACGACATGGAGCGTGAGCGTCGTCTTCCCCGAGGACTCCGGCCCGAAGATCTCCGTCACCCGCCCGCGGGGCACGCCGCCGATCCCCAGAGCCGCGTCGAGGGACAGGGAGGTGCTGGAGATGACCGGCACCACCTGAGCCTCACGGGAGCCCAGCTTCATGATGGAGCCCTTGCCGAACCTCTTCTCGATCTGTGTGACGGCCAGATCGAGGGACTTGGTCCTGCTCTCGCGATCCTGGTTCATGTTTTCTCCTGGGCGGGGAGACGAGAGGGAGGAAGCGCCATCATAGACGAGGCGCTCGGGCCGGATCAAGAAGCGCGGGGGTCACTCGACGAGGCGGAAAGCGTGGCTGTGCGTCCGGGGGGTCTCCTCTCCGGGACGGAAGCCCGCCACGCTCCATTGGTAGATGGAGCCGGTCTGGAGGAACGCCATGATCTCCTCGGGAGGGACGAGGCTCTCCGCGGTGACGCGCTCGGAGCTCCAGATCCTCTTCATCATGGGGTCATAGATGGTGACCTGGTACTCCGTCAGCCCCTCGCCTCCCTGCCAGCGGAAGATCAGTCCCTCCCGGGGGACTGCGTCCTTCGGGCTGAGCAGCCGGATCTCCCCGGGCTCGAGGGGCTCGGTCGCCACGGGAGCGCCCCCCGGGGGCGGCGAGCTCGCTCCACCCGGGGCAGGCTCGCCGGAGCCTATCCCCCGGACAATCGCGGCCAGGAAGACGACCGCCAGGATCCCCCCGGCCATGAGGCCGACCATCTTCGGAGTCGAGAAGCTGCTGTCCGAGCGGGATTCATCCGGGGTTTCGTCCACGAGCACCTCTCTGGAGACCGCGAGTATAGCGCCCCGTGGAGCCGGGTTGACAGCCTTCGGAGCAGGCGCCTAAGATGGCCTTCGTCTGAGGATGGCCTCCAGCAGCCGCGTGCCCAGAGCCTCACAACGGCCGTGGAGGTAACTGGCCCCGGGTTTCCTGCGCTGGAGCGGCATGTGGCTGTCAGCCCTATCTGGTCTTTACGCGGTCTCTGCATTATCCCGTTCGTAGCACTCCTCGCCGGTTGCTCATCGTCGCGCGGCCGGGTCCTGAACCCCGCATCAGCGCCTGACGACGCCCCACAAGCCGCCTCGGAAGAAGCCCGGCCCGTGCCGGCCCCCCCTGCGAAGCCTCCCGCACCTGTCCCCATGGCCCCCGTCCTCGTCGACAGGGCCTCGGTGGTGATCGCAGGGGCCTCCGAGGAGTATCTCACGGGGGAGCAGCACTTCCGGGCCGGCCAGATGGAGAAGGCCCGGGCGCATTTCGACGCCGCCGTTCTCCGCTACCTGGATTCCGGGCTCGACATGAACTCGGACCTCAGGCTCCACAGCGCCTTCGAGAGGCTCGTGGCCGACATTCGAGCGCTGGAGTCCGAGGCGCTCGCCGAGGTCGAGGACAGCACCCCCATCGCGCCGACGCCCGTCGAGGAGATCGAGGAGATCACCAGCTTCGTGGGCCCCGACGAGCTGGCGTTGGAGAAGGAGAGGATGGAGGGGGAGCCACAGGAGCAGGAGTACTCCATCCCGATCGTCCTCAACGAGCAGGTCCTGACCTTCATCGAGGCCTTCCAGAAAACTCCGAGGCTCCGGGAGGCCTTCCGGGGCGGATACCAGAGGATGGGCCGGTACGAGCCCATGATCCGAAAGGTGCTCGAGGAGGAGGGAGTGCCTCAGGATTTGATCTACCTCTCCTTCATCGAGTCCACCTTCAAGCCCATGGCCTACTCGCGGGCCCGCGCCAAGGGCATGTGGCAGTTCATGGCCGCCACCGGCAGCCGCTACGGCCTCGCGCGCGACTACTACGTGGATGAGCGGTCGGATCCCGAGAAGGCGACGCGTGCCGCGGCCCGGTACCTGCGCGATCTCCACGAGATGTTCGGCGACTGGTACCTCGCCATGGCCGCCTACAATGCGGGTGAGATGAAGGTCACGCGGGCGATCCAGCGGAGCGGGCGGAAGGACTTCTGGGAGCTGGCCCGGACCCGCCATCTCCGGCAGGAGACCAAGAACTTCGTTCCCTCGATCCTCGCGCTCTCCATCATGTCGAGAGATCCCGGCCGATACGGCCAAGCCGACATCGTCAAGGATCCGCCCCTGGAGTACGACCGGGTCGTCCTCGAGGGGCCCACCGATATCTCCCTCATCGCGGAGCTCGCCGGAACGACCCCGGACAGGGTGCGGGAGCTCAACCCTCATCTCCGGCGCTCGATCACGCCCCCGGGCGTGGATCGCTTCTCGGTCAGAGTGCCCGCGGGGTCGGGAGAGAGCTTCGAGCGGGCCTACGCGACGCTGCCCGATTCAGAGAGAATCGCCTCCGTGATGGTCCGGTACACGGTGCAGAACGGCGACACGCTGAACCGCATCGCGAAGGAGCACGGCACGACCGTCGCCGCCCTGGCCCAGGCGAACGGGATGACCTCGCGATCCCGCATCTACGCCGGCTCGACTCTCCTCGTCCCGCGCGGAGAGGGAGCGCCATCGGCCTGGCGCCGCCCGGAAGGGTGGGGCGAGGAGGAGGCCAGTCCAGACGGCACCTACACCGTGCGCCGCGGTGACACGCTGTCGGCGATCGCCTCCCGGCACGGCACGACGCCCCATGCCGTGGCATCACTCAGCGGCATCGCCATCGACTCCATCCTCCGGCCCGGGCAGACGCTCCAGGTGCGCCCGGGCGCAGAGCCGCAGGCCGCAGCACCGGCCGCAGCGCCGGCCAGATCGGAGACCTCCTACACCGTGCAGAGGGGCGATACGCTCCTCACGATAGCCCGAGGCCATGGCACCACCATCGGGGCCATCGAAGCCCTGAACGGGATCTCGAGGCACGCGGCCATCCATCCGGGGCAGGTGCTTCGGATGCTGGGAGGGGCCGATCCGCAGAGCACCCCGCAGACCGCCTCGCTGAGCGCCGGAGAGCGGCTCACGTACACGGTGAGGCGCGGCGACAGCCTCTACGCCATCGCCACCCGGTACGGCACCACCGTGGAGCGCCTGAAGTCCTGGAACAACATGGGCGGGCGCAGCAGGATCTATCCCGGGGAAGTGCTGAGCATCTACGCCAACTAGCTTCCCCCTCACGCCTCGGCCGCCGTGCCCGCCGGGCGTTGATCCCGCCCCCGCCGTGGTGTTCAATGCCCCCCATGTACACCCTCGATCTGAGCGGCAAGACCGGCCTCGTCCTGGGAGTCGCCAACCAGCGAAGCCTCGCCTGGTCCATCGCGAGCGCGCTGAGCGGCGCCGGCGCACGCATCGCCCTCACCTACCAGGGCGAGCGGCTCAAGGACCGCGTGGCCCCGCTGGCCGCCGAGCTGCACCCGGACACGCCGCTCTACGAGTGCGACGTGACGCGGGACGGCGACATCGAGAATGTCTGCCGTCGGGTGGGGGAGGCGACGGGCTCCATCGATTTCCTGGTCCACAGCGTCGCCTTCGCGAGGAAGGAGGACCTCGAAGGGGAGTTCCTCGGCACGAGCAGGGAGGGCTTCAGGCTGGCGCTCGAGATCAGCGCCTATTCCCTCATCGCGCTGGCGCGAGCGGCGGCGCCCTGGATGGAGCGCCGTGAGGGCCGGGAGGGGGGGAGCATCCTCACGCTGACCTACATGGCCTCGCAGCGCGTGGTTCCCTCCTACAACGTCATGGGATCGGCGAAGGCCGCGTTGGAGCACGCCGTGCGCCAGCTCGCCTTCGAGCTGGGCCCCAGGGGAATCCGCGTCAATGCCATCTCCGCGGGGCCCGTCAACACCCTCTCCGCGCGGGGAATCTCGGGTTTCCTCGACATGCTCCACAAGGCGCGGGAGAAGGCCCCGCTCCGGCGCGGCATTGAGCCCGAGGAGGTCGGACAGGCGGCGCTCTTCCTTCTCAGCGGCATGGCCAGCGGAGTGACGGGCGAGGTTCTCTACGTCGACGCCGGCTACAGCATCATGGGGATATGAGGCCCCGCCGGGGCCGTTTCGCAACCGGAGGCAACGATGAATCACAGGATTAATACGCGCGTCGCGGCGATGGCGGCGGGGATGGCCCTGGTCCTCCTCACGCCAGGCGCGGCGGCAGAGGAGAGCATGAGCTGGAAAACCGTCCCCGGAACCTACGCCCGGTTCGAGACGAGCGAAGGGTTGATCGTGTGCAGGCTCTTCGACCAGAAGTCCCCCATCACCGTGAAGAACTTCGTCGAGCTCGCCGAGGGCAAGAAGGAGTTCACGGATCCGACGATCCGCGCCAAGGCGAAGCGCCCCTACTTCGACGGCACCAAGTTCCACAGGATCATCCCGAATTTCATGATCCAGGGCGGGGATCCCACTGCGACCGGGAGCGGGGGGCCGGGCTTCACGATCCCCGACGAGTTCGATCCCTCTCTCGATTTCAGCAAGCCGGGACGCCTGGCCATGGCGAACTCGGGGCCCAACACCGGCGGCAGCCAGTTCTTCATCACGCAGGTCCCGACGACGTGGCTCAACGGGAAGCACACCATCTTCGGCGAGGTCGTCGAAGGCCAGGCCAACGTGGACAAGATCGCCGGCCTGGGCGCTCCAGGCAGCGGGAAGCCCAAGAAGGACGTCCTCCTCAACAAGGTCGTGATCGAGAGGATCGCCGGGTCGGGAGCGCAGAAGTAGCTTGGTCGATTTCGAGCTGACCGAGGAGCAGCAGCAGCTCCGCGATCTCGCCCGGGAGTTCGCCGGCAAGGAAATCGCTCCCCGGGCCGCCCACCACGATCAGACGGGGGAGTTCCCCCGCGAGATCGTGAAGAAAGCCTGGGAGATCGGCCTCATGAACACCCATGTCCCGGAGGCCTTCGGGGGGCCGGGGCTGGGTGTTTTCGAGGGAGCCCTCATTGCCGAGGAGATCGCGTGGGGGTGCACCGGCATCGGCACCGCGATGGAGGCCAACACCCTGGCGGAGGCTCCGGTCATCGTGGCCGGAACGGACGAGCAGAAGAAGGCCTGGCTCACGCCGATGGTCGAGGAGTTCAAGCTCGCGGCCTACTGCGTGACCGAGCCGGACGCCGGCTCGGACGTCGCCGGCATCAAGACGACGGCAAGGCGGGTGGGCGGCGACTACGTCCTCACCGGCAGCAAGATGTGGATCACGAGCGGCTCGGTCGCCGACTGGTACTTCGTCCTGGCTCTCACCGAACCGGAGAAGCGCCACCGCGGGATGTCGGCCTTCCTCGTGCCCCGGGCCAGCGAGGGCGTCGAGGTCGGCAAGAAAGAGAAGAACATGGGGCAGAGGGCCTCGGACACCCGGGCCGTCACCTTCCACGACGTCAAGGTGCCCGGAGCGAACAGGCTCGGAGGCGAGGGTGACGGCTTCAGGATCGCGATGTCCGCCTTCGATCACACGCGGCCCATCGTGGCGGCTGCGGCCGTGGGGCTGGCCCGATCCGCCTTCGAGCACTCGGTTCGCTACGCGAGCGAACGGAAGGCCTTTGGCGCGCCCATCTCATCCCACCAGGCGGTCTCGTTCATGATTGCCGAGATGGCCATGAACATCGAGGCTGCTCGACTGCTGGTCTGGAAGGCCTGCCGCGCCATCGACCTGGGGCGGCGGAACACGCGGGAGGCGGCCTTTGCCAAGGCCTTCGCCGCTGACATGGCGATGAAGACGGCCCTCGACGCCGTCCAGGTCTTCGGCGGATACGGCTTCAGCGCGGAGTACCCCGTCGAGAAGCTGATGCGCGATGCGAAGGTCTTCCAGATCTACGAAGGGACCTCCCAGATCCAGCGGCTGATCATCGCCAAGGAGATCTTCGAGCGCCGCTGAGGCTCGCCCCCGACGGGCGCCTGGCTCCTCCCCTCAGCGCGTGCAGGTGATGGCGAAGGCCCTGGCCCTGCCCTTCACGCCCCCGAATTCCGGATCGTCGGCGAGGAGAATCGCCGTCCCGCCGATCCCTGGGGGTACCTCCACGATCTCGAGCGCCTGACTTCCCGAGCCTCCCTGGCGGAGGCTCGCAAGCTCTTCGACGCCGTCGAGCTGCCAGTCGAGGGCGCAGAGGGAGATCGCGCGTCCCGAAGCCGCGCTGAAGCCCGGGTCGCTGGCGGTGAGGACGAGATCCGCGGCTGCGGGGGCTTCGATGACCGTCGGGACCCCGCGGCAGGGCGACGCGGGCGGCAGGGTGCCTGTCAGGAGCAGGTCGAAGATCGAGAGACTCCCGGCGGCGTCCAGTATGGCGATTTCGTCTTCGGGATCTCCGTCGAACTGGATCCCCGCCACGGCAGTGACTCTTCCACCGAGAGGTCCCGTGAGCGCGGCGCTCAGGCAGAGCTCAGGCCACTCCTGCCCGTAGTCGATCCTCCGGAAGTCGAGCACCGCGCCCGCGCCGCCTCTCGAACGCAGGAGAATCAGCTCGTCGTCGCCGTCGCCGTCGATGTCGGCCGCTCCGAGGATCCTCTTGATCGCGTCTGGCGTCCTCACTTCTCTCAGGACCTCCAGACGCTCCCCGTGATCCCGGGGGAGATTCTGGATCTGGAGCGTGCCGTGCCCCTGCCGGTTCCTGCGAAGGCGGACGAGCCAGTTCCTGTCCCGCCCGACCGATCGGATCAGCGAGATGGAGCGGCTGGGGTACTCCCCGACGCGAGCAAGGCTCGATCCAACCGTGCTTGATGGTTGATCCGGGACGGCGAAGGTCTCCAGTGCCTGGCCGCCTCCGGAGTCCCTCAGGACGGCGACGCGCGGCGGGAAGGAGAGGATACCGGTGGTTCGTGAGCTGGGATTCAGGAGCGGGTCGAACTGGTAGAAGGCCGTGTAGGAGCCGGGGCGGAGGTCCTCCGAGACCATGCACGCGGTGAGAGTCTTGGTCACGCTGCTGCGCCCGGGAATGGGCGCGCTCTCACGGCTCGAGCAGGCAAGGAGATCGGGGGAGTTGGGGTCGGTCGGGTTGTTCGACGCGTCACGGGAGACCACCACGTCGACCTCGATGGGCGGATTGGCGACGCCGAAGCCGATGTTCTCGATGTCGAAGGAGGTCGTGAAGGGAGCGTTAGGGTAGGCGGCAGGAGGCGGGACAGCGTCGCGGACGCTGAGGTTGGGAGAGCCATCCACCAGGAGGGTCCCCGTGAGCGTCCTGAGGTTGGAGTAGGGATTGCCCGCGGCATCGCGCGCGGTCATGTTCGAGATGGCAAGCGTCCCTGGCCCGGGAAGCACGGCCGTGAACCTCACGGTGAGGATATCCGCGTTGCCCTCGCTCATGGCACCCGATCCATTGCCGTTGGGATCGGAGGTCGTGCAGGCCACGTCCAGGCGGCCCGCATTGGGATCGATGGCGATGACGGCGCAGCTCTGATCCAGTCCTCCCTGCTCGAGGAAGTTCGTGAAGGCCACCTGGTTGGGATCGCTTCCGGGAACGTTCGGGTCGCCTATCGAGACGAGGCCGGGTGGATCCCAGGAGACGGAGAAGCCGTAGCCCGCCAGATTCCGAGCCGAGCTCACGCCGATGGCGGCTCGCGCGCTCCCCGGCCCCCGGACGTCGACCCGGGTGTCGTTGAGGACCGTCTCCTTGTCGTAGATCCGGAACTCCGGCGGGAGAGGCGCCTGGATCGTGATGGGCACGGATGCCCAGTTGTTGGTCTCAGCGGGCGCGACCGCGCCGCCTGCATCCACCTCCGCGACGTTGTTGTTGGCGTCCGCCTGGATCGCCAGGACGTGAGTCCCGGGAGTGAGCAGGAAGGGGATCTTGCAGCTATCGCTTCCGGCGGGGGCGAGCCCGTAGGTCTGAGTGACGGCCGCACCGCCGGGCTGGAATGAGCCCGCGGGGAAACTCTGCTGCTTGCTGCACAGTGCGAAGGGCGAGGAGGGGGTGGGATTGGCCTGAATAGAGAGCAGATCCGGACCCAGGTAGACCCTCGTCTGGTAGGAAGGGGTCCGTATGGCCCCGATGCCCTGGTTCAACAGGGCGTAGGAGACCTGGAGCTTCAGACCGGCGTGGAAAGCGCCGTTCGGATCGGCGGGATCCGGGGTCAGCATGATCGAGGCCGGGGGAACGACGAGATCCTTCCGTGAATCCAGGATCGTGATGGGCCTGCACTCGACGTTGTTCGTCTCGTTCGTCTCCGTCAGTCTCCCGCCGGCCACGTCGAGATCGCTTTCGTTGACGTCGATCTTGACGCAGAGGTTGCGTGTCTGCGCCGCCGTCAGGGACAACGGGGTGTCCGAAATCCTCACGAGCGCGGATCCGCCACCGAGCAGCACGGGCGCCTCGGCCGCTGTTCCGATCCTGGTGTCCGAGCTCCCCACGGTGGTGTCCGTGCTGACCACCGCTTGAAGGAGGGTGTTGATCGGCGTGGACTCGGTGCCGAGGTTCGAGACGAGGCACTCCAGGGTGATCGTCTGCCCGTCGACGAAGACCCCGGGCGTCGTTGGAGATGTCTGCGTGCAGGCCACGCTGAGATCGACGTTCAGATACCGCCCCAGGACCCACGTCCCGCCCCGTAGGGAATCGAACTCGAGATTTGCGTTGGTGCTCGTGCCCCACCTCGTCGCCGTGGAGTTCCATTCGAATTCGTCCTGCAATCCGATGGGGCAGGAGCCGGAAACGGGCTGGGCCAGCCAGGTGAAGGTCCCGAGCCGCACCGTCCCCGTCGGCAACGAGGGTCCGGC
Source organism: uncultured Acidobacteriota bacterium (assembly GCA_964568735.1). Taxonomy (GTDB): domain Bacteria; phylum Acidobacteriota; class Polarisedimenticolia; order JACPZX01; family JACPZX01; genus CAZMRF01. The sequence goes on from CAZMRF010000029.1 coordinate 37,201, forward strand.
GAAGCCGATGGCGTTCCACCGGACAATCGAGTTGGAATCCTGGACGTTGATGGAATCGACGGAGCCGCCCCCCCAGGCTGTCTTGAGAGCTGGATCGATCTGGTGGGAGACGAACTGGACGCAGGGTCCCAGCTCTCCGACGTGGAAGGAGTCGATGGTCACCTGGAAAGAGCGCAGCCCGGGCGAGGGAACGCCATCCATGAAGATCTCGAAGGTCGCGAAGGGGTCGGGTGCGGTGATCGGGGGGACGACGAGCGTGCCCGGCTCGATCCGCAGGGTCTGGGCAGAGGTGAGCCCGCCGCCCGTGATGGCCGACAAGGCCACCGCGAGCCCGGCGAGGCGCGACTTCGACAGGGCTCCCTTCAGGTGTCTATCGCGTGCACGCGATGGCCAGCACCGTCGCGCGGGTCTGGGTTCCGCCAAAGGCGGCGTCTTCCGCAAGCAGGGTGACCGTACCGCCCAGGGAAGCGGGCACATCGTAGATTCTCAGAGCCTGCACACCAGCGGCGTCCACGTGCAGGCTGGCGATCTCCTCGTTGCCATCGAGCTGGAAGTCCAGCGTGCAGATGGACAGCGCCTCGTCGCCGGGGGCTCCGAACCCCGAGTCGGAGGCCAGCGGCAGGATGTCCGCGGCGGCCGGCATCTCGATGACGGCGGGTACGGGCTTGCACGGTGAGGCCGGCGGCGGCGATCCGTTGATCGTCAGGTCGTAGATCGTCAGGGCGCCGTCGTCCGTCACGACCGCGAGCTCGTCACCGGGGCTGCCGTCGTACTCGATGCCAGCGGCATCGACGACGCGGCCCGTGAACGGGGGCGTGTTGGGGTCCGTGATGGCCGCCGACTGGCAGATCAGAGGCTTCCGCTGCGTGAAGTCGACTCTCCTGAAGTCGAGAACGTCGCCGATCTTCAAGGATCGAAGGACGATCAGCTCGTCCTCCCCATCTCCATCCATGTCCGCGCCGCCGAAGATCGCGCGCACTTCCTTGGGCAGCCGCAGGTTGGTGAGCACGTCGAGCTTCTCGCCCGCCGACTTGGGCAGCACGTGCACCTGGAGCTTTCGCGGGCTCGAGCTGGAGCTTCGGAGGCCCACCATCCAGTTCAGCGAGCGCGATCCGGAGCCGATCACCGAAACGCCCTGGTCGGCGAACTTCGACGTGCTGGCCAGCGCCTGTCCGGTGCTTCCGTTCGGATCCGGCTCCAGGTAGGTCTCGGCGGTCCGACCCTTCCCCGACTTGCGCAGGGCGAGGATGCGCGAGGGGACCGGCACGGTCACGACGGCCCAGGAGTTGGGATCGCCTCCGGTCGTGGTGGCATTCACCTGGTAGAACCCCGTGTAGGCCCCCGGCAGGGCATCGTCCAGCAGCACGCACGTCGACAGGCTCTTCTGTCTCGTGGAGAAGGCGTCGATCTGCGTCGGCTCGTTGGAGGTGCAGGCGATGACGTCCGGGGCGGGCAGGTTGGGATCCGTCACGGAATCCTGGGAGAGGACCAGACGGCTCTGGATGGGGATCGGGGCGGGTCCGAATCCCGAGTTCTCGATGTCATAGCTCGTCGCGAAATCCACCCCCGGCACGATCGCGACGGGCGGCACGGCGTTCGTCACACGGAGCTTCGGGACGCCCGAGACCTGGAAGGTGCCATTCGTGATACTCAGGTTCGCGATGGGCTGCCCGGCAGGGTTCGCGGCCGTGAGGTTCGAAGTCGTGAGAGTTCCCGAGCCCGGCAAGGCCGGCACGAACTGGATCGTGAGCAGGGTTGCATGACCCTGGGTGGTCGCCCCCGCATTCGAGACGTTGGGATCGGCGCTGGGAACCGTCGTGCAGGAGACCGTGATGATGCCGTTGGGGTCGTCGAGAGTATGGCCGCAGGTCTGGATCCTGCCGTTCTGCTCGAGGAAAGGCGTGAAGGCGATGGCGTTCGGATCCGTGCTGACGTCCAGGAAGCTCGCAGGGCTCCAGGTGAAGGTCAAGGCGTAGGCGGCCACGTTCTGCGCCGAGATGATGCTGATCGCCGCCCTGCCCGGTGCCGTCTGGCTTGGGGGGTCGAAGACGAGCACGTCGAGATCGTCGATGCGGGCCGGGATGGGCGGGGTGGTGTCCTCGCGGACTCGGAACTCGGGCGGCAGCGCCGCCTCGACCCTGATGGGCACCGACGCCCAGTTGTTGCTCTCAGCGGGCAGCGCCACGCCGGCGGGATCCTCCTCCACCACGTTGTTGCCCGAGTCCAGGCGTACGGCCAGGACATAGTCTCCGGGAGGTTGCGTGAAACTGATCTGGCAGATCTCGTTCGGGTCGGCGGGGATCGCGCTGCTCGCCGGATCGGGATCGAGCCCGAAGGTCTGCGTGAGGCTCGTTCCGCCCTGCTGGAAGGGAATGGCGCCTCCGAGGGGCTGGACCTTGCTGCAGATGAAGCTCGCGGCCGGATTGGCCTGAATCACGGCAAGGCTCGTTCCAAGGTGGACGCTGTTGCGGTAGCTGGGCGGGCGAACGGCGCCCATCCCCTGGTTGAGGGCGTCAAAAGAGACTTGAAAAGTGAGGCCGGCGTGGAAGTTGTTCGGATCGACGCTGCTCGGCGTCAGGACGATGGCGACGTTCGGATCGGCGCTGGAGGTCGGATCGACGATCAAGTCCTTCCGTGAGGGGAGGACCGTCACGGGAAGGCAGAAGGTGTTGTTCGTCTCGTCGGTCTCGAGGATGTTCCCGTCGACGTCGCTCAGGTCGCCGGTGTTCACGTCGACCTTCGCGCAGATGTTCGTACCCCCGGGCGCCGTGAAGAATGGCGCCCCGGACAGCGTCCTGGCGATCGTGGCGCCTCCCGCGACGACCACGTTGTCAACCTGGGCGATCGCCACGTCTCCGCTGTCGATGGACAGATCGCTGGAGAAGCGGGCAATCAGCGTCGTGACTCCCGGGGTCACCGTCCCGAGGTTCCTCACCTGGCAGTCGAGCTGGACCGTGTCGCCGTCCACGAACGTGCCGGGATCGAAGGTGTTGGGGTCGACGCCGGGTGCCGCGACCCGGGTGCATGTGACGTCCAGATCCACGTCGGGCGCCGAGCCGATGACCCAGGGGGCGCCCTGGAGCACGTTGAAGGGCGTGCCCGGATCGGGCGACTGGGTCTCCGACCACCGCGTCGTGCCCTGCCAGCTGAAGCTGTGCTGCGTGCCGATGGAGCAGGCGCCTGTCATGCCGGTGCTTGTGATCTGGTAGCTGATCGTCCCCAGCTTCACCGTGCCGGGGGCTGAGCGGCCCGGCCCGGTGGCTGCCGCCGTCCAGGTCAGGACATCGGTGGCGACGATCGGGCTGGAAAAGGAGGATCCCCAGGCCGCCTGCAGGGCCGGGTCCAGCGCGGCCGAATCGAAGGTGAGGCACTTCGTGATCTCGCTGGGATCGTCCTCGTTCAGGATGATGACGAACGAGCCGAGGCCGGCGGCAGGAACGCCGTCCATGTAGACGTCGAAGCTCGTGATGACGCCCGAGGTGGATGCGAAGACGACAGGGATCGGATCGATCCGCAGCGTGACCTGGGCGAGCGCGGGAACGGCGCCCGAGGCGGCGAGAGCGAGCGCCGTGATGGCGGCCCTCCGAAGAATCGCGGTCCTCATCCCGTCCGGCCCCGTAGGCATCGTCGGCTCTCTCCTGACTTTCTCGGTCGCAGTGCTCGCGGCCCGCTCACGCGGTTCCCCTCCACACGCGGGGCAACCCCTGCACAAGTGGCTGCTGGAATGGAGGTTACGGGAGAGCCGCGGGACCCCTGATTGTCGAGAAGGCAGGCTATTTGAACAGCCCGCCCCCCCTGATGTCAAGCTCCCAGCTGCCGGCTCCCGCCCGATTCCCGGGGATTCAGACCCCTTGCCGGTGAATCGGGTTGACGGCCGCGCCTCCGGCCACGGGCTAAGATGGGCCCAGCCGGCAGGAGGAGACCTTGATTTTCGAGTCGTTCCCCGTGGGCCTCTTCCAGTGCAACTGCGTCGTTCTCGGGGACGAGACGACCCGGGAGGCGATCGTCATCGACCCCGGCGACGATCTGGATCGGATCCGCGAGGTCCTGGATCACTACCGGCTGGACCTGAAGCTCACGTTGCATACCCACGGGCACCTCGACCATATCGGGGCCGCGGGCGAGCTGTGCCGCGAGCGAGGCGCGAGAGCCCTCATCCATGAGGGTGATCTCCCTCTCTGGCGCTCCTATCCCGCACAGGCGGCTCTCTTCGGCCTGCCCCAGCGTGAGCTGCCCGAGCCCGACGGCCTGCTCAGAGAAACCGAGCCCATCCAGGTCGGCGGGCTGCGGCTGTCGGTCCTCGAGACGCCGGGGCACACGCCCGGGAGCATCTGCCTCTCGATGGAGAGCCACCCCCGGGAGCCGGGGGCTCCCGTGCTGTTCAGCGGAGACACGCTCTTCTGGAAGGGAATCGGCCGGACCGATCTCTGGGGCGGTGACTACCGCACGCTCATGGCCTCAGTCAGGGAGAAGATCTTCCGCCTTCCGGCCGAGACAATCGTTCACCCCGGCCACGGACCGGAGACCTGCATCGCCGACGAGCGGAAGTCGAATCCATTCCTCCCGGACATCCTCTCGGTGAAGTAGCCCTTGGACGGGGAGGTCAGCCTCCACTTCGGGGCTGATCTGCGGCGTGCGAGCTCTCCCCAGCGGGCGGACTCCCATCGGCGGAGGGTGGAAGGGGCGGCCGCGGCTGATCCTCCTGGATCACGATGGGGATCGCTCCCTCTCTCCCCTTGGGGGCTGCCTGCTGCTCGGCCCCGCGCGCCCTCTGCGCGGCGTCCACCTGGTCGTAGAGGTTCTTCACCAGCGAGCCCAAGAAGATGATGCCGATGACCACGACGGCCGAAATCGTGACGCCCAGGAAGATGGCCACCGCGCGTACCTGCCACGGAACGTCGGGGTCCTTCGGCAGCCGGAAGACGACGGGCTGCTCCTTCGGGACGAGACGAAGATGCGGGTGGTCACCCGGGGGCGGGAGCTCGGGCGGGTTGTCCAGGTCGAGCATGGGCTATCTCAGGAGCGCGGCGTGCAGGCTGGGAAGCGCCCGAACCACGCGGCCCTCCACGATCACGGCCTCCGGCTTCATGGATAGGAGATCCATCGGATCGACTTCAAGGGGGTTTGACTTCAAGATCAGGAGGTCCGCCCGCTTCCCCACGGTGATCGAGCCGAGGTCGTCCTCCCTGAAGCCTGCCCATGCGGCGTCGAGGGTGAAGGCGCGCAGCGCCTCCATCGGAGTCATCCGCTCCTCGGGATGCCAGCCTCCCTCAGGGCGGCCTGTAGAGTCCTGCCGCGTGATCGCCGCGTAGAGCCCCAGGAAGGGGTTCTCCGACTCCACGGGGAAATCGGAGCCCCCGGGAATGCGCGCGCCGCTGCTCAGGAGCTGCCGCCACGCGTAGGCGCCCGCGACTCGTCGCGGTCCCAGCCGATCGCCCGCCCAGGGCATGTCGGACGTGCAGTGCGTCGGCTGCATGGAAGGAATGATGCCGGCCCCGGCGAACCTCGGAATGTCTGCGGGGTGGAGGACCTGCGCGTGCTCGATCCGGAATCGGTGATCGCCGGGGGGCGACGAGCGCAGGGCGCGTTCGAGCGCGTCGAGGGCCAGCCGGTTGCCCCGGTCGCCGATGGCATGGACGCAGACCTGGTAGCCCTTGCGGGCGGCCTGTCGCGCGAGCGCCTCGATCTCGTCGGGCGAGCGCGTGATGAGGCCCCGGTTGCCCGGCTCGTCGGAGTAGTCCTCCAGGAGTGCGGCCCCGCGGGAGCCGAGCGCTCCGTCGATCCCCAGCTTGATGGCCCGGATGTCGAGGAAGCCCCCGCCCAGCCGTGCCTGCGGCGGCTGCGGGAAGTAGTCCTCGAGCACGTTCGAGTTTCCCCCGAGCATCACGTAGACACGGATGGGCAGCTCGCTCCGGTCGGCGAGATCCCTGTAGATGGAGGCGACCTCGGCGGTGACCCCGGCGTCATGGACTCCCGTCAGCCCCGAATCGAGGCAACGCTCGAGGGCGCGCAGGATGGCCGATCGCGTCTGTGCGCGGGTCGGGGGAGGGATCTTCGACTCGACCAGGCCCGTGGCGTTGTCGACGAGGATCCCCGTGGCCGCCCCCTGCGGGTCGCGGAGGATTCTCCCGCCCTTCGGATCGGGGGTGGATCCGGTGATCCCCGCGAGCGCGAGAGCCTTGCTGTTCACCCAGATGGCGTGGCCGTCGATCCTCTCCAGCACCACGGGATGCTCCGGTGCCGCCGCATCGAGGAGGCTGCGGTCGGGAAAGAGCTGCCGGGGCCAGTCGTTCTGATCCCATCCCCTGCCGCGGATCCACTCGCCCTCCGCGGCCGAGGAAGCCGCCTTGCGAACGCGCGCAGCCACCTCTTCCGCGCTCGCCGTCCCCACGGCGTCGACCCGCTGAAGCGCAAAGCCGAGGGAAGCCACGTGGCCGTGGGCGTCGATGAGGCCTGGGATGATCGTCCTGCCGCGCAGGTCGACGACCCGCGTCCGCTCGCCCCTCAGCGCGAGGGCCCCCGGGTCGTCTCCCACGTAGACGATCCGCCCCTCGCGCAAGGCGACGGCGCTCGCACGGCCATCGGGCGGTTCCACCTGGACGACGACGGCCCCGTGGAGAATCAGGTCGGGTGGCGAGCCGGATGGGGCTGCGTGAAGAGGCAACGCGCCTCCCAGGGCGAGGGCGGGGATCATCGCAATGTTCCAGGCTCTTGCCATGATCGGGGCTCCGACCGGGGCATTATACGTGCTGCCCAACGGCACCGCGGTGCACGGGTCTTTCATACCGGTTAGAATGGCGCCTCGATGCGCTCCTCCAAGAAAAAGCCGAAGAGGCGCCTCACCCATGTGGACGCCGGAGGCGAGGCCCGGATGGTGGATATCTCGGGGAAGGAGCGCACCGTCCGGGAGGCCACCGCGCGGGGCTGGCTCGAGGTGAGCCCCGAGGCCCTCGAGGCCGTCCGCGCCAACCGGCTGGAGAAGGGGGATATCCTCGCCGTGGCCCGCCTGGCAGGTATCCAGGCCGCGAAGGCGACAGCCACCCTGATTCCCCTCTGCCACCCCCTCGCCCTCGACCACGTGGAGGTCTCCGCCCGGGTGGACGAGGGCTCATCGAGGATAGAACTTGAGGCCCGGGCGCGTACCCGATGGGGCACCGGCGTGGAGATGGAGGCCCTCACCGCCGTGACGGTGGCGGGCCTCGCCGCCTACGACATGATCAAGGCCGTCGATCGCACAGCCGTCCTCTCGGGCGTGCGGCTGGTTGCCAAATCCGGAGGTCGCAGCGGCGCCTACCGGAGGAAGGGCGAGCGCGATTGAGGTGACGATGGAACCCTCCCGTTTCCACCGGGCTGCCAACGACTGGATCAAGGAGCTGGCGGTCTGCGTGAAGAACGTCGGGATGTACGCGCCGGAGCACCCGCGCGCGAAGCAGTCCCTGGAGCGGTCGATCGGGATGCTCGAAGCCCTCTTCGAGGGCCGGCTATCCCTGGCGCTGACCTGCATGGACGGCCGCCTCTGCCTGGACAACGTCCCCGTCGAGAGGGATCGCGCCGTGGCCTCGCGGCTCACCGGGGACCTCGTCGCGCGCAGCGTGCGCTCCGTCGAGTTCGCGGCGGGCTTTTCCGCAAGGGAGTATTCGGCTCTCGTCCGGGCCCTCCTCCTGAAGCCGGAGCGCGTCGCGGAGCGGGGAGGGATGGAGGCCGTCCTGCTCGACGAGGGCGTCTCGGCCATCACCGTGAACCGGGCGAGGACCGGGAAGATCACGGACGCCATGGACCTCCTCAACGAGCTCTCGATCATGGGGCTCCTCTCGGGTCGCACCGGGGGCGGCGCGGAGGGGGCCTCGGAGTCGATGAGCAGCCTCATGGCCCGCGACCACGGCGCGCTGGCCGCGGCACTGGCTGACGCCGCGGCCCGGAAGGACCGCTCCGCTCCTCCCGGCAACCCCGATTTCCAGGCCGACCAGGTGGCCCTCTCCCTCGAACGGCTCGCACAGCGGGCGCTCGAGGAGGAGCAGCGCCCCCGCGCCGAGATCCTCGCCGATGTCGGCCGGATCGTCGCGGCCTCGCCTCCTCCCATCCAGATGCGCCTGATGCTTCCCCGGAGCGGCATGCGCCACGGGAGGGAGGCCCTCATCTCGGCGGTGGAGACGATGTCCGCCGAGACGATCGCGGAGGTCGTGAGCCGGCAGCAGAGCGGCTCGGAGGTCGAATACGGAGTCCTGCACGACGCCATCGAGCGGACGGCGCAATGGCGCGACGATCGACAAGCCACGCTGGAGGCCATCGAGCGGAGGCTCGCCTCGCGGGGCGTCTCTCCGGCCGAATCGAAGGAGATCCTCGATCATCTGATGTGGAACGAGCTGGATCTCTCGCGCAGAGCCCAGCTCCTCCACCAGAGAGATCATCTCTGGCGCGTGGACTTCCAGCGGATACGCGAGGTGCTCGTCAAGCTCTTCGGGACCGATCAGGTCAAGGAGGCGACGGCGCTCATCCAGAAGTACCTCAGCGGCCTCCTCGTGGAGGACACGGCGCAGCGGCGGCGGGTCGCCGAGAACGCCCGGTTCATCCTCCAGCTCATCGAGAAGACCGGCAAGGGCATGCCGATGCTCACCAGGATCGGCGAGCTCTTCATGGCCCGGCTCCAGGACGAGCCCGATGACGAGGTTCAGACGAGGCTCTCGTCGGCGCTGGCCTATCTCGCCGATCTCCGGCTGCGCAGCGGGGAGACGGCCGCCGTGCTGGCCCTGATGCGCCGGGCCGACGAGATGGCCTCCGCGCCCGCGGCGGATCTCAGGGAGAGAGGGGAGCGGCTGCGCGGAGCCCTCTCGCGCGCGGGAAACGAGAAGCTCTTCTCGCAGCTCGCGGACCGGCACCTGGGCGGCGACGACGGCGCGGCGCTCGAGGCGGCAGAAATCCTGAAGCGCTCCGGCCCGCGCGCCGTGGACTACCTGATCGAGCGGCTCGCCATCGAGGAGGATCGGGGCCGGCGCGCCGATCTCGTGCATCTCCTGAAAGAAATGGACAAGTCGGTCAGCCGCACATTCGTCGAGAGGCTCGAGGATCCCCGGTGGTTCCTCGTCCGCAACGTGATCCACATCCTGGGCGAGCTCGGAGACCCGGCCGTACTCCCATCGCTCCGCCGGGCGGCCCGCCACGACGATCCGCGGGTCCGCAAGGAGGTCGTCAAGACGGGCGTCCGCCTGGGCGGGCCCGATGGCGAGGATCTCGTCGCGATGGCCTGCGCGGACCCGGACCGCTCCGTCCAGGTCGCGGCCGCGAACGCGCTCTCGGGCATGAAGGGGCGCGAGACGGCCGCCGTGATCCTCGACCTCATCGGCCGGACGGGCATCGGCGCCGCGGCCGACGGCGAAGTGCGCCAGGAGGCCATCACGGCCGCGGGACGGAGAAAGATGACGGAGGCCGTCCGCCCGCTATGCGAGATGCTGAGGAAGAAGGGACTCCTCGGCTACGCGGAATCCACGGAGCTGAGGATGGCCGCCGCTCGGACGCTGGGGGCGATCGGGGGCGGCGAGGCCGTGGAAGCTCTCAAGGCGGCGTCGAAGGAGGACGCCCGAGGAGACGTCCGGGAGGTTGCCGTGGCCGCCCTGAACGAGCTTGAAGCAACTCATCAGCCCGGATGAAGGGCCGGGCGATCAGGAGACGCTGAACGACTCTCCGCAACCACAAGTTTTGACGGCCTGCGGGTTCGTGAACTTGAAACCCGCTCCGAGCAGCCCTCCGGCCCAGTCGATCTGCACGTCCTTGAGGTAGGGAGTGCTGCCGGGATCGAGGAAGATGCGGATCCCGTGCTGATCCAGGATTTCGTCGCCCTGGGCGGCCTGCGGCTGGAAGTCCAGGGTGTAGGAGAAGCCGGAGCAGCCGCTCGGCTTGACGGCAACGCGGACGCCGACGCCGGCGGGATCGAGCTTCTGTTCGATCATCATCCGGCGGATCTGGGCGGCGGCGCTCTCTGTGACTGTGATCATCTGAGGTTATCCGCTCCCCGGTTGTCGTAAGTTGTTGGGAACGGTGTAACTATAGGGGGCCCTCCCGCGGGCTGTCAACGAGCAGCCTCGAGGGGCGGGAGCACTCCTTACGCCAGGAGGCCAGCTGTTGAGCCAGCCCGACGTCACGGTGAAGAGGACCGGGCTCGTCATCGTGAACACGGGGGACGGGAAGGGCAAGACGACGGCCGCCCTCGGAACGGCCCTGCGGGCCTGCGGATATGGCCTCAGGGTCGTCATGATCCAGTTCATCAAGGGGCCCTGGAAGAGCGGCGAGCACGTCTCGGCGGCCCGCCTCGCCCCCGAGTTCGAGCTCATCCGGGCTGGCCGGGGCTTCTACAAGATCATGGGGGATCGGCTCCCCGAGGAGGTCCACCGGCAGGCGGCCGCGGACGGTCTGCGCCTGGCCGGGGAGAAGCTCGATTCGAGCGCCTGCGACGTCCTCATCCTCGACGAGATCAACAATGCCGTCTCGGACGGCCTCCTGGCCGTCGAGCAGGTCCTGGCCCTCATCGAGCGGAAGCCCCCGGCCATGCACCTCATCCTCACGGGCCGCAACGCGCACCCGAGCGTCATTGAGAAGGCCCACATGGTGACCGAGATGCGCGAGCTGAAGCACCCCTACCGGCAGGGAATCCTCGCGCAGAAAGGCATCGATTTCTGACGTCGGGAGGCTGGCGTCGTGGGCGTCGGATCGATGACGCGCGCAGCCTCCGCTCGCAGGGCGCGACGAATCCGACAATCATCGCTTACGGGCCTGCCCGGCCTCCCGGACCTATATTCGCCGCCCCTCGAGAGACCCTCATTCGGAGGAAAGGCATGCGAATCGACAAGTGGATCGGCACGCGAGCGGCCATCGCGGTGTCGGTCGCCGGCTGCGTCATGGTGACGAGCGCCGTTGCGGCACCCCTGGCCCGGCTGGCCACCGCGGCGCCCATGGCCATCGGCACCGACTTGCAGTTCCTCTGGCAGCCGGAGCCGGACAACGCCACTCAGATCTACCTGCACGTCTCCAACATGGCCTGGGAGCCCTCGCGCTCGCAGGTCCAGAAGGTCTACCCGAAGCTGCGCAGTCCCGAATGGGACTTCCCGATCCTGCTCTTCATGGCGCACGAATCGAAGTCGAGCCTTCAGGCCGTATGGAAGCTCCGCGCCGACGGGATGTCCTGGTCCGCCATCATGGGAGAGATCAAGGTTCCGAAGGAGAGATTGATCCTCCTGCCGAAGGCCAATGGAGGGCCGCCGCACGGGAAGGCCCTCGGCTACTGGAACAACCACGTGAAAGACGTCCTCGACGACGATGACATCTTCTACTGGGTGAACATCCACGCCATGACGCGCTACTTCGGCTGCACCCCTGCGGCTGCCGCCGCACAGCGCGAGGAAGGTCGGACCTTCAAGGCGATCGCGATGACGTCCTTCAGGAACGGCCAGGGAAAGGCGAAGCAGTACATGAAGCAGGACGAAGTCGAGCGCGCCGGGATGGAGCCCGCGAGGCCCCCGTCACGGCCGGGCAAGCCCCCAAGAGGCACGAAGAAGAACGACTGAACCGCGACGCATCGCGGTCGACTCTCGACGGCGACGCCGCCGGCCCTCCCGCACCCGGGAGGGCCGCGCGGCGTTTCTGTTTCTTGATCCGATCCGGGGCCTCCTGTATCGTGGCCCCGGAGGTATCCATGGGATTCTCGACCGACGCCATCCACGCGGGGCAGGAGCCGGAGCCGACGACGGGATCCGTCACCGTCCCCATCTTCCAGACCTCGACCTACCGTCTCCCCGAGCTCGGCGTGAAGACCGGGTTCGACTACGCCCGCACGGTCAACCCCACCCGGACCGCCCTGGAGACGTGCCTGGCCCGCCTGGAGGGAGGCCGGCGCGCGCTCGCCTTCGCCTCAGGGATGGCCGCTATCCACGCGGTCTTCTCCATGCTGAAGTCCGGCGACCACATCATCCTGTCGCGCAACGTCTACGGCGGCACCTTCCGCCTGCTCAACGGCGTGCTGCGCGGCTTCAACATCGAGACCTCCTTCATCGATACGACGGAGGTCGCCAACGTGGAGGCGGCCTTCCGCCCCGCGACGAAGATGGTCTTCATCGAGACGCCCACGAACCCGATCCTCACGCTGACCGACATCGAGGGGTGCTCCAGGATCTGCCGCGCCCGCGGCGCGACCCTGGTCGTGGACAACACCTTCATGTCCCCCTACTGGCAGAAGCCGATCGCGCTGGGGGCCGACATCGTGGTTCACAGCACGACGAAGTTCCTCAACGGCCACAGCGACAGCGTGGGGGGCGCCGCGATCGTGGCGCGTGACGAGGACGGCGAGAGGCTGCACTTCATCCAGAAGTCCGTGGGCGCGATCCTCTCTCCTTTCGATTCCTTCCTGGTCACGCGGGGGATCAAGACGCTCGCCGTCCGGATGGAGCGCCACGAGGAGAACACGCGGAGGATCGCGGAGTTCCTCGACGGGCGCGCCGAGGTGAAAGCCCTCCACTATCCCGGCCTGCCCTCCCACCCGCAGCACGAGCTGGCGCGGCGTCAGGCGGGAGGCTTCGGCGGCATGGTGGCCTTCGACCTCGGAGGCTACCCCGAGGCCAAGGCCTTCCTGGACAGCCTGAGGCTGTGCCTCCTGGCGGAGAGCCTCGGAGGCGTGGAGACGCTCATCTCCCACCCGGCCTCGATGACCCACGCCTCGGTGCCGGCCGAGGAGAGGGCGCGGATCGGGATCACCGAAGGGCTGGTCAGGATATCGGTGGGAATCGAGGACGCCGAGGATCTGATCGCGGACCTGGAAGGGGGGCTCGCCGCCGCCGCGCGAGTGGCGGCCTCTACGGCCGCCGCTCCTTCACGGACGCGGTGATCCAGTCGAGGGCCTTCTCGTCCGCGGCTGCGACGGGGTAGGCCAGGATCTCGGGAAGCTCGTAGGTGTGGATCGCCCGTATCCTGTCGCGGACCTCGAGGAAGTTGTGGGCGAGGGTCTTGATCATGAGCACCATCTCCCTGTCGTCGTGAATCTTGTCCTTCCATCGGTAGATGGAACGGACCGAGGAGATGATGTTCACGCAGGCAGCCAGGCGCCGTTCCAGAAGATCCGACGCGATCCGCTCGGCGAGGTCTTCGCTGTCGACGGTGGTCAGGACGATGATGGCGTCGGTCACGGAGAGGGGCGGCGCGCTCCAGCAGGCGGGAAAAAGAATCCGGCTTGATTATAGGCCTCCCGCCGGGCGATTCAAGGTGAAGTCAGCAACCGTTACGCCGAGAAGATGATCAGCAGGGGATTGGTTCCCGATCACATGAGGGCCTCAGGAATCATGACCACAGCCGCGATGAAGTTCGGTACTTCCGGTTGGCGGGCCATTATCGGGGACGACTTCACCTTCCCACGGGTGCGCCTGGCCACGCGGGCGGTCGCCGATCACATGAAGGCATCCGGGACCGCTGGCCGAGGGATCGCCATCGGGCACGATCCGAGGTTTCTCTCGGAGAACTTCGCCGCGGAGGCCGCCGCCGAAGCGAGGGGGCAGGGGATCGAAGTGCTGCTCTCGGCGACCCACGTCCCGACGCCCGTCATTTCCCACGTCGTGCGCGCCCGCGGGCTGGGCGGAGCGATCAACATCACCGCCAGCCACAACCCCGCGCCGTGGAGCGGATTCAAGTTCAACAACGAGAAGGGCGCGCCCGCGCCCCCCGAGGCGACCGCGGATCTCGAGGCGCGCATCGCGCGCCTTCTGGAGAACCCGGGGGAAGCGAGCTTTGCCGAGAAGTCCGTGGCGGTTCACCACGACGGGAGCCGCGAGACCCCTGCGCGCGACGAGGGCTGGTTCGAGCCGTACCTCAAGCACATCGCGGGAATCGTCCGCTTCGAGGAGATCCGGAAGCGCGGGCTCACGATCGGCGTGGACCCACTCTGGGGGGCGGCGCGCGGCTACCTGGCCGAGATCCTCCGGCGCCACGGGATCCCCGTGGCCGTCCTGCACGAGGAGAGGGACGTCGACTTCGGCGGGCTCGGGCCCGACCCCTCACCCCGGAACCTCGCGGAGCTGCAAGGCCTCGTGCGCGGTGGAAATGCGCGGCTGGGGATCGCCACCGACGGCGACGCCGATCGCTTCGGCATCGTGGACACCGACGGATCGATCGTGGCGGCCAACACGATCCTGGCGCTGCTGGCCGATTACCTCGCGGAGAGCCGCGGGTGGCGGCAGGGGGTGGCGAGGACCTACGCGACGACGCGGCTCATCGACGCCGTCGCCGAGCACTACGGCATCCCGCTCCACCAGACGCCGGTGGGCTTCAAGTATCTGGGCGAGCTGATCCTGGACGGCAAGGCCTTCCTGGCAGGGGAGGAGAGCGCGGGGATGTCCGTCGCGGGCCACGTACCGGAGAAGGACGGGATGATCGCCGGGCTTCTGACGGCGGAGATGGTCGCGGCGAAGGGAAAGAGCCTCGGGGAGCTGCGCGAAGATCTCTTCCGGAAGGTCGGAGCCTGGCACAGCGGCCGCGAGGATACGCCCGTGAGCGAGAAGCAGGTGGCGACGCTGAGGCAGCGGATGAAGGAGCCGCCGGAGCGGGTCGGGAGCCGTCCCGTTCGGGAGGTGACGGTCCTCGACGGGCTGCGACTCGATTTCGAGGACGGATCCTGGCTCCTCATGCGCCCCTCGGGCACCGAGCCCGTGGTGCGGTACTATGTCGAAGCCCGGACGCCGCGCGATCTCGAGGCGCTCACGCTCGAAGGGAAGGCGGCGCTTCTGGGGTGAAGGTGCGATGAGTCCGAGCGCCTGCGTTGCCCATGAGAGACCGCGCTCCCGGGGAGATTGAGCCATGAGCGCTATCGACGCCGTCACCGCACGCGAGATCCTCGACTCCAGAGGCAATCCGACCATAGAGGCGGAGGTCTACCTCGAGTCCGGGGCCATGGGCAGGGCGGCCGTCCCCTCCGGTGCCTCGACGGGGGAGAGGGAGGCCGTCGAGTTGCGCGACGGCGACAAGAGCCGCTACCTCGGGAGGGGCGTGACGAAGGCCGTGGCGCACGTCACCGGCAAGCTGGGTCCCGCGCTCGAGGGGATGGACGCCTTCGACCAGGCGCTGATCGACAAGGTCCTCATCGAGACCGACGGCTCGCCCGGCAAGGGACGCCTCGGCGCGAACGCGCTCCTGTCGGTGAGCCTGGCCGCGGCGCGGGCTGCCGCCGAGGAGACGGGCGCTCCGCTCTACCGATACCTGGGGGGGGCGGGCGCACGCGTGCTCCCGGTGCCGCAGCTGAACATCCTCAACGGCGGCGTGCACGCCGACAACGGCCTCGATATCCAGGAGTTCATGGTGATGCCTGTCGGAGCCTCCAGCTTCTCGGAGGCGCTGAGGATGGGAGCGGAGATCTACCAGCACCTCAAGAGCGTGCTCAAGGAACGGAAGCTCAGCACCGCCGTCGGAGACGAAGGGGGCTTCGCGCCGCGCGTCGAGTCGCATGAAGCGGCCCTGAAGCTCGTCGTCGAGGCCATCGAGAAGGCCGGTTACCGGCCGGGAGAGGACGCGGTGATCGCGCTCGACGCCGCGGCATCGGAGTTCTTCGACGCGGCCGCTGTGGGGTCCGGTGCGGAAACCGGGGGACGAGAGGGGGCCGGAGCCCAGTCAGGAGCGCGGGGCGGTGCCAGAGGTGGATCTGGGTCGGGCATCGGGAGCGGGCAGCGCGGCATCTACACGCTCAGCTCCGAGGGGGGCGCCAGGTGGACGAGCGCCGAAATGATCTCCTTCTATTCCCGCCTTGCAGACCACTATCCGATCGCCTCGATCGAGGACGGCCTGGCCGAGGGAGATCAGGAAGGATGGAAGGCCCTCACGCGCGACCTCGGAGGGCGCCTCCAGCTCGTCGGCGACGACGTCTTCGTCACGAATGCCGCCATCCTGCGCGAAGGCATCGAGCAGGGCATCGCGAACTCGGTCCTGATCAAGCTGAACCAGATCGGGACGCTCACGGAGACCCTCGAGACGATCCGCCTCGCCACCGAGAGCGGGTACACGTGCGTGGTCTCCCACCGATCCGGCGAGACGGAGGACACCTTCATCTCGGATCTGGCCGTGGCGCTGAACCTGGGCCAGATCAAGACCGGCGCCCCGTGCCGTAGCGAGCGGGTCGCCAAGTACAACCAGCTCCTCCGGATCGAGGAGGAGCTGGGCGAGGCGGCCATCTACGCAGGCCGCTCGGCCCTCGCGAGGGGCAGTCGCGCTTGAAGGGCCCCGGGCGGCCGGACATGAAGGGCCCCGAGGGGCTGGACGTGAAGGGTGCCGGGCGGCCGCAATCGAGAAGCGCGGAGAGGCATGGCTCGAGAGCCTCGGAAGGGCGGGCCACACCAGCCCGCCGGATCCTGATATTCGTGGTCGGCCTGGCGGCCACGCTCATCACGCTGGCCGCCATCGGCGGTGAGCGCGGCTACCGCGACGTCCGCCGCCAGCGCGCGCAACTCTCCCTCCTGCGGGCCGAGGTGGCCTCGCTGACCCGGGAGAACGTGCGCCTCCTCGACGAGGTGAGGGCCCTCAGGAAGGACCCCTTCGTCGTCGAGCAGATCGCGCGCGAGAAGCTGGGTTATGCGCTCCCGGGCGAAATCGTCTTCCAGTTCCCGCCGGAGCACCCGGCCGTGGACGATGTCCCCCCGCCCGCTGTGGCCAGTCCCTAGGCCTCGACGCTTTCGCTCAGCTCTTCTTGCCCGTCCCTCCGACGATCCGATCCCCCTCGTAGATCAGAAACGGCTCCTGGCCGTCGCCGACGCCGAGCTCCCAGGTGAGGTTGTCCGGAGCCTCCCCGAAGCACCGCATGAACCCACCGTGAAGCAGCCCCAGATGATGCGCGGTGCACAAGGTGGTCGTGTTGGTCAGGTCAGCGACCGCCCCACCGCGGCTGCGGTAGATGACGTGATGCTCGTGGAGCATCCCGCTTCCCATCGAGGTGCAGCCCGGCGCCGTGCACCTCCAGCCATCGCGCTCCAGCGTCGCGTGCTCTCGCCGCTGACGCCGGGTCTCCTTGTTGTCCCAGGTCTTCCAGTAGTTGTACATGAGTATCGCAAGGACCTCCCATGCCTCCATTGGCTCACCCGACTCGTGGCGGCTTGCCTCGCACCGGGTTCTCCACATGGAATGGACTTCGGGCTCGAGCCAGAACGTGATGTTGGAAATGCGTTCGGGAAGCGGCACAGCAGCTTCATGGGCATCGAGTGCGGCCAGAAGCTCGCTGGCCGTCACAGGCCGCGCGGGACCACGTGATCCCGCCGCGCTCTCGCTGCCATTCATCTCATCCGGTGGGGCGGGGTGAGGGTCCGCGGGCTGACCAGGCGGCGCACACGCGTGCAGTCGGGGGGAATGGCCCGGGGCGAGCACGAGTCCCGCCGGCACGGGGCCACCCCTCAGCAGCGTCCAGACCTCGGGGCGGACCTCTTTGAGGTGGCGCCACCACGAGACCTCGTCGTCGAGGCGCCTCAGCGTGACCTCTGAGGCTCGCACGATCCACGCGGCCTCGGTTCGCCGCGTGGCCACCGATCCGACGAGGAGCGCCTGCCTCATCGTGAGGCGGCCCTCGAGGAAGGCGCTCTTCAGGCCGGGGAGGGCCTCCAGCCTGCGATGCAACGCGAGCAGGTAGTAGAGCCTTCGCGCCGACAGACCCATCGTCTCACGGCCCCACGACTCGAGAGTCTTGTAGCCCTCTGATCGATACGATCGCGTCACCGCCGCGAGCCTGAGCCTCCGCGCCAGATCCGCTTCTTCACGCTGGCGACCGCTGGCCAGCGTGCGCAGCTCCTCGTCCAGGGCGCGTGCGTCGCGCCTCCGTTCTCGGACGGGGAGGAGTCGCCACCACGGAACCCGGCCCGGCTCGTAAGGGCGGGTCGCGAGCCGGTCGATGATCGAGGTGGCCGACGCACGTGGCCTCTCGGACGGGGCGCGATCCGCGGCGGCCGCCTCGGCATCCTCCTCCGCTTCCCGCCCCAATGAAGGTCCGACTGGAGCCTCCTGCTCCCACACGGGCGCCGTTCCCTGCGCCTCGGCGAGGAGCACGTCGATGCAGGAGCCGAAGGGGAGCCTGCGGCCGGCGACCTTCCGGACAAGCTCCGCGGTCTGCCTCCACAAGACGACGATCCAGGCCGGGGCGCTCAGATCCTGACGCATCCTCTCCGGCTCCTCATCCAGGTCATCACCCTGCGCCGTCTCCGGGAGGCTCGACGGGAGCTGATGACGCCGCCAGCGGGCAACCTCTGCGGCCAGCCCGCCGACCGGCATACGCGTAGCGAGCATGAGCCACCAGGATTCCGTCCTCTCCGTGGCGACGCGCGTGAGGATTCTCAGATGACTCGCGCTGATCCTCCCCGACATCCAGGCTGCCGCCGTCCGGGGGAGACGAGTGAGGGCCTTCTCCGTCCGGAGCAGCTCCTGCGCCGTCCGCAAGCCCAGGCCAAGGCGCTCCGAGAGGTAGTCGGCCATGCGCACGAACCCCAGCGCGCGCCATCCTTCCTGACGCCTGAATAGTTCGAGCGCCTTCCCGAAGCGGTGCTCGAGAAGCGCACGTCGGGCCCGTTCGACCGGCGCCCGCGCGGCGCTGCCGGGCACGATGGCTCCGGAGGGAGACTGGAGCGGTGCGGCGGCCGTCGCCGCGCGGCGATGCGGCAGCGTGTCAGGGACGGCACGTGCCCCCGGTGCCGTTGCGGTCTGTGAAGGGCTGATTCCGGACTCCTCGGGCGGGGAGGGGTGCGGCTCTGGCAGGTTAGCGAAAGTATAGCGAATATCAGGAAATCGTCAAGGGGTTTTTTCCGGCACGGCCGCGTCGTCGCCCGTGCGCTTGACTCACGCGGGGCAGGAGGTCTAGTCTGGGCACCTCGGACGCGGGGTGGAGCAGCCTGGTAGCTCGTTGGGCTCATAACCCAAAGGTCGCGGGTTCAAATCCCGCCCCCGCTACCCCACCGACAGACACGACTCCCGGTTGGGGCAGACACCCCACCGGGAGTTTTTGCATCTGGACGTCGAGCCGCTTCTCCTCCGGGCGGACTGTGATCCCCGCGACGAAGGCCCGGATGAACTCCTTGCGCTCCTCGAGGCTCCCGTTCGCCATGAGGCGCGGCAGGTTCTCCAGGGCGGCCATCCCGAACCTCAGGATGGCCTCGCCATCGATCGGCTCGTAGGGGACCGCCGAGAGACCCTGCATGCGCGTTTCCAGCCGGGCCCGCTCAGCGGCCAGCTCCCTGAGTTTCCCGTCGACGAAGGGCCGGGTCTCGGGGGAGAGCCCTTCAAGCAGAAAGCTCGCCTTCCCGTTGATCTCGGTGAGGCGGGAACGGATCTCGTCGGGTTCGCGGTTCGGGTCCGCACCCTGGGCCGCGATTTCCTCCTCGATGAACCCCCTCAGGAGGTTTTCGCCCTCGCCAGCGAGAAGGACCTGAACACGCCCGCGGATGAGGTCTAGGATCACGGCCTCGAGCGGCTCCTTCCTCAGCAAGAGCTTCTCGCAGGTTGAAGCACCCTTCATGATGAATCCGCCGCAGGCGTAGTAGCAGGTGCGGATCTTCGAGCCGTCGCGCCGACGCTTCCGGCTGTTGACCGTACGGCCCTGGAAGGGATGCCCGCAGCGGGCACAGGTGAGGAGGCTCGTCAGGAGGTATGGCGATCGCAGCCCGCTCCCCACACGGAAATTCGGTCCGGTGGCGTTTCGGGCTCGGGCCTTCATGATCTCCTGCGCCCGCTCGAACAGGGGAGAGGGGATGAGGGGTGGATGCGTCCCGGGCACCTCGATCCACTCCGACGCCGGGTTCTCGCGCACCTTGTCGGCCTCTACGCGCGGCCGCTCGACGGCTACACGCCCGGCGACGCGGTAGAACTTGGCGAAGGTCCTCCGGTTCCAGACCAAGTCGCCCCTGTAGGCAGGGTTGCGCAGGATCGCCCGGATGGTCCCGACGCTCCACTTCGAGCGGGCGTTCGACGACCAGTTGCCGTCACGAGGGGAGGGGATGCCGTCACGGTTCAGGCCGTCCGCGATCGTGCGGAAGCCCTTCCCTTGATCGACATACTCGCGGAAGATGCGACGGATGATCGTGACGCGCTCGGGGAGGGAGGGCACCAGTCGACCCCGGTCGCTCTTGTTCGCCCGGGCGCCCTCGCCCCGCGAGAGGAT
>CAZMRF010000030.1:0-17298 GCA_964568735.1 uncultured Acidobacteriota bacterium
AGCGACGAGAGGAACCGATCGTCTTCGAGCTACCGCGAAGCGGTTTCGTTCAACAGCCCGCTCCGATCGCCGGACTTCCTTGCGCCACTCGCGATTTGGTCGCCCTTGGACTCGCCGAGAGGCGACCGCGTGTGTCCCCACGGGGATGTCCCTTCCCGAGATCCTTTCGCACGAGGACGATGCTGGGAGTGCGGCAGCTCCACGACTGCTGGGAGACTCATGACCCGCGGGCGAACTGTGGCTTCGATCCATCGGATGGCAACGACGTGGGAGTTCCCGTCCGTCGGGTGCGTTCCCTTTCCTAGCGACCTCGTGGGGCGAGACGAGGCCCACACGGAGTCGGGAGCCCTCCGGTCCTCCCCAGAGTGACCTCGGAAAAAAGTCCTTGACCTCCGGCTGACTTTCGTGTAGTATTCGCCTACTTGCCAGAGCCCTCAGACACGCTCCGGGAGCCGATTGTGCGAGCCTTGCCTGTCGCCTCTATCGCGGATGATCGCGAACATCTCGCCGCGTCTCCTCGCCTCCTGAATCTCGCCCATCTAGAACGGTGGGCGGGTCGGCTTCCTCGCTCTCTGCGGGACGGGGATCTCCTCGCGGGGAGGTCCGAGGCGATCCCAGACCTGCCAGCATCTGCGTCCAGGCAAGGCGAGCAGCTTTCCAGGGGGCCGTCGTCCCGGACTGCACGAGTCTGCTCAGTCGGCCGAGACGGGACATCCACTTTGGTGCGGGTGGCATGGACTGCACCGGTCTGCGCCCTGTGGGGTCGGATGTTTTCTACCGTGGGCGTCGCACGGGACTGCACGGGTCTGCGTCCTGGCAATGCGGACACTCACGACTGGGCACGCTGTCTTGAACTGCACGCGTCTGCGCAGACGACCGAGACGGGACACATCGGCTCCCGGGCCGGAGACCAGGGCTGCACCGGTCTGCGCCTGGTGGGGTCGGATGTTTTCCACGGTGGGTGTTGCACGGGACTGCACGCGTCTGCGTCCTGTCAAAGCGGACACTTACGATTGGGCACGCTGTCTTGAACTGCACGCGTCTGCGCCGGCACCTGTAGCTCGCTCGCGCGGCCGTCGTGTTGCTCGATTGACCTCCGGAACTCCCCGAGCGGAGTTGGTACCGCGCGGGGCATAGGCCCAACGAACTCTGGTAATGAATGGGACTCGCCATCGGGCGAGCCGCCGGTTCGCACGCAGGGTGCGGGCCGGAGTGGATCTTTGACAATTGAAAGTGTGTAGAGGGGCTGGATAGTACGAAGGCCCCCGGGGAGGCGTGTCCCTTACGCCTCCACCGGGGCCCTCAGGAATCAGCTCTGTCGGCACGGGGCCGATCATGTGGGGTTGCTTGCCCTGACATGCTCGGGGTGCTCATGGAGTCGACCTGTGGCTTTGGAGCTACCCTCAGGCCGCCGGGCCGATCGTGTGGAGCTTGATCAGGTTCGTGGTCCCCGACATGTGGAGTGGAGTTCCGGCCACGATCACGATCACGTCGCCGCGGCGGGCCAGACCTCGCTCCACGAGATCGCGCTGGCTCTCGAGAGCCAGCCGATCGACCTCGCGAATGCGCCGGATGGCGCGGGGCGTCACGCCCCAGAGGAGGGCGAGGCGCCGGCGCACGGCGCGCCGGGGGGAGTAGGCGATGATCGGAGTGGCAGGGCGGGCCTTCGAGACGAGCCGCGCGGTCGAGCCGCTCTCCGTGAAGACCACGATCCACCTCGCGCCAAGCCTGTCGGCGGCCGCGGAGGCGGCCTCGGCGACTGTGGTGGGGATCTCCGCGGCCCCCTCGGTCCGGCGGCGTATGAACCGCGTCGTCATGGCCTCGGCCTCCACGATGATCCGGTGCATCATCTCCACGGCCTCGAGGGGGTAGTGGCCGGCGGCGGTCTCGCCGGAGAGCATGAGGGCGTCGGTCCCGTCGAGGACGGCGTTGGCCACGTCGCTGGCCTCGGCCCTCGTCGGCCTCGGGTGCGTGATCATCGACTCGAGCATCTGCGTCGCGGTGATGACGGGGCGGCGACGCTCGTTCGCCAGGGCGATGATCCGCTTCTGGGCCGCGGGGACGCGCTCCGGGCTCATCTCGACGCCCAGATCCCCGCGAGCCACCATCACTCCGTCGGCCGCTTCGAGAATGGCGTCGAGATCCTCGAGCGCCTCGGGTTTCTCGATCTTCGCGAGGACCGGGATGTCGGCGCCGAGTCGCTTGATGAGGCGCTTGAGCTGGGAGACGTCCGAGGCGGATCGGACGAAGGACTGCGCGATGTAGTCGACGCCGCAGCGGGCGGCCCATCGTACGAGGCGCCTGTCGGCGGCGGTCAGTGAAGGGATGCTCAGCGCCATGTCAGGGAGATTCACTCCCTGGTGCTCAGCGAGATCGCCTCCGTGGACGACGCGGCACTCGACCTCGCCCGAGCGGACGGCTCTGACCTCCAGCTCGATGAGACCGTCGGAGAGCAGGATGCGGCCGCCGGGGCGCACGTCCCTCGCGAGCCGCGGGTAGCTGATGCCGATCCGCTTCGAAGTTCCACCGATCTCCCGGCCGCTCAAGATGATTCGACCGCCCTTCTCGAGGGCCACCGGTCCTCCGCCCGCGAGGCGGCCCGAGCGGATCTTGGGCCCGGGCAGGTCGGCGATGATCGAGAGGGGCCTGCCTTCGGTACGGCTCAGCCGTCGGAGATCACGGATCACCCGGCCGTGACCAGCGGGGGTGCCGTGCGAGAGGTTCAGCCGGGCCACATCCATGCCAGCGTGGAGCAGCGCGGCCATAGTCCGGGCATCTCGCGAGGCGGGACCGATCGTGGCCACGATTTTCGCCCTGCGGGCCGAGTGCGAGGCGTCCCGCTTCACCTGGTACCCTCGGACACGCTCCTGAGAACAGGCGGTCGCGTCAGGTTCGCACCACGCGAACCTGACCCTCGGCCACCATCCGGCAGACGTCGATCGTCGAGACGATCCCGACGACCTGCGACCCGCGGACGATCGGGATCCGGTGAATCTTCAGGCGCGACATGAGCCGGCAGAGCTCCTCCATCGGCGTGTCCTCGCTCGCCGCGATGGGGTTCTGCGTCATGATCTCGGCCACGCGGAGGACCACCCGATTCCTCGGACCGGAGGGGGTCTCACCGGAGGCCATCAGATCACGCTGCTCCTCGGGGACGCCGAGCTGGCCGAAGACGAGATCATCCTCGGTGATGATGCCGATGAGGTTTCCCGAGCCATCCACGACCGGCGCGCCCTTGATGTTGTGGAGCTTGAAGAGGGCGGCGATCTCGCTGACGGGCGCGCCCGGCTTCACGGTGAGCACGTCCCGCTCCATGATGTCCGCGGCGGTCACTCCCGACGCGTGCGGCGCTCCGGGCCGCGACGCCGGAAGCGTGGATTCGGGCTTCGCGGAAGCGGCGGATCTGCGGGGGGCCCGGGATCGGCTCCGCCCCGGGGCGGCGCGGCGGGTCGGGAGGGAACGCTTCGTGGCGCCTGCCTTCCTCGCTGGCTTCCGAGGCCGTGCACTTTTCGGGGCGGGTTTCTTCCTGGCCATAGTCCTGGGCTCCATGCTTCCGCCGGGAGAGGCAGCGGAGCCACGAGTCTAGCAGCGCCCCCCCGGCACGGGTAACACTCCGCTCCACAGGGCTACCACGCGCCTGCCTCAACACTCCGTTGGTGCCTCAGACCTCGATGCCGGCAACTCGCATCAGCTCAAGGCATTCCCGCTCTCCACGACGGGCCTGTCCCACCCCTCCGCTGGGTCGTCAGATCTCGATGCCGACGGCCCGCATCAGCTCGAGAGCGTTTCCCCTCTCCACCACGCCGGACCGGATGCGGTAGTCGAAGAGGATCTCGCCGCCTTCGACACGGTCCTCGAAATGAACATTGCCTGCCTCCTCCCCGAAGATCTCCGCGATCCGCGTGAGGGCCAGATCGTGCGTCGTCAGGAGGCCCACGGCCCCCCGCTTCATGAGGCCTCGCGCGATGGCCTCCGCCCCTATACGCCGGTCATGGGAGTTTGTTCCGCTCAGCAGCTCGTCGAGGAGGTAGAGGACCTGCCCGCGATCGCGCGCCATCGAGAGGATGCGGCTCAGCCGGGTGATCTCGGCGTAGAACCTGGACTTTCCGTCCTGGAGCGAGTCCACGGTCCTGATGGAGGCGCCGAGGTGCACGGGGCTGATGGAGAGCCGGGCGGCCCGAACGGGCGCGCCGGCGAGGGCCATGACGGTGTTGATTCCCACTGAGCGCAGGAGCGTGCTCTTGCCGGACATGTTCGAGCCGCTCACGACGAGAAGCTTCATGGGCCCGCCAATCCTGAGATCGTTCCGCACGCAGGCCGCTTCCTGGAGGAGTGGATGGCCTAGAGCCTCGGCCTCGAAGAGCGGCCCCTCCCCGGCGAGGATGGGGAAGGGGTCGGCGGGGTGCTCGAAGGAGTAGCCCGCGAGAGAGGAGAGGGCCTCCATCTCGGCTACGGCCGCGATCCAGCGCCCCACGGCCGCGCCGCTTCTCATCCTCCAGCCCTCGATTGCGAAGGCGAGCTGCGTGGACCAGAGGAGGAAGGGGGAGATGGGAGCGAAAACCTGGTTGCGGCGCGAGTCCAGGAGCTCCACGAGGCGGTGGAGCCTGGCGATCCTCGCCGACGGCGGAGCTCCGTCCGATTCGAGGCTCTCCCGGAGGGCCCGGAGCCGGGAGCCGCGGAAGCTCTCCTTCTCGAGGAGCGTGAGGACCTGCGAGAGAAGGCCGAGATCGCGCGCGGCCCGCTCCACGGACTCGACGACCTCGCCGACCTCGCGGCGGAGAGCGTAGCCGAAGAGGGCCTGGGCCCCCACAAGGATGGCCGGGGGGAAGCTACCCCAGGCGCCAAGGAGCCATCCCGCCACGGCCGTGATGGTGGCCGCAGCGATGATCGGGGCGGCGATTCTCGCAGCACGAGAACGGAGCAGCGGCGGGCGGGCCGCCCAGGCGGCCAGCGGGAGAGAGTCGACGCCTGAGCGCGCCTCGGCACCGAGAATCGCCAGCGCCTCACGGAGATCGAGGCGCGAGCGGAGCTCCGCGACGGCCAATTGCCGTTCGCGGATCTCCTCCGTTCCCGCAGGCTCCTTCAGCCAGCCCGCGAGCTCGGCCTGCCCGGCATGCGTTCGAGCCGTGCAGACCAGCTCGAAGAGCGAGCCCCGGCCGAACAGATCGAGATCCTCGGCGAAGAGGTGCTCCGGGTCCCTGAACTCCTCTCCCCGTTCTCCCGAGCCGGCCCATCCTCCCTCTAGCCTTTCGATGGCCTTCTTGTAGTGATCCGCCGCGCGGCGCAGCCGCTCCATGCCCTGGTAGGTCCTGTCATGGAGCACGGAGAGGCCGAGGAATGCGCCGATGGGCAGGAAGACGATCCACCAGGGGAGCGCCCCTCCGTCCAGGATGAGCCAGCCCGCAACGATAGTGACCGCGGCCAGGGCGAGGCGTGCGAGCCCGAGCTTGCGGTGGCGCCTGTCCAGGCGAGCTGCGGCCTGCTCTCTCCAGGTGCGCCGTTCTTCGTAAGCTTTCCGGGGATCTACCCCCAAGGCGCTGGCATCGGCAGCGTGCGTCATCGCGCTACGCGCCTGACCGATCGCTGTCTCGGCCACGGCTGCGCGTACCGAATGGCCGGTCGGATCTGATCAGGGAGCGGGTCCAGATAGACTCCCCGCTCAGGGACCTGTGATCGTCGGGGGACCCGGGGGAGTTGGCGGCGGGTCGAAGGAGAACCGGTAGCTGCTGCCGGTCAGCGGGAGGCCGTCTGCCTCCGCGTAGGGGTAGAGGAAGTAGTTGAGTGGATCCCCCTTCTGCGGCGGCTCGAGGACCACGTCGCGGCCGACGCTCATCTGGACCCGGTTCTCGTCGAGCTGGCCGAACCAGCGGTCCTTCTCCTTGGGGTGCGCGATGGCCAGGGTGGGGTCCGCGGGGACCCATCCGAAGCCGGGCAGCCAGAACTCCGCCCAGGCATGAGTGCGGCTCAGGAATCCCTCCGCGGCACCGACGGGGAGCTGGAAGCCGATCGCCGTCCTGGCGGGGATCCCGGAAGCGCGGAGCAGGCCGACGAGGAGCGTGCTCACATCGAAGCTGCTGCCTTCCATGCTCTCCATGATGCGCGCGAGGTCCCCCTGCCCCCACTGCTCTCCGCCGCCGACGAGCTTCATCTTCCCGGCGACGTAGTCATACATGGCACGGGCCTTCTCGTGATCGGCTCTCAGGGAGCCGGCGATGGATGCGGCCTTCGACCGGATCCCGGCCTCCAGCGGCGCCAGCCGATCTCCCTTGAGGTATTGCCCGAGGTTCGCGGGCTCCTCCGCTGATGAGGTCGCCGGCCTGCGGGACAGATCGTCGAAGCGGATCGCCTTCCTCTCCACCACGCACCGGATCGTCACGTTGTAGGGGACGCCGCCGCGCTGGCCCGAGGCCCCGTGGTACATGTTGTTCCCATGGAGGGACTCCGTGGCGGCGCTGACGTTTCCCGGGGACTGGAAAACCAGGTTCGATACCGACTGCGCGCCGCCGTTCCAGGGGATGGGTACCCAGAAGTCCATGGCCTTGAGCTCCTTGGGGAGTTTCGGCCAGGACACCTCGTAGGCGAAGCTGACGCGGCGGAGCGAGCCGGCCGCGGCTTTGGGAGGAATGGGAGCTGGCCCTTCGGCGGGCGTAGTTATCGAGGCGGTCGCGCGGTCGGAGGCCCAGAAGGCGAGGCCGAGGGCCAGGAGCGCGCCGGCGGAAGCATGTCGAGCCATTGTGAGTTTCCGAGGGCCCTGTCGAGGGATGCCTGTCAGGAATGCCGCGGAATCGTAGCACAGGCTCCCGGCGGCCATGACCCGCCGGAGCCCCCCGGAGGGCGGCCGCTCAGGCCCCCGGAGCCGGTGCGCCGGCCGCGTCACGCTTCTTGAATCCGCCCCGCTGCATGTCTCCCCAGGTGCCCCGGTTTCGAAGGAACTGCCAGAAGGCCTGCATCTTCGAGATCGAGAGGAGCTGGCGGTAGCCGAAGTTCTCGAGGACGCCGTAGACGACCAGCTTGGTCAGGTCCAGCCAGCCCGGGTAGCGCCGGAAGGAGAGCTCCTCGAGGAGGACCGCGGCGATGGAGAGGAAGACCCCGTAGAGGACCGCGAGCGCGAAGAAGAGGAAGAAGAAGGGCCAGTTGATGATGCCGAGGAGCACCGAGGAGATCACGGCGATGTAGCCGAGGATCTCGATGAAGGGCCCGAGCGTCTCGAAGAAGAGGAAGTAGGGGAAGGCCAGGGCCCCGATGACCCCGTAGCGTGGATTGAAGAGGATCTTCTTGTGCCGCCAGAGGCTCTGGAGGAGCCCACGGTGCCAGCGGTTTCTCTGCCGGACGAGGACTCGAAGCGTGGTCGGCACCTCCGTCCAGCAGACCGGATCGGGAACGAAGACGATCCGGTATTTCGATCGCTTCCGGCGGCAGTTCTCGTGGAGCTGTACGACCAGCTCCAGGTCCTCGGTGTCGGAGCTGCCGTCGTAGCCTCCCACCTCGATCACCTCGCTCTTCTTGTACAGGCCGAAGGCCCCCGAGATGATGAGGAGCGACTTCATGACGCTCCACCCGATCCTGCCCGTCAGGAAGGCTCTCAGGTACTCGACCACCTGGAAGATCGGCAGGGGCCTCTCGGGGAGGTGGATCTTGGTGACCCGGCCCTCGTGGACCTCGCACCCGTTGGCGATGCGGACGATCCCGCCCACCGCCACCGTCTCGTCCGGAGTCTCCATGAAGGGCTTCACCACGCGGAGCAGCGCGTCCTCCTCGATGACCGAGTCGGCGTCCACGGAGCAGAAGAGGGGATACCGCGAGGCATTGATCCCCGCGTTGAGAGCGTCGGATTTGCCGCCCTTCTCCTTGTCGATGATGAGCAGGCCCCGGTTGAGGAGGTTGCCGTAGAGCCCGCGGATCGGGCGCGACGGAACGGACTTTCGATAGACCTTGTCCAGCCTGCGCAGCTCGAAGGCTTCGATGAGCTTCTGGAGCGTGCGGTCGGTGGAGCCGTCGTTGATGACGATGATCTCGAACTCGCCGTAGTTGACCATCTGGAGCGACCGGACGGTCTCGACGATGGTCCTCTCCTCGTTGTGGGCCGGGACGAGGATCGTGATGGGCCACGTGAGATCCGACGCCAGGATCTGCTGGTAGTCGCTGAAGAAGGTGCGGCGGACGAACTTGAGCACCTCGCGGAGCGAGACGAGGAAGAGCGCGAGGTAGGTCACGTTCAGGGCGACGAAGTAATAGAGAACGAAGTGGTTGAAGCCGACGATGGCGTCGACGGCCCAGCTCATGATGCGGCGAGCCCGATTCCGAGAAGCGCGGCGAGGCGCTGGCGCACCATGCGGTCGGGATGCTCGCGTGCGACCTCCGTGAGGAGATCCACCCGCCTGAGCCTCACGAGCCGCGTCATCACGGCGAGCGCGCTGGTCTGCTCTCCGGGTGCGGTCGAGACGAGCATCCCGATGAAGTCGTCGAGGACGCCGCTCTCCTGGAGCATCTGCACGGCCTGCTGCGCCGCGTAGGGGTCGTCCGAGTCGAGCATCTCGAGCAGAGCATCTCTTCCCGAGACCCCCTTGCTCTTCAGCGCCTCGGCGGCGTTCGCCCGCACCCACCACTGCGGGTCGGCGAGGGCGTCCTTCAGCGCGGTGATCGACTCGGTCTCCCGCAGCCGGCCGAGCGCCTTCGCGGCCATCGCTCGCACGGGCCACTCCGCGTCGTCCAACCTCAAGATCAGGAGCGGGGCCGCCGTAGGGTCCCCGAGCATTCCGAGCGCGTGGGCGGCCCGAGCCCGGAGATCAGCGTTGGGATCCACGAGCAGCTCCCGGAGCAGGGGAGTCGCCCGGAGGCTCCGGATGCGCGCGAAGATGTCGATGGCCGACAGCTTCGCCTCGTCGGGCAGCCACTGGAACTCTTCGAGCAGCACGTTGACGGCCTCGTCTCCGGCCATGATCAGGACGACGCTCACGCGGATGGCCGACCACCGTCCGGGGCTCTTCAGCGCCTTCACCAGGGGCCGAAGGGCCTCGCTCGTTCCGATGTGGCCCAGGGCCTGCGTGGCGCGGACGAGGACCTCGGGGAAGGGATCGGAGAGCCGCTCGATCAGTGGCGCAACCGCCCGCTCGCTGCCGATGAGGCCGAGCTTCTCGCACGCCTCCGCGCGGATCCACCATCGCCTGGCGGTGAGACGGTCGAGGTAGTGATCGACGATCCCCAGCTTCTCGAAGGCCTCGAGCGCTCGAACGCGGACGTTCCCCTTCGCGACACGAGACAGCTCGAAGAAGATGGCCTCGACCGCCGGCCAGTCCCTCCTGTCCCAGGGGGGCGGCATCACCTTCTCGATGGGCTCAGCCGACATCACGAAGCGGAAGAGCCTCTGCTCGAGGATCGCGCGCCGGCCTCGCAGGCCCCTCTCCCGGAACTCACGCCAGCCCTTGTTGAAGACGATGAGGACCAGGAGGAACAGGAAGACGAGCGTCACCCCCTGGACCGCCTCCAGGAGAAGCTCGTAGAGAGCTTCCGTGTCCGCGAATGGGGGGCTCGCCGGCATCGTCAGGCCTTCCGGGCCCTTCCGTCCAGGATCTTCCTGACCCTGGCGAGGAGCTCGAGCGGGTTGAAGGGCTTGCGGATGAAGTCGTCCGCACCGACCTCGAAGCTCTTGAGGGCGTCGGCCTCACGGTCCTTCATGGACAGGATGATGACCGGGACGTCCCTGACGGCCGGCGTGCTGCGCACGGCCCGGCAGACCTCGAAACCGTCGCGGTAGGGCATGACCAGATCCATGATGACGAGATCGGGCTTCGTCTCGCGGATGCCCGCGAGGGCCTTCTCGCCGTCGCTGGCCGTGGTCACCTCGAAGCCCGCGTCCGTGAAGATCGCTTCGAGGAACTTCCTGACGATGGGATCGTCATCAGCGACGAAGATCTTCCGACCGGCGCCGCCCCCCGTGGGTGCCGTCACTTCGGACCTCCTCCCCCGTCCACCCCTGAGGGCGGACTCGATGGGCTGGTCGTCCGAAGGCCCGGTGCCAGCCAGCCCGTCTTCCATTTCAGGCGGACGCCGGACTCCATGCTCGTGAAGCCCGTGGGTCCTTGAAGGGCCAGGTTGGTTCTCCCCAACCAGGCTTCGAGCGTGACTCTCGATCCGATGTCGTATGAAGCGGTGAGATAGTACCCCCGCACCGTGTCCTTGTTCCTGCCGGAGTCCGCGTCCGGCCGGACCCATTGCAGCCCCAGCGTTCCCGTCGCGCTCCACCCGATCTTATTGCCGATCCGATCGCCAACCTCCACTCCGCCGATGAAGGCCTCGAAGGTGTCGGGGGCGAAGTAGCCGTTGTCGCGTCCCGCCTCGGGATCACCGTAGGTGAGGTACCTGCCATTCCAGGTCAGGGCGACGTGAGGACGCCGCGGAGGGAGAGTCCATCTCGCGTATCCGGCCAGGAGGTTTCGATCGTTTCCGTCGTTGAAGTCCGCTCGCTGC
Organism: uncultured Acidobacteriota bacterium; assembly: GCA_964568735.1. Lineage (GTDB taxonomy): Bacteria > Acidobacteriota > Polarisedimenticolia > JACPZX01 > JACPZX01 > CAZMRF01. Next base: position 10,468 of record CAZMRF010000030.1, read on the forward strand.
ATCGTGAGGCGGGTTCCCAGGACTCCCAACGGGGTCCAGCTCGCGGAGGCCGTGGCCGCCGCAATCCCGACGCTTCGATCCAGCGTGAGGGCGGTGGCCGCGAAGGTCTCTCTCGACAAGGATCCCGAGAAGGACCAGTCGTCGTTCAGCCGGTAGTCGGCTCCCGCCGAAGCGGTCCCCTGGAGGGAGATGTCTCCACGCTCGCGGTCGATCCTCTCCAGTCCAGCGCTTGCCGAGAGTGACAGGTCGGGGCCCACTCTGAGGCTACCCAGGCCCCGGATCGTCTCCAGCCGGGAGGCGAGGCGCTTGTCCGGGAACGCCTGCTCCGGCCCGGTGACCGGATCATTGAAGACGCGATCGCAAGGCGACGATGCGTACAGCATGCCGCCGCAGGGCTGGCTGGCGTCGAACCGCGTGTACGAAAACGCGAGCGATACCGGCGGCGCCGGAGTGAGGCTGAAGACCACGTTCTGCGTGTCGATGGCGTTCTTGTCGGAATCGTGCATCACGCCGGCCGACGCGTTCACCTCGGAGGCGAATCGCTCTTCGATCGCCTCCTGGACCTTGATGACCTCCCGATGCTCCGAATGGATCTTCGCGGCCTCGCCGGCAGCCTCCCATGCCTGCGGCGAGCGGCCCTGCCAGAGGAGGATCCTCGCTCGCCCCGCCAGAGCTTCGGCATTGTCCGGCTCCTGCGCGAGGCTCTCGTCGTAGAGCGCGAGGGCCTGGTCGAGCCTCCCCTGCCATGAGAGCGCCTGGGCGAGGCCGTTCCTGGCCTCGATGTCGCGTGGGTCCGCGCGGAGGAGATCCTGGTAGAGCCCGGCTGCCGTGGAGGTGTCGCCGGCCCAGGCCCGGGTGCGCGCCAGTCCAAGCGTGGCCTCGCGATGGCCCGGGTGCTCCGAGAGGATTCCCTCGTAGATCTCCGTCGCCCGGCGGAAGTCCGCGGTCCAAGACTCGACCACGGCGAGACCCAGACGGCCGCGAAGGTTGCCCGGGTCGACCTCGAGCGCCCGCTCGTAGATCGAGATCGACTCTTCGAGCCGCTCGTGCCACGACACGACCCTGGCGAGCTGGAGCAGCGCCTCGACGTGAGTCGGGTTCAGCTCCACGGCGCGGCGGTAGTGCCCCTCCGCGGCGCGAGTATCGCCTGCCCGGAAAGCCGCCTCGCCCGCCTGGAAGGCCTCTTCGTCGGCGCTCGAGGCCGCAGGCGCCGCCGCGGGCACTGCGGCGGAGGCTGCGAGGAGGATCAGGCCGAGGAGGAGCGCGCGAGTGCTCACAGTCCGATCCAGTCGGGGAGAGCCGCGAGCCGATCCCGGAGGATGAAGTAGGAACGCTTGGGGCGGGAGTGCCACGTGGGCTCCTCCCAGCGGGGCCAGCTGTAGAGAGCCGGGATCGAAGGGTTGAGCCACCCGGCGCCGTCGCGCGGGGGCAGCGTGTCGAGCACCCGGCCGCCGCGCCGCTCGACGAGCGCGGCGTAGATTCGGAATCCCTCCGTCGTGGCCGTGCCGACCCCTCCGGTGATGTCGGCGCCATCCTCCACGACCTGCCGTGACGATGGATCGGTCACGTTGAGGAGTCCCCAGGGCAGCCGGAGCTCGATCACGCCGGCGGCCGCATCCGCGCTCCAGTCGGCGAGGTCGTCGTAGGCGGGCGCCTCCGGGTCGGTCGTCCCCTGCCTGAGAGGGCTCATGCTGTGGCGGATCGCCGGGTAGAGGGTGCCGTCGCGCCCGACCCTCTTGCGATTCGTCTCCGCGACGATCTCGATGTACCGGCCGTCCTCGTTGGCAACGGATCGGTAGGGCCTGTTGTAGCGGTGCGTGAGAAGGTCGTAGGGAGGATCGACCAGGACGAGGCTGGCCTCGGGGCCGGCAAGACGCACCATGAACTCCATCCCCGTCGGGGCGAGGAGGCGCTCTTCGACGGGGAAGCGGCGATCTCCCTTGTCGGCCCCGTACGTGTCGATGCCGACGAGGATCTCCTCGCGCTCCCAGTCGATCGCGCCGTCGCGGCCCGAGCCGCTCACGTCGAGCCTCAGGTAGAAATAGGCCTCGTCGTGCGCCGCCCAGAGGCTCCTCAGGCGCGGTGCGCTGTGAGGGCCGCCTCCGGCGCTCTCTCCGCGCAACAGCGGCGCCCGGCCGGCCCAGTCGCCCGCCTTCCCGTCGAGGATCGCCGCCGGGCCGGGGCTGCCGGCGCGCAGCGCCATGAGACCGTAGTTCTGCTCGGCGTCGAGAGCGTTGTGCCACTTCGGCTTCCGCTCGGCGGGCACCTCGAACTCGATGACGAGCCAGTTCTTCTTGAACCACTCGTCGAGCCAGGCGAAGACGATCCCCCCGGCGCAGCCGGCGTCGTGGATGGCCTCCATCAGCCTGGCGTCCACTTCTCCCTGTCCGGTCTCGTTGTGCCCGCCGTGGTTGAAGCCCTGCGGCTGAACGTGCGCGATCCCGCGGGAGGTCGGGACGCCGATCTCCGAGATCAGGACGGGGATTCCCTGGTGGTGCTCCCGGAGATCAATAAGGTAGCCGTAGTAGTTGTCGGCGCCGTGCCGGTCCCTCGCCCGGCTGTAGCCGGGATCCAGGTTCATGAAGTCGGGGTAGTAGGGGTAGGCGTGGTAGGAGGCGAAATGGCCCGCCTTCGCGAGCGGCGTCGCGCGGATCCTGCTCGCGTCCACGCTCACCCCATCGTTGTCGTACTCGCGGACCTTGCCCGGGTCGAACTCGAGATGGTGCCGCCGGGCCAGGTCGCGCTCCTCGGCTTTCGTGGCCTCGGTGGGGTGGTGCAGCGGATCGAGCGTCGGCCAGTTCGTGAAGGCCACCGGCCGCATGACGCCGTACCGGCTCGCTTCGTAGCCGACCGCGTGATCCATCATCTCGGCGATCCAGGCCTCCATGGCGGTGGCGCCGGCGGCGCCGAAGTACTTGCCCGAGAAGCTCGAGGTGCCGCCCGCGGCATCGAAGGCCTCCACCGAATAGGGCTCCCACTCCCTGCCCAGGATCAGCCCGAGCGTCATTGAGGAGACGTCGTGGCGGTAGAGGCCCGAGGCATGGCCGGGACGGTGTGCCACGAGGATGTTCCCGTGAAGCACGTCGATGATGCGCTCCGTCTCCTCGCGAAAGGCGCCCGCGAAGGAAGGATGGTCGTAGGCATCGTCGTCCGGGAGCTCGGTCCAGACGCCCTGGATCAGCCAGAGGAAGCCGGGCGGAGGGCGGTCGGCTCCCGGCTTCGAGCGGATGGCTTCGTTGTGCTCGCGCAGCGCCTGGTAGAAGACCGGGGGAAGCAGCGTGTAGGTGCGGACGACGTTCATCCCACCGGCGGCGATCTGATCCAGCCACTCCCTGTAGATGGAGAGCTCGAGGGGGAACTCCGCGGGGAAGCGCCCGGGCAGGGCTACTCCCAGGTTCACGCCCTTGACGAAGAGAGGGAGGAAGCGACCCGAGTGGCGCACCTCGAGGTAGCTCGGCCCGGCCCGGGCCACGATCTCCGGCTCGGAGCCGCGAGGCACATCGGCGGCCGGGGAGAGGCGCTCGTCGGTGCTGAGGCCGGCCTTCCCGAGGACTCGCCGGAGGATGGCCAGGGTCGCCTCGTCTCCCGGGCGCTCGTCCGCGAGGCGGGTCGCCAGCTCCACGGCCTCCCGCCCGGAGCCCGACTCGGCCAGCGCGACGGCCAGCCCCTGCCGGGCCTCCAGGGATCCTGCATCCTCCGCGAGCGATCGACGGAAGGCCCGCACCGCATCCTCGAAGCGCTCGAGATGGACCTGGCACCAGCCGAGGAGGGAGAGGTGGCCGCTCGTCGCTTCACCGGCCTCGATGCTCTTCTCGAGGATCGAGGCGGCCTCCGCGAAGCGCCCCGCGCGATAGCTCTCGAGCGCAGCGTCGTATCCGGAGATCGCCGGGATCGGCTGCGGCGGATCCTCGCTTGCAACCGCCGGCGACAGGATGACCACCAGGAGGAGCGCGGACCACGCGGCGAGGGGCCCCCGTCGTCCCGTCGGTTGTCTCATGCGCTGGAGAGCACCTCGAGGAGCCGTCCGAGCCGTCGCCCGGAAACTCTCATGGTCGATGGGATCTCGCCCGCCGGGCCCTTCACCCGGGCCGTTGCCACCGGATCGCCGGCGGCGGTTCAGAGTCGGGCTCTTGTGGTATTCGGGTCCGTCTGGTTTCCGCCCGGGCCGGGCTAGAATATGGGCGGCTGAGGCTCCAGATCAATGTCGGCTGGATCCCCTGCCAGGCATGCAATCCCCTGAAAAGGCGCTGGTTATTGCCATCACCCAAGGAGAGCAACCGCCATGGAGCGTGACGACCTTCTGATGCTGTTGAGGCAGATCGGCGAGGGGCTCCTTGCGGGTGAGATCGCTCCGGCTCTCTTCGCGCGCACCGTGGATGGGCTGATCTCGTCCAACCTCGACACGGTACCCGATCTCGAGGCCATCCACTTGAGGTTGAACGACTACGGCATGCGTGGCGCCGTGAACCCGCCGACGCCGCGCGATCTCGAGGCCATCGCCCGCAGCCTCATCGAGACAGCGAAGTCCGAGGAGCCCCACTGAGCCCCGGCCCCCAGCCGCACCCCGGGATCAGGCACCGCCGGCTCCCACGGCGGCGCGCCGCGGAAGCCTCGCGGAGACTGCGACGTAGAGCCCCGCGAAGATGAGCACGGCCGAGACGACCAGGCCGACGGTAATCCGCTCGCCCAGCATCGTGGCCGCCAGACCCGTCGCCAGGAGGGGCTGCAGATAGATGAAGAGGGCCACGACCGAGGAGTCCACCCTCTTGAGGGCCCACGAGTTCAGGAGATAGGCCCCGACCGTGGGGACCAGGATCACGAAGGCGCCCCAGGCCCAGGCACGCGCCGGAACGGCCGCGAGGACGGCGGCGTCGAGCTGCCAGATGCCTGCCGCCGCGATCATGAGGGAGCCGTAGGCGAGGAGCAGCGCCGTGACGGCGTCCGAGCTGTAGCGCTCGAGGATGGGCTTGCTGATGACGAGGAAGAACGAGTAGGAGAGGGCATTGACGAGCGTCATCAGGTCGCCGGCCAGGATGCCGCCCGAAAGCGACAGGCCGCTGTAGGAGAGCAGGAAGAGGGCGCCCGCCATCGAGAGCCCGATCCCGGCGATCTTGGATGCGGAGCTTCGCTCCCGCCCCATGAGGATCGCGAGGAGCAGGGTCGCCACCGGGATCATCGTATTGATGAGGGCCGAGTGTGAGGCCTCGGTCCTCGCCAGCCCGAGGACGAAGAAGGACTGGTTCAGGGCCACCCCGAAGAGCGCGTAGAGCGCGATACGCCCATGGTCGCGCAGGCTGCGCGGCCAGATGCGGCGCCGCATCATCGTGACGGGAAGGAGGATGGCTGCCGCAGAGAGGGCGCGGATCGCCGCCCAGCCGAGGGGCGGAAGGTGCTCGAGGACGATCTTCGCCGCGATGTAGTGGAATCCGAAGAAGATCTGCACGGCCACCAGAGCGGTGGCGACCTGGGACCTGCTCGCCCGGGCGCTCAGGGCCGGATGATCCTCGATGCTCCCTCCGCGGGCTCGGAGGGCTCGGCGCCCGCCTCGCCTGCCTTCGGCGGAGGAGCGAGGTAGGGGGCGAAGGCCCGGAAGACGAAGACGCGCAGGAAGGAGATCTCCTTCACCGGACGCGCTCCCGGCGCGTCCAGGGCGCGGGCGACCGCGAGCGCCTGCCGCGCCGCGCCCGCGCGCCCGCGGAGGCCGAGGAGCCAGGCCGTCTCCTCGAGGCGCCGGACATAGAGGACCCTCAGCGGACCCGATGCGAACTCCTCGAGCGCCGCGTCCATGATCCCCACGAGCCGCTCGGTGGCGGCCTCCTTGCTGAGAACGAGCCCCGACTTCGAGGCCTCCACGTACTTCTCCAGGAAGCGGTGCGCGATCTCGGGAGGCAGAACCCAGCTCGCGAACTCCCTCTCGCGGAAGAGCTCCGCCGACTTCTCGAGGAGATCCGGCGCCTGGGTCTCGGACTCGGGGAGTTCGGAAACGACGGGGCAGGGCGGCACGGGAAGATGCTCCGTCTTCGTGACCTCGGCGCGGTTCAGGAGGAAGTCCGCCTTCGTGTTGGCGGGCCTCGGCGCCCCCTGCCTGAAGGCGGCGCTCATGAGCGCATCGGCGTAGGTCCAGGGCACTTCGGCCATCGGTCCGGCCTCGGAGATGGCCTCCCGGATGGTCGCCATCAACGCCTGGCGCCGGGCGGTGACGGCATCCACGTAGGTCATCCCGTCGCGGTCGCTGATCACGGTGAAGAGGGCGGTCATCTGGCCGCGGTCGCTGCGCATCAGCCACGCCATGCGCGAGCCGTCGCCGTCGATGGAGCCGAGGTACCCGCGGGGCTCGGGGGTCTCCTCGGCCAGCGTGAAGGCAGGCTTCGGCTCCTGGGCGCGCTCCACGTGGATTCCCTTCTGCTCCAGCTTGAAGAGCGAGCGGCGGATCTCGCGCCGCAGCTCCTTGTCGTGGGTTTCGCCCTCCCAGGAGACGAGCTTCGCGGCCACGGCAGGGTCGGCTTGGCGGGCCATCCACCCCGCGAGGACGAGGTCGCTCGCGGGATCCCGGCCCACGAAGGCGGAGAGCTTCTCGATGGCTTCCCTCGCAGGCGTGGCCGCCGTCAGCGTGAACTCGTGAAGCCCCCAGCCGGCCAGCAGGGTCTTCCCCTTCGCGAGGCTCTCCTCGCGAGGGTCGCGCTTGCTCTTGTGCTTCTGCCGGCTCATTCGGAGAGCGGCCTCGTTGGGAAGCGGGAGAGCCGCCAAGGCAGGGCAGGCGGCCCGGTTCATCGGACCGTGACGGTGCATTGTACCCGCACGCCGCGGCGAGATCGACCACGCCGCCCGGGA
>CAZMRF010000030.1:17308-56543 GCA_964568735.1 uncultured Acidobacteriota bacterium
CGGACCTGGTTGCGCTCGACCAGCACCATGCCGGGGATCTCGCGATCCGTCAGGAGCGCCCCGCGGGCGTCCGGGGGGGTGGGGCGCCTCGGAGGGCCCCAGCGCGTCGCGCAAGCCGGTATACTCGCCGGCGGAGCCTCCCTCCCCATGACCTCCCACCTCCACGGCGAATCCGACCTCGGCTATCGCTTCTGCCCGAAGTGCGGCGGGCCCCTCGAGAAGCGCGTCGTCGAGGAGCACGACCCGCGTGAGAGGCTCATCTGCACGCGTTGCTCCTTCATCTTCTACCTGGATCCCAAGGTGGCCGTCGGGACGATCGTCCACGGCCCCGGAGGCTTTCTCCTCCTGAAGCGATCCATCGAGCCCGGATACGGGAAGTGGACCTTTCCGGGAGGCTACGTGGACCGGGGCGAATCGCCCGAAGAGGCCGCGGTCCGCGAGGCGGTGGAGGAGACGGGCGTCCGGATCCGGCTCGGCCCCCTGATGAACCTCTACACCTACAGGAAGCGCGGGATCATCATGATGATCTACGAGGCCGAGGCCGCCGGGGGCGAGCCCGCCCCCACGGCCGAGGCGCTCGCCGTGCAGTGGACCCGGCCCGAGAGCATCCCCTGGCGCGAGTTGGCCTTCCCTTCCACGCGCAGCGCCCTGCGCGACTTCCTCATGAAGCAGGGGCTCGGCCGCCACGTGCCCGACGACTGGGAGTCCGGCCCCGAGTTCTGATCAGAGACGGGCGATGGTCTCGAGGTCGAGCGCCGAGAGATCGGAGATGACCAGATCGGCCGGCATCATCTCTCCGGCAGGACGCGAAGTAGTCACACCGACCGCCGGCATCCATGCGGCCCGCGCCGCCGCGAGCCCCGCGGGGGAGTCCTCCACGACGAGAAACGAGGCGCTTGGCTCGGATCGTTGAAGCGGCAGGGGAGCCCCGGGCGTCGTGCAGATCCGGACGAGGCTCTCGCGGGCTCTCAGGAAGGTCTCGGGATCGGGCTTCCCGCGCGCGACGTCTTCGATGGTGACGACTGCCGTGATCCGGTCGCGGACTCCGAGCCGGTAGAGGCCGTCCTCCACCTCTATCCTGAGGGCGCCCGACGCGACGGCGAGGGGAAACCTCGCGGAGGCGGCATGGATGAAGGCCGAGGCGCCCGGACACTCGGGAAGATCTCTCCGCACCATGTCCCTGTAGGCCAGGGCCTTCAAGGCGAGGAGGTGATCGACCTGCTCGTCGACCTCGCGCTCGTCGAGGGTCCGCCCCGAGGAGGCGTGGCGCTTCACGGCGTCACGCGTGATGTCGCGGTCGCTCACCCCGAGGTAGCGTGCGTAGTACTCGTCGTCGTCGAGACGGATTCCTTCTCCGCCAAGAACGCGCTTGAAGGCGGCGAGATGCAGCGGCTCGTCGTTGACAATGACGCCGTTGTAGTCGAGGATGACCGCGCTTGCCATGAGGCTTTACTATTTCGCCGCCTTCGCCAACGTCGGCATCATCATCCCCTACCTTCCGCTCTATTTCCAGAGCCTCGGGCTGACGCCGCCGCAGATCGGCGTGCTCACGTCGATCGCTCCGTTCGGACGCCCCTTCTTCGCCGGCGCGTGGACGGTGCCGGCGGAGAGGATGGGGAAGCGCCACTCGGCGCTCATGCTCGCCGGCTGGCTCTCGGCGGCTGCCTACGTCCTCTACCTCTTCCCGGCGACCTTCGCGGGACTGATCCTCGTCACGCTGACCGTGGCCGCGGCCCAGGCGCCTGTGCATGCCTTCGCCGAGGCCACGGTCCTGGACGCCGCGCGGGTTCGCCGCCTCGACTACGGCCGGATCCGGGTCTGGGGATCGGCGGGCTTCGTCGTGGCGGCGGGAGCGCTGGGCTGGATGATCGACTCGATCGCACTGCGCTCCATGCTCTGGGTCATGATCGGCTGCGCGGCCCTCACGGCCCTCTCTTGCTCGCTGCTGCCGCGTCCCGAGCCGGCTCCGCCGGCGAAGCGCGGCTCGCTTCGTGAAGTCCTTCGCAGGCCGGGGGTCGCCGCCTTCTACGTGGCGACGCTGCTGATGCAGGCGAGCCACGGCGCCTACTACACCTTCTACTCGATTCACATGGCGGCGCAGGGCCACACGGGGCGCGTCATCGGCGCGCTCTGGGGGCTGGGGGTCGTGGCCGAGATGGTGGTGATGGTGGTCTTCACCCATATCATGAGATCGACGCGTCCGTCACGGCTGCTCCTCCTGTGCTTCCTGCTGGCGGCCGCCCGATGGCTGGCCTTCGCGCTTTCGGCCTCCCTCTGGGTCGCCCTGCCCGCACAGATCCTCCACGCATTCACCTTCGGCGCCTTTCACATGGCGGCCGTCATGGCGACCCGGAAGATCTTCCCCGGAGAGCTGCGGGCCTCCGGGCAGGCCGTCTACTCGGGCGTGACCTACGGACTGGGCAACGTCGCCGGAGCCGTGACCTCTGGAATCCTCTACGAGCACACGGGGCCCTTCGGGCTGTTCGGCCTCTCCGCCGTGATCGCCCTGGCCGGCGCGGCCCTCATCGTCCGGGCGACGCGAAGGATCGACGGGTTCGACGAAGGGGAGCCCGCGGGCTTCGATCTCCGCAGCGCCGCGAGCGCATCTCCTTGAAGACTGCACTGCGATTCTCTAGGATGGCTGCGCCGCAGCATGGAGCCGACTGCCTGTCAGGCTCCGGACAACACGCCCCCCGATCAAGGAGACCCGAATGAACATCAGGATCCAGCGCGTAGCTCTCCTCCTCCTCATCATTCTCGCGACACCTGCAATCCACCACGCCGAGGGCTTCGGCTTCCAGGGCTGGGGTCCGCGGGTAGGGATTTCCTCCGATCCGGATCAGATCTTCGGCGGGGTCCACTTCGACCTCGGCGAGTTCGCGCCCGGCGTCCGCTTCCAGCCCAGCGCGGAGATCGGCCTCGGGGACGACGTGACGACGCTGACGCTGAACGGGATGGTCTCCTACTACTTCACGGTGGATGCTCCGGTGAAGCCTTACGCCGGCGGGCAGATCACCGCGGCCTTCTACGACTTCGACAGCGACTGCAAGGGGTTCGGCAACAGCTTCTTCGGCAGGAACGAGACCGACTGCGACAGCGAGACCGAGATCGGCCCGGCCGCCGTCGGCGGGATCGAGATGAAGCTCGAGGGGGGAAGCCGCTTCCTCGCCGAGATGAGCCTCGGGTTCTCCGACCTCCCCGAGATGAAGATCACGGCCGGCTGGACGTTCTGATTGCCCGTCTACTCCCATTCCAGGCTCTCAGCCTTCGAGAACTGCCCCCTCCAGTACCGCTTCCGCTACATCGACCGCATCCGAACCGAGTTCGAGTCCATCGAGGCCTTCATGGGCAAGAAGGTCCACGAGACGCTCGAAGATCTCTACTCGGATCTCGATCGGGCGCGCGGCGGCGGAGTGGAGGGAGCCGTGGGAGCCTTCCACCGACTCTGGGAGCGGGGGCTGACTCCCGCCGTGCAGGTCATCCGGCCCGACATGATGGCCGATGACTACCGCGCGATCGGCGAGCGATGTCTGAGGACTTTCTGGGAGGAGAACTACCCCTTCCGGATCGACCCGGGAACGATCATCGGCCTCGAGCTGAAGGTGGACATCGCCCTCGACAGGGCACGCCAGTACCGGATGATGGGGTACGTGGACCGCGCGCAGCACGCCGGCCCGGGCATCATCGAGATCCACGACTACAAGACCTCGGCGAGCCTTCCCCGCGAGGGGAGCCTCCAGTACGACCGCCAGCTTCCCCTCTACGAGATGGGCCTCAGGCAGCGCTTCCCGGAGACGAGCGAGGTCCGTCTCATCTGGCACTTCCTGGCCCACGCGAAGACGTTCGTCGAGATCCGAACGCGCGAGCAGCTCGATCGCATCCGGAAGTCCTGCATCGCACTGATACAGACCGTGGAGAAGACGCGCGACTTCCCGTCGAAGAAGGGACCGCTCTGCGCCTGGTGCTCCTACCAGGAGATCTGCCCGGAGTGGAAGGACGAGAAGCCCGTGGCCCGCCCGGCTTTCCCGGGCGGGCGGAGCGAGGAGGCGGGCGCCATCCCGGACGAGGGCGGCTCGATGGCCGCCCCGACTCCGGCCGGACTGGCGGTCGCGCAACCGGATGCAGAGACGGCCCACCCTGCGGCCGTTCGAACGACTCCGCCTGGTCCTGCGCAGTCCGTGACGTCCGCCGCCACGGAACAGACGCCCGCAGAGCCCGCCCAAGCCGTCACGCCCAAGCCCGCGGAGCCCGCGCCGAGCGCGGCGCGGGGCTCCGGGCAGCTTCCGCTTTTCTAGCCTACCTCGCGGCTTCGTCGGGCTGCATGACGGCGGCGTGGTGCGTGGAGGGGAAGCGGCCGCCCGGGCCTCCGATGCCGGTGTCCCTGTCCATGGGATCAGATGCCGTCAGTCTGAAGGGGAACGATCTTCCCGAGACGGACGAAGATCACCTCGGCGCGGATCTTCGGAGGGCGCTCGAGATGGCCGAGCGCGCGCCGCAGGGCCCGGACGTAGATCTCGAGCTGCTGCGCGTGCTTGCCGGCCGCGGCAGCGGGATCGCCCTTGACGCGCTCGGTCTTGTAGTCGCCGACCACGACCGTTCCATCCGCCTCCCGATAGATCAGATCACAGGCGCCCAGCCAGGAGCTACCGCTCCCTTCGCCCGGTGCGGCTTCCGGATCACCCGCCAGGATGAAGGGAGTTTCGCGGAAACCGGCAAGCGTTCCACGGCCCCATCCCGGCGGCTGAGCCGCTAGACGAGCGGCCAGCTCTCCGGGAAGTGCGGAGCGGAGGAAGCCGTCGAGAATCGCCGTCGTTTCCGAGCGGGCCCGCTCGCGCAGATCGGCCGCCGCGCGCCGGCCCGCATCCAGGTGCATCGCATGACCGATCTCCTCTTCCGCAAGCTCGCGGAGCCGCGCGGGATCCTGGAAGTCCCACCGCTCGAGCGCGCGGTGCACGGCGCTCCCCGCAAGACGGGCTGCGTCGGGCCGCGGTCGATCCCCTCCCATGACCTCCCCGGCTTCGCCGGCGTCGTCATCCTGCGCCGCAGGTTCGGCCACGCGGGCGTCCCCAGAGCCCGCGCCCGATGGCCGTTGAGTCGGAGGTATCGCGGAGGCTGCTGCCTTCCGGCTGACCCGGGCGAACTCCTCGACGGAGCGGAGCCAGGCGGGGTCGGGCTCGGCCTCGACGGGCGCGATGTCGATCACGCCCGGCTCGAGGACTCTGTGCACGACGAGGCCATCGCAGAGAAGGCCGGCAGGCGGAAGCGCTCCGTCAACCTCGTAGCCCAGAGCCGCGAGCGCGCTCCTCCAGGGGCGGGATCCCCCACCTGTCTGGCTGTTCACGAGGATCAGGCGGCGCTTCGCGCGGGTGCAGGCCACGTAGAAGACACGCTTCTCCTCGGCGCTTTCGTGGCGGCGCGATGAGAGCGCGTGCCAGGCTCGCGCGGCGCTGATGTGGCCGCTCCCCAGCCTCACGCCGGGTGAGCGCCTCCCGGCGTGCTGCACCAGGACGGCTCCCGCGTCGCGGTTCTCACGCCATAGCTCCAGACGCCCGACATCGGGGACGATGACGACGGGGTACTCGAGTCCCTTGGCCTTGTGAACCGAGAGGATCCTCACCGCGTTGACCGTCTCGTCGGCGAGCGGGGCCTCGCCCTGCGCGACCTCCCCGTGGTACTCGAGGTCCAGGAACTGGAGCGTCTCCTCCAGTGAGAGGCCGCGGCGGGCGATCTCGCCGGCGCGCCAAGCGATTTTCCTGAGATTGGCGACGCGCTGCGCTCCCTCGTGGGCCGAGGCGTGCAGGAGAAGGAGACCACTGAGGCGGACGGTCCGGAGGACGATCTGCTCCACCGACGCCCCGCGCATTCCCTCGCGGATCCGATCGAGCAGCCCGAGCGTGCGATGAACCCCCGGAAAGTCCTCGGGCGAGGCGGCCAGTCCCCTCCCGTCGATTCTCCCTCCCGCCGCGGCGAAGCGGGCCAGCTCGACGTCATCCACTCCGCCCACGGGGGATCGCATCACGGCCAGCACGGCGGCTCCGTCGCGCGGGTTGTGCGCGGCGCGGAGGAGGGCGAGGAAATCTCCGACCTCGGATCTCTCGTAGAAGCCGCGCCCTCCCTCTACGACGTAGGGGAGGCCCGCCCTGCGCAGCGCCTGAGCATAGAGGCCCGCGTGGGTCAGCGCGCGGAGCAGGATCGCCACGTGGTTGAGCTTGAGAGGCTCTCCGGTGGCCTCCTCTCCGCCGGCATTCCCGGAGATCCAGCGCGCGATGGCTTCGGCCTCCGCCTCGCGGTTCTCCTCGGAGAGGCCCTCCGCGGCCACGGACCAGATCTCGACGAGCGGAGAGGAGGATCCTCCCTCTCCCGCGGCGGAGATGATGGGGCGGTAGTCGGGCGCGTAGATGCGATCTTCACCAGAGGCCGGGGCGATCCACGTCGCGAAGAGGCGGTTGACGGGCTCGACGATCCCATGAGGGCTGCGGAAGGAGGCGCTGAGCGTGAGCTCCTCGCCCTTCCGGGAGAGGACGTGGTCCACGGCCCGGCGCCAGGCCTCCATGTCGGCGCCCCTGAATCTATAAATGGACTGCTTGGGATCACCCACAATGAAGAGGCGGCCCGGCGCCAGGCGCGCGCTCCATGCATCGGTGGCCGGAGGATTCCCCTCCTCCGCCAGGAAGAAGAGGATCTCGTACTGAAGGGGATCCGTGTCCTGGAACTCATCGACGAGAATCGCCTTGAAGCGCGAACCGAGGGCCTGGCGTATGGCGGGGTTGCGCGCCAGCAGCTCGCGCGCGACCTGGAGGAGCGCGTCGAAGGAGGCGTAGCCGGCCGACAGGAAGCGCGCCCGGGCGCGCTGGGCGAGCGGCGCCGCGGCGGCGACGATCCGGCCGATGCGCTCCTCGTCCACGCGCGCCAGGAGCAAGATCAAGTCCCTCGCCTGCTTGGCGGCACGTCGGACCTCTTCCGGATCGGCTCCCGTGAGCTTCTTGCCCGGCTCCGGGACTCCCTGCTTGTCGAGGAAGGCATCGAGGCTGAGGGGCGTCATGACGCCCGCCATCCCCTCGGGACCCTGCTCGGCGTAGTCCGCGAGGAGCTGGGCCGCGCCCGAGAGGAAGGTCGTCATGTTCGGGTTCATCCCGGAGGTGCTCGAGAGGATCCCGGTGAGCTGCCTGCGGGCCTGCGAGGCCACCGCCTTGATGAGATCCGTGAAGGCGCCCGGGCCCTCCGCGGTGGCCACGCCATCGAGGCCGAGCCCGGCCAGGGCCCGGCCCACGGCACGGACGTCGCCGAGGGCGTCGGGCAGGAGCAGCACTCTCTCCCAGAGATCCTCCCGAGGCGCCGAGCTCCCCATCTCGTCGAGAAGAAACCTCTCCCACTCCTCGTCGAAGATGAGGCTGAAGGCCGGACCCTCGTCCACGACGAAGGAGGGATCCACGCCGGCCTCGTCCGGGTGGCGCCGGAGGATCTCCGCGCAGAAGGCGTGGATGGTCGAGATCGATGCGGCGTCGAGATCGGTGAGCGCCGCGAGGGTGCGGGCGCGGATGGCGGCGGCGGAGCCTCCCGCCTCTTCGCGCAGCCACCGCCAGGCTCTCTCGGCCTCCGTGCGGCCCTGCAGGGCTCGGGGGTCGGCATCTTCGGCGGCCAGATGCTGCAGCGCATCGAGCCCCGTGGCCAGGCGCTGGCGCAGCTCGGCCGCGGCCTTCTCCGTGAAGGTGATGGCCGCGAGGGAGCGGATCTCCTGGCGGCCCGATCCGATCAGGTTCAGCGCCCGCTCGATCAGCAGCGCCGTCTTCCCCGTGCCGGCCCCGGCCGTCACGACGAGGTTCCGATCGAAGAGGGTGGCGGCGCGGTCTCGGTCTCGCTGGTCGGGGAGAGGCTTGCGGGGCCCGGAGGTCATCGGGGATCCTGCGCGGCGCCCGGCGCGGCGGAGAGGAGGGGGCGCCTGCTGCTCTTGGACTTCAACGAGAGATACCGTGCCGCAGCGGAGGAGCCCGAGAGGCGCGCGAGCGTGGGCTCGTGCCCCCTCCGGCAGGCGCGCAGGTAGGGGCACCAGCCGCAACGATCGCTGTCTGAGTTGAAGGGGAAGCAGCCCTCGGCTGCTGTCTCCACCAGGACACGCACGGTCTCGAGGAGCCCCTCGCGGATCTTCTCCATGCGATCGGGATCGAGCACCTCCCGGGCCGGATAACCCTCCGGGTTCGGCTCCGAGGGCGATGCGGCCTCGGAGAAGGCGGGCCCCACGCCGAGCACCTCGGCGGAGACCGTGCGCGGCCCGCCCTCCGCCGCGCGGGCCGACTCCTTCATCAACACGTAGAGCGGCATCTGGAGCGCTCGCCCCTTGAGGATGCGAGCCATCTCCACCCGGGAGGAGAGGTTCCCCATGGTCTTGTAGTCGCCGACGACCTGCCGTCCGGCGGCGTCGAGGACGACCCTGTCGATCCGACCGCGGACGGGCAGGGGAGGCGCGCCGCCGCCGATGGGGATGGCCGTCTCCACGATTTCCTCGAGGGCGAGCACCTTCGAGCCCGACAGATCGAGAGCTGAGATGTCGTGGAGGATGAAGGTCCTCAGCGCGTTCTTCCAAAGCGCCGAGAGCCCCTTCCACATCAAGGGGAATCGGCGGTGGATGACGGCGGCCACCTCGGAGAAATGGTCCGTCCACTTCCGCTCGAGCAGCTCGATTCCGCGGCGGGCGGCGCCGGCCCCGTCACTCGTGGCCCCGCCGAGGTGCCCCTCCGCCGTGAGCGACACGTACACGTCCTGGAGGACGCGATGGGCCAGAGTCCCGAGCTCGGCGATGTCGATCTCGTGTTCCTCGAGGATGGCGTCCAGCTCGTCCACGCGGAGGACATGCCTGAAGAAGTACTGCTGCGGGCAGTTCCCGAGGTCCTCGAGCCTGGAGGGGGACCAGATCCCGGGAGGCGGGGCGGCCTTCGCGCCCACGATGGCGTCGAAGCGGAAGTCGCCCGGCTCGAAGGACTCGATCGCAGCGAGGAGATCCAAACCAGGGGCGAGATTCCCGTGGTCCTCGAGGAGACCGGCGTCCACGAGCTTCCGGTGCGAGCGGCGCGCGCCCTCGGGGGAGGCCACTTGAAGGAACGCGCCTACGCCGGCATCGGAGGGCGGCATGAAGCCGAAGCGGTCCCGGATATCCGTCGCGGCATCGGCGGGGTGCGCCGCCGCGCGATGGGTCCGTCCGGGATCCTGGAGGCGAGCGAGGTCCGCGCCCCCGAGGGCGATGCGCGAGATCTCGCGAAGCGAGAGGCTCTCCACGCGGGCTCGCCCGGTCTCGTCGGCTCTCTGCCACGAGATCGTGAGGCGCCGGCGGGCGGATCCGAGCAGGTGCGCGAGAAGGAGGTGCTCTTCTTCACGGCCTGCCGATTTCACGGGGAGAGGCCGGGAGAGGCTCGCCCGGAGGAGCGCCCGATCCTCGTCGGCGAGGAAGGGATCCTCGCGGGGGCGGCGGGGAATCAGATCGGCATTGAATCCGATCAGGAAGACGGCATCGAAGGCGAGCCCGCGGGCCTGCATGGCGTCGAGGACGCGAACCCCGCCGTTGTCCCGCCTCCCGGCTGTTCGCGGCGCCGTGCCGATGGGGATGCGAGCCCTGCCAATCGAGGCCTCCAGGAAACGCAGGGCCCTCTTCGAGGGCGAGGTTCCGCTTCCCTGAGGGAAGGGGATCCCGGACGCACCCAGATCGCGCATCTCGGAGAGAGCGCCGAAGAAGGCCACGGCACCCGGTTCGGGAGGAAGGTCGTCCGTTCCGGTGAAACCGGTCAGACGCGTTTCGACGAAGGTCTCGAGCGCGTCCGCCCAGGCCTCCCAGGTGGATGCCTCTCGCAGGGTAGCGGCGTCTTGCTCGAGCCCGTCGAGCCAGCCACCGAGCCTCTCGGCGCTGATGCGCCACGCCTCCCTGCGGCGCTCGGCTCGTTCGCGCGTCTGCGTATCGGCATCGGGCGCCACCCACAGGTCGGCCTTCTTCGAGAGATGGAGAAGCTCCCCGGTCCATGCATCGCGTCCGCGCATGATCCGGAATTTCCGCGCCATGAGATCCCACTCACCCGCTTCCATGAGCGGATCCACGTGGCCGGCCGGAGTGAGGAGTCCGCTTCGGGCGAGATCGAGGAGCGGCTGCCTCTCGCAGTCGTCGAGGACGACGCGCGCGAGGTTCAGCGCCGCCATCACGTGGGGATCGGCGGCGGCACCGAGGGAGGCGCTGGTCGTGAAGGGGATTGCGAAGCGGTCGTAAAGAACTGGTTCCAGGAGCGGGGCGTACGGCTCGAGCGAGCGTGCGATGACAGCGATGCGCGACAGCGGCCAGGGATTCCCCCGAGGACCTCCAGCTCCGCGCAGCTCGCTCTCGAGTCCGTGACCCAGACGCGGGAGCGCCCCGCTCCCATCGCCGTGACCCGGCCCTGAGGACCCGTCGCTCTGCGCATCGCTTCCGGGCCACGTCCGGACCAGGTCCAGGATCCTGAGGGCCGTCTCGCGAAGCTCCGCCTCCGGCCCCTGCGTGTGGAAGAAGCTGATCCCGGCGCCCTCGACGGGCGGCTGCGCAGGCGCCTCCTCGTCGTAGAGGAAGCGGAGCCGATTGCCCAGGAGACGATCCGTGGCCTCTGCCGCGGGCAAGCCTCGTGAGATCTCCAAGCTGGCTGTCGATGCGTTTCCCGGACGCTCACGTGCCAGCCCCCGATCGGACCCGCCTGCCTCCGATGGTTCAAGCTCGCCGCGGAGGAGGGTCGGCACTTCGCCGAGTATCCCGCTGACGAATCTCCGTGCGAACTCGAAGGCCGGTGCGGTGGGGTGCCAGGGCATGATGTAAACCACCCGCGTGCCGCCCTCCTCGATCGCTTGCATCAGATCCAGGTTCGATCCAATCAGGTCATAGGCGCCGTAGTGAAGGACCACGTCGAAGCCTCGCGCCCAGGAACCGGCGTGCCTTCCTGCCTCGCGCCTCATGCCGGCCCGATCGGTCAGCCAGCCGGATCCGGCCCTGTCCCTGCCGCCTTCAGTGCCCTGGCGCCCGGCAGAGGCCAGCTCCGCGAGCTTCGAGCAATAGAGGCCATAGAGATTCAGGACCTCGCGCCCTCCGCGAGTGAGGCGTTCGAGCTTCGGCGACGCTTCTGGACTCACCGCGGCATCGCGAAGATCGTCCATGGTCCCGAGGAGCGCGGGGAGCGTGCCGGGACAGGAGCGGACGTAGTCGGCCAGCCTGACGAAGCGGGGCTCGAGGCAGCCTTCCAGGATGGCCTCGCGTGCCCGGCGGGGGATCGTGCGAGGCAGCTCCGCGCCGGCCGAGGCCACAGCCTCCCTGGCGAGCGAGGTGTACTCCAGGATGGTGACGTTCAGCAGTGAGCCGAATCGCTCGGCCAGCAGGACCTGGAGGTACGACCGGAGGCGCGCCGTCGGAACGACCACGAGGACCGGAGCGAGAGGGCCTGCCGGCGAAACAGCCTTGGTCTCCCGGATCCACTCGACGAGGCGTTCCTCGAGCCGGGCGAAGTCGGGATGCCCCTCGACCGTCCGCATGGGGGATGATGCGCCTTGACGCGCCGCGTTGTCCACAGCGACCTCAGTCGCGGCCTTCATCGGTCGGCTTCGTCTGGAGAAGCCTGCTCGCCAGCTCCTCGAGGCGATTCCGAAAAGCCTTCGCCGGGTTGGCTCCGCCCTCTCCCTTCTCACACACCTCCGGAGGCTCCTCGGGCCTCGCACACCAGCACGAGAGCAGTTGCCCGCGGCAGGCCGGGCAGCGCTCCATATCGCAGCCCGGACCGTGGAACTGTCCCATCCTGGCGCCGCAGTCGTGGCAGACAGGGATCCCGTAGTGCCACCGCCGGCCTTCACGCCCGTAACGGATTCGCTTGAACTCCTCGCCTGCGATCAGGATCGTCTCCTGGCGCTGCGTCTCCCACAGCTTCCTGGCCCATATCGCGTCCATCGGTGCCTCCGAGTTTGTGGATCCGTGCCTGTGGAATCGATCACAAGTGGAACTGAAGCTCCCCCCGCAACAGGGATTGGCCTGTTGGTCCCGGACCGCGCAGACGCGTGCAGTCGCATCCCTTCGGCCCGAGACGCCCTCGGATCGTGGAGGCACGCAGAGCCGTGCAGTGGGGAAATGCCCCCGTGGAAAACGTCCGACCCCGCCCGGGATGCGCTCGCGTCGGGGAGGCACGCAGACGCGTGCAGTGGGCCGAAGGCACCGTGGGCACCTTCCAACCCCACCCGACGTGCAGACGCGTGCAGTCGTCCGATCGCCCCGTGGAGAACGTCCGACCCCGTTCGGAGCGCAAACACGTGCAGGCCGCCTGCTCGAACCCGAGCTGCTGCCGTGCACCGTTGAGGCGCAGACGGGTGCAGTCGGGTGATGGCTCCATGGAAAACGTCCGACCTCGCCGGGGGCGCAGGTTTGTGCAGGCGCGCTGCTTCTGACTGAGGTGCGCAGACGCGTGCAGGGGGGCGGTGCTCCCGTGGAAAACGTCCGACCCCGCTCGGGGCGCAGACGGGGGCAGGCTAGCGGCCCACGTTCAAGCCGAGCCTCCGCAAGGTCCGGAGACCTCCAACCGCCGATGGCTTTAAGTGTGGAATGCACCGATCGGGCACCTCGGGGCTCTGACAGGTGCTCGGACATTATACGAAAATAACACGAATGTCAAGCTCGCGTGTGAAAGCGCCGACGAAGACCTCCGACCGATCGATGCCGTCAACCCGCCGGCGTGATCGCCACCTTCAGGACGCCGTCGCGCTGGTTCGAGAAGAGCTCGTAGGCCGCTTCGATCCTGTCGAGCGTGAAGCGGTGGGTGACAAGGGGGCGGAGGTCCGCCCTGCCCGAGGCCAGCACGCTCATGAGGCGGCGCATCCGCTCCTTCCCGCCCGGGCAGAGGGTCGAGACGATCGTGTGATCGCCGAGGCCGGCCGCGTAGGCGTCGAGCGGAAGAGTGAGCTTGCCGGAGTAGACACCCAGGCTCGAGAGCGTGCCCCCGGGCCGCACGACGCGGAGGCAGCTCTCGAAGGTGCCCTGCGTGCCGAGGGCCTCGATCGCCACGTCCACGCCTCGGCCGCCCGTGGCCTCGAGGATCGCCGCCACCGGGTTGCGCTCCTTGTAGTTGATGGTCACGTCGGCGCCCAGCCGGCGGGAAGTCGAGAGCCTCTCGGGGAGCCCGTCCACGGCGAAGATGCGAGTCGCTCCGGAGAGCTTCGCACCCACGGTCGCGCAGAGCCCGATCGGCCCCTGCGCGAAGACCGCCACCGTGTCCCCGATCCGGATGCGCCCGCTCTCCGCGCCGCCGAAGCCAGTGCTCATGATGTCGGGACACATGAGCACCTGCTCGTCGGTCAGCTCGTCCGGGATCGGCGCGAGGTTCGCCATGGCGTCGGGGATCAGAACGTACTCGGCCTGGCAACCGTCGATGGAGTTCCCCAGACGCCATCCGCCCATCGCCTTTCCGCCGCACTGGGAGGGGTGGCCATCCAGGCAGGAATGACACTGCCCGCAGGGCGTGATCGCGCCGGCGATGACCCGCTGGCCGATCTCGTACCCGGTGACCGCAGCTCCGAGCTCCTCGATCACCCCCACCGGCTCGTGGCCCACGATGCGCCCGCGCGCGACCGGATACTCGCCCTTCAGGATGTGAACGTCGGTTCCGCAGATGGTCGTCGTCGTGACGCGGAGAAGCGCGTCGCGCGGTCCGACCTCGGGGATGGGCTTGTCTTCCAGGAGGATCCGGCCGGGCTCGACGAGAACCGCGGCCATCATGGTGCGACGGGAGGCCTTCACCTTGGGTGGGAGGGCTGGGCTCATGGGTTCACCTTCAGGAGGGAGGCGGGCGCCGTCCGAAGTCTAGCCCCCGCGGGGGAGTCCGTCACGACGGGAGGGTCGTCGCGTCACGCGCTCCAGCTGCAAACCTCAAGGGCAGATCAGGCCGCCCGGTGCGCGACATCTTGCCCAAAGGCGAGGCGGAGGCCGTGGCAGTCCTCGACGACGACCTCGCGCATCTCGTAGATGCGATCTACAGGCCCCTCGATCAGCGTCGCGCCCCGCGCACGCAGCTCCGCCGCGAGCGCATCGACCGCCGTAACGTGGATGTAGGCGTCATAGGCGACGGCCGCCCGGACGCGGGGCAGATGGGCTGCGCGAGGATCCTGGTTGAAGAAGATCTCGATCGCGTCGCGGCCCACCATGGCGAAGACGGGTGGATCGCCGAAGAAGCCCCGGTTCTCGAAGCCGAGCCTGTCGCGGTAGTAGTCGGCGGCGGCCACGACGTCGGGAACGGTGAACTGGGGCGTGGCCGTGAGGAAGCGGGGGCTTGTGTCGCGGGGCTTATCGGTCATGGGCGCTCCTGGCGCTAAAGGTGGCCCGCGGCACGAATCATCGCGCAGCGCCGGCCGGTTTCTGGCCGCGCTACGCGGAGAGGCGCTCCACCTGGACTCGCGAGTCGTTGAAGCAGGCGCCGCCCCCGAGGTCGGTGAGCGTGTCGGGGGCGAGGGCGTTCGCCGTGGAGCCGTTGAGCGTGTTGTGGCTCCACAGCCCCTTGGGGAGGCTGACGACGCCGGGGCGCATCTCGCTGCTGACCCGCGCCAGGCACCGGACCTCACCGTACTCGTTGAAGACCCGCACCTTGTCCCCGTCGGCGATGGCGCGCGCGCGGGCATCCTCGGCGTGGATCTCGATGGGAACCTGTTCTTTGCGGAGCTGGCCGAGCGTCGAGGAGATCGTCCGATCCGTCGAGGGGGAGATGAGCGCAAGGGGATTCGCCGGCCCCCCCGGGTCCTCGCGGTAGGCATAGAGGCCGCCCGGCGCCTCGGCGTCGAGGTCCTCCGGCACGAGGTGCGCCTTGCGATCCTCGGTGCGCGGGTGCTCGTCGACGAACTGCACCGGCGCGGGGCCTGAGGGAGGAAAGACGAGATCCCCGCGCGAGAGGGACTGCCGCCCTTCCTCGCCCATGGGATGGCCGGCGAGGAGCACCGCGCGCATTGCCTCAGACGTCTCGGGGTCGTCCGGCCGCGACAGGCCCAGGCGGCGGCAGAGGTCGGAGAAGACCTCGGCGTTCGGCCTCGACTCTCCCACGCGCTCGATGACGGGCCGGATCTCCTGAAATCCATAGGACCCGTAGCCCCGCATCAGCTCGTGGTGCTCGAGGAAGGTCGTCGCGGGCAGCAGGATGTCGGCGTACTTCGCCGTGTCCGTCATCACCTGCTCGAAGACGACGGTGAAGAGGTCCTCGCGGAGGAGCCCCTTGCGCACCGCCTCCTGGTTGGGGAGCGTCGCCAGGCCGTTGTTGTTGTAGACGAAGAGGACGGCGATCCGGGGATCGCGGCGCTCGAGGAGATCCCGCCCCAGGAGGTTCATGTTGATCCGGCGCGTCGAGGGCTCGGGCTCGGCGATGGCCCGCGAGTTGTCGACTCCGTAGACGCCGGAGTTGCTCAGCGTGTAGCCGCCACCGCGCACGCCGAACTTGCCCGCCACGGCCGGCAGCGCGAGGACCGCGGCAACGGCGGAGCCCCCGTTGCGGTTGCGCTCCATCCCCCAGCCGCAGCGGATGACGGCCGGAGAAGTGTCGGAGTAGAGCTTCGCGAAGGCTTCGATCTCCGCGGCGCTCACGCCGGCCACCGCCGCGGCGCGCTCGAAGGACCAGGCCGCGGCGCGACGGCGCAGCTCCTCGACACCCGTGGCGTGCGCGTCGAGGAAGGCGGTGTCGGCGCGCCCCGAGCTGAAGATCCAGTTGATGATGGAGAGCGCCACGGGGAGGTCGGTGCCGGGCCGCACCGCGAGATGGTGATCGGCGGAGAGGGCCAGCTTCGTCCGGCGCGGATCCACGACGACGAGCTTTGCCCCCGCCTTCTGCGCCTCGCGGATGAAGGGGAGGTGGTGGATCCCGGTGGCGCCCGGGTTCATCCCCCAGACGACGATCAGCTTCGCATGGACGTAGTCGGTGTAGGCGACG
This sequence comes from uncultured Acidobacteriota bacterium, assembly GCA_964568735.1. GTDB lineage: Bacteria > Acidobacteriota > Polarisedimenticolia > JACPZX01 > JACPZX01 > CAZMRF01. The sequence continues at coordinate 33,247 of CAZMRF010000030.1, forward strand.
CCGCCCATCTTGCCGTAGAGGCCCGTGGCCGCCTTGCCCGTGGGCGCGGCGCAGACGGTGCGCATGAGTCGCGAGGCGCCCAGGCGCCTGAAGAGGCGCGCGTCGGCGTTGTCCTGCGTGAGGAGGCCGTTCGATCCGCCGTAGGAGAGCGGGACGATCGACTCGCCGCCGTGCTCGCTCCGCGCAGCCGCGAGCTTCGCCGTGATCAAGTCGAGAGCCTCGTCCCACGACACGCTCTCGAAGCGCCCTTCGCCCTTCCTGCCGCGGCGGACGGCGGGATGGAGCAGCCGCTCCTCTCCGTAGATCAGGCGCGGGAGCTTGCGGACCTTCGCACAGATGTAGCCCGCCGTGACGGGGTTGCTCGCCGCGCCGTCGAGCTTGACGAGTCGGCCGTCTTCCACGGTCGCCACCATGGTGCAGGCGTCGGGGCAGTCGAGCGGGCAGGCGGTGTGAAGTGCGGGCATGCGCAGACTCTACAACGCCGCGAGCGCTCTTTCACCGTTGCGCAGCTCGGTTGTCCGGACAAGCCTCAGACTGGGCGGAATCCGTGTTGCCGAGGAGCGCCGACCGCCGACAGAGGGCCAGTCCGGCAGGAAGCACCTTCCGAACGCTCTCCATCACCGCGACCTCGTGGGTGGATCCTCAAAGTTTCCCTGACACCGGCTGGCGCTTCTACCGAGTCGCCGCCCCGGCGAACGGTTATGAGGGCGTCACCTCAAGAGGTCTGAGGGTCGACCCCGGCACGCCGCTGACGGATCCGACGGGATTCGAGGCAGGTAGGGTTCATCGCTCGAACCGCGCGTACAGCATCGGCACGATCAGCAAGGTGAGCGCCGTCGATGTGACGAGTCCCCCGATGACCACGGTGGCGAGTGGTCGCTGGACCTCCGCACCCGCCGACGTGGCGAGCGCCATCGGCACGAAGCCCAGACTTGCGACCAGGGCGGTCATGAGCACCGGGCGCAGCCGAGTCTCCGCCCCTTCGATGACGGCGTCGCGAAGCGCTCGTCCCCTGGCGCGCAGTTCGTTGATGTAGCTGACCATGACCACGCCGTTGAGGACGGCCACCCCGAAAAGAGCGATGAAACCCACGCCTGCGGAGATCGAAAAGGGCAAACCTCGCAGAGCCAGTGCAAACACGCCCCCTACGACGGCAAACGGGATGCCCGTATACACAATGAGCGCTTGTCTGACGGAGCCGAACGCGCTGAACAGCAGCACGAAGATCAGCGCGAGCGCGATTGGCACCACGATCAACAGCCGGGCCGAGGCGCGTCGCAGATTCTCGAACTGACCACCCCAAGTGACGTAGTAACCCGGCGGCAGGGGCACCCTCGCGGTCGTCTGCTCTTGCGCCTCAGAGACGAAGCTGCCGATATCGCGTCCGCGGACGTTCAACTCCACCGCGATGCGGCGCCGCGTGTCCTCCCGCGAGATCTGAGCGGGGCCTTCAGCCAGCGAGATGTCCGCCAACTGCGACAGCGGCACACGCGCGCCACTAGGGGCAGGGACGACCAGGTTCCTGATCGTCTCCTCGTTGCGACTGGCCGATTCGTCGAAGCGCACGACGAGGCCAAACCGCTGCTCGCCCTGATAGACGAGTCCCGCCTCCTTCCCTGCGACCATCGCCTCGACGAGGTCGTTGATGTCCTCCACATTCAACCCGTACCGGGCAATGGCCGCCCGATTGGGCTTGATCTGCAGCTGCGACAGTCCCGAGACCTGCTCGACTTTGACGTCCTCCGCGCCCTCCACGCGGCCCACGACTTGCGCGATCCGATCAGCCGTCCGCCGCAACGTTTCCAAATCATCGCCAAAGACTTTGATCGCGATATCCGATCGCACGCCGGAAATGAGTTCGGACATGCGCATTTCGATCGGCTGGGAGAAGCCGAAGGCCCCTTCGGGTGCACCTCGCTCAAGTGCTTCCGACATCTTTTCGACGAGCTGTTCACGGGTCTTCGCGCTGGTCCACTGGTCCCGCGGTTTCAGCGCGATAAACATATCCGCGGCATCAACGCCCACGGGATCGGTCGCCACTTCGGCTCGCCCAATTTTGCTCACAACGTTCGTGACTTCGGGGAACTGGCGCAGCACGCGTTCCGCGGAGGAATACACGCGAATCGATTCGGAGAGAGACGCGCTCGGCAAGAGGCGCGCCTCGATGGCGAGCGCCCCCTCGTCGAGCCGCGGAATGAATTCAGTGCCGAGCAGCGAAAAGATCGCGCCGCTGACGACTATGAGAGCGACGGCGCCGGCGATCGCGAGGACCCGATAGTGCATCACCGTGTCGAGGGCGGGTCGATACCATCGCTTAGCCAGTCTGATGAGGGGGCTCTCGTGCTCCGCCACGTGACCACGCAGCACGAACGTCAAGGCGGCGGGGATATACGTGAGCGACAGGATCAGCGATCCGAGCAGGGCGAAGACGACGGTGAGCGCCATCGGCCGGAACATCTTCCCTTCGATCCCGATCAAGCTCAGGATCGGCACGTAGACGATGATGATGATGCCCACGGCAAACACGACGGGGCGCCCCACTTCCAGGCACGCATCGAGGATGGTCGTCTCTGCAGCGTCGCCCGACCCGGACCGCTCCGTGTCCGCGCGCCGTCGCACGGCGTTCTCGACCATCACGACCGCGCCGTCAACAATCAACCCGAAGTCGATCGCGCCGAGGCTCATGAGATTGCCGGAGACCCCAAATGCCCGCATCAACCCGGCCGCAAACAGCATCGAGAGCGGAATGATGCTCGCAACGAGCACCGCGCCGCGCCAGTGACCCAGGAGGACCACGAGGACGACGATCACGAGCACGGCGCCTTCGAGGAGGTTCGTGGCGACCGTATGAATCGTCCGTTCCACCAGTTCGGTTCGGTCGTAGAACGGCACGAGTTCGACACCTTGTGGCAGCGTCTTCTGGATCGTCTCGATCCGCTCGCGCACGCGCTGGACGACCGTCCTGGAGTTCTCGCCGAGCAACATGATGGCGATGCCCGCGACGATTTCCCCGTTACCTTGTGCCGTGACGGCGCCTTGGCGTAACGCGCTCCCGGTCACGACGCGGCCTACGTCGCTGACGAACACCGGTACACCTTTCGCGCCGGTCTTGACGACAATCCGCGCCAAGTCGTTGGTCGATTCTGCGAGTCCGACGCCCCGCAGGACGTACTGCTCCGGACCGTGCTCGATGTAGCCGCCGCCCACGTTCGCATTGTTCCGAGCCACCGCGTCGTACACGTTTCGGAAGCTGAGGCCGTACGCATGCAACCGCGCCGGATCGATGTGTACCTGATACTGCTGTTCGAGCCCGCCAAAGCTATTGACCTCCGTGATGCCTGGGACCGTCAGTAGTTGGCGGCGGACGCTCCAGTCCTGAATCGTGCGGAGCGCCTTCAGGTCGAATGGCCCGCCGCGGGCGCCTCGCAACTCGTACTGATAGATGTCACCGAGACCTGTCGCGATAGGCCCCATTTCCGGGTTGCCGATTTCCGGCGGAATCTCCTCACGAGCCTGCGACAAACGCTCCAGCACGAGCTGGCGAGCGGCGTAGATATCCGTGGCATCGCTGAAGACGACCGTGACGGCCGACAGCCCGGTCAGCGAGAGCGATCGCAACTCCGTGATGCCCGGAAGGCCGGACATCGCGACCTCGACGGGAAAGGTAATCTGTCGCTCGACTTCCACGGCGGCGAGGGCAGGTGCCGGTGTCAGCACCTGCACCTGCACGTTCGTCACGTCCGGAACGGCGTCGAGTGGAAGCCCTGTCAGGCTGTACACGCCGACTCCCACCAGAACCGCCACGAGCAACATCACGAGCAGGCGCTGAGCGACGGCGAACCGGATGATCGCGCGGATCATTTGCGTTCCGGAGTGCCGCTGATCGCTTCTTCTTCGCCGAACTGGCCCTTGAGGAGCTGCGACTTGAGTGTGAACCCGCCTTTCGTCACGACGCGCTCGCCCGCACGAAGGCCCTTGAGAATGACCCGCAGGTCCTGGACTTGGTCACCGAGCTCCACGTCACGCACCTCGAAGCGACCCGCGTCGGCGGTCGGGATGAACGCGACCGCGCGCTCGCCGATCCGTTGCACGGCGTCGGACGGAATCGTCAACTCGGCCGTGCCTGGCGCGGCTGTGCCCTCTACCACCACCTCCACGAACATGCCGATCTTCAATTGCTGGCCGGGATTGGGCACTTCGACCCGTACGCGGGCCGTGCGGGTGTCCTGATCGAGCTGGGCGTCGATATAGCTCACGCGACCCGACAGGGCGGCGTCTCCGAAGGTGGGCACCCGAATCTCCACGGGGGCACCGCGCCTGACGACATTCAAGCGGGCCTCAGGAACACTCACGATCACCCAGACCGTCGAGAGGTTGGCGAGCGTGAGGACCGACGTGCCGGCTTCGATCCACTCACCTGGATTCACCGCCCGCTCGATCACCGTGCCCGCGACCGGCGCTTGGATCGAGACCACGGCGGTTGTCGTGGTATCAGTGCCTGGCGTCGCTGACGCCTCAAGGGCCTGAAGGCTCTGCCGGAGCTGTGCGAGCTGTGCTTGCGCCGCTTGATGTTCGGCCTCCGCCGCCACGAGGTCTTTGCCCGCGCCGGCCCCAAGATCGACCAGCTTCCTCGTGCGGTTCAGGGTCGCTTCGGACTCCACGAGTCTTGCCTCAGCAGAGCGAAAATTGCCTTGGAGTTCGGCGATCTGAGGACTGGCGAGCGTGAACAACACCGTCCCGGCACGTACAGAATCTCCGAGCACCACCTGGACGCGCTCGATCCGCCCAGCCACGAGCGGAGTCACCTTCTGGATCTGCAGCTGATTCGGCTCGACGACGCCAGTGGTCTGGAGGCGTTCAGTTCGGGCTCTCGCCGCTACGGGCGCGATTTCAACGCCTGCCGCGGCCAGGACCTCGGGCGAGACTGTGAGTTCGTCTGGCGAGCTCGCGACTGTGGTCGAGGGCGTGCCTCCTTCAGACGCAGTGCCGGTCTCAGCGTTCGGCCCCCACATCGTCCAGACCAGCACGCCCAGGAGCGCCAGGAGCACACCACCGCCGAGCATGAGCACGTCGCGGGACGAGAACCGACGGCTGGATGATGCCAGCGGAGGCGTCATGGTTGCGATCCGAGCGTGAGACCCAGGGCCGCATGGAGGTCGGCCAGCGCACGATAGCGCTCGACGAGGGCTTCGGTGTATTCGCGCTGTGAATCGAGGAGCCGCCGCTGCTCGTTGATCAGGTCTGTAATTCGAAATTCACCCAACTCGTATGCCTCGTGGATGACCCGGATGTTGTCGGTGGAGCGGGGAATGACGCCCTGTTCGAAGATCGTCAGCGCCGCCCGGGCCGCTTCCGCGCGGCGGAAGGCACTGGTCACCTCCGCGCGCACAACCTGTTCCGTAAACTCACGCTGCATCTGCATCTGCCGAATGGCCACGGCGGCGTCCGCGCGCGCGCCCTGGTTTGCGTTGAAGAACGGAAGGCCAATGGAGACGCCAAAGGCCAGCACTCGATCGTTGTCCGGGATCGCGATGAGCGGCGCCTGAAGATCGGTCACGCCGCGCGACGTGGTAAATGTGCCCGAGACTGTCATGTCCGGCAGCCCTTCCGCACGTGCGAGACCCAACCCTGCTTGCGCGGCGGTTTCGTTGAGGCGGGCCAACCGCAAATCCGGCCGGCGCTCAAGTGCAGTCGCAATCGCCGCCTCCAGCGTCTCAGGTACCTGAGACGCATCGATCGCCTGCGTTGGAAACGACTCGTCGATCGTCAGCACGTCGGTCGGTGCGGCACCAATCAGATGCTTCAGTGTGATAAGCGCTGCCTGGACTCGGCCTTCCAGGAGGGCCCGCCGCGACCGTAATCGATCGACTTCCGTGAGCAGCAGGCTGAGTTCCAGTGGCGGCGCATCGCGCTCATCGACCCGTATCCGCACCACCCGCATCGTCTGTTCGTCGAGATCGCGCACGCCATCCGTGGTCTCCAGATCGCGGACCGCGGCCAGCGCGTCGGCGAACGCGCCGAGCACCTCGTGCGTGAGCTGGCGTTCGCGGTCGGCGATCTCCGCCTCGAAGGCTATCAATTCGGCCTCGGCCAGATCGATGCGGCGCTGTCGCTTGGCGCCAAGTTCAACCGGCAGCGCGACACCCACACTCAGGTCCCGCTCGTCAGGGGACCCTGTGAAGCGTCCGGTGGTCTGTTCGAGGCCGAGCGTAGGGTTCGGTCGCAGCCCAGCTTGCCGGAGCCGCGCGCGCCCGCGTTCGAGATCGAGGCGGGCGGCGGCGAGTTCACGATTCGCTTGAAGCGCACGGCCGATGAGATCGCTCGCCGTCGCACGATTCGCCTGCGCGGCCGTAACCGTCAGCGACGGCGGAGGAGCTTGTCCATTAGCGGTGCGGGTAAGGAGCAGAAGGCTCCACAGGATGGCTGCGCCTGCGGGTGAACCTGTGCGCACCACTTGAGGATACGGATCTGCAAATGACGCGGAGATGACCGGCAGATGACGATATCGTCATCTGCCGCACTTGGTCAGTGTGACCCGCAGATGTGTGCGAGCCTCTCAAGATCGTGCGGCCAGTGAGCACCGCGGGATTGCGTCGTGTGGTTCGCCTCGTGGCGGTTTTGAACCTGGCTTATTTCGGGATCGAGTTCTCGGTAGCACTCGCGATTGGATCGGTCTCGCTGTTTGCCGACAGCATCGACTTCTTGGAAGACACCTCGATCAACTTCCTGATTCTTGTTGCGTTGGCGTGGAGCCCGGCGCGGCGTGCGCGCGTGGGAATGGCGCTCGCAGGCATCCTCCTCGTCCCCGGCTTGGCAACTCTCTGGACTGCCTGGCAGAAGTTCTCTCTGCCGGTGCCGCCGGCAGCCGTGCCACTCGCGCTCGCGGGCGCAGGCGCGCTTGCGGTGAACCTGACGTGTGCGATGATGCTGACCCGTTATCGGCAGCACGGGGGCAGCTTGACGCGGGCGGCGTTCCTGTCGGCGCGGAACGATGTGTCGGCGAACGTCGCCATCGTGGGAGCCGGACTCGTCACGGCATATGTCCGCTCGGCGTGGCCCGATTTGATCGTGGGGCTCGGGATTGCACTGATGAACGCGGACTCGGCCAGGGAGGTCTTCTCGGCCGCGCGGGAGGAACACCGCACAGCCCTGCCGTGACGTGATCTAGCCACTCGCCAGCGTTTCGGAATCGTGTGTAGCGCGGACGTCTAGTCGAGTATGTGAGGTGTCCGGGAACACCATCCTGACCGTCGTCCCACGACCATTGTCGCTCATGATCTGCATCGATCCGCCATGCACGCTGACGATGGAGCGGACAATGGCCAGCCCCAAGCCCAAGCCTCCTGATGCCGCAGATCGGGACGCGTCGACACGGTAGAAGCGATCCGAGACGTGCGCCAGGTGCTCGGGTGGAATCCCAACCCCGGTATCGGCCACCTCAATCTGGACGGCACCGTCTGCACGAGCGGCCGAGAGGCGCACACAGCCGCCCCTGGGAGTGTGCATGACTGCGTTCGTAATGAGATTGCCTAGCGCGCGTTGAAACAACGTGCGATCGAGCGTCGCGATGAGAGATCCCGTGTCGCCGTGGATCTCGAGACCGACGCCAGCCTCGGCTGCCGCGGGCTCGTAGAACTCGCGCACGGCAGCCACCTCTCGGCGGATGTCGAGCGGCGCGCGGGCGATCTGGGTGGCCGGGTTCTCCGCGCGGGCGAGAAACATCAGGCCGTCGATCATCTGCGACAGCCGAATGGATTCTTCGAGCACAGACACGAATGCCTCCTGGTATTCGCCCGGCGTTCGCACCTTGCCCAGCGTCACCTCCACCTCACCACGCAGGTTGTTGATCGGCGTGCGGAGCTCGTGGGCCAAGTCCGCCGACAGACTCGATAGCCGGGCGAAGGCGTCTTCCAGTCGATCGAGCATCTCGTTGAACGTCTCCGCGAGAGTGGAGAGTTCCGCTGGAAGCCCGGTCGTCGGAATGCGCTCGTCGAGTGTGCTCGATCGGATACGTCCCGCGGCATTGGCAATCGCTTGAATCGGCGCCATGCCGCGCCGCGCAATCGTGTACCCCACGATGCCGGAAGCCAAGAGCGCCATGCCCAAGACGCCCCACAAGCGGCTGCGATAATCACGCAGCAGTTGGCGCTCCTCGGTGCGGTCGAGCGCAACCTGTATCAGCCGTCGCTCGCCGGCATCGCCACCAAGGGTCGCCCACGCGGCAAGCATCCGATAGGGTGTCCCCGCTGGTGAGGTCAACTCGACACCGGGGCCGGGTTCAGATGCCGGCTCGGCGGGCGCCAGTGCGTGGCGCGTGAGAATCGGGGTGGCCCCTGCCGTCTCAATGACCACGTGCCCACGCTCGTCAAGCACTCGCAGATACAAGTGCGCGTAACGGCGAGCCGTGCCCTCCCAGTCGACCTCTTGGCGAAGCGCCGCGATGTCGTCCGGGCGCTCGCGGATCAGCGCTCGAACTATTTGGATTGTATCAACCAGAAACTGGTCGTCCTCGCGATCGACGTTCGTCACGAGCACCCAATAGAGGAGACCCGTCGCGACAGCCACGAGGACAAAGGCCGAGGAGGCGTACCAAAGTGCCAACCGCACCGCGATCGACCACGGCCGTCCATGCCGTTCCACTGCTACGCGGGCGACGGACTCATTCGAGTACATAGCCCAGACCTCTCACTGTTCGAATCAGCTTCCGCTCAAACGGATCATCCACCTTCGAGCGGAGCCGGCGAACGTGGACATCCACTACATTCGTACCGGGATCGAAGTTCATTTCCCAGACCTGCTCCGCAATAAAAGTTCGCGAGAGCACTTCTCCAGCGCGCCTTGCCAGGAGCGAGATTAAGAGAAACTCTTTGGGGGTTAGATGCAGCCGTTGTCCCCCGCGGACCGCGTGATGCCGCGTGACGTCGATCTCGAGATCCGCAACGCGCAGCACGTCCGGGTGACGGTTCGGCCCGCGCCGCAGGACAGACCGGACGCGGGCCAGCAACTCCGAAAAGGCGAACGGCTTAACCAAGTAGTCATCCGCGCCGAGCTCTAGGCCTTTGACGCGATCCTGCACGGCGTCCCGCGCCGTCAGAAACAGGACCGGCATCGAGCGGCCAGCCGCGCGAAGGCTCGAGAGGATCGACCAGCCATCGCGTTCTGGCAGCAGCACATCGAGGATCACAAGGTCATAACCGTCCGTCAGCGCCGCTTGGAGTCCGTCATCCCCCTGGGTGCTCACGTCGACGACGAAGCCATTCTCGATGAGCCCATTCCGCAGGTAAGATGCGGTCTTTGGCTCGTCCTCTACAACCAGAATCTTCACGGCTCGACACTAACGCCGGTAGACTAGAAAACGCAACAATCGTGGCGATGTCGGCGTTGGATCGTCAACGGCGACCACGACCTGGAGCCATTCCAGGCTGTATGACCGACAAGGCGCGAGTAAGCGCCAAATCGACAGCGCCGATACGTGTACGGACACGTTTGCCGAGTGCGATCAGCGCGAGGTAGGGGGGCGCGGACCTCGCTGAATGAAGACGGCGAATCGACAGCGATCGACTGAAGGCACCGGCTGTGGTTTCACTCCTCCTCGTCGGGTGCGGGGAGGACCGTCACGCTCTTCGAGGCGACCTTCGTCTTGCCGACGAAGAGCGTGATCTTGTAGTCGCCCGCGGGGACGAACTGGGTCATCCCCAGGTTCTCGTCCACCTTGTCATAGAGGTGCTTGCGCTCGGCCTGCAGGTCCCAGACGACGCGGTTGAGCCCCTTCCACGAAGTGCCCTCCAGGCTGCGAAGCTCGACCCCCTGGCCGTCGGCGACGGTGATCTTGACCTTCTCGTTGGAGCCCTCCTTGAGCCAGTAGTTGATGGCCGTCCCCAGCGGAGGGTTCTTGGCCTTGAAGATCCCGTGGCCGATCCCGTAGTGGCGCCCGTCGTAGAAGCGGGGCTTGCCGGGCAGGATGTCGAGAAGCGCCGCGTCGCTCGATAGGATCTCGGGAGTGAGCTGCGCGAACATGGAGGCGTCGTCGAGGATCCAGATGCTGCGGCCATGCGTGGCGAGGACGACGTCGCGCGCGCGCGGGTGGACCGCGATGTCGTGGACGGCGACGGCGGGGAGCGTCGGGCCGTTCATCCGCACCCAGTGGCTGCCGCGATCGAGCGTGACGAAGACACCGAACTCCGTACCGCAGTAGAGGACCTCCGGCTTCGCGGGATCCTCGCTGAAGGCGCGGATCGGGCCGCCCGCCGGCAGGTCCCCGCTGATCTTGGACCAGCTCTTCCCGAGGTCGCGCGTCATGAAGATCAGGGGCTCGAAGCTGTCGCTGCGGTGGCCGTCCACGGCGACGTAGGCCGTCGCGGCATCGTGCTGCGAGGCGGCGATGCGCGAGATGTAACGGCCGGCCACCTCGGCGGGCGTCACGGCCCTCCACGCGCCCCCTTCGTTCTCCGTGACGTGGACGAGACCGTCGTCCGTTCCCACCCAGATCTGCCCCTTATTCATGGGCGACTCGCTGATCGAGACGATCGTCCCGTAGGTCTCGGCGTCGGAACCCACCGTGGCAGTCCTGCCGGCCTCGTTCTTCGTCAGGTCTCCGCTGATCGCGAACCAGAGATCCCCGCGCTCGGTCAGCTTGAAGAGCTTGTTCCCCCCGTGGTAGAGGACCGACGGGTCGTGCTTCGAGACGACGAAGGGAGCGTCCCAGTTGAAGCGCAGCCGCTCCTGCCCCTCGCGCGCCTCCGGCTTGAGGAGGCTCTTGACAGCGTTGTCGAGATGGACGCGCGCGAGGTAGCCCCCCTGCGAGGTGGCGTAGATGACGTTCCCGTCCTCGGGATCGAAGGCGAAGCCGAAGCCGTCCCCGAAGTAGACCATCCTCCAGTCGGAGTTGAAGATCGCGTCGTGGGACTCGTCGAGCGTACGGGCGAGCGTCTCGGAGGGGCCGAGCCAGGTTCCGTTGTCCTGGAGCCCTCCGCCGATCCTGTAGGGGTCGCCCATGTCCAGCGCGAGCCGGTAGAACTGCCCCTCCGGCACGTTGTTGAGGTAGTTCCAGCTCTTCGCGCGGTCATGGCTGATGTAGACCCCGCCGTCGTTTCCGACGATGAGCTGGTCGGGGTCCTCCGGGTTCACGACCATGGCGTGGAAGTCCACGTGGACGAACTCGCTTCCGGAGCTGCGGAAGGTCTTCCCGCCGTCGTCGGAGATGCCGAGATCCCAGCCGGGGAGGTAGACGCGCTGGTCGCTCACGGGATCGAGGGCGATCCGTGAGAAGTAGAAGGGCCTCGGATTCAGCTCGGTGGTCCTCGTCCACTTCCCGCCGCGATCCTCCGTGCGGAAGACGCCGCCGCTCGGGGACCAGTCGGTGAAGTCCGACTTGCCGAGGCCTCCCCAGTCGCTCTCGACGACGGCGTAGACGACTTTCGTGTCCGCGGCGAAGACGGCGAGGCCGATCCGGCCCGTCCTGGGCGGCAGCCCCTCGGTGAGCTTCTTCCAGCTCGCGCCGCCGTCGTCGGAGCGGAAGATCCCCCCCGTGTCGCTGTTGCCGCTGAAGCTCCAGGGGGTGCGCCGCCGCGCGTAGAGCGCCGCGTAGACCGTGTCGGGGTTCTTCGGATCGAGGACCACGTCGCAGGCGCCGGTGACTCCGTCGGGCTTCCCGTCGGCGCCCTTCACGAAGAGGACGTGCTTCCAGCTCTTGCCGCCGTCGGTCGTCTTGTAGATCCCGCGCTCGGGGTTGGCGCCCCAGAGATGGCCGAGCGCCGCCACGTAGGCCACGTCGGGGTCACGGGGGTCCACGGCCATGCGCGGGATGTCGTGGGTCTCTTCGAGGCCGAGGTGCTTGAAGGTCTTGGCGCCGTCGGTGGATCGGTAGACCCCGTTGCCCCACGAGGAGGAGTTGCGGCCGTTGCCCTCCCCGGTGCCCACCCAGACGATCCGCCCCTTGCCCTGCTCGGCCCGGGGCTTGTTCGGATCGACATTGCCGGCGGATTCCTCCGCGGCCCACCCCGCCCACGTCTCGGGAGCGTCGGCCACGGCGATGGCGCCGATGCTCATCACGGGCTGATCGTCGAAGACGGCCTTGAAGGTCGTCCCCATGTTGTCTGTGAAGAAGACGCCGCCCGTCCCGTAACCCACGTAGAAGCTGCGGCGGCTTCCGGGAACGAGCGCGATGGCGCCGACGCGGCCGCCCATGTTGGCAGGGCCGATGCTGCGCCATGAAAGGTGCGAGAGATCGGCCGCGGTGAGCGTGCGGGTGGCGCTCGCCGCGGGCGCTTCGGCCGCCGCGGAAGCGCCGCTGAGAAGAAGTGGAGGCAGCGCTCGTGCCGATGCGGCGCTTCTCGTCGAGGAAGTGTGGCGGCTGTAGGCGAGCTCGATGGCGTCCGCGCCGGAGCGCGATGCGAGCGCGTTGCGCCAGGGCGGCGTGGCCGGATCCTGGAAGCGATCCGCCGGTATCCACACTGCCGGGTCTTCGGACTCGGCTGGAGCTTCAGTTAGAACGGCGGAGCAGGCGAGAGCCGGCCCGGCGAGCAGGCTCCACGCGACGATGACGAGCGAAGCGACGAGCGCGATCCGGCACGAGCGTCTGGACACGGCATCTCCCCCCAAAGTCCCCTCGATAGAATGGATGGCGGCGCCGATTCTACCCGCCGCGGGCAACAACGTACACCTAGGGCTTAGGCTCAAGCTGTCCGTTCGTGGTAGCACCGAGCGAGGACAGAGTCGGACACCGCTCGATGGCGCGGGACGGAGGGTCGCCCGGAGCGTACGTCTGGAGCCCGGTCTCAACCGCTCATCGTGACCCATCGTGGCACCGGGCGGAAGTAGGAGCGCAGGGCGACCCTCCGTCCCGCGCTGAGCAGCGCGTAGGAGGGCGACCCTCCGGCGCGCGACGGTGCCCGTTGAGAGATCACTGGGCCTCGGGTAGGGTGGGCGGCCATGAGCGGTCGAAGGGGCGGCATTCCTGGTGAGCAGGCGGAGATTGCCGTGGTGGGCGCGGGCGTCATGGGGTTGTGGACAGCCCTGACGCTCCGCAAGCGGGGCCATGACGTGCTTCTCGTGGATGCCTGGCCCGTGGGCCATCCCCGGGCCTCCTCCTCGGGCGAGAGCCGGGTGATCCGCTGCGGCTACGGAGGCTCCAGCCTCTACGCGGAATGGGCCTGGCGCGCGATGAAGCTCTGGTCGGCCTGGCAGCAGCGGCTGGGGGAGCGCCTCTTCCACACGACGGGCGTCCTCTGGATGACGGGTAAGGACGACGCCTACGCCGCCGCCAGCCTCGCAGATCTGGAGCGCCTGCGGATTCCCTGCGAGCGGCTCGACGGCTCGGCACTCCAGAAGCGATACCCGCAAGTCTCCTTCAAGGGGATCCGGTGGGGGCTCGTCGAGCCGGAGGCGGGAGCCATCCAGGCGCGGCGCGCCTGCATCGCCCTGGCCCGCTCGTTCGCGCGGGAGGGTGGCCGCTTCCTCTGCGCGCGGATTCGACCAGGCTCGGAACGCCGGGGGCTCCTGCATGACGTGCTCTCGGAGAGCGGCACCAGAGTCGAGGCGAAGAGCTTCGTCTTCGCCTGCGGCCCCTGGCTTCCGGGGCTCTTCCCGGCGCTCCTCGGCCGGAAGGTGAGAGTGACCCGGAAGGAGGTCTTCTTCTTCGGCACGCCCCCCGGCGACGGCCGCTTCACGACCGAGGCGATGCCGGTGTGGCTCGAGCTGGGAACGGGATGCTACGGGATCCCCGGGCTGGACGGGCGCGGCTTCAAGGTCCATCCCGACGTCCCCGGGCGTAAGGTCGACCCGGACTCTCAGGATCGCCGCACCTCGCCCGAGCTCCTGAGACTGGCCCGGGCCTGCCTCAAGCGGCGCTTCCCCGGCCTTGCCCGGGCGCCCGTCGTGGAGGCCCGCGTCTGCCAGTACGCTTCCACGGGTGACGATCACCTCGTCTTCGACAGCCACCCGGCGTGGGAGAACGGATGGATCGTCGGGGCCGGCTCGGGCCACGGCTTCAAGCACGGCCCCGTCATCGGCGAGATGGTGGCCGGCGTCGTCACCGGCGAGCAGGACCCCAGCTCGATCCCCGCGCAACTCAAGCTCGCCCATCGGCCGCAGGGGAGAAACTTCTAGTTGTCAGTCACCTGGAGCTATCGTGACGATCCACCGCCGGGGGACGAGCAGCCCGGCAGGGGAGGCCTCTCGTGATCATCCGGGACAAGGTTGCCGGCGGGGTCAGCATCCTGGAGCTCTACGGGCAGCTCACGGGGGAGGGCAACGCAGCGGCGCTGAGGCAGGCGATCCGCGAACAGATCGAAAAGGGACACGAGAAGATCGTCGTCAACCTCCGAGGCCTCGATGCGATCGACAGCGGGGGACTCGGCGAGCTGGTCGCCTGCCACTGGAGGCTCCAGCGCCAGGGGGGGAGCCTCTACATACTGACCAGGGATCCCGGAATGATCTTCGAGATCCTCATGAAGGTGCGGCTGAACCAGGTCTTCAGCATTCTCGACGACGAGGGCGACATCCCGGAGCTGGCCTGATCTGCGCTCGAGCCTATGCGGGCCGCTGCACGATCATCAGGGTGATGTCGTCGCCGGGCCTCTGGCCTCCGCTGAAGCTCTCCAGCTCGGCCTCGAGATCCCGGAGGATCCCTTCGGGCGGCACCGCCGAGCGGCTGGTCATGAAGGCCTGCAGTCGCTCGGGTCCGAACTCCTCGGAGCTACGGCTCATGCACTCCGTGATCCCGTCCGTGTACATGACGAGCATCCCGCCCCGCGCCAGCACCGCTCTCGACGCCTCGTAGACGACGCCGCCCACGATCCCGAGAAGCAGGTTACTCCCCGGCAGGAACCCGGATCCGCCGCCGGGCTGCACCAGCAGGGGCGGGCAGTGCCCTGCGTTGACGTAGGAGAACTCACCCGAGGCGTAGTCCAGATCGCAGAAGGAGGCATTGAGGTACTGGTTCGGCGGGGAGTGTAGGGCGATGTCCTCGTTGAGCCTCCCGACGAGATCCTCGAGGCTCTGCTCGTGCCCGACGGCGCCGCGCATGTAGGCCTGGGAGTAGTGGCCCAGGAGCGCCGCGCCGAGCCCCTTCCGGGCCACGTCCGCCACGACCAGGATGAGGCGGCCGTCGCTCTTCAAGTGGTAGTCGAAGAAGTCCCCGCCCACTTCGTAGCAGGGCTGCGTATCGCCGGCGAACCTGTATCCCGGCACCACGGGCGCCTCCCGTGGGAGCAGGAACCGCTGGATCTCCCGCGCGAGGTCGAGCTGCTGCAGAATTCTCTGCCGCCCCGTATCGGAGAGCAGGCGATCTTCGCTTCCGTGCCGGGCCTCGGTCCAGGTAATGACCTCCGACTCGAGCGCGGCCTTCTCGGCGGCCCGTGTCTCTTCTTCCCGGAAGAGGATGCGTGAAGAGCCGATCCTGAGCCTGTCGCCGTCACGGAGGCGGACGGGAGCCTTGATGAGGCTGTCGTTGACGAAGATCCCGTTGCGGCTCCCCACGTCCACGACGGAGACCTGGTCGTCCTCGAAGTCGAAGGCGGCGTGATACCGCGACAGCGCCAGATCGGAGATGAAGATGTCGTTGCCCGAGGAGCGCCCGAGGGTCGTCCGGCCGGGCTGGAGGATGTGGTGGAGGATCTCTCCTTCGGGCAGGTCGATTCGCAGGTGGGCCATGGGGCCTCCCGGAGACGGGCACATTCTATCGGACGGGTGATATCCTGTCGCCGGCTGTGCGCGGCGAGGAAGCGGGACGCCACCCAGGGCGCGGGCGCCGCGCGCGGGCCGGGTGCGAGGAGCGCCATGCTCCCGAACCCTCGACGCGGAGCGAGCCGGAGGCAGGAAGATGAAGGTCAAGGTTCGGGAGAGCGCGAAGGTCCAGATCGTCGATCTGAACGGGCAGCTCACGATCGGCGGCCCGGAGAAGACGCTCAAGGACACGATCACCGGGCTCCTCAACGACGGCCACACCCGGATGCTGATCAACATGAAGAAGGTGGATCGCATCGACAGCACCGGCCTCGGCGAGATGGTCGCCTGCAGGTTCCGGGTCCAGAAGAAAGAGGGCCGTATCGCCCTGGTCATCCCCAAGGGCAAGGTCTACGACATCTTCGTCATCTCGAAGCTCATCACGATCTTCAGCATCTACGACGACGAGATGGAGGCCATCGAGTCGTTCTGACGGTGTGGGAGATCCGAGGCGACGTCCTGGAGAACTGCTCCTGCGACGTTGTCTGCCCGGGCCACTTCACCTTCCGCAACCGCTGCACCCACGACTACTGCCACGCGGTCTGGGCCTTCCGGGTCAAGGAAGGGCGCCACGGCGGCACCTCCCTCGGCGGCCTCAACGTGGTTCTCGTCGGCGACACCCCTCCCTACATGATCGATGGCGACTGGAAGGTGGGGATCTACCTCGACGAGCGGGCTGACGAAGCGCAGGGCTCCGCCCTGGAGTCGATCTTCACGGGCGATGCCGGCGGGCCCTGGGCCACCCTCGCCCGATTCGTGGGAACGCGCCTTCCCACACGCAGGGTCCCCATCCGCTTCGAGGAGGACGACGAGGGGCGGCCCAGCCGTGTGGAGATCCCGGGAGTGCTCGCGGCCGAGGCCGCATTCCGGCGCGGCCACGACAAGACGAAGAAGGCCGCTCTCGTGAACCTCTTCAACACGCTCTACGATCCGCTCCACATCGTGGCCCGGGGCAGCTTCACCTTCCGGGATCACGGCTATGACTGGAAGGCCTCCGATCGGGGCAACCACGCCATCCAGAGCACCTTCGACTGGGCCGTATAGCGCCATGCCTGACTGGGCCGAGGGAGCGCGGGCCGCCTGCCACGCCGCGCTCTCGCCGGCGCCGGGCGCACCGCCCGGTGGCTTGTTCGGGTCGGCCGCCGTGCTGCTCGTCGGGCTGCTCGGCACGCTCATGCCCTGCACCGTCCAGATGACCGCCGTGCTCGGCACGCTCCTGGCGCCGGAGGGGCAGCCGGGCAAGGCGCTGGGGGCGGCGCTCTGGCTCTCGCGGGTAGCGCGGTTCATGGCCGCCTACGGCGTCACCTTCCTTGCGGCCGCCGGCGCGGCCGCGATCCTCGTCCGCTCGGCGGGGTGGGCGACGGGGGTCTCATCCCTCCAGATCCTCGGAGGGCTGGTCCTCGCGGGCTTCGGCGCGCAGGTCCTGGGCTGGATGAGGCTGCCAGGGGGCGGTCCCTGTGCCGGCCCCGTCGGCTTCTTCCTCGGCCGGTCATGGCGGGCGACGCCTTCGCCGGAGAGGATGGGCCTCTCCTTCGCTTTCTACTGCGCGGGTTGCTGCGGCCCCGCGGCGATCGGGTCGGCGATCCTCATCACGGGCGGGCGCTCGGCGGGCGGGGCGGCCGTCATCCTCCTGGCCTACGCGGCGGGCATGGCCATACCGTTCGTAGTCCTCGCTGCGGGGCTCGCCTTCGCGCTCGAGTCGTTGAAGAGAATCCTGCGCTTCATCCCGGCCATGTCCGCGGCCGGAGGCGCGGTGGCCGTGATCGCGGGAGCCCTCCTCGCCCTGGAGCCCCTGACCATCTACCTGGCCGGGTGATAGGGCCCCTCCAACTTGCCGATATCCTGTTAGAAACACTGTACTTACCTGGTAAGGCGAGGAGAGCGGGGGGCTGTCGAGGATACGAATGGGCTCCTGGCTCGCCTTCGTGGGAGGCATCGCTCCGAGAGGGCGGGAGAGCCCGAGAGGCGCGACAAGTGGAAAAAGCCTTGCTTTCGCCCCCTGGAGCAGGTAAGAATCAGGCCACACGTAGTCTCGGGGGTACACCTCCAATGGACCGCTCAGAAAACCTATCGTTCGCACAGGACAGCCGCCCCAAGTACGCACCGCCTTCGATCACCTCCCTCAACGAGGAGGAAGTGCTCGAGCAGGTTGGACCAGCTCAGGCGTACGCGGGCAACCTGCCCTTCGGCTTCTAAGCCCTCCCGCTTTCGGGCCCATTCGAAGCTAGTAGTTCGCGCGCTCCCCACGCCTCCGGCGTATCAGCTACCCCGAGCGGCGAGTTCCTGATCAGAGCAGTCCAGCACGCAGCCCCACGACCAGCGTCGAGATGGGCGACGTCTGCACGAGATCGCTCGTGAGATCCTCGTAGACGGTGTCGCAGTCCTGCGCCCAGTGGGTGCCCGCCACGAGCAGGTCGTGGCCTCCCTCACGGATCTCCCTCAGGATCTCCTCCCCCACGAGTCCCTCGCGAATCCGCACCTCGGGGCGTGGGCCGATCCGCCCGGCCACCTCGGCGGCGATCTTCATGTGGCGAGCCAGAGGGTCATCGCACTCGAGGAACGTGCCGGGATCCCTGTCCCAGGGCTCGCCTCCCTTCATCCCGATTCCGACCTGCGAGAGAACGGTCAGGAGCGTGAGCTTCGCTCCGAAGATGCCGGCCGCCTGGGCCGCGACGGAGACCGTGGTCAGTGAGTGGCGCGCGCCGGATACGCACACGAGGACGCGCGCCGGAGGCACCTTCCTCTCCCCACGGACCACCAGGATCGACGTGCTCACCCGCTGCACCACGTGGGCGACCATGGACCCGTAGAAGAGCTTGATGAACCCGTGGCGCCCTGCGGGCGCGAGCACGATCAGGCCGTAGTCGTTCTCCCGGGCCTCCGCGGCGATGATCTCCTCTGGCGATCCAGTCTTCCCGCTCACCTTCACCGTGGGAGCGAGGCCGGCGGCCCCGAGCTCCGCTTCGAGGAGCCGGGCCGCGTCCGCTTCGGCCGGCGATCCCCCCTCCATCTGCTGGACGATCACTTCGAGCGGGCGGCCCCGGCCCAGGGCGCGCACCCAGGCCAGCACCTGACGGGCCTTCTCCGGCTGATTGGCATAGACCAGCGTGCGGAGGGGCTGTGCCTGAGCTCCAGACTCCTGCGACATGACGTTCGATTCCTTCATAGGATGAGGAAGAAGAGGGGAATCGCCATGGTCATCCCCAGGAAAGCGGCGAAGGATCGAGGGCTGCGGGTGGCCGCCTCGAGGGCCGCCTCCAGGAAACGCCCATAGGGTTTGTAGAAGAACGCGAGGACGATCAGCGACACGATGCTCACGCTCACCATTTCGGCCAGGACGATGGCTCCCGCGCGGGGGTTTCCGACCAGGAGCGCGACGAAGAGCGTGTCGATGAAGGTGGAGATGTTCGCTCCCATCACGAAGGGGATGATGTTCTCGCGGCGGACATACCCCTTGGCCGAGATCGGCACCAGGAGCCCCACGCTCACCGAGACGGACAGCGTCAGGCAGGTGATAGCGATGCCGAGGAGGAACATCACTTTCGGGCGGTAGATGATGTCCGCGATCTGGCGGAATCGCCCGTGGTTCGGATTCAGCTCCGGCAGCGCGCGGTCGAAGAGGTTGAAGGCCCCGAGGAGGAGGCCGACTCCCGCGAGGAAAAGGAGGAACGGGTGCAGGAGGGCGGCGACGGGCCCCACGATCGCCTTCACGATGGCACCCTGGAGGTTCAGCACGACGCCGGGGGTCGTCAGCCGGACCCAGTCGAGCGACCGGCTCGAGAGAAGACCGAAGGCCATGAGCGTCGCGGGGGCGTAGATGGTCCATGTGACGAGGAGCGAGAGGATCCCGGTCGCCACCGTGATGATCTTCCTGCGCTGCCTGTAGTAGGCGATGGCGCCGAAGAGGAGGACGACGAACGCCGCTCCGAAGCGCGAGCCGGCGATCATGCCGAGCGCCTCGGTGTCCTGGATGGCTCCGGCTCCGAAGAGCCCCAGCGACACGGCGGCCACCGGCGATCCCGACAGGACGCCATAGGCCATCAGCCAGCCGAGGCCGAAGAGGTTCAGGATCCCATCGGCCCGCAGGAGGAGCAGGATGGGTCCGACACCCGCGGCCGAGGATCGGATGGTCTCCAGGGAGACCAGGAAGAGGAAGAGGGCGAGGCAGGCGAGCAGGAGCTTGCTGGCGCTCTTCAGGGGCCACCCCGGGCGCCGGGAGGAGCGGCGCGAGAGCCGCATCCTAGCCGATCGGCGAGGGTGCCGTCCCTGTTGGATCCTGCCGGGAGGGGTCTGATATCTTGAGCCGCTCACCCTCAGGGAGCCCTCTCCAGATGCCCCAGGAACAGTGTGACGTCGCCATCATCGGCAGCGGCCCGGGCGGCTACGTGGCGGCCATCCGCGCGGGCCAGCTCGGATTGAAGACCATCCTCGTCGAGAAAGACCCCTTCCTGGGGGGGACCTGCCTCCACAGGGGGTGCATCCCCACGAAGGCCTTCCTCCACAGCGCGGACGTCCTGGAAACCGTTCGCCACGCCTCGACCTTCGGGGTGAGGGTCGGAGGGGAGGCCGGGGTCGACCTCGCGGGAGTCCAGAAGCACAAGCAGCGCGTCGTGCAAGGGAACGCGAAGGGCATCGAGTTCCTCATGAAGAAGAACGGCGTCAAGGTCGTCACGGGGATGGGGCGCCTTGCGGGGAAGGGCCGGGTCATGGTGACCGACGGAAGCAAGGAGGTCGCCGACATCGCGGCGAAGAACGTTATCGTCGCCACGGGCTCCACTCCCCGGAGCCTCCCGGGCCTCGTCATCGACGGGAAGCGCGTCCTGAGCAGCGACGAGATTCTCGAGGCGGAGAGCATCCCGAAATCGATGATCATCCTCGGCGCCGGCGCCGTGGGCGTCGAGTTCGCGAGCATCTTCTCGCGCTTCGGCACCGACGTGACGCTCGTCGAGATGCTCTCCCGGATCCTCCCCGTGGAGGACGCGGATTGCTCCGAGGCCCTGGCGAAGGCCTTCAAGAGGCGCAAGATCAAGGTCATCACGGGCGCCCGCGCCGAGGGGTTCCAGACGGCCTCGGGCGGCGTGACGGCGAAGGCCGTGACCGGCGACGGCACCTCCGAGGCGCTCGCGGCCGAGATGCTCCTCGTCGCCGTGGGCCGGGCGCCTGCGACCACCGGACTGGGTCTGGACGAGGCCGGCGTGAAGATGGAGAAGGGGTTCATCAAGGTTGACGGCTACATGAAGACGAGCGCGCCGGGGATCTACGCCATCGGGGACATCGTGGCGATCGAGGGAGCCACTCATCCGCTGCTCGCCCACGTGGCCTCCGCCGAGGGAGTGCTCGCCGCGGAGCACATCGCGGGGCGCGAGGTCCATCCGATCAACTACGAGCAGGTCCCCTCGGCCACCTACTGTGACCCGGAGGTCGC
The DNA here is from genome assembly GCA_964568735.1 of uncultured Acidobacteriota bacterium. Lineage (GTDB taxonomy): Bacteria > Acidobacteriota > Polarisedimenticolia > JACPZX01 > JACPZX01 > CAZMRF01. Next base: position 54,395 of record CAZMRF010000030.1, read on the forward strand.
GAGCGTGGGGATCAGCGAGGCGAAGGCGAAGGAGCGGGGCCACGACGTGCGCGTCGGGCAATTCCCGTGGACCGCGCTGGGGAAGGCCAAGATCATCGGCGCCTCGGAGGGCTTCGTGAAGATCGTGAGCGAGGCGCGCTACGGGGAGATCCTCGGAGTCCACATCGTCGGCCCGCACGCCACGGATCTCATCGCCGAGGCCTGCGTCGCGATGAGGGCCGAGGCCACCGTGGACGACCTGATCCACACCATTCACGCCCATCCGACGCTGGCCGAGGGGATCCACGAGGCCGCCCACGGCGTCCACGGGTCGTACCTCCACATATAGATATGAAGGACAGCGGCGAGGTCACCTACCTCGAGGCGATCCGCCAGGGGCTCGCCGAGGAGATGGAGCGCGACGATCGCGTCTTCCTCCTGGGCGAAGACATCGGCGCCTACGGCGGGGCCTTCAAGGTGACGGCGGGCCTCCTCGAGCGGTTCGGCCCCGATCGCGTCATCGACACGCCAATTGCCGAGGCCGGGATCATCGGCGCCGCCGTGGGCGCCGCCCTGGCGGGCATGCGCCCCGTCGCCGAGATGCAGTTCATGGATTTCGTGGCCTGCGGCTTCAACCAGCTCGTGAACTTCGCGGCCAAGACGCGATGGCGCTGGGGCGGGGGCGTGCCCATCGTGATCCGCGGCCCCGCGGGCGGAGGCGTCCGGGCCGGCCCCTTCCACTCGCAGAGCGTGGAGGCCTGGTTCTTCCACGTCCCGGGACTGAAGATCGTCCAGCCCTCGACCGTCTACGACGCCAAGGGGCTCCTCAAGGCCGCGATACGCGACGAGGATCCGGTGCTCTACCTCGAGCACAAGTTCCTTTATCGAAGGATCAAGGAGCCGCTGCCGCCCGGCGAGTGGGACGTGCCCATCGGCGTGGCCGGCACCCGCCGGGAGGGGACCGATATGGCCATCATCACCTATGGTGCTATGGTCCACACGGCGCTCGAGGCCGCATCCCGCCTCGAGAAGGACGGCGTCTCCACCGAGATCCTGGACTTGAGGACGCTGCTGCCCCTCGACGAGGAGGCGGTCCTCGCCGCCGCCGCGAAGACGGGCCGGGTGATCCTGCTGCACGAGGACACGCGAACGGGCGGCGTCGGCGCCGAGCTTGCGGCGCGGATCGGGGAGAAGGCCTTCGAGTACCTCGATGCGCCCTTCGTGCGGGTGACGGCTCCTGACACGCCCGTGCCCTACGCCGCGGCGCTCGAGGATCTGTTCGTGCCCGGAGTGGACAGGGTCGTCGCCGCGGCAAGGAAGCTGCTCGAATACTGAGATGGGAAGCGAGCGCCAGAGAGCCCGCCGGAACGACCGACGACAGGAGGCGAATCCGCGGCCTCACGCCGCGTGAAGGAGATCGAGGATGGCACGAGTCGACGTCATCATGCCCCAGATGGGGGAGAGCATCGCCGAGGGGACGCTCCTGCGCTACCTCAAGAAGCTGGGGGATCCGGTCAAGAAGGACGAGGACATCCTCGAAATCTCCACCGACAAGGTGGACGCCACCGTGCCCTCGCCGGAATCGGGGGTCCTCGCGGAGATCCTTGTCGAGGAGGGGAAGACCGTCGAAGTGAACGCCGTCCTCGCGCGGATCGAGACTTCTGGAGTCGTCGCCGCTGGTGCGAAGCCCCCGGCCGCGGCGAACGAGACGGCCCCGCCCCCGCGCGAGGCCGCAGCGCCAGCGAAGGCCGCCTCGACGCCACCCGGTCCGGCCTCCGCTCGGCCCTCTGCGCCTGCGACGCCCTCACGACCGATCCCGGCCTCGCCGGCAGGCTACGCGTCCGGTCCGGCTCGTGCTTCAAGCGGCGGCGGAGCTTCGCCCGCAGACCTCGCCGCGAGGCGCAGGGCCGGTGACATCCCGTCGAGGGAGGAGATGCTGCGCGTGCGCTCCACGCCCCTCGTGCGGCGCATCGCCGCCGAGAATGGCGTGGACATCAGCAGCCTCCAGGGGTCGGGCATCTCGGGGCGCGTGACGAAGAACGACATCCTCGCCCACATCCAGGCGGGAGGGGGAGCGGCTGTGGCACTCGCGCCGCCGCCGGGCGCGCCGGCCTCCGCCGCGCCGCGTCCGGGGATGGCCGCGCCGCCCGCGCCCGTCATCGCCTTCGCG
>CAZMRF010000031.1:0-50180 GCA_964568735.1 uncultured Acidobacteriota bacterium
GGCTCGACGCTCGCCGACGCGATGAAGAAACACCCCAAGGTCTTCTCCGATCTCTTCGTCAACATGGTGGCCGCGGGCGAGGCGGGCGGTATCCTCGATACCATCCTGCGCCGCCTCGCGGACTACATCGAGAAGAGCGTCAAGCTCCAGGCCAGCGTCAAGAAGGCGCTCGTCTATCCCGCGGCGGTCATCTTCATCGCCATCGTGATCGTGTGGGTCATCCTGACCTTCGTCATCCCGGTCTTCGCGGGCCTCTTCAACAGCCTGGGCGGCGGAGCCCAGCTCCCGTTCATCACGCGGTTCGTCATGGCGGCCAGCCGGCAGATGGCCTGGTTCGGCCCCCTGGCCATCGTGGGCGGGATCCTGGGGTACGTCTTCCTCTACAAGCCCTACTACGCGACGGAGAACGGCCGGCGGACCGTTGACGGGATGATGCTGAGGCTCCCCATCATCGGGATGCTCCTCCGCAAGATCGCCGTCGCCCGGTTCTGTCGAACTCTCGGAACCCTGATCTCCTCCGGCGTACCCATCCTCGACTCGCTCGACATCACGGCGAAGACGGCCGGCAACCAGGTCGTGGCCGACGCGGTCTACGCCACGCGCCGCAGCATCGAGCAGGGGAAGACCATCTCGGAGCCGCTCCAGCAGACCAACGTCTTTCCGCCCATGGTGACCCAGATGATCGCCGTGGGCGAGCAGACGGGCGCGCTGGACGCGATGCTCTCGAAGATTGCCGACTTCTACGACGACGAGGTGGACAACGCGGTCGCGACCCTTCTCACGCTCCTGGAGCCGGTCCTGATCTCGTTCCTCGGAGTCACCATCGGTACGATCGTCATCGCGATGTACATGCCGATCTTCGCCCTGATCTCCCTGATGCCCTGAGGAAGCGAGTCGACGGCCCGCCGGAGGGGCGCATGAGCGAGCAGACACCGGCGCGGGCCCACGAAGCCGCGCCGCACGACAGCTCCGAGCTTCGCCGCCAGCTCCTCGGCCTGATGCTGGGCCGGGCGTCGGTCCTCACGCTCCTGCTCGGGTGCGGGATCATCGTCGAGCGCCTGCTGCCGCAGGCGGCCGTCAGGATCCACTCCTTCTATGCCCTCACGGGGGCCGGGTACGTCCTGACCGCCCTCTACGCCGGCTTCAACCGGTGGTGGCTCAACCACACGGCGGCGGCCTACGCGCAGCTCTGCGGTGACCTGATGCTCGTCACGGGCTTCGTCTACGCGACGGGCGGCCTCGACAGCCCCTTCTCCGTCCTGTACTTCACCGTCATCATCGCGTCGAGCATCCTGCTCCGGAGGCGCGGCGCGGTCTTCACGGCCACGGCGTCCTGGCTCGCGTACGGCCTGCTTGTCCTCCTGATCGTCTACGACGTGGTGCACGTCTCGCCGGCCTGGGCCGACGAGGTCCTCCAGGGCGAGGTCAGCGCCATCAAGCTCGTGGCCTACTCGCTCTTCGCGCATTTCCTGGCCTTCTTCGCGGTCGCCTTCCTCTCTTCCTACCTCGCCGAAGGCCTGCACAGGACCGGGCGGGAGCTCAAGGAGAGAACCGAGGACCTGGCACGCCTGCAGGCCCTCTCGAAGAACATCGTGGACAGCATCGCCAGCGGGGTGATCACCACGGACCTGACCGGAAGGGTCACCTTCGTCAACAGGGGAGGGCAGGAAATCCTGGCCCGCGCGGGCGCCGCGCGCGAGAACGCCACGGTCTGGGAACTCCTGGGGCAGGACGAGGGCCTCCTCGCGCGGGTCAGCGACGAGATCAGCAGCGGGCTGAGGACCCGGCTGGAGACGCAGGTGGGCTCGCCGGAGCGCGAGCCGCTCACTCTCGGCGTCACCTGCTCGATACTCAAAGATCCCAGGGGAAACCCGACCGGCTTCATCTTCGCGTTTCAGGACCTCACGGACATCAAGGCGCTCGAGGAGGAGGTGCGCGTCCGGGACCGCATGGCGGCCCTGGGGCAGGTGGCCGCGGGCATGGCCCACGAGATCAGGAATCCGCTGGCCTCGATCTCCGGCTCCGCGCAGCTGCTCAAGAAGTCGGTGCAGCCGAACGACTCCGACGCGGAGCTCTTCGACATCATCGTCCGGGAGGGGCAGCGGCTCGACAGGATCATCCACGATTTCCTCCTCTTTGCCCGGCCCGGGAGGTTCAAGCCCGAGGAAGCGGACCTCGTGCCCATCCTCCGCGAGTCGCTCCTGCTGCTCCGCAACGGCGGCGACGTGAAGGAGAGCCACACGATCGTCGCGGAGCTTCCGGAGGAGGGCGTCCCCGGCCGGGTGGACGTCAACCTCATCCGGCAGGTCTTCTGGAACCTCGCCAAGAACGCCCTGAGGGCCATGCCCGATGGTGGCCGGCTCACCGTGAAGGCCTCGCGGACCCGGGAAGGGATGGTGGCGATCGCTTTCGAGGACGAGGGCATCGGCATGACCCGCGAAGATATCGAAGCGGCCTTCCACCCTTTCCGGGGCAAGTTCGACGGAGGAACGGGGCTCGGCCTGGCCATCGTATTCAGGGTCGTCCAGGAGCATGGCGGGAGGATCCAGGTGCGCAGCGAGCCGGGGGCGGGCTCGACCTTCACGATCCTGCTGCCCGCGAGCGAGGCCTCCGCAGGCTCCGCGCGGAGGCAGGCGGGGCTGGCGGCAATCGGATGATCGCGGGAACGGCCCCGGGGCGGGCGTAAGGAGGAAGTGGCTTGGAACGGATACTGGTGGTCGAGGACGAGTCGGATCTCAGGAAGGTCCTCGCCTCCCTTCTGAGACGCGAGGGCTACAGGGTCGACCTGGCGGAGTCGGGCAGCGGAGCCATCGAGATGCTCGGCCGGGAGGTCTACGACCTCGTGATCACCGACGTCAAGCTCCCCGGCGCCACCGGCATCGAGGTCCTCCGCACCGCGAGGGGCCTCTATCCGGATGCCCCCGTGATCGTCATCACGGCCTTCGCCTCCGACGAGGTGGCCGAGGAGGCCCGCCATCTGGGGGCCTTCAACTTCATCACGAAGCCCTTCGACAACGAGAAGATCATCGCCGACGTCGGGATCGCGCTGGGCTGGGGCCGTCTCTCCAGCCTCATGGCCACCCAGGCCGGCAGATACAGGTTCGACCAGCTCGTGGCCCGCAGCGAGAAGATGAAGACGATCATGGAGACGGTGGCGCGGATCGCTCCGACGACGAGCACGGTCCTCCTCACCGGAGAATCGGGCACCGGGAAGGAGCTCATCTCGCGCGCCATCCACCACAACTCGCCCCGCGCGGAAAGGCCCTTCGTCTCGATCAACTGCGGCGCGCTCCCCGACGAGCTGCTGGAATCGGAGCTCTTCGGCCACATGAAGGGCTCCTTCACGGGGGCCGTCGCCTCCAAGAAGGGCTTCTTCGAGGTCGCCGACGGCGGCACCATCTTCCTCGACGAGATCGGGGACACGACGCCGGCCATGCAGATAAAGCTGCTGCGCGCCCTCCAGGAGAAGGTGATCCGCAGGGTCGGCGGGACCGAGGAGATCGGAGTCGACCTGAGAGTCATTGCCGCGACGAATCAGGACCTGGAGGAGCTCGTCAAGACGAAGCGGTTCCGCGAGGATCTCTTCTACCGGATCAACGTCATCCCGATCAAGCTCCCTCCGCTGCGAGACCGTCGCGAGGACGTGCCGCACCTGGCCTTCCACTTCTTCGACAGGTACAAGCAGGAGATGGGCAAGAAGCTCACGGGCATCTCCGACGAGGCCATGGCCAGCCTCATGGCCTACTCCTGGCCCGGCAACATCCGCGAGCTCCAGAACGTCATCGAGCGCGCCGTCGCCCTGGAGTCCGGCGACGTGGTCCACCTCGACAGCATTCCGCTCGAGATCCGGGCAGCGAGCAGGGAGGCGGGACAGGATCTCCTCGCCTCCTTCGACCTCGGCGACCGGGGGATCGACCTCGAGGCCCTCCTCGAGCAGGTGAGGGAGCACTTCATGCGCGAGGCCTTGCGAAGGAAGAAGGGCATCCAGATCCAGGCCGCACGCCTCCTCGGCATGACCTTCCGCTCGTTCCGCTATTTCGCCAAGAAGTACGATCTCGTTTCCCGCATCGGATCGGAGAGCCGAAGGGCGTGACGGCGTCTCCGGGTCGCATTTCCCGGATGGGACTCCTCCTCGCGGCGCTCCTGGCCGCCCTGCCCTTCCTCCCGGCGCTCGGGAGCGGGAGCACGCTCTGGTTCCGGGACGCGGGGCAGAACCATCTCCCGAATCGCGCCCTGGCGTCGCAGATGCTCCGCGAGGGGCACCTCCCCCTATGGAATCCCTTCCGCGGGAACGGGCAGCCCTTCATGGCCAATCCCAACTCGCTCGTCCTCCGGCCCACGACGCCGCTCTTCATGATGTTCCCGCCCGAAAGGGCCCACCTCCCCTTCACGCTCTCGGTCATGCTTCTCGCGGGGCTGGCCGGGGCGGGCACCTTCGCCCTGCTCGCGGACACGGGGTACAGCGCGACCGCCTCGCTCGTGGGCGCGGCGACCTTCGCCCTCTCGGGGGCCTTCCAGTCGCTGGGGCAGCTCGTGAACCTCCTCGAGGGCGCGGCGTGGATCCCGCTGGCGCTCTTCTTCCTCAACCGCGCTTTCGAGCGCGACTGGCGTCCCTGGGGAGCCCTCTCGGGGCTGGCCCTCGCGATGGTGATCTCGACCGGCGAGCCGGTGCTCGCAGCCTCGGCACTCCTCGCGGTGCCCATGCTGCCCGGCTTCTGGCGCGCCGGCCCGCGCCGCCTCCTCCGGGCCGCGGGGGCATGCGGATTGGTCGCGCTGCTCGTGGCCTCGGTGCAGCTCGTGCCGCTCGCGGACCTGGCGTCGGCGAGCGCCCGCGCGGCGCCCCTGCCGGCCGGGCAGGCCATGAAGTGGTCGCTGCCCCCCGCGGCGCTCCTCCAGGCCGCGCTGCCCTCGCTGTGGGGAGACCCGACGAGGGCCGGGCCCGGCGCTTACTGGGGCTCGGGCCTCTTCGAGACCTCATTGCCCTTCCTCACCTCCATCCACATCGGCCTGCCCATCATTCTCCTGGGCTTCGCCGGGCTGGCGCGCGGGAGCCGGCCCGTCGTCGCGGCGGGAGGCGCGGCCCTGATGGCCACGCTCCTGGCGGTGGGGGGCCACTTCCCCTTCCTCACGGCGATCGTCATGCATGTACCTGGGCTGGCGCAGAGCCGCTATCCGGCGAAATGGGCCCTCCTCGCTTCGCTCGCCCTGGCCCTCCTCGCCGCGGCCGGATTCGACCGGATGATCTCGTGCCCGCAGCGGGCGGGCGATCTCCCGCGCAGGCTGAGGGGACTCGCTATCCTCCTGGGTGCCGGCGCCGCCGCGGGGCTCGTCGTGTGGATCTCACGCCCCATGCCCGCGCTCTCCCTCCTGCGATGGATGCTGCGGATCCCTGAGAAGCTCCCGGAGGAGATCCTGCTCTCGGCGGCTCTCCCCGCCGTCGGTCGCTCCGCGGCGCTGGCGTGCCTGGCCTCCCTCGCCCTGCTCCTCGCGGTGAGGGCTCGCCGGCTTCCGCCCCGATGGCTTCCGCCCGCGGCCGCGCTGCCCTGCCTGGCCGTCCTTCTCTGGGGGGCCTGGGGGCTGAACCCGGCCGCCCCCGCACGCGTTGTCTTCGAGCCGTCGCCCCTCCTGGATTCCATCCCCATGAAGGAACGAGCCCATCTCCGCCTCTTCGGCTTCCCGCGGCCACGTGGATTCGCGTACAGGACGCCCGCTGCCTCCGAGGCCTCCCGTTTCGGATTGCCTCCGGATTCGCTGGCGTGGGGGATGAGATGGGATACGAGGACCCTCAGGTTCACCGCGCCCTACCTGCACGGAGTGCGTGCCGCCTGGGATCAGGCGGGCGAGAGCCTCCTCGCTCTCGAGCCGGCGGCCACCTTCGCGAGGCGCCTCGCCGAGGGGTTGCCCGCGGAGGCGGCCGCCAGGCTTCTCCGCGCCGCATCCGTGGGATGGGTGCTCGCCTACGGCGATCCTCCCGGGGAGGATCTCGAGGAGATGGCCGGTCTTGCCGGCGAGAGCAACATCCCGGTCCGCCTCTTCGCGCTCGCGGATCCGATCCCGCGGGCCAGCCTGATTGAAGCGAGCATGACCGTCGGCTCCCCCGAGGCGGCGCTTGCCGCGATCGAGGAGGGGAGCGTCGATCCGGCGACGACGCTCCTGCTGGAGCGAAGCGCGCCGGAGCCCGAGCCTCCTCCCACGACGACCACGCCAGGGGCTTCTCCCGGCAGCGCGCAGATCGTGAGCGAGACACCGACCGAGGTTTCCCTGCAGGCCACCGTCCCGAGGGAGAGCTGGCTGCTGCTCACGGATAGCTGGGCGCCCGGGTGGGAGGCGGAGATCGACGGCGCAGCTCATCCGATCCTCCGGGCCCAGGGCGCCTTCCGCGCCGTCCGCGTGCCGCCGGGCTCGCACGAGGTGGTCTTTACCTACCGTCCGCGATCCGTGAAGGCGGGGCTGGCAGGATCCGTCCTGGGGCTTCTCACTGCCGCGGGATTGATCATCGCTCCCCGCCTTCGCCGCGCCGGGCCCGCCGTCCCGTGAGATCCCGCCGGCAGGAGATGTGGGCGCTCCTCGCGCTGGTGGCGGCGGCCTGCGCCGCCGCCGCAACCAGGATCCGATCGAACGATCTCTGGTGGCACCTGGCCGCCGGCAGGTGGATCCTCGACAACGGCGCCGTTCCACGCGCCGATCCCTTCTCGTTCACGAGCGGAGGCATACCCTGGGTCGATCACGGGTGGCTCTGGCAGGCCGTGGCCGCCCTGATCGAGCGGGCCTCGGGGCTGGAGGGGCTCGTCCTGCTCAAGGCGGTGGGCCCCGTCGGCTTCACTCTCGCCGCCTGGGTGACGCTCATGCGATCGGGCGTGAGCCCCTACCTCGCGAGCGGCCTGATCACGCTCAGCCTCGCGGGAGCCAGGTTCCGCTTCGCCGATCGCCCGGAGCCCGCCGCCCTGGGACTGCTGGCCCTCTTCCTCTGTCTCCTCGTCGCGCCCGGGTGGAGCCGCCGCGGCCGCCTGCTCGGCGGCGCCGCGGTCTGCCTCGTATGGGCCAACGTCCACGCGAGCGTCCTCGTCGCCCCTCTGCTCGCCGCGGCGGCCTGCGCCGGCGCTCTTCTCGGCTCGTGGCTGGAGGCCGCGCGGGGGGGAGCGCGGGCAGCGGAGCTGAGGCGCGCCGCGCGCGACCACGGCCTCCTGGCCGCGGCGGGATCGGCCGCCCTGCTGATCAACCCGTGGGGGATCGGGCTCCTCGGCGTCCCCTTTCGGCTCCGGGAGATCCTCGCGGATCCTCGGATCTCGAATCCGGAATGGCCTCGCCCCCTGCTCTCCGACTTTCCGATCTTCTACGCCGCGCTGGCTGCCGTTCTCCTCGGAGTGCTCGTGACGGTGATACGCCGCCGTAGTCCTTTCGTTTGGCGCGGGGCCTTCATGATGACGATCGCGGCGATCCTCGCTCTCGACAGCCTGCGCCATATCGGGCTCTTCTTCTTCGTGCTTCCATTCGCCGTGGCCGCCTCGGGGCCGTCGGAGGCGATCCGCCCGGGCCGAGGGCGCCGCGCGGGCTCGCCATGGGCTCCCGCGTGGGGGGTCGCCGCGGCCGCCGTCTTCGTCCTCCAGCCGGATGCCTCGGCGGGACCCGTGGGCCTTGGCGTCGTCGAGGATCGCTTCCCGGTCACAGAGGCCGACTACGTCGAGAGGACGCTCGCTCCTCCGCGCCGCCTGTACAACGACGTCGCTCACGGCGGCTATCTCATCTGGAGGTTCTACCCGGAGGATCGCGTCTTCGTGGACGGCCGCAACGAGATCCACGCAGCGCTCCTCGCCGAGACCGCCTCGGCCATCGCCGACGGTCGCGCATGGCAGACCTTCCTCGATCGATGGGAGATCGAAGCGGCCCTCGTGAGGTACCGACCGGAGCGCACCCGTGTCGCGGGACCGGCGGGAGGCGAGGAGCGCGGCTTCGCCGCCCTCCACTTCCCGCGCTCGCGGTGGGCGCTCGTCCACTGGGGCGACGCGGCGATGGTCTTCGTTCGCCGGGGGGGGAAATACCAGAAGGTGATCGAGCGGGAGGAGTTCCTCAACGTCGATCCCGAGGATCCCGATGATCAGCTCGAACGGGTTCGCAGGGGAGACGAAGCCCTGAGGGCGGGGATCCTCGCCGACCTGAAACGCCGGCTGGCTGAAAAGGCCCCGCCGGAGCGGGCCAGGAGCCTGCTTCGGGCCTTCTCTGAGGGGGCCCCGGATTGAGCACTGACACTCGATGTCACTCCGGGCCTGCCGAGGTGCCCCTCTACGGCCCGAGGCGGCACCCCGGGTCCAACCCCGCGGCCTGGCCCCGATCCACCAGGTCAAGGTTAACCATTGCCCTATCAATAGTTTGGAGCTGTCGGACCTGGCATCTGAAGGCTGGCACCGGCCTTGCTCAAGGGTCAGTCGACTCTTGGAGGGTCCAATCAATGAGAAAGATTCGAAGAGAGAGCGGCTTCACACTGATCGAGCTGCTCATCGTCGTGGCGATCATCGGGATCATCGCGGCGATCGCCATTCCGAACCTGCTCAACGCCATCGACCGCGGCAAGCAGAAGAGAACGATGTCCGACATGCGGTCTATCGGGACGTCCGTCGAGTCCTACGCGGTGGACGTAAACTTCTACCCGATCGCGGCCCTGGGCAATGTCTCCCTAATCGCGCCGCTCCTGGAGCCGGTCTACATCAAGAACACTCCGGAGAAGGACGGCTGGAGCCATGATATCCAGTACGCCTGTGACAGCGGCGGTGTCGGCTCCGACTACACCATTGTCTCCCCCGGGAAAAACGGGGTTTTCGCCGCGGCCCCGGGCGCCACGAACGACTTCGACTGCGACATCATCTTCGAGAACGGCACCTTCACGGCCTACCCGGAAGGCGTGCAGACCTGATCGACCTGTAACCTCGACTGCCGGCGGGTGCGACGTGGTAGCATCGCCCCGCCGGCGTTCTGGTTTCGGGAGACCTAGGAGGGGCTCCATGCAGCGCGGCTTCACACTGATCGAGCTGCTCATCGTCGTGGCGATCATCGGAATCATCGCGGCCATATCGATCCCCTCGCTTCAGCAGGCGATTGAGAAGGCGAAGCAGCGCGGGACGATGGCCGACATGCGGATGCTGGGCCAGTCGGTCAACCTGTACCAGATCGACGAGAGCATCTTCCCAGCCAATGGAACTCCGGCAACCACTCTCTCGCTCATCCTGCAGCGCTACACCAAGTCCACTCCCCCCGCGAAGGACAAGTGGAGCCGCTTCTACACCTACGCTTCCGACGCGAAGAGCTGGTACTCCATCGAGTCCCACGGCCGTGACGGGATCGACGGCGTCGACATCACCATCCTCACCAAGCTCCAGTTCGAACTCGACATCGTCTACGCTTCGGGCCAGTTCACGAACGCCCCGGAGTAGCGCTTTCCAGCGCGGGGGTCCGGCCCGTTGAAGATGCGCGAGCCGGAGGCGCCCGAAGGGGACAGGGGGCCCCGCCGGCCCGGCGAAGAGCCGGCCGGGTGGCTGCTGGCCTTCACCCTGCTGATCGCCGGCCTCCTTCCTCCCGACGTTTATCCCCCCGCCCTCGCGGCCCTCGCCCTCGCGGCTCTTCTGCTCGCTGCCGCGCTCGCGCGCGCCCGGGATCTGCCGGGCCTGCCGATCGCGGCGGCGGCGCCGCTCCTCGTGGCCTGTGCGCTGGCGGGCCTGAGCAGCCTCCTGGCGTTTCGTCCCGTGGGCTCGCTGCGTCTGCTCGTCACCTGGGTCGTCGCCGGGATCCTCTTCGCCGCGGGGAGGGCCGCCTCCCAGGGCGCGCAGCAACGGAAGGTGATCCTGGCCCTCGTCATGGTGGCCCTCTTCCAGGCGGGGATCGGTCTGTGGCAATCGGCGGTCGCCTTCCCGAAGGCCGCGGTCAGCGTGGCCGATGAGGCGGGCTCTCTTGAAGGCAGGGAGGCCGTGCGGGCTGAGGCGATCCGCGCCCGCCTGGCCTCCGGGCGCGCGGTCGGCCTCATCGGTCTGCCGGCGCTTCTCGCTTCGATCCTCGTGCTGGCGCTCCCCGTGGCCGCGGGTGAGCTCCTCGCGGGGAAGGGCGCGCGGAGGATGCTCTGGGGTGCGGGAGCCGCGCTCCTCGCCGCCGGGCTCGCCGCCACACGCTCGCTGGGCGGGGCGGCTTCCCTCGCGATCGCCGCGGCGATCTGCTCGATCTGGTGGGCGGGGACGGGGAGGTGGCGGCGAAGGCTCCTCGTCGGGTTGATTCTGGCCGCCGCGCTCGCCGTGGCGCTGCCCCGCCTGGCCGCCGGCGGTGAAGAGTCCGGGCTCCGCGCGCTCTCCTTGAGGGCGGGCAACTGGCAGTCGGCGCTTTCGATGGTTGTCTCCCATCCTGCCGCTGGAGTCGGGCCGGGCGGCTACGGAGTCGCCTTCCCGCGCCATCGGATGGCGGGCGGCAACGAGACGCAACACGCCCACAACTCATATCTGGAGGTCGTCTCCGACATGGGCCTCCCGATTCTCCCGATGCTGGCGATTCTCGTGGCGGGCTTCCTGGCCCTGGTGGCGCGCCGATCCGAGGCGCGCGACCTGACGGGACAGGAGCTGATGCTCTCCAGGGGCCTGGCGGTGGGGTGCCTGGCCTGGGCGCTGCAGAATCTCGTCGACTACTCGGCCTACGCGGCCGGATCCGTGATCCTCTTCATGGCGATGGCGGGGCTCCTGTCGGGGCTCGACGCCAGGGGGCGCGGAGCGGGGCTGCCAGCCGGCGTCGTGACGCGCGCCCTCCTCGTCGCGGCCGCCGGCGCCGCTGCGGCCTTCGCCCTTCCCGATGCCCTCTCCCGATGGCACCTCGATCAGGCCGCCACGTCGGCCCGCGAGGGCGATTCCGACGACGCGCTCTCCTCCGCGCGAGCCGCCACACGCTGGAACCCCTGGGATGCCGAAGCCAGGAGCGCTCGCTCGCTCGCGGTCGTCAATGTGGCGGCGGCGCTCCCGGCGGGTTCGAGCCTTCGAGATGATCTCGCGCGCGAGGCGCTGGATCAGGCCTCTGAGGGCGTGCGGCTCGATCCCGAGACGGCCAACCGCCGGGCGACCCTCGCCAGGGCGCGCCTTCTCAACGGCGATGTTGCGGGCGCCTTCGCGGCCCTCACCATGGCGGCCCGGCTGAATCCCCGCAGGCCGGAATACGCCGAGGATCGGGATCGCCTTCTCGATCGCCTCCAGCGCGGGGAGGGGGCCCCGTGAGCCTTCCGGAGAGGATCCTCCTCCTCCTCCTGCTCTTCTCGCCCTGGCTCGAGGGTGGGGCCACCCCCGGGGCTCTCGTGATCCTCCACACGGGCCTCCTCCTCCTGGCTCTCGCAGCCCTGCGGGACTCGCGGCGGAGCGGCTCGCTGGAAGTGCACCTGACCTGGACGCACCTCGCCTACGCTGGCTTCGTCGCGATCGGGGGGCTCTCCTTCCTGGGCGCCTCCTACTTCTACGGCTCCTTCGACACCTGGTGGGATCAATGCGTGGCGCTGATCTTGATGTTGAGCCTGGCCATCGTTCGCCCCTCCCCGCGCTTCCGGAATGCTGTCCCGGCCGCGCTCGCGGGCCTCGGCGTGGCGCAGGCCATCCCGGTCCTTATCACCCGAGTCACCGAGGGCGCGGCCCTCTCTCCATCCTTCCTGAATCCGAACCACCTCGCGACCTGGCTCAACGTGGCGGCGCTCGTGGCGATGGAGCGGGCCGGGTGGCTCGGGTACCCGCGGCCCGGTCTCAGCCGAAGCGAGAGAAGCGCGTGGATCGCTTCTATCGTGATCTGCCTGTCGGGGACGGTGGCCGTCGGCTCGCGGGGCGCGATCCTGGCGCTCATCGCGATCCTCGGCATCATCGCATGGCGCCGATGGCGGCTGTCGCCCCGCCTCGCGCGCAGCCTCGCGGCGGCCACGCTCATCGTCGCGGCTGCGGGCGCATTGAGCGTCGGGCACAGGTTCTCGACGAGGATCGACCCCTACCGCTATGACCGGCCGAAACTCTGGCGAACCGCCCTGATGACCTGGGCCGAGGCGCCCCTGCTGGGCCACGGCCCGGGGATGTACGAGCACAGGGCCCCTCGTCACAACTTCCCGCAGGATCGCGTGGCCTTCCGCTACTCGAAGGAGCCCCGGTCCGCGCACTCGCAACCGCTCCAGATCCTCGCCGAAGAAGGTCTCGCCGGGCTGGCGGCGCTCGGGCTCCTCGTCGCGGTGGCGCTGGCCGAGCTCGCCGCCGCCTCCGGGAGCGGGGACGCGCGGGCGGGATCGGCGCGCGCGGCCCTCATGGCATGCAGCGCCGTCGGAATCCACTCGCTCGTGGAGATGCCCTTCCAGGCTCCGGCGATCCCGCTTGCGCTCATCACTCTGGTTTGGCTCGCCCTCGCGCCCGGCAGGCCTGGAGAGGGAGCGGCCGGGCTCGCCGCAGCATGGATCCCGCGCGCCGGCCCCCTTCGCGGGAGGCTCGCGATCGGCCTCGGGGTTCTCTCAGCCGCGGCTTCTCTCTGGATGGTCGCGGTGGCGGGTCCCTTCCTTTCCTATGCGGCCGCCCGGTACGCCGAGGCGCCCGGGCGCCCCCCCATACGGATCGACCTCGCGGCCCGCATCTCCGAGCGCCTCAATCCGTGGCAGCCATTCCTCGGCTACCGGCGGGCGGAGGCGGCGCTCTCGCGCGCCGCGACACTTTCGCCTCCGCTCTTCGCCAACGCTTCGGAATCGCTGGAGCGGACGATCCGCCTCGAGCCGGAGGATCGCTCGGCATGGGCCCTCCTCGCTTCGCTCTACCGCAGGGCGGCGGTGGATTTTCCGGGAGCCGGACCCGGCGCCTGGGCGGCCGCCGGGCGCTACCACGATGCGGCCATTGCGCGGGCCCCGCTCGACGCCCGGCTCCGGCTCGATCGCGCCACCTTCCTCCTCGGGTCGGGAAGAGCGGAGGAGGCCCTGGCCGATTGCGAGGAGGCGATCCGGCTGGAGCCGCGCTCGCCGATGGCGCGCCACCTCCGGGCGGAGGCGCTCGCCGCTCTCGGGCGAGGGCGCGAGGCCGCGGCGGCGCTGGAGGATCTCGACCGCGTCGCCGGGCTGATGAAGGGCTACGAGGCGCTCAACGGATACGAGAGGTCGCTGCTGCGCCTGAACCAGCCCAGGGTGAATCTCCTGCGCTCCCGTGTCGCGGAGCTCCTGCCGCACTGAGCAGAGCTCATGGCTCCTCCTCCCCCTCCTCGTCCTCCTGCTCGCCCGGGCTCTTCTTCGTCGTGGGAGTGGCCGTGGACCGGGTCGGCGGCCGCTTGGCGAGGATCTGCTCGAAGAGGGACGGCTTGCCGGCCTTCTTCCGGCCCGCCTTGCCGTGCCGGTAGGGGTGGCTGTGCATGCAGGTCTTGCACACCACTGTCCGGATGGCCGTTCCATCGAGCACCTGCACCGCGTGGTCGAGGAGCAGCTTGCACCGCGAGCAGTAGTCGTCGAGGACGTCGCCGAGGCGCGGGGGCCTGTCAGACATGGGTCGTCTCCATCGCTTGCAGGAAGGGGGCGGTCGCCCCGGGAGAGCCAGCACTATACCGCGTCCCGCAACCGGCTTCCCGCGCTGCCGTCGGGTCAGAAGTTGACGACGAGGGAGGCCGTGAAGATCGTGTCGAGCTCATCCAGCTCCAGCAGGACCGTGTCCCCGGTGCTGTTACCCGCGTTCACCCCCGAAGCCTCGAGCACGTCCACGGCCACGAGGGAAGGCTGGTTGTCGTAGATGAGCTGAAGGCTTGCTTTCAAGGCCATTCCCTGATTGATGCTGACCGTGAGGGAGTGGATCCAGTCGAGCCTGAGGTCCTTGCTCTCGTCGGCGTTTCCATCCGCGACGAGGAGGTTGTCGTATCTCGAGGAGGTTGCGACCTTCAGCTCGTACTTCGACGAGAAGCGGTAGCCCACGTAGGTTCCGTCGAACTCGGGGTTCTCCACGACGTCTTCCTGATCCGTGTAGGTGACGTCGTAGGCGGTGGCCCACCTGGCCCGTTCGCCCGCGACCCAGAGGTTGCCCACTCCGCCGAGGACGATGTAGCGGTCGTCGATCCCGGCGAATCGGTTTCGCTCCCAGCCCGTGCCCGCATCCCAGAAGAAGCGCTCCGTGATCTTCCTGTCAAAGCGTCCGTTCAGGAAGTAGCTCTCGGCCGTGAGCTGGTTATCCGAGGCCTCGTCGACGACGACGAAGCCCGTCACGTTGGGGTCGGGATTCTGATCGAGGGCGGTTCGCGTGAAGAACTTCGACTCGGCCCGGATGCCCCCGGCATTCACCGCCAGGACGGATCTCTCCCACCGGTGGGTGAGGGTGTTCTTGAACCCCAGCGTCTCCGTCTCCGAGTTGCCCCCGGTGACGACGTAGCTGAACTCGGCCGTGTCGAACCAGCCGAGTTGGGGCTCATCCGCCGCGGCCGCGGCGCTCGCGGCGCAGAGAAGGACTCCGATGATCGTAGCCGTCAGAGCCGGGAGCGTTGAGGTCTTCATGGCGTCGCCTCCACGGGTGCAGAGCCTCCCGGCACCGCTGGTGCGGGCTCCCGGGGGGCGCCCATCATAGGCGAGAGGAGAGGGGCGGTGGAAGCCCCTGCCCCGCCCCCGAGGCCCCCGCCTCCATGTATCATGCAGCGCCGTGCGGAGCAACGCCCTGGACGAGAGATTCGCCGTCGTCATCCCCGCGAGGAACGCGGAGCGTTTCCTCGGGGAGGCGCTGGATTCGGTCTTCGCGCAGGAGCTTCTCCCGGGCGAGGTCGTCGTCGTGGACGACGGCTCCACCGACCGCACCGCCCGCCTCGCGGCCTCCTACGGGCGCGGCGTCCGCTGCATCACGTCCGGAGGGGGCGGCCCGGCCCGCGCGAGGAACCTCGGCGTCGCCGCCACGCGGAGCCCGCTCGTCGCCTTCCTCGACGCGGACGACCTGTGGATCCCCGAGAAGACGTCGCGGCAGCTCATGCTCCTTCGCGCGCACCCCGATCTCGCCTTCGTCTGCTCCGACATGCGCTCCTTCGAGGGGCGCTTCCGCGCCCCCCGGACCCATTTCGAGGAGAGAGGGTTCAACGGGGTCAGCGCGCCCTCGTCGATCTTCCTCTACGACATGGTGTCGACCCCGACCGTCATCGCCCGGCGGGAGGCCCTGCGCGCGCGGGGGGGCTTCGACGAGTCGCTCGGCCTCTGCGGCGAGGCCGATCTCTGGTTCCGGATCGGGCTCCAGGAGCGCTTCGCCGCCATCTCCGAGCCGCTGGTCCTCCGCCGCTACCACGCCGGCAACATCACGAGGGATGCCCTGAGGCTCGCCGAGGCCGTCGTGCAGATCTGGGGCAGGTATCTCGAGCCGATCGCGGAGCGCGAGCCCCACATGAGGCGCCCCCTCGCCGCCGACTATGCGGCCCGGCGGTGGCACCTCCACTGCCTCCAGGGAGTCATCGCCGTCAACGAGGGGCGGAGGGTCGAGGCGCGGCGGCTCTTCGTCGAGGCGATCCGCGCCCGGCCGGGCCGCGCGCGGAGCTGGGCCTTCCTCGCGGCTTCCTTCCTCGGCGACGGCGCCGCCCGCAACGCGACCCGCGCCATCATCCGGAAAGGCCCCTGACCGCGGGTGACTCCCCTGAAAATAGGCATCGATCTCCGGCCTCTCGGCACCGCGAGCGGGCGGCGGGGCGTGGGGACCTACCTGCGCGGGCTGGTCCCCGCCCTGATCCGCGAGCGGGCCGATGAGACCCTGATCCTCTTCCACGACGCCTCCATCCTGCCGGACCTCCCGGGCGGGACGGACCACGAGGGCGTGCTCGTTTTCCCGCTCACGCGCCCCCGCAGGGCGGCGACGATCTGGGACCAGCTCGCCTGGCCCCGGACTCTTTCGCGCGGGGGCGTCGGCATCTTTCATTCGCCCTTCTGGACACTGCCCGTCCTCGCGGCCCGAAGCGTGGCTCTCGTCCAGACGATCCACGATCTGACGCCCCTGAAGATCCGGGGCTCGCTCTCCCCGAAGAACACGCTCGTTTTCAGGGTGAACTTCGCGTGCGCCCGGCGCGCCGCGAAGATCATTGTCCCCTCCACGGCGACTGCCCGGGACGTGGAGGAGATCCTCGGCATCCCGTCCTCGAGGATCCGATCCATCCCGCTGGCGGCGAACGTGGAGCGGGAGATCGTCGATCGGGCCGCTCGGCTCCTTCCTGTTCTCCGGGAAAGACTCGGGCTCCCCGGCCGTTACCTCCTCCACACCGGCGGGCACGATGCTGTCAAGGATCTCGGCACGGCCATCGAGGCGACGGCCCTCCTCGCCGGAAAGGGCTACGACCTGCGCCTCGTCATCACGGGTGAGGCAGGCCCTGGAACCACGGGCCTCCGGGCGCGTGCCGCGGCGGCAGGCCTCGGAGAGCGCCTCGTCCTCGCGGGATTCAGCCCGCACGAAGAGCTGATCGCGCTCTACTGCGGAGCGGCCGCGCTCGTCTATCCCAGCCTGAACGAGGGCTTCGGATTGCCCGTCCTGGAGGCGATGGCCTGCGGCACGCCGGTCGTGGCGGCCGCGGCCGGTGCGCTTCCCGAGGTAGGAGGCGATGCCTGCCTCTATGCGGCTCCGGGCGACCCGGCCTCCTTCGCCGAGGCGCTCGACGGGATCCTCCGCGACGACGCCCTGGCCCGCAGGCTCTCCGATGCCGGACGGCGGCGCGCCTCCACGTTCACGTGGCGCGAGGCCGCGCGAAGGACGCTCGATGTCTACCGGGAGGTGGCGGCTTGATCATCGCGGGGGTCGACGGCCGCCCCCTCCTCGGCGAGCCCACGGGCGTCGGGCGCTACTTGAGGAACATTCTCCGGGAGATGGTCGATCTGGCGCCGGATCTGACCCTGAGGCTCTATCTCGACCGCGAGGGCGACGACGGCCTCGGGTCCCATCCAAGAATCGAGCGGCGCCGCCTCAAAGGGAGCCGCGGGCGCAACGTCGTGACCTGGACCCAGTGGGTCCTCCCCGGGATGATCCGGAGCGAGCCTGTCTCGCTCGCCCACTTCCCCTTCTACACGATGCCGCTCTTCCTGGACTGTCCCTCGGTGATCACCATCCACGACATCACCTTCAGCCTCCATCCGGAGTGGTTTCCATGGAAGGCGCGGATCAGCTTCGCGGCCCTCGCGCCCTGGTCGGCGCGCCGCGCGGACCACGTGCTCACGGTCTCGGAGTGCACGCGCCGGGATCTGGCCAGGCGATACGGGCTGCACTCCTCACGGGTGACGGTGGTCCCGCTGGCCGCCGACCCCGCATTCAGCCCGCGGACGCCCGCGGAGGCCGGCCAGGTGGCGAGCCGCCTGGGGCTGACCCCGCCCTACCTGCTGCACCTCGGCTCGCTCCACCCCAGGAGGAACATCGAGAGGCTGCTGGACGCCTTTGCCGAGCTCGCGGGGGGGAGGCCGGAGGTGCAGCTCGTCCTCGCGGGACGGGTCGAGGCGCCCTGGACCACGATGGATCCGATGATCGCGGAGCGCGCCCTGGAAGGGCGCGTCGTTCACCTCGGCTACGTCCGCGAGGAGGATCTCCCCGCGCTCGTCTCGGGCGCGGCGGCCCTCGTCTACCCGTCGCTCTACGAAGGATTCGGCCTGCCCGTCCTGGAGGCGATGGCCTGCGGCATACCGGTGATCACGTCGAATGTCTCCGCCCTGCCCGAGGTCGCCGGAGACGCCGCGCTCCTGGTCGATCCGCGCTCGCGGGAGGCGATCGCCGCCGCGATGCGCTCGATCCTCGACGAGCCGAGGCTCAGGGAGCGGCTGATCGAGGCGGGGCTGAGGCGCGCATCAGGATTCTCCTGGCGGCGGACGGCCGAGGGAACGCTCGCGGCCTACCGCGCCGTTCTGGCGCGGCCGGGGCAGCCTCGGACGATCGCCCCGGCGGGCGCGCGGACGTGAGCGAACCCGTGCCGGCCGAAGCGCACCCCCTCGTCTCGGTGATCGTCGTCTCCTGGAACAGCATGCGCTTCCTGCCCGGCTGCCTGCAGTCCGTCCAGGCGCAGAGCTGGCCGGCGGTCGAGACGATCGTCGTGGACAACGGCTCCACGGACGGCTCGGCCGATCTCGTGGCCGGAGGCTTCCCTTCCGTCCGGCTGATCCGGAACCGCGAGAATCTCGGCTTCTGCCGGGCCAACAACGTCGCCTTGAAGCACTGCGGGGGTCTCTTTATCTTGTGCCTCAACGCCGACGCCGTCCTCGAGCCCGACTACCTCGAGAAGGCGATGCCGGAGTTCGACGCCGGCTCCGAGGTGGGCGCCGTGGCCGGCAAGATCAGCCGCTTCGAGGAGACCGTGCTCGACAGCGCGGGGCAGCTCCTCACGCGGGCGCGCCGGATCCGCGATCGCGGCTTCGGCGAGAGGGACCGCGGCCTCTTCGAGGAGCGCTGCGAGGTCTTCTCGGTCTGCGGCGCCGTGGCGCTGTACCGCAGGGAGATGATCGATGCGATCAGCCCCGGCGGGCAGCTCTTCGACGAGGCCTTCTTCAGCTTCGGCGAGGACATGGATGTCTGCTGGCGCGCTCGCCGCGCGGGATGGCGTGTTCGATACAACCCGGATGCAAGAGCGCGTCACTACCGAGGTGGATCCCAGGCCGGTCCCGTCGCGCTGTGGGGCCGATTCTCACGGATGGCCAGAAGGCCCCACGAGCTCCGCGCCCACATCGTGAAGAACCGCTACCTCATGATCCTGAAGAACGACAGCACGGGGGCGTTGCTCCGCGATCTCCCCTTCATCCTGGCGTGGGAGGCCGTCCAGTGGAGCTGGCTCCTCGCGGCCTCTCCCGGGACCCTTCCCCACCTGTGGCGCCTCCGCGGCCCCCTCGCGGCGGCCTGGCGGCAGCGCAGGATCGGCGCTGCTCAGGAAGCGGGTGCCTGACCCGTGGAGATCGCCGGCGCTCTCGGAGGCGACACGCTCCTGAAAGCCCTGGCCGGGGCGGGCCTCGCCTTCCTCATCTCGCTCTGGGGGACTCCCGTGGCGGCGCGAGCCGCCGTCCATCTCAACATCGTGGACCGGCCCGACGGGGGTCTGAAGCAGCATCGTGAGCCCGTTCCCTACCTGGGAGGCCTCGCGATCTACGTGGCCTTCCTGGTCGCGCTCGGGCTCGTCTTCCAGTTCGACCGCCGCGTGCTCGGCATCCTCCTGGGCGGGACGATCGTCGTCCTGCTCGGCCTCATCGACGACTTCGGAGTCCTCGGCGTGGGCCCGAAGTTCGCCGGGCAGCTCGTGGCGGCCTGGGTGCTCGTCAAGAGCGACATCGCCATCCACATCGCGGTGCTCCCCGGGTGGCTGACGGCCTGCCTCTCCGTGATCTGGATCGTGGGGATGGCCAACGCCTTCAACATCATCGACGTGATGGACGGCCTCTCCGCGGGGACCGCGCTCATCGCATCGTCCTTCCTCCTCGTGGTCTCCATCCTCAACGGGCAGGAGGCCATCGTCGTCCTGACCGCGGTCCTCACGGGCGCGCTGCTCGGCTTCCTCAAGTACAACTACCACCCGGCCCGCATCTTCATGGGGGACTGCGGCAGCCTCTTCCTCGGAATGACCCTCGCCGCCCTCGCGATGATCGGGAAGTACGACACGCACAACCCCGTGGGCTACATCAGCCCGCTCCTGATCCTGGCCATTCCCATCTTCGACACCGCCTACGTCATGGTCCTGCGCGCCCTCAAGTCACGCTCGCCCTTCCGGGGCAGCCCCGATCACTTCGCGCTGCGGCTGCGCGCCACGGGGCTTCCGGTGCGCGGCGTCGTGAACCTCGCCTACGCCGCGGGCGTGGCCCTGGGCGGCCTGGCGCTCTGGAACCTCTTCCTCGACGAGATCTGGTCGATCGTCCTCGTGACGGGCTCTGCCGCAGCGCTCGCTCTCGCGGGCGCGGCGCTCGCCCGCGTCCCGATGGGGGAGGGGCGCCCGTGAACGTGATCATCGGAGCCGGCCTCACGGGGTTGAGCGCGGCCCTGCACCTGGAAGGGGAGAGCCTCGTCCTCGAGCGCGAGCGGGAACCCGGCGGGCTCTGCCGTTCCGAGGCCGTCCAAGGCTTCACCTTCGACCTGACGGGCCACCTGCTCCACCTCAAGCTGCCCGAGATCAAGGATCTCGTGAACGACTTGCTTCCGGAGGAGGCCTTCCATCGAATCGACCGCCGCTCCTTCATCTATTCGCACGGCGTCTTCACGCCCTATCCCTACCAGGTCAACACCCACGGCCTTCCCGCCGAGGTGATCTCGGAGTGCCTGCTCGGCTTCATCGAGGCGGTGAGAGCCGGGGATCTGAGCCCGGAGGAGGCGAGCCGCATGTCCTTCCGCGACTGGACCCTGGCGATCTTCGGCGCGGGGGTCGCGAAGAACTTCATGTTCCCCTACAACGAGAAGCTCTGGTGCACCGACCTCTCGGAGATGACCTGCGAGTGGGCCTCGTGGGCGGTGCCGCGCCCCTCCATCGAGGACGTCGTGCAGGGCGCCCTGGGGCTGACCCGGAAGGCCTTCGGCTACAACCCTTCCTTCCTCTACCCGCGCCGTGGGGGGATCCGGATCCTGCCCGACGCCCTCGCGGCGCGCGTGAAGGGGCTGCAGCTCGGCGCCGACGTGATCGAAGTGGACGCGCGCCGCCGGGTTGTCACCTTCCGGGCGCCGGCGGGGGACGTGCAGGAGGCTCCCTACAGCACGCTCGTCTCCACGATGCCTCTTCCGGCTCTCCTCTCCATGACGCGCGGCCTGCCCCCGGGCCTGGAGCAGCTCGCCGGGAAGCTCCGCTTCAACGCGGTCGTGAACGTGAATCTCGGGGTCGACCGGCCCGACGTGACCGACATGCACTGGGTCTACTTCCCGGAGCCCGAGTTCGTCTTCTACCGCTGCGGCTTTCCCGCGAGCTTCACCTCCGAGGCCGCCCCTCCCGGGTGCTCTTCCTTCTACATCGAGGTCGCGCTGAAGCACGGCGAGAGGTGGGATGAGGACGACCTGATCGAGAAGTGCCGGCAGGGGCTCCTGCGATGCGGCCTCCTTCGGCCGGGAGACCGGATCGTTGCCCGGCGAACCTTCCACATCGCTCCCGCCTACGTGATCTACGACGGCTTCAGAAGGGAGAACCTGGCGCCCGCGCTCGACGCGCTCGAAGCGATCGGGATCCGATCGGCCGGCCGCTACGGCGCCTGGTACTACAACTCCATGGAGGACTCCCTCGCCGAAGGGCGCCGGACCGCCATGGAGATCGAGGGACGCGCCTGATGTGCGGGATCGCGGGGGCCGCCTCGTCCGATCCCGCGGCTCCGGGCGACGCGGCGCGTGCCGGCCTCATGGCGGGCCGCCTCCGCCACAGGGGGCCCGACGGCGGTGGCGTCCGTTCCTTCGCCGGCTGCGCCCTCGCGCACACGCGCCTCGCGATCATCGACCTCAGCCCCCGGGCCGCGCAGCCGATGACGAACGAGGACGAGAGCCTCTGGGTGGTCTTCAACGGCGAGATCTACAACTACCTGGAGCTGCGGCGCGAGCTGGCTCCGCGCCATGAGTTCCGATCCGAGAGCGACACCGAGGTGATCCTCCACCTCTATGAAGAGAGGGGAGCCGCCGTCGTGGAATCGCTGCGCGGGATGTTCGCCTTCGCCCTCTGGGACACCCGCGAACGCCGCCTGCTCCTGGCGAGGGACCGGCTTGGGAAGAAGCCGCTCTACTACCGGATCCGCGAGGATGGGATCGATTTCGCCTCGGAGATCCCGGCGCTCCTCGCCGTGGGCGGCGCGAGGAGCTTCGCCGCGGAGACGCTCGCCACCTACCTCTGCCTGGGCTACGTGCCGGCGCCGGCGACGGGGCTGATCGGGATCCACAGGCTGCCCGCCGCCTCGACGCTCATCTGGGAGAGGGGGCGCGCCGCCCTGTCCCGCTACTGGAGCCCCCCGCTCCCGCGAGGCGGAGACTCTCCCCTCGAAGAGACGCCTGTCGCGGCGCGGCGGATCCTTCCCCTCCTCGAGGAGAGCGTGAGGATCAGGCTGCGCAGCGACGTGCCCGTGGGGGTCTTCCTCAGCGGAGGGATCGACTCCGCCGTAGTTGCGGCCCTGGCCGCGCGCGCCGCCCCGGCGGCCATCCGCACCTTCACGGTCGTCTTCGACGAGGCCGGCTACGACGAGTCCGCCGCGGCCCGCGCCACGGCCTCGGCGATCGGATCGATCCATCACGAGATCCACGTCGAAGCCCGGGCGGCCGAGGTGCTGCCGCACCTGGTCCGGCACAGCGGCGACCTCTTCGCCGATTCCTCGCTCGTGGCCGTCCACGCCCTGTCGAAGGCGGTGAGCGCGGAGGTCAAGGTGGCCCTCTCCGGGGACGGCGGCGACGAAGTCTTCCTGGGCTACGACCGCTACCGGGCTCACCGGCTCGCGAGCCGCTTCGGGCTCCTGCCCGCCATGGCGCGTGAGGCGGCGGGCGCGGCGGCTGCGGCGCTCCCGGGCGCGCGATCGCGGCGGAACCTCGCCGGGCGCGCGGCCCGCTTCCTCGAGGCCGCGTCGGAGGATCCCTTCGAGAGGAACGATCGGTGGGTCAGCCGCTTCCCCCGGGCGGCGATCTCCGGCATGCTCTCGCCCGAGGCGGCGGCCCTGCAGCCGCCCGATCCCCTGGAACGGCTCCACGAGCTCTATCGCGAAGGCTCCGGCGTGGATCCGCTCGACGCCATCGCGCGGGCTGATCTCGCCCTCTGGCTCCCCGAGGACGTGCTGCGCAAGGTGGACACGGCCTCCATGGCCTGCGGGCTCGAAGTGCGATCCCCGCTCCTCGATCACCGGCTGGTCGAGGAGGCCGCGTCGCTCCCGTCCCGCGTCCGGATGCCGCGGGGGCGAACCAAGGAGATCCTCAGAATCTGCGCGCGCGATCTCCTTCCGGCGCGCACGCGCCGGGCCCGGAAGGCGGGCTTCGGCCTGCCCCTGGACCGGTGGCTGCGCGGAGGAGATCTGAGGGAGCTGGCTCACGACGCGCTGGATGCGCCCGCCTGCGCTTCCCGAAGCCTCTTCGCCGGGGGGACGGCGGCGCGCCTTCTGCACGAGCACGAGTCCGGAGAGGCCAACCACGACGAGGCGATTTGGACGATGATGGTCCTGGAGGTCTTCCTCCGGGAGGTCGTCGGGGCGGCGGCTCGATGACGATGCGCGCGAAGGTCTGCCATATCATCACGAAGCTGGAGCTCGGAGGCGCGCAGCAGAACACCCTCTACACGGTGACCCACCTCGACCCCAGCCGCTACGAGCCGATGCTCGTTTCCGGGGCCGAGGGGATCCTCGTCGAGGAGGCCCGGCGCTCCGGAGTGAGGACGTGGTTCCTCGAGGACCTGGTCCGGCCCGTCTCTCCGTGGCACGACCTCAGGGCCGCGGCCTCCCTCGTCGGCCTGCTCCGGCGCGAGCGCCCCGCCATCGTCCACACGCATTCCTCGAAGGCGGGCATCCTGGGGAGGTTCGCGGCCGCGGCGGCCGGAGTCCCCGTGATCGTCCACTCGATCCACGGTTGGGGCTTCCACCCCGGTCAGTCCGCGGCGGGCTGGGAGATCTTCGTGGGGATGGAGCGGC
The DNA here is from genome assembly GCA_964568735.1 of uncultured Acidobacteriota bacterium. Lineage (GTDB taxonomy): Bacteria > Acidobacteriota > Polarisedimenticolia > JACPZX01 > JACPZX01 > CAZMRF01. The sequence goes on from CAZMRF010000031.1 coordinate 23,534, forward strand.
TGGCCTCGCGCGCCACCAGCGCCTTCATCGGCGTCTCCCGCGCAAACCTGGATCTGGGGGAGTCCCTCAGGATCCTCCGCGAGGATCAGGCGAGGCTGATCCGGAGCGGGATCCCCCTGGGGGAATTCCGCCCGAGCGACGGGGCCGCGCCGGAAGAGGATCTCCCCTGGCCCTCGCCTCCCGAAGGGGGCGCGGTCGTGGGGATGGTCGCCTGCCTCAAGGCTCAGAAGGCCCCGCTCGACTTCGTCGAGGTCGCGGAGGCCGTCCTGCGCGAGGAACCGCGGGCGCGGTTCGTCCTCGTGGGTGACGGCGAGATGCGGCGAGCGATCGAGGAGCGCCTGGGGGCGGCCGGAGCCGGGGATCGGGTGACGTTGACGGGCTGGCGCCGGGACGTCCCCCGCCTGATGCGTGCCTTCGACGTGCTCCTGCACACCTCCCGGTGGGAGGGGCTGCCGCGGGTCTTTCCGGAAGCGATGGCTACCGGCCTGCCGATCGTCGCCACGCGGGTCGACGGCGCCCCCGAGGCTGTGGAGGAGGGCGTGAACGGGCTGCTCTTCGAGCCCGGAGACACGGCAGGCATGGCCGCCGCGGTCGTTCGCCTCGTCCGCGATCCCTCCCGCCGGCACGAGATGGGCCGGGCCGGGATCGAGAGGGCTGCCGCGTGGGACATCGACCGCATGGTCCGCGATCAGGAGAGGCTCTACGCGGATCTCCTCGACGGGCGGCGCCTGGGGGACGGGAGATGATGGAACCCCCGCCCGGCGGCGATCAGGCGGCCCTCGAGCTCCGGGATCTCTCCAAGAGCTACTGGGGACACCTTCGCCTGCGGCGATACCGGATCCTCAAGGGGCTGAACCTGACGGTGCGCCGCGGCGAGATCTTCGGCCTGCTCGGGCAGAACGGAGCCGGGAAGACCACCGTGATCAAGATCATCCTCGGGCTGATCTTTCCCGATTCGGGCTCGGTGCGGATCCTGGGCCGCCGGAACACGGTGGCCGCGGTCCGTCAGCGGATCGGCTTTCTTCCGGAGAACCCCTACTTCTACGACTACCTCACGGCCCGCGAGTTCCTCGATTACTGCGGGAGGCTCTTCGGCTTCTCCTCGGAGGAGAGGCGCTCGCGGATCGATTCGATCCTCGAGAGGGTCGGGATGAGCGGCCGGGCCGACGTGCAACTCCGCAAGTTCTCCAAGGGGATGGTCCAGAGGATCGGCCTGGCCCAGGCCCTCATCAACGATCCGGACGTCGTGATCCTGGACGAGCCGATGAGCGGCCTCGATCCCATCGGTCGGCGCGAGTTCCGCGACATCATCCTCTGGCTCAAGCAGAACGGCCGGACCGTCTTCTTCTCCTCGCACATCCTCTCCGACGCCGAGGCGCTCTGCGACAGGATCGGGATCGTTCGCGACGGCGTGATCGGCGCGGAGGGGAGGCTCGAAGATCTCCTGAAGCCGACGGTGCGCTGGTGGGAGGTGAGCTTCAGCGGTCCTTCCTTCGGCGGCCTCCCGGCGGCGAGGGGCGAGGTGCTCGCCGTGCGGGGCCCCGAGACCCTCGTGAGGCTGCACACCGAGGCGGACCTGGCCGCGATGCTGGAGGCGATCCGGATCGCCGGAGGGCGCCTGATATCGGTCGTCCCGAGGCGGGATACGCTCGAGGATCTCTACTTGAAGGAGATTGCGCGGGCATGAAGCTCTACGCGATCGCGATCAACACGTTCCGCGAGGCCATCCGGGACAGGATCCTCTACCTGATCCTGGCCTTCGCCATCGTGATGATCCTCGCGAGCCGCGCGATCAGCCTGGTCACGGTGGGAAGCGAGGAGAAGATCATCAAGGACGTCGGCCTGGGGGCCATCTCGCTCTTCGGCGTCGCCACGGCCATCTTCGTGGGGGTGGGGCTCGTCTTCAAGGAAATCGAGCGCAGGACCATCTACACGCTGACGGCGAAGCCCATACGCCGCTCCCAGTTCATCCTGGGGAAATACCTCGGCCTCGCGCTGGTCCTCCTCGTGAACCTCAGCATCATGACCGTGGCCTTCTACGCCCTGCTCGCGCTGAAGGGCTACCTCGATGTCAACCTCGGCAAGGCGATCCTCCTGATCTTCGTCGAGCTGCTCCTCGTCACCGCGACGGCCATCTTCTTCTCCTCCTTCAGCAGCCCGCTCCTCAGCAGCCTCTTCACGGTGAGCGGGTACCTCGTGGGCCACCTTTCGTGGAGCCTCCGGCTGCTCCAGGAAAGAACTCCTTCCACGGCGGGGAAGTGGATCCTCGAGGCCGGCTATAGAATTTTGCCCAATCTCGAATACCTGAACATCAAGGGGGAGGTGGTCCACCAGGTGCACGTCCCCGGGAGCGACGTCGCCTGGGCCGCTCTCTACGGGCTCTCGTACACGGCGATGATCCTCGTCGCGGCGATGGCCGTTTTCCGCCGCCGGGATTTCCTCTGATGGTCCGGCGCCTTGCCGCCATCGTCGTCCTGCTCTCGGCGGCGGCCTTGACGGTGGCCGCGGAGCGGAGGCTCCATGCGCGGGAGACCTCGGAGCCCGCGGGCAAGCACCTCCTGTACCTCCCCTCGGGGAAATACCTCAAGGCCCTGGCACCCGGCTACCCGGAGGTCCTCGCCGACTTCATCTTCTTGTGGTCGATCCAGTACTACTCCGACTACGATCGAGCGGAGCGGTACGGATACCTCGAGCACATCTACAGCGGCGTCATCACGGAGCTGGACCCGCGCTACCAGGATCCCTACCTCGTCGGCGCCATGATCATGGCCCTCGAGGCCGGCGACGTGGAGCAGGCCCTCAGGCTGCTGGACAAGGGGATTGCCGCGAACCCCGGCAACTGGCTCCTCCCCTTCGAAGCAGGCTTCTACTGCTACGACTCCCTCGCGGACTATCAGAGGGCGGCCCGTTACTTCGAGCGCGCCATGAAGGTCCCCGGAGCCCATCCGCTCGTGAGGCGGCTGCACGCGGAGATGTACAACCGGCTGGGGGATCGCGGGATGTCGCTGAGCTACTGGCGGCAGATCTACCTGAGCGCCGACGACGAGTACGTCCGCAGCGTCGCCTGGCGCCACGTCCACGATCTGAAGATCCATGTGGACCTGGATCTGCTGGAACGGGCGCTGGCGCTGCACCACGAGCGCCACGGCGTCTACCCCAAGAGTCTTCAATCGCTCGTCGCCGACGGCCTCATCGAGCGTGTTCCCGTGCAGCCGCGGGGGGAGCCCTACCTCTACAACAGGAACACGGGCCAGGTGCGCGCCACCGAGAGGTTCATCCTCCTGAGGCCCGGCGCTTGAGCCTTCCCGCCGGCGCCGGGGCGATCATCGCAGGCGCCCTCGGGCTCGTCTTCGGCTCCTTCGCGAACGTCTGCATCCACCGGATACCGGCCGGCGAGTCGATCGTGGCCCCGCGATCGCGATGCCCGCGCTGCCGCGCCCCGATCCGCTGGCACGACAACCTCCCGCTTCTCTCCTGGCTCCTGCTGCGAGGGAGGTGCCGGGGATGCGGGTCGCCCATCGCCTGGAGCTACCCGCTCGTGGAGGCGATCATGGCGGCGGGCTTCGTCGCGGCCTGGGCCGGTTTCGGGATCTCGCTGGAGGGGGCGGCGGCGGCATGGCTCTTCTTCACGTGCGTGACGCTGTGGGCCATCGACAGCCGCCATTTCATTCTCCCCGACGCCCTGACTCTGACGGGCATCGGGGCCGGGCTCGCCTTCGCTCTGCTCAGGGGAGTGGCACGTCTCCCATCGGCAGGGGAGGCCTTCAGCGCAGCTTTCCTCCTGGGCGGCCCGCTCGACCTGCCCCCGCTTGCGGCGGGCTCGCTCGCGGGGGCAGCATCAGGAGCCGCGATCCCTCTGATGGCCCGGGGGGGCTATCGCATGTTCCGGGCCCTCCGAGGGACGCCCTCGGGCGACGCGGGGGAGGCCGAGGCTCCAGAGGCCGTTCGGGCCGACTCTCCGGGGGACGAGGCCGTGCCCGCCGGTGAGAAGGACGGCGACGACGTCGCGGCCGCGGCCCTGGAGGAGGGCATGGGCCTCGGCGACGTCAAGATGCTCGCGATGGTCGGGGCCTTCCTCGGGCCGCGCGCCGTCCTCGTCACGATCCTGGCGGGCTCCATCAGCGGCTGCCTCGTCGTGATTCCCTGGATGCTCGCGACGCGAAGAGGATTCAGGACGCCCATTCCCTTCGGGCCCTTCCTGGCCTTCGGTGCGATCCTCGCCCTCTTCGCGGGCGGCCCGCTCGCCGAGGGCTACGAGCGCCTCCTTTTCCGGATCCTGGGATGAGGCCGTGATGCAGGTGTCCGTGAGCGGCTACGAGACCCGGGTCAAGATCTTCATGATCCTGGTCGTCCTCTTCCTGGCCACCGCGAACTTCGTCACCGTGAGATCCCTCGTGGTCACGGAAGCGCGTCTCGGCGAGGAAGCGAGGGCTCGCGTGCTCGCCGCTTCGGCCACGATGGCCGGGCAGGCGGCGGCGGAGGATGCCCTTCCGCACCTGCTGGAGGGGAAGGCCGGGGCTGCGGCCCGCGCCGCGGCCGACCTCTACAGGTACGGGCGGGTCCACGGCGCCGCGGTCGTGGAGATCCTGGATCCCGACGGGCGAGTCATCGCCTCGAGCCAGACATGGAGGCTCGGGATGGTGGAACCGCTGGGGGCGACGGTCCGGAGGAGCGATCGGGAGCTGGCGTCGGGCCATGCCGTCCTGGGAGATCCCGCGGGAGATCTCACGGTCGCCATCGTCAGGCTCAAGGGATCGGAAGGCGGAGGGCGCCACTACCTGCGCGCCGGCTTCGTCCTGGAGGCGGTCGGAGAAGTCTCCCGGCAGATACGCCTCCTGGCGTGGGTGCAGGGGGTGGGCGGCAGCGTCGTCCTCGTGATGGTCCTCCTCTTCACGCGCTGGGTCCTCCGTCCCTACCGCGAGCTGCGGGCGACGGCGCTGGGGGTCGAGCCACCGGCCGAAGCCGCGCGGAGCGCTTCCGACGATCCCGGATTCCTGATCGCCTCCTTCCGCGGGGTCATCGACAAGATGCGATCGCTCGAAGGGGAGCTGGAGCGCATGCGGGCAGGCGCCTCGTGGCCGGGCGGGCAGGAGGCTCTGCTCGCGAGCCTCAGCAGCGGCGTCCTGATCCTCGGCGAGTCGGGGGAGGTCGCCGCCCTCAACCCCGCCGGCGAGGCGATCCTGGGGCTGGAAGCGTCGGCGCTTCTCGGCAGGCCCGTCGCGGCGGCGCTGGATCCGTCCCCAGATCTCGTCGGAATCCTCGAGGAGGCCGTCCTACACGGCCGTGGCAGGGCGCGCCAGGTCGTCGTGCACCGCCGGCCCGGGGGCCGGAGCGTTCACCTCGGCGTCACCGTCTCGGGACCTCCTGAAGGGGGCGGGGGCGCGCTCTGCCTCTTCAGCGACCTCACGGAGATCCGGACGGTGCAGGACCGCGTCGCGCTCAAGGAGAACCTCGCCCGCCTGGGCCAGCTCTCGGCCGGCATCGCCCACGAGTTCCGCAACAGCCTCGCTACGATCCTCGGATACGCGCGCCTCGCGGGGCGTGAGGCCGGCAGCAGCGGCGAGAACGCCGGGGCCATCATACGAGAGGTCCAGGCGATGGAGCGAGTGGTCACCGAGTTCCTGCGCTATGCGGCTCCAACGAGAATGCAAAGAGGGGAGTGCGCGCTCGGAGAGCTGATCCGCTCCATCGCCGGCGAGGTGAGCCGGGAGGGGGAGCCCGGCATCGAGATCGCCGTCGTGGGGGAGTGGCCGGAGTCCATCACCGCCGACGAGGCGCTCCTCAGGCAGGCCTTCCACAACCTGATCCGCAATGCCGCCGAGTCCCTGAGGGGCTCGCTCTCACCGGGAAGGGTCACGGTACGGGGCAGGTTGGAGGCAGGATCGCTGTCGATCGAGATCGCCGACAGCGGCCCCGGCTTCGCGCCCGAGGTCCTCGACAAGCTCTTCACCCCATTCGTGACGACAAAGGAACGCGGGACCGGCCTCGGGATGGCGCTGGCGCAGAAGGCGGTGGTGAGCCACGACGGGTCCATCGAGGCGGAGAACGGACCGGGGGGAGGAGGGGTCGTCCGGGTCATCCTCCCGCTGGTCTAGGCGCCCCCCGGAGGGGGAGCTGGAGGGCGTCTCGGGTGGATGACTCCTGCCAATCGAGGTGGGAAACTGTTACCTTTCGTAACAAAAAACTGACGCCTGGGAGCTTCATCCGTGCTGCCCGACTCAGGAGCCCTGGAAAGGCCTTGTCTTAAGTACCTGAAAATATTGAAATTACACGGTATGGTCCAGTGAATCGCCCCAATGGCACCCGGCTTGCTGAAGGGAGGGAGGTCATGAACGAAAGACGGAGGTTCCGATGCGGAGCTCGATCAGCCCCGAGACTATCGCGAGGCCAGCGCGGATTCAGCCTTCCAGAGCTGCTGATGGTCATCGCGCTCATCGGGATGATCCTGGCCGTTGCGATCCCGGCCTTCGGGAGCTTCAACCGTTCCTACAAGGCGAGGTCGGCCGCCGACGACATGCTCGCCGCGGTTCGGGGCGTCCGGCAGATGGCCATCTCGACCCGCCAGGACCTCACCGTCACCTTCACCCCCGGCTCGCCCGGATCCTACTCCTACTTCCATCCGATCCGCGGCCAGACCGTGACCGTTCAGCTCCCCGAACAGATGACCTTCACGACGAATCCGTCGGGCTCCTTCGCGCCGGAGTTCCGCCCCAACGGCAGCATCGTGCCCAGCTCGACCCCATCGATGAACAATCCCACGGCGAACTTCGTGCGGTTGCAGGCGATCATCAACACGAGCCGGACGGACACCTACACCTACGGCTTCAGCGCCGCGGGCCAGGTCTCCTACACGGTGACGCGATGAGGGAGGGCCGCTCCATGGCGCGCAGGGACCAGGCGGGATTCAGCCTCGTCGAGGTGATCGTCGCCCTCGGGCTTCTCACGGCCGTCCTCGTCGCCATCGGCTCGATGTTCGTGCTGGGGCAGTCCAGCGTGAGGAGCGGCCGGGAGCTGACGGAGGCCACCTCCATCGCCCAGCACATCATGGAGGACATCAACAAGCTCTCCTACAACGGCCTGAAGATCTTCTTCGTGGGGGCCCAGAACCTCACCACGCTGACCTCCTACACGGCCGACACGCGCGTCGCGACCTCCTACGCCGAGACCCAGTACAAGTCCCTCATAGACAACCAGCTCTTCAAAGGATACGCGCTCATCGTGCTGCAGCCCATCGGCGGGAACATCAAGCCTGCCGTGTGGTCCACCGGTGAGGCGATCCGTATCACGGTCACCATTCACTGGACCGAGCTGCGAAGAAGCCGCAGCGTGGCCATGGAAGGCGTCCGCTTCTGAGAAACCAACGCGGGCGCCCCCTGCCGCCTCGAGGAAGTGATGAGGAGGATGACGACAGTGCCGAGGCATGATTCCGCGCCGCGGATGCGGCGGTCCTTCCCCGGGACGCAGAGGGGATTCACGCTCGCCGAGATCATGGTGGCCATCGCGGTCTTCGCGGTGATCTCCGCGATCGCGCTCACGCTCTACACCCAGCTCCAGAAGAGCTTCAAGCAGGGCGAGAACGCGGCCTTCCAGCAGCAGAACACGCGGATCGCCTTCGACCGGATGATCGCCGACCTCAGGATGGCCGGCTTCAACTACAACCCCGACGGCAACGGGCTCCGCCCCGACGAGCAGATCGAGGGGATGTGGCAGAACGCGCTGACGATCCGCGGGGATTTCGACTACGAGACCTCCGACGCGACCTCGCCCGAGGACACCCTCGGCGGAACCAGCATGACCTTCGGCGTGGTCTCCACGGGCAACGACGAGATCGTCACCTACGCCCTCGGGAAGCCCTCCGGGGCCGGCGGCACGACGCTGACCTTCGACGCCGACGTCTCGGCCATTCCCCGGGACGGCACGGTCGAGACGGTCCAGCTCCCGAACGTCTACACCGACATGAACTCGCCTCCCTACACGCTGTACAGGATCACGCTCAAGCCCGGCGGCACCGCCCTGAGCAGCATCGCCGACAAGGTCCCCATCGCCGACGACGTCCGCTCGCTGGTCTTCACTTACTACGACGGCGCGGGCACCGTGATCACGACGATGGCGGGCGGCAATGACTCGACGGCGGCCATTGCGGACAGGAAGAATATCGCCCGGATCAACGTCTCGGTGATCGGGATGACGAAGGACCCGGATCTGGCGTATACGGATCCCACCGACACGAACCCGAAAAGCCTGAACTACCGCAAGTTCGAGCTGACGGGCGACGTGACGCCGCGCAACCTCGGATTCGTGGGCGTGCCCGACCTCGACCTCAGCCTGCCCAGCACTCCGACCGGCCTCAGCGTCTGCCCCGGCCACTGCCAGGGCTTGCGAGTGACCTGGAACGCGAACCCATCCGCCGACGGCGTCGTCAAGTACGAGGTAACAAGGGGTCCCAGCATTCTCAGCCAGGGATTCGGCGTCGATGTCTTCGCGACGAACCACTTCATCGACACATTGGCCCAGGGGACGAGCTACGTCGTGGGCGTTGGCGCCGTGGACGGCGCCGGAAACACGAGCAATCCAAGGGCCTACTCGGGTGCCGTGACGGTTACGAACACGACGACGCCGATGGCGCCCGCGAGCCTGACGGGGACGAGCATCGCCGGGGGCACGGCTGTGGCCAACAAGATCGATCTCGCCTGGCCGAAGCCCCTCATGAACGTTTCGGGCGCGCCTGTCTGCGATCCCAACTCCGCTGTGCGCGACCTCCTCGGCTACAGGCTCTATCGCGGCGCCACGGCGGGCTTCGATCCCAACATCCCGGCGCAGGTCCAGCTGAGCTGGGATCCCAACCAGCTCTCCGGCGCCATGGGCGCTCCCGCCCTCAGCGACGCGAGCGTCGTGAATTGCAGGACCTACCACTACAAGGTGAAGGCGGAGGACAAGTGCGCTCTCGGATCGACGACCACGGGGGGGAGCGGCGAGGCTTCGTCGAACGTGATTCCCTCGACCCCGGTCAACGTCCAGGCCATGAGCATGGGGCCGGCAACGTCCCTCCTGACATGGGATCCCGTGAACCTGGACACCGCCTCCCCGCAGGCCCCCATCGTCATCGACACCTACAAGGTCTGGCGCGCGATGGTCCAGCAGATGTCCGATCCGAACCTGGCCTCCTATTCCCTGGTCTACAACGGCCCGGTCGCTTCGGTGGCGACGCCTTCCTACACGGACGCGAACATCCCGACCATCAACCCCGGCCACGACTACTACTACCGGATATCGGCAAAGGACGACTGCCCCAACGAGAGCGCCACGTCGATGCCCGCGCTCCTGACCACGTGCGCCTTCGGCGGGACGGTGAGCGTCGGCATGTCCCCGGGCGGCAACCCGGTGGGCGGGATCCAGTCGATCACCGTCACCGTGAGCGGCGTCACGCCCGTGAGCGCCCAGATAAGGGTGGTGGACGACAGCACCGGCGCCGTGATCGTGAACCAGAGCTTCAGCGGCCTGCCCTACACGGCCTCGTGGAACGTCACCTCGACGACGAGCCCGGGCCACACCTACACGATCACCGGGTCGGCGACGAACAGCTCGGGCTGCGTCGGCACGGCCACGATCTCGGGAGTGGGCGTCGTCGTGGCGGCTCCCTGCTGCATCGTCGTGTCGAACCCGACGGTCACGAAGAACACGACCCTGGGCAGCGTCAGCGGATCCTTGAAGAACAACCAGGTCGGCTTCGACATCCAGAGCCAGTGCGCCTTCCCGATCGACATCATCGCCATGGACGTCGACTGGGTGGACAACACGGTCTCCGTCTGCGGAGGGAGCCCTGCCAATCCCCTTCTGACGGCCTGGACCTTCACGGGCTTCCCGAACGTGGTGCTCTCTCCGCCGACCAATCCGAGCAGCAGCACAACGACACCCAAGTCGATCTTCGACCTGAGCGTTTCGCCCTTCACGATCTACCCTATGGCCCAGGGCGTGTCGAAGACGATGAACTACGTCTTCACGAAGGACATGGCCTTCAAGTGCGGGAGCAAGACGGGGGTGAACGACATCGGGATCTTCTACGACACCTCGGACGGCCAGACATGCTTCATCTCCGTCATCCCGAATGCGACGAGCCCGGGCATCTCGCTCTGTGACGCCAACCTGGACCCGAACTGCCCGTGAGGGCGGAGGAAGAATCCATGAGAACGATGTCGTACATGGAGAACACGGGTCCGGTGCGGGGCCGGCGGCGCGAGGGGAGCGAATCGGGCTCAGCCCTCCTGATCGTCACGATGATAACCGTCATCCTGACGCTGCTGGGCCTCTCCTACCTGGCCGTCGCCGATCAGGAGAACACGATCGCGATCAACCAGCGCAACGCCGACCAGCTCACCTTCGTCTCCGAGGCCGGGGCGAAGATGGTGAAGGCCTGGTTCGACCGGCCGGTGGAGGGAGACCCGAACAACCCCATCTTCAAGTTCATGGGGGACTACGACATCAGAAAAACGCTCTACTACGACAGGACGCAGCGGATCTTCGACCACGACAACGACCCGAACACCGCCGACGTCCTCGCCGACGGGACGACCGGCAAACCCTACTACCGCCAGGGGCTCACGCTCACCGCCGATCCGAACTACCTCTCCTTCTGGGACAAGCCCTACCGCGGCTCCCTTGCGGCGGAATTCAAGGGGTCAGAGGCGGGCCCCGACATCGTCATCCAGGCGAACAATACGTCGGTGGACTGGATGGACATCCTCAACCAGCGGGTGGTCTCACCGAACAAGACGGTGCAGGAGAGTGTGGGGAGGATCCAGCGGATCGACGTCTACGCCCCGCCCATCATCGACGTGGGCGGCGTCAAGACGCGGTTCGGGATCGCCACCGTGAAGATCACCGCGACGAAGTTCAAATACCTGGGGAAGGTGGGGATCGTCCCGGTGACGAACAACGGCTCCGTCGAGGTGGCGCGCCAGGTTTCGAAGATGGTCATCAATGAAGTGCCCTATCCGGGCCCGACGGGCCCCTTCAATACCTGCACTGCCTTCGACATCAACGGCAACATCCAGATCCACTGGGGTGAAATCGTGGCCGGCGTCAACGCGGCCGTCGGGCCGGCCTCGCAGCTCGTCAACCGGACGAAGCGCACCGTTCCCTTCGCAAGCGTATCGAGGTACCTCGGCCCCCCGAACCTCGCCAACTGGATCACGGCGAACAACGGGACCACGAACGCCGATTTCGACCCCTGGTTCAAGCTCCGGGCCGGAGGAACGATCACGGGCGCTCCCGATCCGAACTCGATCCAGGTCTACCCCTACGTGCCGATCACGACGGTCGCCAACGACACGACCGCGATCTTCCAGAACAGCCCATCGACCTGCCCGGCCTTCGAGTACCAGATCTGGAAGAACGTCGCGCTCAGCGGCGGCCAGAACATCCACTACATGGTCTACTCGGCCACGAACTCCTACAAAGAGGACGGCCTGGGGACGGCCCAGGATCTCAAGGCCTGGACGAACGGGAAGGAGGGATTCTGGTTCTTCGACACGACCGACCGGCTCCCTCCGAATGCCACCGGCAGCAACATCGGCGGCGCCATGGGCCTGAGCGGAACCTGGAACTCGGCCGGTTTCATCTACATGAACTCCGACTGGGACTCCACCGGAACGGGCGGAGGCGTCAACCGCGTGCTCATCCCGCCGGGCGAGCCCTGGGTGGATGCCGATGCGGACGGCGTGGCCGACCCGGGCGAGTACGTTAATCTCAAGTACCCGACATCATTGAGCGGGGGTTTCAGGCCTTACACCGACGGGCATGCCAGCAACCCCGCCCAGACGGCCTCGGTCACGTCGACGAACGGGATCACCTATTCCTACACCACGAAACCGAGCGCCCGGGACACGCAGGGGATCCCCTTCACGGACACGATCCACTTCCAGGGCGTCCTCTACGTCGAGGGCGAGTTCCAGTTCAACGGGAACTTGAACGTCTTCGGGGCCGTCGTGACGAAAGGCGGGATGACTTCGACCTCCGCGGGAACGCCGGACATCTACTTCGACGAGCGCCTCATCAAGGGTGACTGGCCTCCCCCCGAGCTCGAGCTGCCCCGGACGATGGTCACCTTCTGGGAGACCGATCTCTGACGAGGCGTCTGCTACCATGACGGGTTGATGGTTGGGGAGACACTGATCATGAGCGAAAGCAACAGAACCCGTACTCCTCCGGCTCCAACCCGGCTGGCCCTTCCGCTCCTTTCAGCGGCTCTGGCCTGCCTTCTCGCGCTCCAGCTGGGCGCCCTCTCCCTCCTCCCGGCCTCGGCTGACGATGAGGCCGACAAGGCGGAGGCCGAGGAGGAAAGCGACCAGCCCGTGAAGCCCGGAGATCGCGTCTTCACGAACGAAGACCTGCGCCGGTACCGATCGCGCGTGAAAGCCTCCGTTCCCTCCACCCTCGTCGTCGACATGACGGCGCCGAGGCCCGGAGCTGAGCCCGCTCCGGAGGCGATGGACCCCGACGTGAAGCAGCGGCGGGTGGGCGCGATCCAGGAAGAGATCCGGCAGGACGAGGAGCGCCTTCGAGCCCTCGATGACCGCACGCGCTCCCTGCACAATCCCTTCCTCCCCCGCCCCAAGCTGAGCGAGGAGGAGAAGCAGTCCGAGGCGGGGCTGGACTCCCGGCAGATCCTGGACATGGTGAATGCGGAGCGCGCGACGCTCCAAGCCCGGATGACGGAGCTGCGCGCCGAGCTGCAATCCCTCGCACGCGCCCCCGCCGCGTCGGCTTCCGCCGAGCCGCGCTCGGAGGCTCCACCCGCGACGGAGACCGCGCAGAGCGAAGCCCCTGCGCCCGAGCCGCCGCGGCCTTGAGCCGGATCCTCGTCGTCGAGGACAAGGCCAGCCTCCGCGCTGTCCTCCGCAAGACTCTCGAGGCCGAGGGTTACCAGGTCGAGGAGGCCGCCGACGCGGCCGATGCGGCCCGCCTCCTGCGCACCGGCCCCTTCCTCCTCGTCCTGACCGATCTCAAGATCCCGAAGGGAGACGGTCACGCGGTCCTCGAGGCGGCGCTCGCGGAGGATCCTCTCGTTCCGGTCGTCGTGATGACGGCCTTCGGCACGGTGGAGGACGCGGTGCGCGCCATGAAGGACGGCGCCTTCGACTTCCTCTCCAAGCCCGTGGATACCTCGCACCTTCTCGTGCTCGTCGAGCGAGCGGCGGCGCAGCGCCGCCTGCTGACGGAGAACATCCTCCTCAAGGAGGAGTTCGCGGAGCGTTTCGGCATGCCGCGGATCATCGGCGACGCGCCTGCGCTGAAGACCCTCACCGAGCAGGTGCGCAAGGTCGCCTCCACGACGGCCACGGTCCTCCTGTTTGGCGAGTCGGGGACGGGCAAGGAGCTCTTCGCCCGGGCCGTCCACGAGCTCTCGCCACGGTCGGGGCGCCCCTTCGTGGCCATCAACTGCGCGGCCATCCCCGAGAGCCTCCTCGAGAACGAGCTCTTCGGCCACGAGAAGGGTGCCTACACGGGGGCTTCGGCCACCCGGGCGGGGAAGTTCGAGATGGCCGACCGGGGGACCCTCTTCCTCGACGAGATCGGCGAGCTCTCGGCGGCCGTGCAGGCCAAGGTGCTCCGCGTGCTTCAGGAGAAATCCTTCGAGCGGGTGGGGGGCACGGCGACGCTCACGGTGGACGTCAGGCTCATCGCCGCCACGAACCGGAACCTGGAGCGGGCCGTCGCCGAGAGGAGCTTCCGCGAGGATCTCTACTTCCGTCTCTCGGTGGTGCCGCTCACGATCCCGCCTCTGCGGGAGCGGCCCGGTGACATCCCCCTCCTCGTGGACCATTTCCTCGCCCGCTTCTCCCGGGACATGAAGCGCCGGAGCCCCCCTCGGGTGAGCGACGCAGCGATGGAGGCTCTCGCAGGCTGGAGCTGGCCGGGCAACATCCGCGAGCTGCAGAACTGCATCGAGCGGGCGCTGATTCTGTGCGACGGGGACGAGATCCTCCCGGGTCACCTGCACCTCACTCCCGTCGGAAAGGCCTCGCCCGCGGCTCCAGGGCCCGATCTCACCGTGCCCCTGGAGGAGGCCAAGGGTAAGGCCGCCCGCGACGTGGAGGCCGCCTACGTCCGCGAGGCGCTCCGCCGCGCCTCCGGCGACCGCGACCGGGCGGCCGCCTTCCTCGGGATCAGCCCGCGCGATCTGCGCACCCGCCTCAAGTCCCTCGGACTGGGAGACTGACCCGGGCCGGACGCGTGAGCCGTGCGCAGGCGCGGGACGGAGGGTCGCCCGGAGCGTCAGCCGAAGGAGATCCGACATCGAGCGCGCAGAGCAACCCTTGGTATGATGGCGCGGGACAGAGGGCGTCGCCCGGAGCGTACGTCTGGAGTCCGGCTGTGATGGCACATCGGGCCCCCTCTGTGACTACGGCGGAAGTAGGAGCGCAGGGCGACCCTCCGTCCCGCGCTGAGCTGCTACTCGATCACCGATGAGGGCTCGCTTTGACACTCTCTCGGGCCGGATGGTAGCGTTCCAGACCCCGCATCCCCTCGCATCCGGCGCCGAGACGCGCGCCGCGCCACCCAAACCGTGACCAGCCCGAGCTCGTAGGAGAGGAGCGTTGAGCCGACGAAAGGTCGTCATCATGGGCGCCGCCGGGCGCGACTTCCATAACTTCAACGTCCACTTCCGGGACAACGAGGACTACGAGGTCGTCGCCTTCACGGCCACGCAAATCCCGAACATCGCCGGAAGGTCCTACCCCGCGGCCCTTGCGGGCCGGCTCTATCCACGCGGCATCCCCATCCACGAGGAGCTCGAGCTGCGCGAGCTGATCCGCGGAAAATCGATCGACGAAGTGGTCTTCGCCTACAGCGACGTCTCCCACGAGCTGGTGATGCACCGCGCCTCGCTCGTGAACGCGGCCGGGGCCGACTTCAGGCTGATGGGGGTCCGCTCCACGATGCTGAAGGCGAAGGTGCCGGTCGTCTCGGTCTGCGCGGTCAGGACCGGGTCGGGAAAGAGCCAGACGACGCGCCGCGTCTGCGGAATACTCCGCGAGGCCGGACGGCGCGTGGTGGTGGTCCGCCACCCCATGCCCTACGGCGACCTCGTGAAGCAGAAAGTGCAGCGCTTCGCGGGGCTCGAGGACATGGATCGCGCCGAGTGCACCATCGAGGAGCGCGAGGAGTACGAGCCCCACATCGCCATGGGAACCGTGGTCTACGCCGGCGTCGATTACGGCGCCATCCTGGCGGAGGCCGAGAAGGAGGCCGAGGTCATCGTCTGGGACGGCGGCAACAACGACACCCCCTTCTACGAACCTTCGGTCGAGATCGTCGTCGTGGATCCGCACCGTCCCGGCCACGAGACGGCCTTCCATCCGGGTGAGACGAACCTCTGCAGAGCCGGCGTCATCGTCATCAACAAGATGTCCACGGCGCCGCCCGGAGGAGTCGAGGCCGTCAGGAAGAGCATCTCGGCCGTCAACCCGGGAGCGATGGTCATCGAGGCCGATTCACCCATCACGGTCGAGGATCCCGCGGCCATCCGCGGGAAGCGCGTGCTCGCCATCGAAGATGGCCCGACATTGACGCACGGAGGGATGGCCTATGGCGCCGCGGTCCTCGCCGCGCGCCAGCACGGCGCCTCGGCCGTCGTGGACCCCAGGCCGGCAGCCCGGGGGAGCATCCTGAAGGTTTTCGAGGCCTATCCCGGCATCGGGCCGCTCCTGCCGGCCCTCGGCTACGGGGCCGAGCAGGTGAAGGACCTTCAAGAAACAATCGACCGCGTCGATTGCGACCTGGTTCTCATCGGCACGCCCATCGATCTGCGCAGGCTCATCACCATCGGCAGGCCGGCGCAGCGGGTCACCTACGAGCTGCGGGAGCGTGGAAAGCCGGAGCTCAAGGACGCCCTCGCCGGGCTGCTCTGATGACCGGCCGGACCCGCCCGCGCCGGCGCGCGGTGCTCGCCTTCGGGGGCAATGCGCTCATCCGGCACGGCGAGGACGGCGACCAGCGCCGGCAGGTGGCCCGCGCCGAGGCGCTGGCGCGCTTCCTGGTGCGCATCGTCCGGCGGGGATATGACCTGGTCCTCGTCCACGGCAACGGGCCGCAGGTGGGCAACCTCCTGATCCAGGTCGAAGAGGCCGTCAACAAGGTGCCGCCTCCCAGCGTGGACGTCTGCGTCGCGCAGACGGGGGGGAGCATCGGCTACATGCTCTCCCGGGCGCTGCGCAACGCGCTGAGGAAAGCGGGCCTGGACCGCGAGGTGGTCTGCCTCATCAGCGAAGTCGTCGTGGACGCGGGCGACCCGGCCAACCGGCAGCCCTCCAAGCCCATCGGCCCCTTCTACGCGCAGCATCGCGCCGCCTCGTTGAAGAGATCCCGCAGGTGGGACATGGTCGAGGACGCGGGGCGCGGCTTCCGCCGAGTGGTTCCCTCGCCTCGCCCCCTCAAGGTGCTCGGAGTCGGGACGATCCGCGAGGCGCTGGAGCGCGGCTCCATCGTGATCGCCGGGGGCGGAGGCGGCGTGCCGGTGATCGAGGACGCCTCGGGCAGGCTCCACGGCTTCGAGGCCGTCATCGACAAGGACTTCACGGCTTCTCTGATCGCCGTGGAGCTCGTGGCCGACCTGCTCGTGATCCTCACGGACGTGGACGCCGTCAGGCTCAATTTCGGGAAGCGCAACGAGTCGGTCGTCTCGAAGATGACCATCCGGGAGGCCGGGCGGTGGCTGCGCTATGGCCAGTTCCCGCCGGGAAGCATGGGACCCAAGGTCGAGGCCGCCATCGAGTTCGTGGCGGCCACGAGGAACCCCGTCATCATCACTTCGGTGCCCCTGGCCCTGCAGGCTCTGCGCGGCAAGGCGGGCACGTGGATCACCGCGCCGCCTCTCGGGAAGCGGCGCCGAGGAAGCCGGAGATAACGATGGAGCTGAAGGGACGCGATCTGATTTCGATCTCCGACCTGAGCGCCGCGCAGGTCGCGGGAATCCTGAACCGGGCGGCGGAGGTGAAGGCCCATCCCGGCCGCTTCTCGGGAGCCCTCCAGGGACGGACGCTGGCGATGATCTTCCAGAAGCCGTCGCTGCGCACGCGCGTGACCTTCGAGACGGGGATGACCCAGCTCGGTGGCCACGCGATCTACATCTCTCCCACGGACGCGGGGCTCGGGACCCGTGAGACGGTGGCCGACGTGGCCCGGAACCTGGAGCGGTGGGTCGACGGCATCATGGCTCGGGTCTTCGCGCACAAGCTGGTGGTCGATCTCGCCGCGCACTCGCGGGTCCCGGTGATCAACGCCTTGAGCGACGACTTCCATCCCTGCCAGGCCCTGGGGGATCTCCTGACGCTGCGCGAGCACTTCGGGAAACTCGAAGGGCTCAAGCTGGCGTGGCTCGGAGACGGCAACAACGTGTGTCACTCGCTGATGCTGGCGGCGAGCCGGACCGGGATGCGGATGAGCGTGGCCACGCCGCGGGGCTACGAGCCGCGCAACGACGTCGTCGACATGGCCGCGGCCGCAGGGAAGGCCACCGGCGCATCCTTCGAGATCGGCCACGACCCGCTCATGGCGGTGCGCGGAGCGGATGCCGTCTACACGGACGTGTGGGCGAGCATGGGACAGGAGTCCGAAGCCGCCGACAGGTCGAAGATCTTCCGGCCCTTCCAGGTCAACGAGAAAATGATGGCGGAGGCGGGCCCACGCGCGAAATTCATGCACTGCCTTCCGGCCCACCGTGGCGACGAGGTCACCGACGCGGTCGCCGACTCGCCGGCCAGCATCATCTTCGATCAGGCCGAGAACCGCCTCCACATCCAGAAGGGGATCCTGACGCTTCTCATGGCGGGGTGACCTCCGGGGCTGGCTGGCGTATCAGCGAGGGACGGAGGGCATCGCCCTGCGCTCCTACTTCCGCCGTAGTCACAGGGGGGCTCGATGTGCCATCACAGCCGGACTCCAGACGTACGCTCCGGGCAATGCCCTCCGTCCCTCGCCAACGGAACGCCGTCGGCGTGTGCGGGAGGGCATGGCCCTGCGCTGCAACTAGGGTTTCCGGGCCGTGTAGAGGGCGGCGATGCCGCCTGTGAGGTTGACGCAGCGGACGGACGTGAAGCCGGCGCGCTCGAGCCTGGCCGGGAAAGTCGTCTGATCCTCGAAGGACTGGATCGAGGAGGAGAGGTACCCGTAGGCGGCCGGGGCCCCCGCGACGAGGCGCCCCACGAACGGGACGATGCGGCCGAGGTAGATCCCGTACAGGGAGGCCAGGAATCGCCCTTCCGGACGGCCGAACTCCAGGACGGCGAGCGTGCCTCCGCTGCGGAGCACACGGGCCGCCTCGGCGAGGCCGCGGTCGAGGTTCTCGAGGTTGCGGACTCCGAAGGCCACCGTCGCGCCGTCGTAGCTCTCGTCGCTGAAGGGGAGGGCGAGGGCGTCGGCCTCGACGAGCCGCGGGGCGGCGGAGACTCGAGGCGACGATCGGCCTCTGCCGATGTGCAGCATCTCGTGGCAGAAATCGACGCCCGTGACATCGTGCCCGCGCGCGGCGAGCTGGAGCGCGAGATCCCCGGTCCCGCAGCAGAGGTCGAGGATCCGCCGGCGCCGCTGCCGATCCCCGGAGGGGCTCACCTCCCCGCCGCCTGAGATCGCGGAGACGACACGCCCCCGCCAGCGCTGGTCGATTCCCAGGCTCAGGAGGCGGTTGAGCAGGTCGTAGCGGGGTGAGATCCGGGCGAACATCGCCCGGACAGCGGCGGCTTCTGGCACGCGTCCCTCGTGCAGGCCCGGGTGGCTGTCAGGGTCACATTCAGGGGCCCAGAGCCCGGATATTACTTCCCGTTGCTGGCCGGGATCGGCGGGATTCGCGCGGCCTCCGACCTCGCGAGGAGCCTGTCGATCTTGACTTTGCCCGGGCGCTGTAGTAGAAAAACCCTTCTGCCTACCACCCTGGAAAGGCGAGTCGCACAGGAGTTCCGGTGTCTCGATCTGTGTCCGAAGGCCCTGACGTGACGGGGGAAGCGACCCCCTCGTTGGAGAAGTCGGCGAAGTGGTATCTCGTCGATGCCGAGGGGTGCACCCTGGGACGTCTCTCGACCTTCGTCGCGACGCGCCTCATCGGGAAGCACCGGGCCGAGTATTCGCCTCACCTGGCCTTCGGGGACCACGTCGTCGTCATCAACGCCGAGAAGATCCGGGTCACGGGGCGGAAGAAGGACCAGAAGTTCTATCGCTGGTATACGGGATACCCCGGGGGCCTCAAGGAGCTTTCGCTCCGCAAGGCGATGGAGACGCACCCGGAGCGCGTGATCGAGTGGGCTGTCGAGGGGATGCTCCCCGGAAACCGCCTGGGCAGCCGCATGATTCGCAATCTCAAGGTCTACGCGGGTCCGCAACACCCGCACGAGGCGCAGCGGCCCGAGCCGGTGGTCGCTTCGGCCGCCAGGAAGCGGACGTGAGGGCCTGCCCTTCCCTGATGTGGTCCGCTACGGCTTCCAGTCCCGATCGACGCGGGGGGAGATCTGACTCCAGATGGTGAATCCGAACGAGTACTACGCCACGGGGAAGAGGAAGGAGGCCATCGCGCGCGTCTTTCTCAGGCCGGGAACCGGCGAGATCAAGGTCAACGGGCGCGCCTTCGACGACTACTTCCCCACCACGGCGATCCGGATGGAAGTCCGCCAGCCTCTCGTTCTGACGGAGACAGCGGCGAGGTTCGACCTTCTCGTGAGCGTCGCGGGAGGGGGAGTCCACGGGCAGGCCGGCGCGATCAGCCACGGCATCGTCCGGGCTCTGCTGAAGTGGAACCCCGAGCTTCGGAAGGCCCTTCGCGCGGCGGGATTCGTGACGCGGGACCCCCGAACCAAGGAAAGAAAGAAATACGGACAGCCCGGTGCCCGGAAGCGCTTCCAGTTCTCGAAGCGCTAGGAGCCTGCCCGAGGCGCTCAACGCCGGACCAGCTCCGGCCGAACGAAGGGGAGACATGACGGAGATCGCCCATTGAACCCGGTCACCATCAGGGACCTGCTCGAGGCGGGAGCCCATTTCGGCCACCAGACCAGACGCTGGAACCCGAAGATGAAGCGCTACATCTTCGGCCGGCGCAACGGCATCTACATCATCGATCTCCAGCAGACGGTCGGCCTCTTCCAGAAGGCCGTCAACTTCGTCGCGGACACCGTCGCCCGCGGAGGCAACGTCCTCTTCGTGGGGACCAAGCGCCAGGCGCAGGAGACCATCGCCGAAGAGGCGACCCGCTCCGGCATGCCCTACGTGAACACCCGCTGGCTCGGGGGCACGCTCACCAACTTCCAGGCCATCAAGCGCCGGATCGAGCGGTTCCGCTGGCTCGAGGGAATGCAGGCCGAGGAGGGGAGGCGGCAGGGCTACACCAAGAAGGAGCTGATCGGTCTCGAGAAGGAGCGGCAGAAGCTGGCCAAGGTGCTCTCAGGGCTCAAGGATCTCGCGAGCGTGCCCTCCGTGGTTTTCGTGATCGATCCCAGCCGGGAGCGAATCGCGGTGACCGAGGCGCGGAGGCTTGGCATCCCCGTCGTCGCCGTCGTGGACACGAACTGCGATCCCGTGGAGGCCGATTTTCCGATCCCGGGAAACGACGACGCGATCCGCGCGATCCGGCTCTTCACCTCCCGCATTGCCGACGCGGCCCTGGAGGGCTCGGACCTGCACGCGCGGCGCCCCGAGGGCTCCCTGCGTTCGGGCGCCCCATCCTCCGATGCCGGAGGGGGAGCCGCGTCCCCCGGTGGCTCCACGGCGCCGCTCGGTTCCGTGGCCACCGGTGAAAGAGCGACCCCGGCGGGCTTCACCCGGGGAGGGCCGGCCCTTCCGGCCGGAACGCTCGCGGCCGAAGCCCCCTGAGTCATGCTTGTGAGGGGCGGCGCGTCGCCCGGAGCGCGACCCGCGCCATGACCCGGACAGGCTGGCGGAACCGGCGGCCTGGACGACGGGCGAGAGCCGGGGTTCATTCCGAGAGAGGCGACTGAGAGGCGTCATGCAGATCACGGCGACCATGGTCAAGGAACTCCGCGAGCGCACCGGCACGGGCATGATGGAGTGCAAGCAGGCGCTGGCGGAGGCCGGGGGGAACCTCGACGAAGCCGTTTCGATCCTTCGCAAGAAGGGGCTCGCCACGGCGGCGCGCAAGGCCTCGCGGGCCACGAGCGAAGGTGTCGTCGGCTCCTACATTCACCCGGGCGGGCGGATAGGCGTCCTCGTCGAGGTGAACTGCGAGACCGACTTCGTGGCCCGGACGGACGAGTTCCAGGGCCTCGTCAAGGACCTCTGCATGCACGTTGCGGCAGCCGCGCCGCGCTTCGTCCGCCGGGAGGAGGTGACCCCGGAGACCCTCGGCCAGGAGCGCGAGATCTACCTGGAGCAGGCCAGGCGCACCGGCAAGCCCGAGAAGATCCTCGAGAAGATCGTCGAGGGCAAGATGGAGAAGTTCTACGCCGAGACCTGCCTCCTGGAGCAGCCCTTCGTGAAGGACTCCACGCTGACGGTGCAGGAGCTCCTCACCGCCGCCATCGCGAAGACGGGCGAGAACATGAGGATCAGTCGGTTCGCCAGGTTCGTCCTCGGAGAGGGCGCGGAAGGCTGATCCCGGCCGGCGCCCGAGGGCCCACCGCGTGAGCGAGAAAACCAGGGCCGCCGCGGCCTACCGGAGAGTGCTCCTCAAGTTGAGCGGCGAGGCGCTCATGGGGCCCGAGCACTTCGGTATCCACGCCCCCACCGTCCAGCGTATTGCCTCGGAGCTCGCCGAGATCCACGCCCTCGGCGTCCAGGTCGCCGTCGTGACCGGCGGAGGCAACATATTCCGCGGCCTGCAGGCTTCCGCCCATGGCACCGATCGCGTGGCGGCGGACCACATGGGGATGCTCGCGACGGTCATCAACTCGCTTGCACTGCAGGACAGCCTCGAAGGGATGGGGGTCCACACGCGGGTGATGTCCGCCATCGAGATGCGCTCCGTGGCGGAGCCGTACATCCGCCGGCGCGCCATCCGCCACCTCGAGAAGGGGCGCCTCATCCTCCTTTCGGCCGGAACGGGCAACCCCTACTTCACCACCGATTCCGCCGCCGCGCTCAGGGGCATGGAGGTGAAGGCCGAGGTCCTTCTCAAGGCGACCAAGGTCAATGGGGTCTACTCGGCCGATCCCATGACCCATCCCGACGCGACGCTCTACGAGGAGATCACCTACAGGGATGCCATCGAGCAGCGGCTCAAGGTGATGGACACGACGGCCCTCTCCCTCTGCATGGACAATGAGCTTCCCATCATCGTCTTCAACTTGAACCGGGAGGGGAACATCCGGCGGGTGGTCCTCGGCGAGAAGATCGGTTCAATCGTCCGGAGCGGGTGATGATGAAAGAACTCCTGAGCAGCACGGAAAAGAAGATGAAGGAGCGTGTCGAGCACCTGAGGCATGCCCTGGCCACCGTGAGAACGGGAAGGGCCTCGCTGGCCATCCTCGACGGCGTGGTCGTGGACTACTACGGCGCGCCGACACCCCTGCAGCAGGTCGCCACGCTGAACGTCCCCGATGCGACGCTGATCGTGGCCCAGCCGTGGGACGTCTCGCTGATCCCGGCGATCGAGAAGGCCATCCAGAAGGCCGATCTCGGGCTCAACCCCGGCAATGACGGCAAGGTGGTCCGCATCCCTGTGCCGCCGCTGAACGAGGAGCGGCGCAAGGATCTCGCCAAGAAGATCCAGCACATGGGGGAGGAGGAGCGCACGCACATCAGGCTGGTCCGCCGCGAGGCCAACGAGAAGGCCAAGGCGCTCCTCAAGGACAAGGAGATCAGCGAGGACGAGGAGCGCAAAGCCCTCGACCATGTGCAGAAGCTGACGGACACATGGATCCGCACGATCGACGAGGTCGTCAAGCACAAGGAGAAGGAGATCCTCGAGGTCTGAGGAGGAGGCCGGATCCCGTGTCCCCGCTCCCCCGCGCCGGCGCTGCTGCTGCCATCGTCGTGGCCGCGGGCCGGGGCAGCAGGGCCGGGCTCGCCCAGCCCAAGCAGTTCCTGCGCGTCGGCGGCCGGAGCCTCCTGGAGCATGCCATCGCCCGGCTCGCCGCCCATCCGGCCATCGGGGAGATCGTCGCCGTCGTCCCGGCCGGCCGCGTGGCCTCCCTGGGCGGCCTTCGGCGACGGCACCGGGGAGTCATCGCTGTCGTGGCCGGAGGAGCCCGGCGCCAGGACAGCGTCCGGAACGGACTCGCAGCGCTGAGCCACATCAAGAGAGGCATCGTGCTCGTGCATGACGCCGCGCGGCCGATACTCCCGCGGGAGGTCATCGACGCCGTCCTGGCCGGGGCGGCCCGGCACGGGTCGGCCGTTCCCGCCGTCGCACCCCCTGACACGGTCAAGGAGATCGTGGCGGGAGGCAGAGTCGTGAGAACGCTTCCGCGAGACCGGATCCGGCTTGCCCAGACGCCCCAGGCTTTCCGGATCGGCTGGCTGCGCAAGGCGCTTGCGCTCGCGAAGGCCCGCGCCATCGAGGCAACCGATGACGCGGCGCTGGTGTCCGCCGCGGGCTATACCGTGCGCGTGGTCGCCGGGTCGGCCCTGAACTTCAAGGTGACGACACCCGAGGACGTGGCAAGGCTCAGGACCCTCCTGCGCCACTGAGGAACGACGAATGTACCGGATGGGACTCGGCTATGACATACACCCCTTCGCGCCGGCCGGAGATCCCCGCCCGCTCGTTCTGGGGGGAGTGCAGATCCCCGGCGAGCGGGGGTTGGCGGGCCATTCCGATGCCGACGTCATGGTCCATGCGCTCTGCGATGCCCTGCTCGGCTCGATCGCGCTCGGAGACCTCGGGAGCCAATTCCCGGATACGAGCCTCGAATGGAAGGGAGCGTCGAGCCTCGATCTTCTCGCCAGGGTCGTGACCATGGTGGAGCGGGAGGGCTGGCGAATGGTCAACGTGGACCTCACCCTGATCGCCGAGCATCCCAGAATCGCCCCGCTCGTGGGCCGGATGCGAGAAGAGCTGGCCTGCGGGCTCGGTACCTCCCCAGGTGCCGTGAGCGTGAAGGCCACCCGTCCGGAGGGCCTCGGGGCGCTGGGGGCGGGTGAAGGGATCGCCTGCATGGCCGTGGCCCTGGTCACCCGGATGGCCCCTGAGCCGGCGTGAGGCCGAGCCCGGAGGAGGCATGAAGGAGCCGTCGGTCCTGGCCGGGATCCATGCGGTCCTCGCCGCTCTCGAGGCGCCCGGGCGCCGGATTGACAGGGTCTTCCTCCTTGAAGGGCGTCGAGGGGGGAGGATCCACGAGGTGCGCGAGGCGGCGCGCCGGGCGGGGGTCCCCTTCGTGGAGGTCTCTGCCGAGAGGATCGAGCGCCTCGCGGCGGGGGCGCGCCACCAGGGAGTCGTGGCCCTGGCCGCAGCGGCCACCTACGCGTCCACGGCGTCCCTCATCGAGCTCTGTGCGGGCGGTGGGCGCCTCGTGCTGCTGGACGGAGTCGAGGATCCGCGGAACCTCGGGGCCGTCATCCGCTCCGCGGCGGCCGCAGGGGCCCGGGGAGTCTTCATCCCGGAGCACCGCTCGGCAGGGCTCGGCCCCGCCGCTGCCAGGACGGCGGCGGGCAGCCTGGAGAGGATCGGAGTGGCTCGATGCCGGAATATCGCCGACCTGGCGGCCGATCTCAGGGAGCAGGGCTTCTGGGTGGCGGGGCTGGACCCCAGGGGAGATGTGTCCTGGGACGAGGCGGCCTATCGGCGCCGGATGGCGGTGGTGGTGGGAGGGGAGGCCCGGGGGCTCAGACCCCGCGTCCGGCGGGCCTGCGACGTCACCGTCTCGATCCCGCTCGCGCCGGGCGTGGAGTCCCTGAACCTCTCTGTCGCGGCGGCCCTGGTCCTCTACGAGGGGATCCGGAGGGATCGGGCCTCGGCGGGTAGGAAATGATCTCCGGCAGGATCGATCTTTACAGGAACTACCGCTTCGTGTAGAGTGATCGTTTCGCCAAGCTGGCGTAGCTCAGTTGGTAGAGCAGCTGATTTGTAATCAGCGGGCCGGGGGTTCGAGTCCCTTCGCCAGCTCCAGGGATGTCGGCCCCTTGGGTTGTCTGTTTCCCGTGAGCGCGGGGTCGGACGCGCTCCCCTCTGAAGACTAGAGACCTCATCGCAGGACGCCAGGGGAGATACCCGAGTGGACAAAGGGAGCAGACTGTAAATCTGCCGGCTCAGGCCTTCGGAGGTTCGAATCCTCCTCTCCCCACCAGCCAGCTCGGGGGAAGAACTCGGAAGAATGACGGCGCGGGAATAGCTCAGTTGGTAGAGCGTCAGCCTTCCAAGCTGAGGGTCGCGGGTTCGAGTCCCGTTTCCCGCTCCAGACATCGTGGACAGGGCGGGCCCACGTGGCTCAGCGGTAGAGCACTTCCTTGGTAAGGAAGGGGTCACCGGTTCGATCCCGGTCGTGGGCTCCATAAGAGGCTCGAGATCAGGACAGGAAGGCTTCAGACACAATGCGCGCCAACATTCACCTCCAGTGCACCACCTGCAAGAGAAGGAACTACACCGCCACGCGGAACACGCGCAAGCAGGGAGAGAAGCTGCAGATCAGCAAGTTCTGCCGCTTCTGCAGATCCCACACGGCGCACAAGGAGGGCAAATGAAGGCTATCGAGGGCGCGGGTCAGTAGCTCAAGTGGCAGAGCGACGGTCTCCAAAACCGTAGGCTGGGGGTTCGAGTCCTCCCTGACCCGCCAACCCGGCTCGCCGTCGCGCGCCGGGAGGGGAGCAGGGCAGGGAAGTCGGAGGCCCGATTTTGAACTGGTACTCCAGATCCATCGATTTTCTGAAGGAAGTGAGGGCGGAGCTGAAGCGCACGACCTGGCCGGCCTGGAAGGAGGTTCAGGGGACCACGACGGTCGTGATCGTGACGGTCTTCATCTTCGCGGTGTTCCTCTTCATCGTCGACCTGGCGCTCCAGAGCGTGGTCGAGCAGATCGTCGGATTCTTCAGCAGGTGACCATGGTCGTCGCAACGAAGCAGTGGTACATCATCCACACCTACTCGGGCTTCGAGCAGAAGGTCAAGGAGAGCCTGCGCCAGCGCGCCGAGGCCCTGGACATGGAGGATGTGATCGGCGACATCCTCATCCCGATGGAGGAAGTGGTCGAGATGCGGGACGGCCGCAAGGTCGTCAGCAGCAAGAAGTTCTTCCCGGGCTACATCCTGGTCAACATGGAGATGTCCGATCAGGCCTGGCACGTGGTGAAGAACACGCCCAAGGTCACGGGGTTCGTCGGGTCGGGCAACACGCCCACCCCGCTCAGCCAGGAAGAGGTCGACCGCATCATCAACCAGGTCGTCGTCTCGCAGGAGAAGCCGAAACCGAAGTTCATCTTCAAGGAAGGGGAGCACGTGCGGATCATCGACGGCCCCTTCAGCAATTTCACGGGCTCGGTCGAGGAAGTGAACGCCGACAAGAACACGCTCAAGGTCATGGTGACCATTTTCGGCCGCTCCACGCCGGTGGAGCTGGATTTCCTCCAGGTGGAGAAGGTCTGAGGTAGCGTCGTCATGGCCAAGAAGATCACGGGCTACATCAAGCTGCACATCCCGGCGGGCAAGGCCACGCCGGCGCCTCCCGTCGGCCCTGCGCTCGGCCAGCAGGGAGTCAACATCATGGACTTCTGCAAGG
>CAZMRF010000031.1:50190-55098 GCA_964568735.1 uncultured Acidobacteriota bacterium
CGTTCAACGCGCGGACGTCCAAGATCGAGAGCGGCACGATCATCCCGGTCGTCCTCACCGTCTTCCAGGATCGTTCGTACACCTTCATCACGAAGACGCCGCCCGCATCGGAGCTGATCAAGAAGATGGCGGGCATCGCCAAGGGCTCGGGCGCGCCGAACAAGGACAAGGTCGGCAAGCTGACCGAGAAGAACATCGAGGAGATCGCGAAGCAGAAGATGCCCGATCTCAACTGCTACGACGTCGAGGCCGCCAAGCAAATCGTGCGGGGCACCGCACGGAGCATGGGCGTCGAGATAGAGCCGGCCTAGCGCCGCCGGCCACCGGAGTCGGAACGATGGGAACGCACGGCAAGAAGTACGCCGAAGCCGCGAAGCTCGTGGAGCGGAGGCCCTACCCTCTCGAGGAGGCCATCCCTCTGCTGAAGAAGCTCAAGTACACGAAGGACAAGTTCGACGAGACCGTCGAGATGTCCCTCCGCCTGGGAGTCGATCCCCGCCATGCCGACCAGATGGTCCGGGGAACGGTGATCCTCCCGCACGGAACGGGGAAGTCCAAGCGGGTGCTCGTCATCACCAGCGGAGAGAAGCTCAAGGAGGCCGAGCAGGCGGGGGCCGACTTCGTGGGCGGGAAGGACGCCGTCGACCGCATCCAGGCCGGCTGGACCGACTTCGAAGCGGTCATCGCGACCCCCGACATGATGAGGGACGTGGGCAAGCTGGGGAAGGTCCTCGGCCCGAAGGGCCTCATGCCCAACCCGAAGTCGGGCACGGTCACGCAGGACGTGACCAAGGCCATCCAGGAGATCAAGGCCGGAAAGCTGGAGTTCAGGGTCGACAAGACCGCGATCATCCACTCGTCCGTCGGGAAGATCTCCTTCGACGAGGGCCAGTTGCTCGCCAACGCCCGCGCGCTCGTCGGAGCCATCCTGAAGGCGAAGCCATCGACGGCCAAGGGGAAGTACTTCCGCTCCGTCTACATGTCCACCACGATGAGCCCGTCCGTCCTGATCGACACGTCCGCGCTCGAAGTGGCGGCCTGAGGATTCGACCGTGAACAGGACCGAGAAGCAGCAGGAGATCGACTCGCTCAAGAAGGGGTGGGTCGGCGTCAGCAACGCCTACTTCGTGGACTTCCGCGGCCTGACCGTGGCGCAGGTCTCCGATCTGAGGCGGAAGGTCCGTGAGGCCGGCTCCTCCTGCCGGGTCGTGAAGAACCGGCTCGCCATCGTGGCGGCGAGGGAGACGCCGCTCAGCCAGCTCGAAGCCTACTTCGACGGCATGACGGCCGTCGCCTGGAACACCACGGAGCCGATCGCCCTTGCCAAGGTGATCCGGGATTTCACCAAGGATTCGCCGCTGGTCTTCAAGGCGGGCCTCGTGGAAGGGCGTGCGATCAAGGCCAACGAGCTGGAAATGGTCACGAGCCTGCCTTCGAGGCCCGAGCTGATCGCCCGGTTCGCCGGGATGCTCCGCTCGCCCATGTCGATGTTCGCCACCCTCCTGAAGGCCCCGTTGCGGGATCTGGCCTCGGTGCTGAGGCAGGTGGGCGAGAAAAAGAACGCCTGAGTCAACGACCGGAATTCAATCCAACAAGCAGGGGAAAGGTCATGCCAGCAATCACCAGGGAAGAAGTGAAGCAGTACCTCCGTGAGGCGCCCATGACGGAGATCGCGGGCCTCGTCAAGGAGATCGAGGAGGAGTTCGGCGTTTCGGCCGCGGTAGCCATGCCGATGGCCATGGCCGCGGCCCCCGGGGCGGCGGCGCCCGCGGTCGAGGAGAAGACGGAGTTCGACGTCATCCTGTTGGAGGTTCCCGCCGAGAAGAAGATCAACATTATCAAGGCTGTGCGGGAGGTCACGTCGCTCGGCCTCAAGGAGGCCAAGGACCTCGTCGAGGGCGCCCCCAAGACTGTCAAGGAGGGCATCAGCAAGGACGAGGCCGGACCCATCAAGAAGAAGCTCGAGGACGCGGGCGCGAAGGCCGAGATCAAGTAGTCCCTGACACCGGGAGCACGCGAAGAGAATGGCCGAACAGACGGCTCTGACGAACGGCGATGGCACGGGCGCGCGCACCAGGATCGACTTCTCCAAGATCCGCACGGCCGTACCCCTGCCCAACCTCATCGAGGTGCAGAAGCGCTCCTACGAGCGTTTCTTGCAGATGTACACGGCGCCCCAGGACCGCGAGGACATGGGGCTTCAGGCCGTTTTCAAGTCCGTCTTCCCGATCAACGACTTCCGGGAGACGAGCAGCCTGGAGTTCGTCGAGTACTCGATAGG
Source organism: uncultured Acidobacteriota bacterium (assembly GCA_964568735.1). GTDB lineage: Bacteria > Acidobacteriota > Polarisedimenticolia > JACPZX01 > JACPZX01 > CAZMRF01. Next base: position 52,472 of record CAZMRF010000031.1, read on the forward strand.
CAACTGGGAGTGCAAGTGCGGCGCCCTGGAGGGGATCGAGTACCTCAGGGTTCCCTGCCCCTCCTGCGCCCGCCGGATCATCGTCCGCGATCCCAAGGCGAAGACCCTCGCCTGCCCCGACTGCGGCGTCGCGGTCGCCAACGCCGTCCCGCACTGCGACGTCTGCGGAGACCCCGTCGGACTGAAGTTCAAGTACGACGTGGCGGAGTGCCAGGAGAGGGGCATGACCTTCACCGTGCCCCTCAAGGTGAAGATCCGCCTGGTGGTCTGGGACAAGGACCCCGAGACGGGGAGCCGGAGCGTCCGGGACATCAAGGAGCAGGAGGTCTACTTCGGCGAGGTCCCGATGCTCACCGACAACGGGACCTTCATCATCAACGGCACCGAGCGCGTCATCGTCAGCCAGCTCCATCGCTCGCCCGGAGTCTTCTTCCAGGCCGACGCCAACAAGACCCTCTTCATGGGGAAGATCATCCCCTACAGGGGATCCTGGGTCGAGTTCGAGTACGACGACAAGAACCTCCTCTACGTGCGCATCGACCGGAAGCGGAAATTTCTCGGCAGCGTCTTCATGCGCGCCCTGGGCCTGCGGACGAACGAAGAGATCGTCCGGGCCTTCTACGGGATCGAGGAGCTGCAGATCGACGGTAAGCGGCTCCTCTGGAAGCTCTCGCCCAGGCTGGCGAAGTGGCGCGTCCGCGTCAAGGCCGAGATCCTCGACAGCAAGAAGGAGGCCATCGTCAAGAAGGGCCGCAGAATCACGTCGAGCATCTTCACGGCCCTGACGAAGGCGAAGGTCAAGGCCGTACAGGTGGACGCGGCGGACCTGGCCGGGGCCTGCTCCGTGACCGACGTCGCCGATCCCTCGACCGGCGAGGTCCTCGTGGAGTGCTCCGCCGAGATCACGCCGGAGGTCCTCGATCTCCTCGCGGCCAAGGGCATCACCTCACTCGAGTTCTTCCACCCGGAGAACGACGAGATCGGACGCACGCTCCTGGATACGATGCGGAAGGACTCGATCGGCAAGCCGCACGAGGAGGAGGGCACGAAGCCTCGCGACTTCCGCGAAGAGGCCCTCATCGAGATCTACAAGCGGATGCGCCCGGGAGATCCTCCCACGCGCGAGTCGGCGGAGAGCCTCTTCAAGGGGATGTTCGAGGATCCGCGCCGCTACGACCTCTCGAGGGTCGGCCGCCTCAAGTACAACACGAAGCTCGGGACGGACCTGCCGCTGGAGATGCACGTCCTGTACAGGCCGAAGCGCGAGGAGTCGGGCAAGTTCCTCGAGGCCCGGCCGGTCGAGGACGAGGACTTCACCGCCGTCATCCGCTACCTGCTCAAGCTCAAGAAGAGCGTGGGCGACGCGGACGACATCGACCACCTGGGAAACCGCCGCGTGCGGGCCGTGGGCGAGCTGCTGGAGAACCAGTTCAGGATCGGGCTCGTCCGGATGGAGCGGGCCATCAAGGAGCGGATGTCGGTCTACCAGGAGATGACGACCGCCATGCCGCACGACCTGATCAACGCCAAGCCGGTCATGGCGGCCATCCAGGAGTTCTTCGGCTCCTCGCAGCTCAGCCAGTTCATGGACCAGACCAACCCGCTCTCGGAGGTGACCCACAAGCGAAGGCTCTCGGCGCTGGGTCCGGGAGGCCTCTCCCGTGACAGGGCCGGGTTCGAGGTCCGGGACGTCCACGCCACCCACTACGGGCGGATCTGCCCCATCGAGACGCCGGAAGGGCCCAACATCGGCCTCATCTCCAGCCTCTCGTGCTATGCGCGGATCAACGAGTTCGGATTCATCGAGTCCCCCTACCGCAAGGTCCAGCAGGGCCGGGTGCGGGACTACATGAAGATCACGACCCCGGGCGGGACGAGCCTGGCGCTGGGCGAGATCGTCGAGGTGGAGGCGCTCGAGTCCGAGAACCGCAAGGCGAAGAAGAAAGGGGCCGACCCGGCCGTGGCCGAGGCGCACATCTTCTACCTGTCGGCGTGGGAAGAGGACAAGGCCGTCATCGCGCAGGCGAACGCCCGCCTCGACGAGAACGGGGCCTTCCTGCACGACCAGGTCCGCGTGCGGAAGAGCGGCGAGTTCAAGCTCGTCCCGAAGGAGGAGGTCAACTTCATCGACGTCAGCCCGAAGCAGCTGGTCTCCGTCGCCGCCTCCCTGATCCCCTTCCTGGAGAACGACGACGCCAACCGCGCGCTGATGGGCTCCAACATGCAGCGGCAGGCCGTCCCGCTCCTGAAGGTCGAGGCGCCGCTGGTGGGAACGGGCATGGAGTCGGTGACGGCCCGCGACTCGGGCGCGGTCGTCATCTGCAGGCGCCCCGGAGCGGTGGATTCGGTAGACTCGCAGCGGATCATCGTCAGGGTGGTCGGCGTCGCGGCCTCGGGAAAGAGCGAGGACGAGGAGGACTTCGGAGCCGACATCTACACGCTGACGAAGTTCAAGCGCTCGAACCAGAATACGTGCATCAACCAGCGCCCCCTCGTCAAGGTGGGAGATCGCGTCCGCAAGGGGCAGATCCTGGCCGATGGGCCGTGCACGGACCTCGGGGACCTGGCGCTGGGGAGGAACATCCTGGTCGCGTTCCTTCCGTGGCGGGGCTACAACTTCGAGGACG
>CAZMRF010000031.1:55108-55839 GCA_964568735.1 uncultured Acidobacteriota bacterium
GTCAAGGAGGACCTCTTCACCTCGATCCACATCGAAGAGTTCGAGATCGAGGCCCGCGACACGAAGCTCGGGCCCGAGGAGATCACCCGCGACATCCCGAACGTCAGCGAGGAGGCTCTGAGGGACCTCGACGAGAGCGGCATCGTCCGCATCGGCGCGCACGTGAAGCCCGGCGACATCCTGGTGGGCAAGATCACCCCCAAGGGGGAGACGCAGCTCACTCCCGAGGAGAAGCTGCTGCGGGCGATCTTCGGCGAGAAGGCCGGCGACGTCCGGGACGCTTCCCTCACCTGCCCCCCCGGCATCGAGGGCACCGTCGTCGACGTGAAGATCTTCAGCCGGAAGGGCGTCGAGAAGGACGCGCGCGCCCAGGCCATCGAGGACGAGCACGTCGACCGCATGCGCAAGAACCTCCGGGACGAGGAGCGCATCATCCGAGAGGAGGCGAGAAAGAAGCTCATCGGCCTCATGGAGGGCGAGAAGCTCCACGCGGCGCTCAAGGAGTATCGCTCCACGCGCGAGAAGCTCCCCGAGGGCACGAAGCTCCTGCGCGAGGTCCTCACCGCTCTCACTTACGACGACCTGCGCCGGGCCGAGATCAGGCCGCGGAAGCCCAGCACTCTCGACGAGATCCAGGGGATCATCGCCCGCACGGAGCGGAAGGAGCAGATCCCCAAGAAGATCTTCGACGAGAAGCGCGAGATGCTGAAGCGCGGTGACGAGCTCCCTCC
>CAZMRF010000032.1:0-53289 GCA_964568735.1 uncultured Acidobacteriota bacterium
CTTCCATCAGAATCGCGTGACGAAACCTCTCACATCACGCTTGGATAAGGCCTAGGAGTCTCCAACGCGGATGGCGACGACCCGGTCCACGATGACGCCCGCCTCGGCACCTAGGACTTCCACCCGCTCGAGGCGATCGCGAAGGGAGATCTCGAAGACCTGTCGGCTCGAGAAGCCGAAGGCCACGCGACGATGATCCCTTCCCAGGCCGACGAAGGCAGCGTCGGCCCCGCGCCCCGAGCCTCGTCCCTCGACGATGATCCGGTAGCGGCCGGGAGCAAGTCCGGCCACCAGAGAGCAAGGAGTTCGTGTATCGCCGAAGGTGACGGCGGCACCCCCGGAGAAGCTCTCATCGCGCGCCAGGAGCAGGGCGGTCGATTCGCCGGCAGCTCCCCCGCCTGCGCGGCCCCCGCGCATCGCATCCGCTTCGAGCAGCCCGGGAGACAGCACCGCGACTCCGTCCCTCGTCAGGCAGCCTTCCGCTTCGAGGACGATCCGGGCCGGAGCGTCGCCTGAAGCCACGACCAGGATCTTCCCCTCCTTCTGGCGGAGCGTCACCCGCTTCACGCGATCCAGGGCCTCGTCGAAGTACTCGTCATCCAGATCCACCGTGCGCTGGCTCTCCTGGGGGTTCACGAGGACGAGCCCCTTCGCGAAGGAGCGCGCGTGGACACCCGAGCCCTCGACCAGCCTCTCCTCACCCGCGGGCGCGCCGAGATCGCTGTCGTAGAACCAGTACCAGGGGAACTCCTCGGCGCGGTAGCTCTTGCCGTACCAGAAGGTGTTGCGGTCACCCTCGAAGGCCATGAGATACGAGGCGAAGGTGAATAGCGCCTCTTCGGAAGAGACGAGCGATGCGATGGCAAGGAGATTCGTCCTCTTCCCGCTCCGCGCCGCGTCCCGGACGAGATCGACGCGGGAGGCCCATCCCCAGGGCCCTTCGGTCGGGACTTTCAGATTCAGCCACTCCTCGGCGTTTGCGCCGTCCACGCGAGAGAGATAGCGCCTGCTGATCTCGGGCTCCCCCGATCGAATGTGGTTGAAGATGATCTCGCGGTCCCCGAATCCCGCCTCATCGGCCATGGCCCGGATCCGGCCCAGCATCGCTTCCTCGCCCGCGTACCACCTCTCCTCCGAAAGCTCCACGGGCAGAGCCGAGATCCAGGAGCCCACGTTCCGGAGGCGGTAGGAGCAGTCGGTCTCCACGTTGTCGAGCTGGATGCCGTCGTAGCCCATCCGGAGAAGCTCCGCGGCGCTCTGGCCGAGGTAGCTCTGCCACCCCTCGTGGGCCACGTTCATCCCGTAGCGGGACATGGGGCCCTGGTAACTCTTCACCCGCACCTGCACTCTCTTCCCGTCCGCGTCGTGGAGGAACCAGTCCTCGTGCTTCTTCCAGAAGCCGGCCGGCTCGGGCGATCGCACGAGCATCACGTCCATCGTGTTCAGGTAGGCGAAGATCTTCGCACCCGGATGCGCGGAGCGGGCCGCGCTCAGGACGGCCTTTGCGCGGTTCTCGGGGGATACGACGACGAGATCCACGCGCGCCCCGGGCGGGATCCGGTAACTCTCGTGCGTGCCCAGCGCCATCAGCGCGATTCGCGCGGTGCGTGAGGGTGGGCCGGATCCTGGCGACGCACCAGCGACAGAAGTGTTCTCTGCCCTGATATCCGCTGCGGCTGCCCACAGAAGGGCGAGCGCTATCAGTGCCCGCACGAGCCTGTGAACGAGAACCGAGCCGCCCCACCCGCGATCCGTCGAGCCCCGCACGTTCGTCATCTCCCCACCCGGCTCGTTCCCGATCAAAAGCATCAGGCTCGGTCCGCCCGGTATCGTGGGACGCCTTGCCGCGCTCGCGTTGATCGCATCTGAGGTCAATGGTAGAGTACGCGCCTCCCTGACGGCGAGTCGCGATCGCGCACGCCGGCACCATCGTGCCGAAGTGGTGAAATTGGCAAACACGCTAGATTCAGGGTCTAGTGCTCGCAAGGGCTTCGGGGTTCGAGTCCCCGCTTCGGCACCACTGAGAACACCAGGCCTCTCAACCGCCCCTGGATCGCCGGAGGCAAGCGCCCCCGACACTCCAGGCCGAACTGTGCGCCGACCATCACTCAAGCTCAGTCTTCTTCAGCAGGACTCCGAAGTAGTATCCCCTCTTCCGAAGCGCGCTTACCTCGTCCTTATCGAAGCCCCTCACGTCGACGATGGGCGTAGACGACGCCGAGGAGTTCGTCTCGACCATGTATCCGATCTCGTACCCGGCCTCGAGGTATTTCTCCCTCGAGAGACCCACGTTCATATCCAGCTGGTCTGAAGTGATCCAGGTTGCGATCAGGTCAGGCTGTTTCGAGAATACGTACTGGGGATCGTACTTGTTGTGGCCGACAAGGAAAGAATCCACGGACATATGTCCGATGTGCTCATCGTTGAGACCTAGCATGTCCAGAGTCCTCATGCCAGAGAAGAACGGAATCTTGCCAGCCGCGCCGACGGCCAACAATTCGTCCTCATGCCTGTCCGCGAGGTATTTCCCAAGGGTGATCCAGCAATCATACTTCCCGAGCGAATGCCTGAATCTGCCATCAACGTACACCGTTGTCAGCAAGAGCGACGCCAGGAGAATCGCTACATACGCCAATCCCTTGGCGTTCTGAATCGACGTGACGAGCTTCACAGTGGAGAACATCAATAGCAAGACCATCGGGATGAGGAATCGATCCCCAAGATGATCACCACCGATATAAGACCAGTAAAGAAGCCAGAAGGCGCCGAAGAGAGTATCGAACTCCAGAAATCGTGGTGCGTGTCGCAGCTGAAGAGCCGCCCTCCTCACGATTTCGACCCATGAGAAGACGAATGCGACCGCGTATGGAACCAGGCCCTGCTGGATGAATATCTCGCGCACCTGATCGAGAGCGTGGCCGATGCGCTCCTTCAATGGCCCGGACACCTTCGCGTAGAAGGTGTTGGGCAGGAAGTAGCCATAATAGGAGTACCGCCAGGAGAAGTAGACAGCGATGGTGGCCAGAATCGTTGTTGCGGTGTACTCCGCCTCCCTCCGCCGGCTCTTGACGAGAAGGTAGGCGACAGCGAGAGCTGGCATCAGGAAGCCGTCCGCACGGGCGAAAATCGAGAGGGCGCACATTGACATGAGTGCGAGGGGCCGCCGTCGTCGCTCGGAGGCCACGATCCGCTCAACCGTGACCCAAATGCCGATCTGGAGGAGAATCACGAGCGCAGTTTCCATGCCCGTCGCGACGGCAGCCCAGATCGCAGGGTACAGGGCGAACAGCACCGCGCAGATGAGGGCGCCTCGGGTACAGAGGGTTGCCTTGACGTGGCTGTTGAACAGGAGGAACGCCATCGAAATGAGAACGATGTTGACCGTGATGGAGAAGAAATAGATGTGCTCATCATCCAGAACGAGAAAGGCCGGGGAGATCATGAGTGTGTAGAGCAGATTGGAATAGCCCTCCACTCTCTCCCCCTCGTTGAAGACGAGACCGTGACCGGTCGCGAGATTCTTCGCATAGCGATAGGAGATGTATGCGTCGTCGAAACCCCAGGCGTGCCCCGATTCCCACGTGGAGTCGGAATAGCCGGCAGCCACGTGAAAAAGACAGCCGGTGATGAGCACGACGAGCAGGCAGAGCACGACCAGCGCGGACCGATCGTTCTTCAGTACGAAGGATTGGGGAGCCAGCATCCGCGTCTCCTGCGAGGGTTCTCCCCTCCCTTCAGCCACTGTGCGCCTTCGCGACGAGCCAATAGCCCACGCCCAGGGAGAGGGCCAAGCCGCCCAGGCCGAGGAGATAGGTCCCGCTGGCCGCTTCGTAGTCGATCAGGATGATGTGGCGCCCCACCGCGATCATGGCCACGATGAAGACCACCTCAAGCCGAATCCGGTGATGGGTCGAGAAGCTCTTGACGGTTTCGATCAGCTCGAGGCCCAGGAGGACCATCAGGATCCCGCCGAAGCCCCGCTTCAACACTTCCTGAAGCTCTACAGCGGTCTCGATCTGGGCGAAAACCAGACCGACCCGGCGGAAGAAGATCACATAGAGCCCGATCGTGGCAATGGCCACGAGCATCCCCAGAAGCAGGAGCAAGGCCCAGTTCACGATCTTCTCGAACCAGCGCACCATCACACCGTCCGATTCCATGATCCCGTCGATCCCTCCACTCGCGTGACGCGACCCCGATGAGCGCCCGATCCTCGAACGCGGCGCCATGCGCGGTCAAGTCTCGGGGGGCTGGCCCCTCGCCGCGGGTGGCGGTAGAATCGCCGGCCTCGGAAAGGAGACCTCATGGCTGCGACCCAGTCCTTCGACGTGACCACCGGATGCGACCTCCAGGAAGTGGACAACGCGGTCAACCAGGCGCGGAAAGAGATCTCCCAGCGCTACGACTTCAAGGGGGTGAAGGCCGAGATCGAGTTCAAGCGTGAGGAAAACGTGATCAACCTCACGGCCCCCGACGACTTCAAGGTCAGGGCCGTCTACGAGGTGCTCCAGACGAAGATGGTCCGGCGCGGCGTGCCCGTGAAGAATGTCCAGGTCGGTAAGATCGAGCCGGCGGGAGGAAGCACGGTCCGCCAGGAGCTCAAGCTCCAGCAGGGGATCCCCACCGAGACGGCCCGCGCGATCGTGAAGTGCATCAAGGACCGGAAGATGAAGAAGGTGCAGGCCTCCATCCAGGGGGAGCAGGTCCGCGTCTCCTCCCCCTCACGCGACGAGCTCCAGGGAGTCATCAACCTGCTCAAGGAGGAGGACTTCGGCATCGAGCTCAGCTTCGGGAACTTCCGCTCGCAGTGATCCTGTCCGTAGCCCTCTACGGGCTCGCGATCGTGCTGGCCATCTTCACCGCCCTGGGGCTGCGCAGGCGCCCCCGGGAGATCGGCCTTGCGGCCGGATCCACGCTGGCCGCGCTCCTGCTGTGCGAGGCGGGGCTCCGGCTCTTCTACCCTCCGTCGCTGAGGCCGCTCGAGAAGATCCCTTCGCCGCTCTACCACCACGTGCACAGGCCAGGAAGCGTGATGTACCAGGGGAGCTACGAAGGCGCCGACATCGTCATCAAGACGAACGAGGACGGCTTCCGTTCCCGTCACTCGCGCGCTTCTTTCCTGGAGCACTCGATCCGCATCGCCGTCCTGGGTGACTCCTTCACCTTCGGCTCCGGCGTGAAGCAGGAGGAGCCCTTCCCTCAGCTCATGGAGCGGCTGCTCTCCTCGCGGCTTCCCGGAGAGAGCGTCGCGGTGCTCAACGCGGCGGCCCCGAGCTGGTCGCCGCTCATCGGAGTCCGCCTCTTCGATGGCATCGTCCGCCACTACCGCCCCGGCCAGGTTCTCTACGTCCTCGACACAACGGACATCGGCGACGACGCGAAGTACGCCTCGGAGCTGGTGCACCGGCCGGAGGGCGACCTGTTCGATCTGAGCGCTCCGCGGGCCACTTACTTCGGGGCGGTGGCCCAGGTGGCGATCGACGGCGGCCTCCTTGATCGACTCCTCCTCCCCTGGCGGGCGATGGGCCTCGCTCCGGCGCCGGCCGCAGCCGCCTACGACTGGTACGCCTTCGAGCTGGAGGTGGGTGGCGTCGTGGAGAAGAACCGCTTCTTCATCTACCGGCACCCGCTCGAAGTGACCCGGCCCTGGTTCGACAGGACATGGGAGAACATCCTTGAGCTCTCACGCCGCGTCGAGGATGCGGGAGCGGGTTTCACGCTCGTGCTGATGCCCCGCTACCACCACTGGGATCCCCGGGAGTGCCCCGAGAACTGGGAAGCCGCGGAGTACGCGCTCGACGAGCGCTGGCAGTACGAGTTCTTTCGTTACTTCGAGGAACGGCGCGCCGATGCGGGCTTCGAGATCGTCAATCTCCTCCCGGCCTTCCGGGAGGCACGGGAGGCGCCGCTCGTCTTCGCCGTCGATCCGCACCTCAATCCCGCCGGCCACGCTCTCGTGGCGCGCGAGCTTGCGGAGAGGCTCATGGCCTCGATGCGGAGATGAGCGGGAGCCCACGAGCCATGTCTCGCAGGAGCGCTCCGTGCATCACGCGCGCGGTGCTCGCCCGAAGCGGACGTCCGGAGGCCGGCCGTGAGCGCGCTAGGATACTCAATCCTCTACGGCCGGAGCCGGAGCGGAGGTCAGCACCGCTCGCGCTGCCACGGCCGCGATCTTCAATCCACCGTGGGAAGGCTGCTGGCGGCGATCGGCGCTCCCGCGCCCTTCTCGAGCAGCCGGGCCCGGGTGATCGAGCCTTCACCGAACCTGTGCCGGACGGCATCCTCGGCGCGAGCCGCCCTCTCGCTCCGCTCGCGATCGGGATCGGGAAAGAGGCCGGCCTGCTCGGGCGGTTCGGCCGCCCCGAGGTTCGCAACGCCGACTCCCAGGAGTCGAACCCCCTGCCCGCGCAGCTCGATCCGCTCGCGGAAGAGGTCGGCCGCGGCCCTGCGGATCTCCTCGACCAAGCAGGTGGGTGCCGGCAGCGTGACCGAGCGCGTCCAGGTGGTGAAATCCCCCGTGCGGATTTTCAAGACCACGGTCCACGCCTGGAGCCCCTCGTCTCTCAGGTCTCTCGCCACGCCCTCGGCTCGCGCCAGGATCTCGCGGTCGATGGCCTCGGGGTCGCGGATGTCGCGCGCGTAGGTCCGCTCCTGGCTGATGGACTTCGCCTCGTGCGTGGGGACCACGGGCCGATCGTCGCGCCCCCGCGCCAGCTCGAGGAGGTGGGTCGCGAGGCCGGCTCCCAGCCGGGACACCAGCCGGGACTGCGGTGTCCTCACGATGTCGCCGATGACACGCAGCCCGAGGCCGTGGAGGCTCTCCGCCGTCCTCGGTCCGACACCCCACAACCGCTCGACGGGCAGGCTCCAGAGGCGCCGGGGAACGTCCTCGAGAGGAAGCACGACCAGGCCGTCGGGCTTTTCCAGGTCCGAGGCCACCTTCGCCAGGAATTTGTTCGGCGCGATCCCGACAGATCCGGTCAGCCCTTCGCTCGTCACGATCTTATCCTTGATGCGCTGCCCGGTCGCGGCTCCCTCCGTGAGCGATCGCACGATGCCGGTCAGATCCATGAAGGCCTCGTCGATCGAGAGCGGCTCGACCAGGGGCGTGAAGTCGTCCATCAGGGCCCGTATCCTCCGGGAGACCTCCTGGTAGAGGTCCATCCTCCCCGGGAGCCAGACGGCGCCGGGGCAGATTCGCTCGGCGGTCACGGAGGGCATCGCGCTCCGCACGCCGAATCGCCGCGCCTCGTAGGAGCAGGTTGAGACGACCCCGCGCGGGCCGCGATGACCGATGATGAGAGGGAGGCCCTTCAGCCCGGGATCCTCGCGGACCTCCACGGCGGCGTAGAAGGCATCCATGTCCAGGTGCAGCACGACTCGAGTCATGACGGCGCGCACCTTCAGCGGGGCTTCGGAGCTGCCCCTCGAATCCTCGAGATGAGAGCAGGATCGTCCGGAAGCAGGCCGGAGCGCGGCAGGCGATCCACGAGAAGAAGCCACGCCGGGTTCATCCGGAAGGCTCTCTCGAAAACCGGAAGCGACTCGTCGATCCTGTTCATCGAGACGAGCGCGACCGCGTGCCAGAAGACGAACTCGTCGCTCTCGGGGACCATCCTCTCCGCTTCGGAATAGAGGCGCAGCGCCTCATCGGGATGGTTCTCCGTGACGGCATCGTCCCCGGCGTTCATCAGCTCGAAAGCCCGCCAGAGGCCGACCAGCCTGCGCAGCTCCACGAGGGGAGCGGGATTGTCTTCCACCCTGAGATCCATGACCCGGTCTTTCCACGGCTCTCCGCTCGCCTCGCCTCGAACGATCAGGATGGAGGCCGACTGCCTGCCCCGGATGTCTCCACCCTGACGCTGGGCCGCCTCCAGCGCAGAGAGGAGCCGCTCCGCCAGGTCGCCGTGGCTCGATTCGTAGGCCTCCGCCATCGCGCCCCAGACCGACGCGTCGGCCATCAGGTTGGCCTGGACCGAATAGGCCGCCCCGCTCTTGTGGCCGGCTGCCTGGATGCAGCTCTCTCCCGTGTGAGAGCCGACCCGGCCTTGTGAATCCACCATGGCCACCTGCCGCACGCCGGCGTGATCGTCCTGCGCCAGCAATTCGGCCAGGGCCTCGGGCGCGCTCACGCCCCGCTTCATCATCTCGAGGCCCCGGGGGCCGTAGGAGGGCTGCACGAACGACTGCGTCGCGACGGCGCCGACTCCGGCCTCGGCCCAGGCGACGACCGAGCCGACCGAAAACCAGTGCGACTGCACCGCGACGCCCATCTGCCCGGTGGCCGGATCCCGCGCGACGATCGAGAAGGTGTGGACCGGCCTGGCCGGCAGAGCGGAATCGGCCGCCGAGGCCGGTATCGCTGCGAGAGGGAGGAACAGGGCCGCGACGATCGAGATCTTCATGCCGCCTCCAGGAGAGGGCGGCATTCTAGCGGATCAGCCGGAGGCGATCTTGCTCCTGAAGATGATCATCTGGAGGGCAAGCGATGCCTTGGAAGCGAGCCGCTCGAGCATGTCGGTATCGAGCGTCGTCAGGTCATCCTCGGTCCCGCCGTCGCCGTAGAGGATCGAAGAGGTCTTCTCCCGGATGCGGATGGGCAGGATGAGTCCCGTCCGCGGCATCGGAACGGAGAGATCCTGGTAGAACTTCCGGATGGAGGGAAAGGCCGGAATCGCCCCACGGAAGGAGGCCCTCCCGTCGTCTACCAGGGAGAAGAGCGAGTCGCGCACGAGCGGCACGTTGACCCCCTTGATCCGGGCGGTGAAGAAGCCTTCGCCCGACCCGCCCCATCCCACAGCGTGGTCGCCGCGCACGATGAAGAAGGCGGCCCGCTTGAGGTGGCGCGCCGCGAAGGAAAGGACGACCTCGGAGACCTCCTCGGGCGAGGTGCAGGCCTGGAGGCGCTTGGCCGCCGCCGCGAGCTGTTCCTTCGGAGATACGCTGACGCCCGCGGCCACGGGCTTCTCGGCCGCCGCCTCCTCGGCGAGCGCGGCCACAGACGAGGGCGCGGGGGCGTCCTGCCGCTCCATCTCGTCCGCGTACTCGCGCCAGGACTTGCCGTAGCCGTACTTCTCCCAGTGGTCGGTCGGGGGGCGGGAGGGCGGCCCGCCTGCCGCATCCTTCTTCAGGGGAGCTGTGTCCACCGTCTCGCTCTTCGCGGCCCGTGCGCTGCCGTCGCGGCCATTGTCTCCCTCGGGCTCGCCGGTTTTCTTGCTCAGCTCCCGCGCCAGCGTGATATAGCGCTGGCTTCTCGGGATGTTGTAGTACTTCTCGAGCACCTGGAAGATCCGGATCTCGGGGCTCACCCAGACCTCGACCTTGTAGCCCGTCACGAAAGAGATCTCGTCGAGAGCCATCAGGTTCTTCGGATCGAGCATCGCGAGCTGGAGCATCTTCCCGTCGAGCCGGATGGGGACGACCTTGTACTTCTCGACGAGCTTCGCCGGAATCGCTCGAACGACGGCATAGGGGACGTTCTGGAGGATTTCGTAGGTGGCGTAGGGGACGTTGAAGGAGGCAGAGAGCGCCTGGCCAAGGATGCTCTCATCGACATAGCCCAGCTCGATGAGGCTGGTCCCGAGGTGGCCGCCGAAGATCAGCTGGGCCTTGAGGGCCTTCTGCAGCTGCGCTTCGGAGATCTTCCCCTGATCGATGAGGATCTCGCCGAGCTTTTTCGTCATCCCGCTGCACCTTGGGAGGCCCCGCTCCCGGCCCTGATGGCCCAATATACGGGCCGCCGAGGCCCCGTCAAGACGCCGTCACCAGGGCCCGCTGTGCCATGCCCGCGAAGCACCGGTGGATGCGCGGATCCATCGAAAGCTCGGGATGGAAGGTGCCTGCGAGGATCCGGCCCTGCCTGACGAGTACGGGGTCGCGGTCGAGGGTCGCGAGCACCTCGACTCCTGGGCCGATCCGCACGATCCGGGGCGCCCTGATGAAGATCAGCTCCAGGGGGTCCGCCCCGAAAGCGTGCGTCGTGGACCGGGCCTCGAAGGACTCGAGCTGGCGGCCGTAGGCATTGCGGCGGATCTCGATGTCGATGAGCCCCAGGCCCGGCTGGTCGGGATTGAGGACGCGGCGCGCGAGCAGGATCGCGCCGGCGCACGTCCCGAAGAGCGCCCCTCCTCTGGCGTCGAAGGCCAGCAGCGCGTCTGAGAAGCCCCGCTCGGCCATGAGCTTCAGATGCGTCGTGCTCTCTCCGCCCGGAAGGATGAGGCCATCCAGGCCCTCGAGGGCTCCGGGATCGCGCACCTCCACCCCCCGGCTCCCCGACCGGCTCACAGCATCGAGGTGGGCGCCGAAATCCCCCTGCAGCGCCAGGACGCCGATGCGGGCCTTCATCTCACCACCCTCTCTCCTGAAGCAGGCTCCCCGGGGGCAGCGATCCGATCTCGATGCCGGGCATCGCCTCTCCCAGGCCTTCGCAGGCTTGCAGGACTGCCGCGGGATCCTTGAAGTAGGTCGTGGCGCGGACGATGGCCGCGGCGCGGGCGGCGGGGTCCGAGGATTTGAAGATCCCCGAGCCGACAAAGACCGACTCGGCTCCGAGCTGCATCATCAGGGCCGCGTCGGCCGGAGTGGCGATGCCGCCCGCTGCGAAGTTCGGGACGGGGAGCTTGCCCTCCGCGGCCACGAGCCGGACGATCTCGTAGGGGGCGCCCAGCTCCTTCGCCACGCTCATCAGCTCTTCCTCACGAAGGGAGGCGAGCCGGCGGATGCCGCCCGTGACCTCCCGCATGTGCCTGACGGCTTCCACGATGTTCCCCGACCCGGCCTCGCCCTTCGTCCGGATGAGGGCGGCTCCTTCGCCGATGCGCCTCAGGGCTTCGCCGAGATCCCTCGCACCGCAGACGAAGGGGACCTTGAAGGCCTGCTTGTCGATGTGGTGCTTCTCGTCGGCCGGCGTCAGGACCTCGCTCTCGTCGATGTAGTCCACGCCGAGCTGCTGGAGCACCTGGGCTTCCGCGAAGTGTCCGATCCGGCACTTCGCCATGACGGGGATCGAGACGGCCTCCATGATCTCGCGCACCTTGGAGATCCCGGCCATCCTGGCCACTCCACCCTGCGCGCGGATGTCGGCCGGGACCCGTTCGAGAGCCATGACGGCCACGGCACCCGCATCCTCCGCGATCCTCGCCTGCTCGGCGGTCACGACGTCCATGATGACCCCGCCCTTGAGCATCTCGGCGAGACCTGTCTTCAGCCTCAACGATCCCTGCTTCATGATTCATCCACTCCATCGAGCCCCGGGGAGCATCCCCGGCTCGTGCGGGCTGCGTTGCATTCCTAGATGACGGGGAGCGCTTCGGGGACCCCCGATACGGCGGCCACCTTCGCGTCCCTCTGCTTTCTCTTGAGGATGCCTCCGAGGATCCGGATCCCCTTGGTGATCGCCTCCGGGCGCGCCTGCGCGAAGACGAGGCGGAGGTTGCTGTGAGAGCCGCCTCCGATGAAGAAGAGATCTCCACGGCCGACAAGCACACCCTGGGTGCGTGCCTCCATCGCAGCTTCGTCGGCATCGACGCCCGGCGGGAGCGTGACCCAGATCACGAGCCCCCCCTCGGGGCGGGTCCAGCGCGCCTCGCGGGGGAACCACCGGTCCATGGCCGCGAGCATGGCATCACGGCGCTCCCTGTAGGCCTTGAGGGCCCGGGCCAGGTGAGTCTTCAAGTGACCGCGCACGCAGAACTCGTGAAGCGCCCCCTGGAGAAGGAGGCTCGTGCTCCAGTCGGTCACCTGCTTCAGGTAGGTGAGGCGGCGCGCCGCCTCCGGGGGGGCGGCGAGCCAGCCGACGCGCAGCCCCGGCGCGAGCTTCTTCGCGAAGGTGCTCACGTAGATCACCCCTTCGGAGCGGCGGTCGAGCGCCTTGAGCGAGGGAGGCTCCTCGCCTTCGTAGCGGAGATCGCCTCCGAAGTCGTCCTCAAGGATGGGAACGCCGTGCTTGAGGGCGACCTCGAGGACGCGACGCCTCCTCTCGAGGCCCATGGTCCCGGAGGTCGGGTTCTGGAAATTCGGGATGAGGTAGATGAGCCGGACCCGCACGCGCGCGAGGAGATCGTCGAGACGAGCCGGATCCACGCCTTCCGGGTCCAGGGGAAGCCCGACGACCTGCGCGCCGTGGGCCTGGAAGACCTGGACCGCACCCGTGTAGGTGGGGTCTTCGAGGACCACGCGGTCTCCCGGATCCAGGAAGGTCCGCGCCACGAGATCGATCCCCTGCTGCGATCCGTTGGTGATGAGGATCTCGTCCGGAGTCGCCTTCACGCCACGCTCCACCAGCTCATCGGCCAGGTACTTGCGCAGCGGCGGGTACCCCGCCGCGGGGCCATAGCCGAGGAGCCGGGTCCCTTCCCGCGATAGCACGGCATCCATCGACTCCCTGAAGGCCTTCAGCGGGAACAGCGATGGATCGGGAAAAAGGCTCGACAGGTTGACCGCGGACTCCGGCGCCGGAGCGTGGAGCATCCCGAGGGCCTGCGATGAGAGCCGGCCGGCATTTGACGCGAAGGTCTCGCTCCATCGCAGGGAGGTCGCCTGGAGATCTCCCGCCTCGCTGCCCTGCGCCGAGTTCTTGGAGATGAAGCTCCCCCGGCCCACTTGGCGAAGGATCAGCCCCTCGGCCGCGAGCTCGTTGTAGGCCCGGGCGACGGTCATCCGATCGACATCCAGCTTGCGCGCGAGCGCCCGTTGCGCCGGCAGGCGCGCGCCCGGCGCCAGGCTTCCAGCCGCCACGGCGGACTTGATGGCCGAGGCGATCTGATGGGCGAGAGGCATGCCCGATTCGCGATCCAGGCTGAAGGCGAGGTTCATGAGGAACGTCCCGCCGCCTGATCGTCGTCTTGGATGTGGTGTGGCAGCATATGGCTCCCAATTATTGCAGAGATTCAATGGAAGGCAAGGGCAAATCTCAAGATTGGATGCATCCAATCCAGTCATTGGATGTCACAAGAGCCCTCGGGCACGCCCGTGGCGGATCGGGTATATTCCGGGCATCAGGGCCCCATGTGTAGCCCGCGCGGGTGATGAGCCCGGCGCACGAGGATGGAATGGCCAGGACCGACGTGGGCCGTCGGCGCTTGGGGGGAGTCATCCGGGGCCTCGCGGCGGCCGCCTTCTTCCTGACGGCGGCGTCGCCCGTGTCCGCCCAGGACGGGACTGTCCCCCGGAGGCTGGAGGACGCCCGCAAGTCACTCGCCAGCGGGCGGGTGGATCGTGCGGAGCGGGAGGCGCACCGGGCCCTGGAGCTGGCACCCTCCGACCCCGAGGTCCGGAAGTTTCTCTGCGAGCTAAGGCAGGTCCAGGGCCGCCGCGAGCAGGCCATCGAAGAGTGCCGCAAGGCCACCGAGCTCGCGCCCGACCGTGCCGACATCTTCACGGCGCTGGCAGACCTCCTCACGCTCCGTGAGGATGGCTTCCCCGAAGCCATCTCTGCCTACATGAAGGCTGCCGCGCTCGATCCGAACGATCCTTCCCCGCACGTCAGCGTCGGGAGCCTCATGGAGCGCAGCGGGCGCCTGCTCGAGGCGGAGGCATCGTATCGCGAAGCGATCCGGCTCAACCCCAACGTCGTGCGAGCCAACGCCGGGCTGGGCGCGGTGCTCTTCAACAGCGACAGGATCGACGAGGCCCGCCCCTACCTCCTGCGCGCCATCGAGCTCCGGCCCAGGGATCTGCGATCGCACATCCTCCTGGGCCTCTCGCTCAACCACTCGGGCCAGCTCGATCTCGCGCTGGCGGAGCTGAGAACTGCGGCCACGATCGACCCGCACTCTGCGAACGCCGTCGCCGGCGTCAGGGATCACAGCGCCCGCTTCGAGCTCCTGCGGGGTCATTACATGGCCGAGCTGGAAAGAGACCCCCGCGACGCGAGCGTCTGGCACAACATCGCGGTGCTCTCCTACTACCTCAGGGACTACGCCACGGCCTGGAAGTACCTCGTCCGCGCCCAGCAGCTCGCCTACCCCGTCGATCTCCGATTCAAGGAAGTGGTCTACGCGAGATTCAGGGGGGCCGCGGAGTAACTGCGCGCCGGACGACCTGGAGGCTTCCTTCCGGCTCCCAGGCGCGCCTTCTCGATCAGTCGACGGAGAAGATCCCGAGCTTCAAATAGCGCGTCTCGGGCATGGCGGGCAGCACCGGGTGATCCGGCGCCTGCGACCTCCACTCGAGAAGCAGGAGCCTCCGCCCGATCGAGGAGGCGGCCTCGACGACGCAGCTCATGAAGGTCTCGTCCGTGATGTGGTGGGAGCACGAGGCGGTCGCCAGGATCCCCCCGTGCGAGAGGACGCGGATCGCCTTGCGGTTGACGTCCACGTAGGCTCTCCGCGCCTGCGTGACGTGCTTGCGGCTGCGCGTGAAGGACGGGGGATCCAGGACGACGAGATCGAAGCGCTCCCCCTGCGCGTGCAGCTCCACGAGCGCCTCGGGGACATCCCGCTCCTCGAAGCGGCAGAGATCCGTGAGGCCGTTTGCAGCCGCGTTACTCTGGGCTCTCTCCAGCGCCGAGGCGGAGCTCTCGATCCCGAGCACGTCGCGGAAGCCCGCGCGCGCGAGGTGCAGAGCGAAGGCC
Organism: uncultured Acidobacteriota bacterium; assembly: GCA_964568735.1. GTDB lineage: Bacteria > Acidobacteriota > Polarisedimenticolia > JACPZX01 > JACPZX01 > CAZMRF01. Next base: position 14,573 of record CAZMRF010000032.1, read on the forward strand.
CCCTCGTTCGTGTAGAGGTCGAGAGCGCGGCCGGGCTTCGCGTAGCGGCGCAGAGCAAGGCGGTTCTCCCGCTGGTCGTAGTAGAAGCCGGTCTTGTGCCCCTTGAGGAGATCCACCCGGAAGACGAGATCGCCTTCCGGAACCTCCTGCTCGACGGCCGGCTCCCCGCGGATGACGCCGGCGATCTGCGGCAGTCCTTCGAGGCTCCTGAGCGCGGACTCGTTCCGCTCGACGATCGTGCCCGGGCCGAAGATGGCCTCGAGCGCGTCGCAGATGGTCTCCTTGAGCCTGTCCATCCCGAGCGCCAGGGTCTGGATGCAGAAGGCGCTTCCGAAGCGATCCAGGATCAGGCCCGGGAGACCGTCCGACTCGCCGTGCACGAGCCGGTAGCAGCTCTGGCCCGGATAGAGAAGGGCGCGAAGATCCCTGGCGGCTCGCAGGCGCTCCTCGATCAGCTCCCTGTCGAGGCCCGCCCGGCTCCGCGAGAAGATCCTGGCCGCGATGAGACTGTGGGGGTTGTAGAGGCCGAACCCCACGACCCGTCCGTCGGAGCGGTGGACCGAGACCACCCCGCCCGCTTCGGGACTCCCTTCCGTCCTGTCGATCTCATTGCTGAAGACCCAGGCGTGTCCCTCGAGGACCCGCCGCTCCTCGCGGCGCCTGAGGATCACCTCGCCCGAGAGCTCGAGGCGCGGGGTCGAAAGGCTCGTCGTCATGGGATGCAAGGGAGTATACCCGCATTCGCCCCGGACACCACACGCTCCGCGTCACCATGGGCCGCTCTTCGCCGGATCCCCCCGCTGCCGGGATGCGACCTCGGCGGCCGGCGGGGTGGAAGTGTCAGGGCGTGGGGGGGGCCTCGTCGGGCTTCGGGGCCGGCGAGAGCTGGCGGACGATCGTGGCGGTGCTGTGAAGCTCCTCGACCACGCGGAGCATCTCCTCGTTCTTCTTGCGCGTGAGGAGGAGACTGCGCGCCTCGTCGGCCACCTTCTCGAAGGGCTCGACGACGCCGCCGATCTTCTCGTAGATCATCAGTAAATGATAACCGTCCTCGCTCTCGAGAATCCCGCTGATCTCTCCCTCGTTCAGGGAGAAGGCCGCCTCGTCGAGCGGCTTCGGCAGCGACTCCCGCTTGACGACGCCGAGCCTCCCGCCCAGGTGCGCCACGCCGTCCTCGGAGATCTCCTGCGCCACCTTCTCGAAGGGCTCCCCTCTCTTGATGCGTTCGAGGGCCTGGCTGATCCGTGTCAGCGCGCTCGCCCGGGCGTCACTCGAGGATCCCAGCGGCGCATCCACGAAGATGCTCCCGAGGTTCACCGATCGCTCCGTGGTGAAGGGGCCGGGGTGAGTGTCGTAATACTCCCGGACTTCAGCATCGGTGACCGAGATACGCGACTCGATGGCGCCCTTCAGGTAATTCGCGACGGCCAGCTCCCGCTGTATCCCGACGAGCACATCGCTCTTCGTGAGGAGGTGGCCCCTGGCTCCCTTCAGGTACTCCTCCTCGGATCCTCCCCTTGCAACGCGGCGCGCGTATTCGGTCCGGAGATCCTCGGGGTCGAGATCGTACCCGCGCCGCACGGCCTCCTGGAAGAGCAGCTCCATGTCGATGGCTCTCTCCAGCGCGTCGCTCCGGGCCCTGAGGTACTTCTCGACCGAGCCCTTGCTCCCCGCTTCGATCTGGTCCCTCAGGAAGGTGAGGATCTCCTCGTACGTCGCACGGTAGATCTGAACGCCGTTCACGACCGCCACGGGGTCGGTGTAGTGCTCTTCCTTCACGTCGTCGATCCGGACGTCCGGAAGGCTCTCCTCTTTCGAGGCTTCGGGCGTCTCGCGGCCGCACGCCGTCACCGGGGCGAGGCAGACGGCCACGAGGCAGGCGAGGAAGCCGGGCCACATCCTTGCGGGAGGGAACGGTTGAGGGCTCATTTCCGGGGGTGGATATTACGGGCAGGCGGCGATCCCTTCAAGGACCCGGCGACGCTTCGATCCTCCGTATCCGCTCAGCCACCTCCGCGGACCTGGGTTCCAGGCGATGCGCCTCGCGGTAGGCCGCGAGGGCCCTGGCCGGCTCACCCGCCGCCTCCCACGCCTTGCCGCATTCGAGCAGGAGCCCCGGGCTCGAGGGGATGAGCCGGACACCGGCTTCCAGCTCCATGGCGGCGCGGAGAGGATCGCCTTCTGCCGCGAAGGCCTCCGACGCGATCCAGAAGTCCTGGGGGCGGACGAGGTCGCGGTCCGGGTAGTTGGCCGCGGTGTTGATCGCGAGGCCGGACACGAGGAGGAGCATCGAGGCGGCCAGGGGCTTCCAGGCTCTCGCGGAGGCGCGTTGCAATAGATAATCCACGCCCGCGCCCGCGAAGACGAGGATCAGCGGCAGGAACGGTGTCCTGAACCTGGCAATCACGTAGAAGGCGACCGTCACGGCCATCCCCGAGGCGAGAAAGAGGTAGTGCGGCAGGAGGCGCTTCCAGGCGGGCGCCATCGCGACGAGGCCGAGAAGCGCCAGCGGGGCGATCCCGTAGAAGGTCGGGAGCCCGGCTCCGAGGACGCGGCTCTTCATGCGGAAGTAGGCGAACGAGGCGTTGTTCGGCATCTCGTAGGGTGCGAGCAGGTATCCCGCCTTGCGGAGCTGGAGGAGAAGGAACTCCCCCGCCCGCCCGCGCCAGCTCTTCATCACCTCGGCGATCGTCGGGAGGAGCCTCGCTCGCGTCCGTTCGAGGATCGGTCCCGCATAGGCCGTCACGCGCGGGTCGTCTCCGTCGAACCAGCCGGTTCCGCCGTGGTAGGGGTTGTTGCCGTTGAGGAACTCGATGGCGCCCCGGGTCGTGGTCTTGAAAGGAGGCGCGCCAACGACGAGGTTGCGGGCTACGGCCGGAGCGATGCACAGCCCGAAGCCCGCCGCGAGAGCCAGGCTCGCGCGTCCGGCCCTCGCCGTCTCACCGGATGCGAAGAGCCAGATGACCAGGAGCGGGAGGCTGACGGCGATGTTGGGCTTCGCGAGGTAGGCGGCCCCCGCCGCCATCCCCGCCGCAGCCCACCAGGCGAGCGCGTGCCGCCGCCGGGCCTCCTCCAGGAGGATCAGGAAGGCGGTGGTCAGGAAGACGAGGAGGGTGTCCCGGAGCAGCAGGCTCTCGTAGAAAAGGAGCGGGCCGTAGAGCGCGGCCAGGACTCCTGCGACAAGAGCGGCCCGCGGAGGCACGAGGCGGCTCGCCAGGAGGAAGACTCCGGCCGCGGCCGCCGCTCCGAGGAGGAGCTGCACGACAATCACGGAGAGCGGATGGCGCGGAGCGACGGAGTAGATAACGGCAACGAAATAGGGGTAGAGCGGATCCTGATGGAAGACCCGCGGTCCGTACCACTGTTTCCAGGTCTCCTCGGAGGTGATGCCGCGCTGCCAGGGATGGTACGGGTGGAACTCCTCACGCCCGAGCCAGTCGCCCGCCACGATGTGCAGAGCCCACCGGTGGAAGGTCTCCATGTCGGAGATTGGATCGCCGTTGATGGCGAGGGCTCCGGTCCCAGAGATCGACGCCAGGTAGAGGAGCCTCACGGCGAGCGCGAGAAGGAAGACGGCGGCCGTGCGCCGGATCAACGGCACCGCGGAGCGTGCCGGCTCTGCCATCTACTCAGGCCGGATCTCGATCCGCCGGATCTCGATGGGCTGGGCGGGCCTGTAGGCGGCGCCGCCGGAATCGCCGAGGATCTCGACCTGGCTCATCGCATCGAGCACCTCCTGCCCCTGCCTGACGTAGGCGAAGAAGGTGTGGAATCCCCTGTACTGGACGACGGAGTTCAGGAGGATGAAGAACTGGGTCGCGCTCGTCAGCGATGTTTCCCGGCGCGCGGCTCCGACCAGCCCCTTCCCCGGAATGATGCTCTGGTCGATCTCCGCCTGGAGCTGGTAGGCCCAGCCGCCGCCCCCCTCGCCGGGCCGGAGCCCTCCCTCGATCTGGAGCCCGGGCACGAGGCGGTTGAAGAGGGTGCCGTCGTAGTAGCCCTGGCGGGCGAGCTGGACGAATATCTCCACGTGCCGGGGGGCCTGCTCGGGCATGAGCACGAGTTCGAGCGTCCCGAGCGTGGTCTCGACGACCGCGATCCGGTCCTTTTCGGGATCGTAGGGCTCCACGAGGAACACCTCGTAGGAGCGCGAGCTCCAGTCGCCGCAGCGCCAGGAAAGATCGTACCGCCCCGCCTCCGCGACCTCCTTGAAGTGCCGGGCGAGGTCGAACTCCCTCTTGAGGGACTCCCCGGGAGCGAGAAGCACCTCCTTCTCCCGGCTGTTCTTCCGGGCGCGGGCATCCGTGGTCAACCCATGCCGCCGGAGCCGGAGCGATGAGGGGCGAAGGCAGTCGCCGGGCACCGTGACCGGGGCTCCGCCCCCGTTCAGGAGCTCCAGGCCGACGTAGACGGGCTCGTTCACGGGGTACGCGGGTCTGGGGAGGGCCAGGCTCCCTTCCACATCGGCCCCCCGGGCTTCGGGCGTGGCCTCCACGAGGGCTCCGAGGAGCATCGCGACAAGGCAGATAGTGGGCAAGCAGCGGCACCTCATGACGGTGATTCTCCCTTCGTGGCGGCTTCCTCTCCGGCCGCGGCGGCCGGCACGGGAGCCTGGACGGCATCGACGGCCTCCTCGAGCCTGCGCACGAGAGGCGCGTCGACGTGGTAGAGGAAGCCGGAAGCGGTCGTCCGGACGGCGATCCTGCCCGCCGCCTCGGATCCAATCTCGACCTCGACGGGCGCCCGGCTCCCCTCGGTCACGCGGAGCCGCCTCCGGGGCTCCGCTCCCGCAGGATCGGAGGTTTCGGCCCTTGCGGGCGTCCACGCGACGGCCCGGGCCGCGTCCAGTGCGTCGAGGAGATCCTCGACGGCCCCGCCGGTGATGACGGGACCCTCGGCGGAGCCCCAGCGCCAGTTGCTCTCCGCGTCCTTGAACAGGAGCTTCGATCCCGCGGGATCCTCGGCGCGGATCTCGGAAATACCGTACCGGTCGAGGGGCGCCACACGGGAGTCCCTCAGCGAATCGAAGTCGATGTCGAGAGCCTGCCTGTCTCTCTCCGCCAGGTGGAAGATCACCGGCATGTCGGATCGCGCGGCCCACATCCCACCCGGATCGCCCGCTGCGCCGAATCGGATCTCGCGCGTCTCCTCTTCCTCCGTCCGGAGGCGGAGCACGACGCGGGACCTGCCCACGCTCAGGCTCTCCAGTGTCTCGCCGGGGGGCGCAAATCCATCGGCTCCGAGGGCGGCGATGCCCTGGAGGAGGTTCGATACCTTCGCGCCATCAGCCGGGAAGTCGATCGGTGACGTGATCCTCCACGCGCCCTGCGCGCGGGTCAGGGAGGATGAGACACTCTCACGCTCGATCTCGACGCTCGAGATCTTCCACGCATCGAGCCCGACGATCTTCGAGTACCGGAGCGAATCGACCTTCGCTTCCAGGAGCCGGTTGACCGAGGCCGAGATGGTGAGGATGCCCTCCTGTCCGTCGGCCCGGGCATACCGGCCCGACCCGACGGGTGTCTCGTCTCCCACGACGAGGCGTCCGATGGCCGCATCGGCCTCGCCGTGCAGGAGGACCTCCAGGACCGGCTCCTGGAGACCGTAGGGTGAGAGGCCAGATCCAGAAGCTTCCGCTCCGAGCCGGCCCGTCACCTCCAGCCGCGTGAGAGTGGAGACGAGGCCGGACACCTCCTCGTTGTCGGCAGGGGTGTCGAGGGGGACCGTGAGAAACCAGTCCTTTCCGCGCAGCCGGAGGCTGGTCGTTCCCTCCGGACGGATGAGGTCGATCCCGGAGAGCGACTCGGGCTTCCCGGCGTCGAGGTTGAAGAGCGTCCTGCCCTCCTTGTCGCCGGGCTCGCCCCCGGTCTCGACGCGGTACTCGAGGTAGATCACGCCGCCGAGCACGGCCAGAAGTGCAGCGGCTATGAGCGTGTTCCTCGCGCTCACAGCTTTCTCCTTCGGCTCCAGACGATGGCTGCGCCCAGGAAGGCGATCGCGGGCGTCAGGTAGGTCATCCCCGAGAGCAGGTTGGCGCGGTTCTCCGTCAGCGTGATGGGCTGTGGCTGCTTCGGGGCCGGCCGGATCGAGATGAGGTCTTCCTCTTCGGCGAGCCACGCGGCGGCGTTCATGAAGAGATCCGCATTGGCGAAGCCGGCCCTCAGGTACGAGTTCGACGCGAAGTCGCCGTCACCCACGAGCACGATGCGCCGCTCGAGGCGGCCCCCATCCGTCTCTTCCGGAGCCTCTGCGGAATCCGCGGCGGCGGTGGCCGGCTTCACGCCGCTCGCGCGGGCCCCGGGGAGCGCTCCCGAAGCCGCGGCGACCAGGCCGACGGGACCGGCGTGATCCACTCCCGCCTCGAAGCCCACGGTCTTACTCGTCTCTCCCCAGGCCGCATCGGTCGTCCTGGCGACGAGCACCGAGGTCACTCCCTCCTCCGTGGGAGCCGTCGCCTCGACGCTCGAGGCGACCGGGAAGCAGGTCGCCATCCCCCTCTCCCCGAGCGCGCGCGTGATCGGATGAGCGTCGTAGGTTGTCACGACAGGAGTGAACTCATCGCCCAGGATGGCGCGGGAGAGTCGATCCACGACGGTGTCCTGGTTGACCTTGAGCCCGTAGGACGCGAGGAGCGACTCGAGGCCGGTCACCGCTCCGGGGTCGCGCTTGAGGACCATCAGGCGCCCGCCGGAGGCGAGATAGCGCTCGATCTGCCCGGCCTCCGCGGCGTGAAGCGGAGTCGCGGGGCCGGCAACGACGACGAGCGCGCACTCCTCCGGGACGCTCCCCTCCCTCAGCAGAAGAACCTCCTGGACCTTGAAGTTGTCCTGTCGCAGGGCATCCGCCGCCTGCCGGTAGCCGGAGGTCCCGGCGTCGGCGGTCGAGAACTCGCCGTGGCCGATCGTGAAGCAGGCCGTGGGCTGCCTCCCCTTCGTGGCCTTCAGGAGCGCGTTGGTCAGATCCTGCTCACTCGCGGCCGTGAGGCGCGCCTCCCCGGAAGCCGCCTTGATGACGACGGTTCCGTCCTGGGCGATCTCGTGGAGACGCGCCTCTCCCGGCGATCGCAGGGGATCCACGAGGCGCATCCTGAACCGGGGAGTCCTGTGCGCGTACTCGGAGGCCAGGTCCTCGAAGGCCGTGCGGCGGTCGAGGCTCGAGTCGGTGAAGAACCCGATCACCTCGACGTCCTGATCCAGCCCATCCAGGATGCGCATCGTCTGCGGGGAGAGAGTGTGGGTCTCGCCCTCGGTGAGGTCCACGCGGGCCCTGTGCCTCGAAGCCAGGAAGTTCACCGCCGCGACGATGAGCAGGACGAGAAGGGAGTAGAGGACGGAATTCGCGCCGTAGCGCACGCCGCGGCCCCGAAGCAGCGAGGCGAGATCGCCGAGATTGAGCGCGATGCCGACCGCGACGAGGAACGCGCCCGCAGCCATGAGCGCCGAGCCCCAGGCTCTCTGCTCGGGGATCCAGAGGAAGACGGCCAGCCCCGCCGGGAGCAGGACGAAGCCGACGGCCCAGGAGTAGCGCCTCAGCAGCCCCATGCGCTCACCTCCATCTCCTGGACTCGAGGCTCCGCTGCGTCAGGAACAGGTTGAAGGCGATGAAGGTGGCGAAGAAGACGAGGTTCGCCGTGTCGATGACCCCCTTCGAGAGATCCTCGGAGTTCTCCACGAGGGAGACGGCGCGGAAGAGCTGTCCGGGCTCGTCGCCGAAGAGGACGTCCGCGAAGCCGATCACCCAGAAGAAGATCGAGATGACGAGGCAGGAGACGGCGGCGATCACCTGGTTCTCGGTCAGCGACGAGGTCAGGAGGCCCACCGAAAGGACGGCCGCCCCCACGAGCCATGTCCCGAGAAAGGCGGACCAGAAGGAGGCCGCCGGCGGCGGCGATCCCGAGATGCGGAGAAACAGCGGGTATTGCGCCGTGAGCAGGAGAAGGATGGACAGGAAGCCGAGGGCTCCGAGGAACTTGCCGAGGACGAGCTCCGATGTCCTGACGGGCGCCGTCAGGAGGAGCTCGATGGTTCCCTGCTTGACCTCCTCGGCGAGGAGGCGCATGGAGACGAGAGGGATGATGAGCAGGAGGAAAAAGGCGAAGGACTGGTAGAGCGGCCGGATGATCGCGTTGTGGAGGTCCATCTGCTCCGCGAGCACGGGGTCACGAGCCGCTTCGAAGCTCATCCGCGCATAGTCCCGAACGCTCAGATCGAAGAAGAGCCCCGTCAGGAAAAGGAAGATGGCCATCACGACGAAGGCCAGCGGCGAGGAGAACCAGCTCCGCAGCTCGCGCCCCGCGATGGCCAGGACCCGGGTCACGGCCTGCCTCCCCCGGCTGCGGCCGCCGCGCTCGATCGCTCCCGCTCCTCCTCGGCAGCCGGGGCCCCTCCGGGTGGGGTCTCCCCCTCGCGCCCCGGGAGGCGGCGCGTGGCTTCGAGGTAGATCTCCTCGAGGCTCCGCGTCACCGGCGTCAGCTCGAGGAGCCCCCATCCACTCTCCACGGTCAGCCTGGAGATCTCCTCCCGCGCGCGCCCCTCGCGGCTCGTATCCATGAAGTACTCGCCGGGCCCCTCCCCGGCCCTCACGGCGCGCGTCCACGGAAGCTCGGCGAGAGCGCGGCGCACGTCCTGCGAGTCCCGCGCCACGCGAAGCCGGATCTGCTCGTGATCCCGCCCGGCCTCCGCCAGCCCTTCGAGGCTCCCTTCCTGGACGATCTCGCCATAGGAGATGATGGCCACCCGGGAGCAGGTCACCGCCACTTCCGGCAGCATGTGAGTGGAGAGGATCACGGTGTGGTCGCCGCCGAGGGATCGGATCAGCCCGCGAATCTCGACGATCTGCTCGGGATCCAACCCGACGGTCGGCTCGTCGAGGATGAGGATCGGCGGATCGTGGACCATCGCCTGCGCGAGCCCGACCCGCTGGCGGAATCCCTTCGACAGGTTGCCGATGAGACGCCGCTCGACGCCCGCGAGACCGCACCTCTCGATCGCGGCCTGGACCATCGCCTTCCGCCGGGGCGCCGGGATCCAGCGGATCTTCGCGACGAACATGAGGAAGTCACGCACGATCATCTCGCGGTAGAGCGGCGGGTTCTCGGGCAGGTATCCGATCCGCTTGCGCACCTCGATCGAGTCCTCGAGGACGTCGAGCCCGTCGATGCGCGCCGTCCCGGAGTCGGCGGGCAGGTAGCAGGTGAGGATGCGGAGTGTCGTTGTCTTGCCTGCGCCGTTGGGGCCCAGGAAGCCGAGGATCTCCCCCTTCCCGACGGTGAAGGAGACATTCCTGATGGCTGCGCGGCCACCGAACGATCGGGTCAGCCCCACGGCTTCGATCACGCGGACCTTCCTCCATCGGCGCCAGCGACCGCCCGCCGGAAGCGGATCTCCGCCACCCGGGGCGGGCCCGCGCCCGGCTCCGGGGAGACGGCCAGGTGCTGGTTCAGGCTCTCCTTGATCTGAGAGGACATTCCTTCCAGGTTGCGCAGCCAGACGGGATCCGCGACCTCGACGACGAGGCAGCGGCCGTCCCATTCGACCGGCTGCGTCACGCGTCCGAGCGCGGTGCCCGTCGCGCGGGTCCAGGCGTCGAAGATCGCCAGCACTCCCCAGGGCTCGGCGGGAGAGGCCATTCCGGATCCGCCGGCGGCGATGGCTCGCAGGCTGGTGAGCTCCGAGGCACGCCGCCTCATCCGCATGCTGGACCTCTTCGTGCGCTCGTCCACATCATGGTTCGGCTCGCATACGTGACGGCGAGGTTAACGGAAGGCCCCCCGGCGCATCAAGAGGGTGCCGGGGTGGTCAGGAGCAGGTGATGGATCAGATCCACCATGGTGTGGGCGAAGACGCCGGGCATGAGGCTCCCGGTGCGCAGGTAGCACCAACCGTAGGCGAGGCCGGCGATGATCGCCAGAACGATGTACCGCGGGTCCCCCAGCGGCGGGTTGTTCAGGTGGGCGAACCCGAAGATGATCGATGACAGGAGGAGCGCCGGCCAGGGGCCCCGCCTCCCGGCCGACACCTTCTGCATCATGTTGAACATCACGCCCCTGAAGAGGATCTCCTCGGGCAGCGCGATGAAGAGGCCGATGCCCAGCAGCTTGAAGACCAGCTCGGGCGCCGCCAGGATCCGGGGCGCCCATGTGACGAAGCCTGTCGCGAGGCCCACGGGCACCGAGATCGCGAGGAAGGCGGCCAGCGCCGCGCTTCCCGTCAGGAGATCGCTCCCCTTGAGCCGCCATCGATAGCCGATGCCCTGAAGCCCGCGCAAACCGCCGAAGCCGGCCAGCATCAGGGAGAGCGCCACGAGCTTCATCAGCAGGAAGCTGGGATCCATGTCGCTGCGGGCCCAGAAGCCGCGGAAGAGGCCCAGCTCCATGGGCAGCCAGTAGAGGGCGAGGGCGATGCCATCCCAGACCCCCGGACCCGCCGAGCGGCGCCGTGCCAGGCCGAGCACCATCAGCGGCGCCAGCGCGTAAGCGGCGAGAATGAGCGCGTTTCCGGCCGCCATCCCGGGCCTCTCCCACGGGAGCGCCGCGATGGCGGGAGCCAGGATCGCGCCGGAGATGAGTAGACTCGCCTGCTTCCGGCGCGACCACAGCCTCACCGCTTCCATGAGCGCGGGTTGGCCGAACCCGAGATACGGAATGAGAAGGAACCCGAAGGCGACGAGGACGACGGCAATCTCCGCGGCCGCGAGGCCCCGGCTTCGCGCGAAGGCCGCTCCCGCGGCGGCCACCAGCAGGACTCCCGCGAGCAGGGAGCCCGTCCTCAGGGGGAGAGCAGCGGCCCTCACCTTGGATGGATCCCGCCCGCGAGGCGGCCCATGAGGCTGGCGACGCGCTCCTCGGGCATGGATCCCTCCGCACCCCTCCCCTCGGCGACGACCACGGTCGATCCCTCGCGCCGGACCGAGAATCCCCCGTCGGAAGATGCTCGACGGCCCAGCCAGTCCGAGGCCGAGGCGGCGAATTCCTCGGCGTCCGCCTCGGAGTCCCAGGCGCTGACCCAGGTGAGGTGCCGGGCACCCTTCCGGCCGGCCAGGAGATACCGGTCGCCATCCCATCCCTCTCCCGCCGCCGCGGCAGCCTTGTCGCCACTTCCCATGAAGAGAAGCCGGATCCCGAACTCGCCCATGGTGTCCTGCTTGATGACGGGATCGGAACGGGAGAGTGCTGCTTGCAGCAGCCCCGGATCGATCACGGCCGGCAGGTCACGGGGCGGGAGGGATCGCTCCGGATGGAGGATCTGCTCGGTGGAGTCGGGGGGCTCCGCGAAGTAGCTGTCGAGCGCCTTGAGGCCCCCGCCGCGCCGCATGATCTCCGCCGCCCAGGTCGAGCCGGCAAGGTAGGGGAAGGTCAGCGTCTCCTTGAGGAAGCGCGGGACATCCTCGAGTCCCTCCGAGGCCGCACGGATGAGCTCGGCCGGATCCTCGGTGGCGAGCGGCGGCATCGTGGGATCCATCGCGCTCCGGATCACCCAGAGAGAAGTGACCATCGTCGCCTCGCCCTCGATCAGCCCCGAAAGAGCCAGCGCGCGATCGTCGTCGACGCTGGCGGTTTCTTGAAGTCGCTTCAGATCGAAATGCTGATCCGCCAGCGCGTGCGCCATCTCGTGGGCGAGGGCGAGGGAGGCGGCCAGCGGCCCCGGAATGACGTAGAGAGTCTGCGTTTCGGGATCGTAGAAGCCCGCCACCTGATCCTCGAGGAGATCGAGGAGCATCTTCTCGAGATCCTGCCCCGGCTCGAGCAGGCCGAAGTAGACGTAGGCCTCCTGCTCCGCCGCAAGGCGCTTGGGCGGGTATTCCTTCTTCAGCAGGCGGCTCATGTAGGCGCGCGCTTCGTCGCGGCCGACCTCCTTCGTGGATGGAGGCTCCTTGAAGGCCAGGCCCCTGAGTTTCTCGAGCGGCCCGACGATGCCCGCCACGGAGTCCGACGGCGTCGACCGGCGGGTGCCGCCATCGGCGGCAGCGCCGGGCGCGATCCCCTCCTCCCGCGCGCGCGGCCCCGGGGCCGCGCAGAGTGCGATCAGGAGCAGGCCGAGAACGACGGGATTCCGGCTCAAGCGCCCTTCCTCTGGAGCCTTCGGTAGCGCTCGACCGCTCGAATGTGATCATCGAGCGATCGGGAGAAATAGTGGCCTCCGTTGCCGTCGGCGACGAAGTAGAGATCCGGGACGGATTGCGGCGCGACCGCCGCTTGGAGAGCATCCCCGCCCGGGGACGCGATCGGCCCGGGCGGGAGGCCGAGGTTCACGTAGGTGTTGTAGGGAGAATCGTAACGGAGATCCTCGCGGCTGAGGCTCCCTCGGTAGCGGCCGTCGGATGCCAGCGCATAGATCACCGTGGGATCGCACTGGAGCGGCATCCGCCGGCCGAGCCGGTTGTGGAAGACCGCCGAGATCCGGCCTCGCTCCTCGGGCACCGCAGTCTCCTTCTCGATCAGCGAGGCCAGTGTCACCGCCTCGCGGAGGCTCAAGCCGAGGCCCCGCGCACGTCCGAGGAGCTCCCCCGTGATCTCGCGCCGGAACCTCGCGACCATCTCGCCGAGAATCTGGCGCGCCGGCGTCGGGCGCGCGAGGTGGTAGGTGTCCGGGAAGAGGTACCCCTCCAGGTCCACGGCTTCGGGATCGAGATCCCGGACCGGCGAGGCGTCGGCGAAGGCGGCCTCCAGATCCTCCTTCCCGGCCAGCCCGAGCTCCGCGATGCGCTCGAGCACCTCGGCGCCCGTGATCCCCTCGGGAAGAGTCAGCCGGTGCAGGACAACGTCGCCGGTGAGCAGCTTCTGCAGCGCCTCCCCCGGGGTTACCCTTCCCGTGAACTCGTACTCGCCGGCCTGGAGGCGCTCCGACGCCCCCGAGAGCCTCGTCCGCAGCCGGAAGAGCAGGGCGCTCCTGACGACCCCGGATCCCTCGAGGATCTCGGCAACCTCCGCCGGTGAAGCTCCGCGCGGGATCACCACCTGGATAGCCGCCCCTCCGGGCTCGCCGGAGCGGCCCGCGAAGGAGATCCAGGCGGCTGCCGCGGCTGCGAGAAGGACGGCGCCGATCCACGGAACCAGCTTCGAACGGCTCGTCCCGGCCTCCCGCGAATCCCTCACGCGGCAGTCCCCGCTCCGCGGCATCGGTCCGCGAGCCACGGCGACCCGATGCGAGCTGTCACCCGGGGAGGCTCCTGGCGCTGTCGAGGTAGGACTGGAGCATCACCGCCGCCGCGACGCGATCCACGATCTCCCGCCGCCTTCGCCGGCGAACGTTGGCTTCGATCATCGCGCGCTCGGCCTGCACGGTCGTGAGCCTCTCGTCCCACACGACCACCTCGAGGCCGGTGGCCGACTCGAGCGCCTGCGCCAGGCGGCGGGCCTCCACGCTGGAGGGCTGCTCGGCGCCCGCCATCGACAGGGGAAGCCCCACGACGATCCGGGTCACGTCGTTCTCGACGGCGATGCGCCTGAGGGCCTTCACGGCCTGCCGGTCGCCCGTCCTCTGTACCGTGTCGAAGGGACGGGCGATGAGCCCGCTCTCGTCGCTGAGGGCCACTCCGACGCGCGCTGAACCGGGGTCGATTCCCATGATGCGCCCCATCGGCCGCATGATATGCCAGAGGCCTCCGGGCGTGTCAGTGCTCGATGATCTTCCAGTACTTGAAGAAGGAGAAGTCGGGGCTGTTCTCGCGCGTGTGGCAGGTGAAGCAGACGCGCGGGGGAACGCTGCCGTAGGGCGCGGAGCTCTCCTTGACGTGCGCCGCTCCGATTCCGTGGCAGGCCTCGCACTGCACATTGGCGAGGGTGGGAGTCGCTACGGCGGTATGGAAGCCCTGCGGACTGCCGTAGCCCGTCGTGTGGCACCGGACGCACTCGGGATTGAAGTCCTGGTTGGCGTCGACGAGGGTCTGCATGGCGCGGGCGTGGCCGCTGTGCTCCCAGACCCGGTAGGCGTCGTCATGGCAGCCGAGGCAGGCGTTCGAGCCCAGGTAACCCCGGGCCGCCGTGGGATCGGATGGTACCGGCGCGGCTGCGGATTGCGTCGCTCGCTCCTCCCCCGCGCCGGCTGACTCCTTCATGATCTTATTCACCCGCGCCAGCATTCCGTCGATCATCCGCTGGTATCGCCCCACCTGGGGATAGCGGCTCGTCAGGTGGACCCTGTGGCCCGTCAGGGTCCGCACTCCCGCGTCGTCCTGGAAGAGACGAACCTCACCGAGCCTGCGGCCCTGGTCACCCGCGTAGAGCGTGGGCACGCCGCCGATATCCTCGAGCGGCACGGGCGAGAGGCGGTCCGAGTAGGATGCGAGGACCAGGTCGACCGTGCCCGGCGCGGCGTCGACAACCTGCTTCACCTCCCGCGGGCTGAGGTTGGCGAGCAGGACCACGAAGTCGGACTCTGCCGCGACCTGGGGCAGCAGCCGGCGCGCCTGCTCGACCGGCTCCCTCATCACGAGGGTCGCGCCCCCCTCTCCCGGGCTCGCGAAGACGCTGTTGTAGGAGGAGAGCCCGATGAATCCCACCCGCAGGGAGCGGCCTCCCCTCATCTCGTACGCCTTGACCACCCAGGGCTTCAGGTAGAGGTCCGTGCTCCCCCTGCGCGTGAAGGATCCGCTGATGACTTCGAGCGGAGATCGGCCCAGGATCCCCTCCCACGCCTCGGCCCCGCCCGACATCTCGCTCTCACCGACACCCACCGCGTCGTAGCCGAGATCGCGGAGCCCTTCGAGATAGGTGGAGGTCTTGACGCGCCCGGCCTCGTCGTAGCCGGCGGCGAAGTCCCCCGTCTCCGCCAGGACGAAGGTTGTCTCAGGATAGGCCCGGCGCAGCAGGTCGAGGTAGCCGGCCCTGCGGGCCAGCCCCCCCGCGGGGTTACGCGGGCAGCCGCACGTCTCGACGAAGCCGCGGACCCGCCCGGTGTACAGGAAGATGATGTCCGGCTCGGGCCCCTCCTGGACGAGCGGCCCCTCTTCGAAGATCGACTCATCGATCCCGGGTGGATCGGGCGGCGCGGATCCCCCGGCCGCCTGCGGCAGGTGCGCGAGCAGCATGATGGCTGCGAGGGTGAGGGCTCCGGAGCGGGAGGCCCTCCATGTGGGCGCGGCGCGCAGACTCAACGGTGACTCCATCCGAGGGATCGCGAAAGCTCGCGGATTATAGGGAGGGCTCTCCGGAGCGGCAACCGGACAGCCCCTGGTAATCAGGCGAGCGATTCCGGTCATGTGACGGTCCGGGACTCCGAGAGGCTCGCCGATCTCCGTGGTACCCTCGCGCGCCATGCTCGTGCTCGCTTCGCGCTCTCCACGACGGTTGGAGCTTCTCCGCCTCATGGGCCTGAGCTTCCATGTCCGCCCCGCGGAGATCCCGGAGGAGCCACGGAGGGGCGAAGGGGCCGAAGCCCTGGCTATCAGGCTGGCGCGTGAGAAGGCCCACGCTGTCGCCCTGCAGCTCTCGCCGCGTCACCGCGGGGGTTCCTGGGTCCTCGGCGCCGACACGGTGGTGGCCACGAACGGGAAGATACTCGGCAAGCCCCGCGGGCCCCGGGAAGCGGGGGCGATGCTGCGGCTTCTCTCCGGGAAGACTCACCGGGTCATCACGGGAGTGGCGCTCTGGCGGGGGCGTGACGGCAGCCTCATCAGCGGCAGGAGCGTCACGAAGGTCACCTTCCGCGATCTCGGCGCGAGGGAGATCCGCGAGTACGTGGCGACGGGAGAGCCCCTGGACGTGGCCGGGGCCTATGCCATCCAGGGACGAGGCGGGATCTTCGTGCCGAGGATCGCCGGATCGTGGTCCAACGTCGTGGGGCTTCCTCTCGACCTGGTCGATCGCCTCCTGAAGCGCGGGGGCTTCACGGGGGCGGCCCGAGGAGGCTGCTAGCTTCCGGGGGCTCCTTGAGCTCCGGGGGGGGTCCACCTCAGGCGGGGCCGCCTCGCGGCGGCGGCCTCGTCCATTCTGCGCACGGGCGTGGCGTGGGGAGCGGTCCTGAGAAGATCCGGCGACTCCTCGGCCTCCCGCGCGATGGCCCTCATCGCATCGACGAAGGCATCCAGCTCGGCACGCGACTCGGTCTCCGTCGGCTCGACCATGATGGCGCCTCGGACGATGAGCGGGAAGTAGATCGTCGGTGGATGGAATCCGTAGTCCAGGAGGCGCTTGGCCAGATCCAGAGTCCTCACGCCATGCCGCTCGAGCCCGGCGTCGGTGAAAACCACCTCGTGGAGCGAGGGAGTCTCGTAGGCGACGGGATAGACGTCCTTGAGCTTCGCCTTCAGGTAGTTCGCGTTGAGCACGGCACGCCGGGAGACCTCGGCGAGGCCGTCGGGCCCGAGCGACCGGATGTAGGCGAGCGCCCTCACGTGCATTCCGAAGTTGCCGAAGAAGGTGGTGAGCCGGCCGATCGACTCGGGCCGGTCGGCGTCCAGCACGAGCCTGCCCGCGGACTCCTTCACGAGCGGCGCGGGAAGGTAGGGCTCCAGCGCCTTCGACACTCCGACGGGCCCCGAGCCGGGACCTCCGCCGCCGTGGGGCGTCGAGAAGGTCTTGTGGAGGTTGAGGTGGAGCACGTCCACTCCCATGTCTCCCGGCCTCGCCGTCCCGACGAGCGCGTTCATGTTGGCGCCGTCGCAGTAGACGAGCCCGCCCTTCTCGTGGACCGCGCGGGAGATCGCCTCGATCTCCTCCTCGAAGATCCCCAGCGTGTTCGGATTCGTCAGCATCAGGCCGGCGACGTCACCGGTCATCTTGGCCTGCAGCGACGCGAGATCGATGCAGCCCCGGGAGTTCGTGGGGATCTGCTCGGTGCGGTACCCGGCCAGGGCGGCGCTGGCCGGGTTCGTCCCGTGGGCGGAGTCGGGGACGAGCATGACGTGGCGCGGATTGCCCCGCCTGACGAGATGGGCGCGGATCATCAAGATGCCCGTCAGCTCGCCCTGGGCGCCCGCGGCGGGCTGCAGCGTGAACCGCTCCATGCCCGTGATCTCACGGAGGCATCGTTCCAGCTCCCACATCACCCTCAGGCAGCCCTGCGCCGTCTCGGGATCCTGAAAAGGATGAGCGCCGGCGAAGCCGTCGAGCCTCGCCAGCTCCTCGTTGATCTTCGGGTTGTACTTCATGGTGCACGAGCCCAGCGGGTAGAGCCCGAGGTCGACGGCGTAGTTCAGCCGCGAGAGGCGCGTGAAGTGGCGCACCACATCCACTTCGCTGGCTTCCGGCATGCCCTCGACGTGCTCTCGCCGCAGCTCGCGGGGAAGGAACGACATGTCGGCTTCGGGGACGTCGAGGGGGGGCAGATCGCATCCAGTGCGGCCCCGGGATCCGATCTCGAAGATGGCGGGCTCGCGCCTCTGGACGATCGACTGCCGCGGGCCGCTCACAGCGCCGCCTCCACCGTCTCGACCAGCCGGTCGATCTCCTCCCGCGTGTTCATCTCGGTAATGCACAGCAACCATCTGCGATCGACCTCGGCCGGGCCGCCGGGAAGCGCGCGCCGGAGGGGCAGCCCGCCCACGATCCCCTTCCGGAGGAGCGCACGGTTCAGCTCCTCGGGATCGACGGGCACCTCGAGCACGAACTCGTTGAAGTAGGGAGCGCCGAAGGGGAGGCGGCAGCCCCGCAGCTCTCCGAGGCGCCCCGCGGCGTAGCGCGCCTTGTGGTGGTTGAGGAGGGCCAGATCGCGGAGGCCCTTCCGTCCCAGGAGGCTGAGATGAATCGTCACCGCCAGCGCCATCAGTCCCTGGTTCGTGCAGATGTTCGACGTCGCCCTCTCGCGGCGGATGTGCTGCTCGCGCGTGGCCAGGGTGAGGACGTAGCCTCGATTTCCGTCCACGTCGATGGCCTCACCGGCGATCCGGCCGGGCATCTGGCGCGAGAGCGCTTCGCGCGCTCCCATGAAGCCGGCATAGGGGCCGCCGTATCCCAGGGGTATCCCGAAGGACTGGGCCTCCCCCACCACGATGTCGGCACCCAGGCCGCCGGGGCCCCTCAGGAGCCCGAAGCTCACGGGCTCGGCCACCGCGCAGATCGTCAGCGACTCCGCCTTCTTCGCCGCCTCGGCCGCCGCGGCCACGTCCTCGATGCAGCCGAAGAAGTTCGGGCTCTGAACGGCAACGCAGGCGACGGGGCCATCCATGGCCGCCGCGAGCGCGGCCGGGTCCACCCGGCCGTCGGCTCCGTGGGGGACGCGGACGATCTCGACGTCGAGGTACCGGGTATAGGTCCGCACCACTCCCTCGTAGCTCGGGTGGATGGCTCCCGCAAGGATGCACCTGGGGCGGCGCGTGGTTCGATGGGCCATGAGGATCGACTCGGCGAGGGCGGATGCGCCGTCGTAGAGAGAGGCATTCGAGACCTCGGTCTCCGTCAGCAGGCAGACGAGGCTCTGGAACTCGAAGATGGCCTGGAGTGTCCCCTGGCTGATCTCCGGCTGGTACGGGGTGTAGGAGGTGTAGAACTCCGCACGATTGAGGAGCTGGGGGACCGCGGCCGGGATCTCGTGGTTGTAGGCGCCCGCTCCCAGGAAGAGCGCGTGCGTCGCCGAGCCGGCATTGCGTCGAGCCAGGGCGCGGAACTCCCGGCGAAGCTCCGTCTCCCCGGCGGCCGGGGCCAGCTGGAGCGGCCGATCGAGCCTCAGCCTCGCGGGGATGGACTCGAAGAGATCCGTGATCGAAGAGACGCCCACGGCATCCAGCATCAACCTCAGATCATCGTCGCCTTGCGGGAAAAACCTCATGGGTTCACGCGCCTGCAGGGCCGATGTGCTTGCGGTAGGCCGATGCGTCCATCAGCGACGCGACGGCCGCCGGATCCGCGACCTTGATCTTCAGCATCCAGCCTCGCCCGTAGGGGTCTTCGTTGATCATCTCCGGGTGCGCTTCCAGGTCCTTGTTGACCTCGAGGACCTCGCCGTCCACGGGAGAGTAGATCTCGGAGACGGCCTTCACGGATTCGACCGTCCCGAACTCCTCGCCTTTCTTGAGGGATCGTCCGGGCTGAGGCAGCTCGACGTAGACGACGTCTCCCAGCTCTTTCTGCGCGAAAAAGGTGACGCCGACCGTCGCCTCGGAGCCCTTCAGGAGGAGCCACTCGTGCTCGTCGGTGTACCGGAGGTTGTCGGGATACATGAATGCGACTCCGCTAGTGCCCGGCTGCGCTGCGCCTGTAAAAGGGGGGTTTGACCACGCGCGCGCGCGTCTCCCGCCCCCGGATGACGACGTCGAACTCGGTCCCCGCCTTGCCCGCATCGGCGGGCAGGTAGGCCATCCCAATGCTCTTCTTGACGAAGGGGCCGTGCGTGCCGCTCGTGACATGCCCGGCCTCCCCGCCCCCGTGGCGCACGGGGAAGCCGTGCCGGGGGATGCCCCTCTCGATCATCTCGAAGGCGCAGAGCCGTCGCGCAATCCCATTCTCTTTCTGCCGCTGAAGCGCCTCACGGCCGATGAAGGGACCCTTGTCCAGCTTCAGGATGAAGCCGAGTCCTGCCTCCAGGACGCTCGTCGTTTCGTCGATGTCCTGGCCGTAGAGCATCAGGCAGGCCTCCAGGCGGAGGGTGTCCCGGGCTCCGAGCCCGCAGGGGGTGATCCCGAAGGGCGCGCCGGCGGCGATGAGCGTCTGCCAGAGCTCCGGTGCCGGGCCGGAGGCGCAGTAGAGCTCGAAGCCGTCCTCGCCCGTGTAGCCCGTCCTCGCGATGAGGCAGCGGATACCCGCGACGGGAGCCTCGACGAAGGCGAAGGGGCGGATCGGCTCGAGGTCCGTATCCGCGAGACCCGTGAGGACCATGAAGGCATCGGGCCCCTGGATCGCGATTTGCGCGTACTCCGAGCTCGTGTTCGCCGCCTCGGCCCCGGGGATCATGTTCCCGGCGACCCACGCGAAATCCTTCTCCTCGTTCGCAGCGTTGACGACGACGAGGAAGAGATCCTCGGCGCGGCGGTAGACGATGACGTCGTCGATGATGGTCCCCTTCTCAGTCGTCAGCGCGCTGTACTGGGCCCGGCCGGCCGCGAGACGGGACACGTCGTTGCAGGTGAGGCGCTGGAGTGCGTCGAGGGCCTTGGGGCCGCGCACCTCGATCTCCCCCATGTGGCTGACGTCGAAGAGGCCGACGCGCGCCCGCACGGCCAGGTGCTCCTCGATGACGCCCTGGTACTGCACAGGCATCTCCCAGCCTGCAAAGCCCACCATCTTCCCTCCCGCCTCGAGGTGGGCGGCGTGGAGGGGGGTCCGCTTGAGGGCACCTGTATCGGTCAGGGGATACTCCATGCCTGGGGGCCCGTTCCGTCGAGGACGGAAAAAGGGCCCGGGCGTCGTCCTGTCGGGTTCGCAGTCCGTGCGGATGTAAGGAGGGCGGGCCCCTCGCCCGGCCCGCTCAGGAATCGTGCCGGACGCTACCACGGAAAATCGGGTCGATCAAGAGCCCCGACCGCTCCCTGGTAGTAGGATCAGGGCACCAGCCAACACCGCCCGAGGGACGCGTCAGTCGGTCCCCTCGGCAGGTGCCGGAGCTTCAAGGGAGGAGCCCATGCCCATCTTTCCAGGCCGCACCCAGCGACGTAATACTCGAGGCGCCTTCTACCGCGGGTACCGCCTCACACGGCACCTTCGTGGTGCCGGGGTCCCGTCTCTGAAGACCATACTGGCCTCTTGCGTGCTTGCCTGCGCCGACGTGACACCGGGACTGGCGCAGAGCGCATCGGATCACCCCGCGGATTCCGGCACCACGACGATCCTCGAAGTCATGGGTGGCCTCGAGAACCAGCGCGATCCCAAATGCCACTCGACCTTCTGCCGCCTCGAGGACTTCATCAACGGGACGCCTCTCATGGACGACGCCCGGATCCTGAACGTCGATCTCCAGCAGGCACTCGTGAGGAGCCTATGGGCCGTGGCGAGCCGCGCCGCGGCCGATGCGGGCGAGCGCACCGTGGGCGCCTCCAGGATCCAGGAGGCCCTCGGCCGCATCGTCGAGATCGCCCAGGACTCCGAGGGGGCCGTGACTGTGAAGACGAAGGCCCATGAGCCCGTCGTGATTCCACAGGTCCGGGTCCGGCAGTACGGCTCGGTCGCCTTCTCCTTCCGCGCGGTCCTCGGAGTTCAGCAGGCCGCGCTCCTCGCCGGCGACAACTCGCTCCTGCCCATGCGGGCCGACGGCGTCGAGGCCCTGCGTGCGGGGCTGGATCGACTGACCTTGAGCGCGCTCATCCTGGCCGATCGGCGCGCCCGCGAGCGAAGCTCCCCCGAGCTCACGACGGCCCTGATCCAGAGAGCCTGGGACGATCTCCTCCCCCCTGGAAGCCTGGATCCCTCCGGCGACTGGAGGCGCCCGGGCTCGGCGGCAGGAAAGGTATTCGACGACGCCGCCGCGATGGCCTTGCTTCGTGAATTCGTGAAGGAGAAGGTCAACGCCTACTACACCTACAACAACCTCACGGATCCGGCGAAGCGGGACGAGCTGCTCCTCGCGAACATCGAGCGCTTCTACACGCTGCACAGCCACGCTTCTTCCGCCGAGGAGTCCGCGGCCTTCGGCGAGGCCTTCTTCGCCGAGACCGAGCGCTTCACCCGGCGCCTTCTCGAAGACGGCGCCGCGGTGGCCCTCGAGCATGGCCATGAGCTGGTCAGGCTCGGAGACGCCTACGCGGTGGTGGAGAAGAACTTCCCGCACATCATCGACGACTTCGAGGACCTCCACCTCTTCCCGCGACTGCCCGACGGGGAGAAGCTCCGGCTGGAGGCCTACGACGGCGACTCGATGCGTGACTTCGGCCTCCACTGGGTCATCCTGGGGAGTGCCCTCGATGCCGGGGGCTCCCCGCAGCGGCTTCCCGATCCCTTCGCCTGCGAGATCATCGCGGAGACGGTCTCCAACTACGAGCTCGCCGTGCTGAGGGTCGCTGGACAGATGGCGAAGCAGGCTCCCCAGGAGCGTGCCGTGCTCCCCGAGGACATCGCCCGCGCCGCGCGAAGCCTGGCGGACCGGGCGGTCAAGAACCATGAAACGCCCGCGGCCGTGGTTAAGGTCGCGAAAATTGTCTCGGCGCCTCCGCATGGCCGGGCCGGCGAGCTCCCCTTCGTCGACGTCACCGAGCCGAGCCGCGTCGCATTCGAGCACCGCACCGCTCCATGGCTCAGCCGCTTCCGCCGAGCGCAGACGACGAGCCCGCCCACCTTCTCGGGTGGCGGCGTCGCGGCCGAGGACCTGGATGACGACGGCGACATGGATCTTCTGTTCGTCGGCGGCGAGGGCAATGCCCTTCTTCTCAACGACGGCAAGGGTCGTTTCACGAACGTGACGAAGGAAGCGGGAGTCAGCCCGCTCGACCCGAACGGGGAGAGCGGAGAGGCCCGCCAGCCGCTCATCGCGGATTTCGACAACGACGGCCGGCAGGACATCCTGATCACGTACGTCAACGACAAGCACCGTCTGTACAGGAACATGGGCGAGGGCCGGTTCGAGGAGGCGACCGATACCGCGGGGCTGGGCGGCCCGGGCTTCATCGGGGGTTCCGCCACGACCTTTGACTTCGACGGCGACGGCCTCCTCGACCTGTATATCTGCAACTTCGGCAACTACCTCGAAGGCGCTCTCCCGTACCAGGCACGCCACAACGCCAACGCCCAGCCCAACCAGCTCTTCCACAACGAGGGGAATCTCAGGTTTCGCAACGTGACGGCCGGCAGCGGTGCCGACGACACGGGCTGGTGCCAGGAGGCCTCGCACATGGACTTCGACCGCGACGGGCGGCAGGACATTGTCGTGGCGAACGATTTCGGCCGCGACGCCTTCCTCAGGAATCTGGGCGGGGGCCGCTTCGAGAACGTGGCTCCGAGCCTCGGGATCGACACGGCCTACCACGGGATGAACGTCGGGATCTCCGATCTCAACGCGGACTCGTTTCCCGACATCTACATCTCGAATATCACGATGGTCGTGAAAGACAACAAGTACGTCCTTCAGAACGCGCAGACCCAGCTCAACTTCAACTCCAATGCCATGGCGACGGCAATCATCAAGGAGTCGGACGAGCTGTGGATGTCCCGCTCGGACGGCGGGCACCTCGTCGGGTACGTCGACTCCGATCAGATCGATCGGGGCGTCACCTCGACGGGCTGGGCCTGGGACGCGGAGTTCTTCGACTACGACCTCGACGGGGACGACGACCTCTACGTCGTGAACGGCTCGAACCCCTACTTCATGAGCGCCGAGATCCGCAGCTCTACCGATCATCGGTTCTTCTTCGACTTCTATGCCAACACGCCGAATGTCTTCTTCGTCAACGAAGGGGGCAGGCTCAGGAACGCCGCGGGTGAGACGGGCGCCGACTACAACGGCAACTCACGCAGCACGGCTTACCTCGACCTGGAAGGCGACGGCGACCTCGACATCGCGCTGAACGACTTCCACTCCCCCGCCAGGGTGCTCGGCAACCGCTCCGAGAAGCTCGGGAACAACTGGGCCAAGGTCCGGCTCGTGGGAAATCCCCAGATGAGCTGCAACCGCGACGCGATCGGGGCCATCCTAACGCTGACGACGCCCGAAGGGGTCCGCGTCATGCGGGAGATCCAGGGAGGCTCGGGCTTCCTGTCCATGAACCCCAAGGAGCAGCATTTCGGGCTGGGCTCCTCCGAGAGATTCGACCTCGAGGTGGCCTGGCCCTGTGGCGTCGAGCAGTCGTTCAAGGGGCTCAAGGCCGGAGCCTCGCACCGGCTGGAGCTGCGGCGCGAGCCCGTCCGCGCCGCCAAGGACTGAACTGGAAGCCGGGGTTTCCGCTCTAGCGGGCCGCGAAGTGCGCCCGGATCTCGTCGACGAGCGAGGCGACCGTGTAGGAGGCCGGCTGAACGGCCGGGCGCAACCCTCGGCGGGCGAGCGCCTCTCCCGTCACCGGCCCTATGGCCGCGAGCGTGGCTGCCCGTAGCCCCTGGAGGGCCTCGTCGTGAAGTCCGTCGACGAAGCCCGCCACCGTGGAAGGAGAGGTGAAGACGACGAGGAGGCTGTGGCCTCCGAGCCCGGCCTGGAGCGCCGCCACCGCTTCGGCGACGGGCTCGCAGGGCAGCGTCCTGTATACCTTGACGACATCTACCTCTCCGCCGCGGCGCACGAGCTCCTCGGGAAGGAGATCGCGCGCCATCTCGGCCCGCGCGATCAGGATCCGGCGTCCCGCCAGGTCCTCCGATCCCAGCGCCAGGAGGATCCCCTCCGCGCGGAACTCCTCGGGCACGAGGGCCACATCCACGCTCCGCCGCGCGAGGGCCTCGGCGGTCGCGGGGCCGATCGCCGCGAAGCGGGCGCGGCCGAAACTGCTCCAATCCCGCCCCAGACGGCCGAGGCGCTCCTCGACGGCGGCAACGCCGTTGACGCTCGTGAGGATCACCCAGTCGTACCCTCCGGCCCGGACCACCGCCCGGTCGAAGGGCTCCCAGCTCACGGGCTCCGTGAACCGGATCGCCGGCGACGCGATGACGCGGGCCCCGAGAGCTTCGAGGGCCTCCACCAGGCTTCCCGCCTGCTCGCGCGCACGGGTCACGATGGCGGTGATGCCGGAGAGATCCCCGGCCCGCGGGGCCGCCCCTCCGCGTGCCCTCGATCCCGGGAGTGCCCCCTGCTCAGCCAAGGCCATGACTCCTCAAGGACGAGAGTATCTCCGCGGCTCCCTGCGAGGCGGCGAGCTCCGCGGCCTCGATTCCCAGCCTCCGCGCATTCTCACGACGGCCGGCGACCTCGACTCGTACGACGCGCCGGCCTTCGGGATCCGCCACCACAACCCTCAGGCGCAGCGCGGACTCCGACAATTCCGCCAGCGCGGCGGCCGGCACGAGGCAGCCGCCCCCGAGCGCTCCGAGGAAGGCCCGCTCGGCCTCGACGCAGCAGGCCGTCTCCGGGTCGTGCAGCGTGCGGAGCGCATCGAGGATCCAGCCCTCGCCGAGGCGGGCCTCGATGGCCAGGGCCCCCTGACCGGGCGCCGGCAGGCAGATCTCCGGTGAGAGGGCCGTTCTCTCGACCTCGCCCAGTCCCAGCCGGTTCAACCCGGCGGCCGCCAGGACGACGCCCTCGAAGTCTCCCGCATTCACCTTGCGGACGCGGGTCTCCACGTTGCCGCGGATTGGTACGAAGACCAGGTCGGGCCTGAGGTGACGGAGCTGGGCGATTCGCCGGGGGCTCCCGGTGCCCAGACGCGCCCCGGGCGGAAGCTGATCGAAGGAGAGCCGCCCCCGCGCGACGAGGACATCGCGCGGATCCTCACGCGCGGGCACCGCGACGATCCCCGCGCCTTCCGGGAGATCCGTGGGCATGTCCTTCATCGAATGCACGGCGGCGTCCACGCGGCCCTCGAGAAGAGCATCCTCGATCTCCTTGACGAAGAGGCCCTTGCCGCCCGCCGCCCCGAGAGCTGCTGGCACAGCCTTCCAGGCCTGCTGGCGGTCGCCCGTCGTCCGGATCACCTCGAGGTGGACGCGCAATCCGGGGCATGCGCGCTCGAGAGCTGCCGCCACCATGCGGCTCTGTGCGAGGGCGAGCGGGCTTCCGCGGCTCGCCAGCCGGAGCGTCCTTGCCTGCGATCCCTCCGCGCTCACCGGCGCGTCGCCTCGAAGGGCGACTCGCCCCCGGGCTGTGGTGAGGTGGAGGACTCATCGCCCGCTTTCCCCTCGGCTTCTCCGCCCGGTTGCGCGACTCCGGGGGCGGAAGGAGCCTCCTGCTCCGAGCCGGCCGAGCCATCCTGCTCGCCGAGATCGAAGAGCTTCCTCGTGTGGGCGACGAGATCGGTGCCGTCCCTCTCCTGGAGCGCCCTCTTCAGGGTCACGGTGGGCGAATGGAGGAGCTTGTTCACGACGGCCTCGAGAAGCCCGGAGACCGCGCGCTCCTGATCGGGTTGCAGGAAGGCGAGGCGCGATCTCCGCTTCTGGAGCTCCTCCCCGGCCACCTGCTGGAAGTGACGCCGCAGCTCCACGATGGTGGGCTGCACCTCCAGGGAGCGTACCCACTTGAGGTAGGAAGCGATCTCCTGCTCGACGATTTCCTCGGCCTGTCGCGCTTCCTTGAGCCGTTCCTCCCGCCCTTCGTCCGCCACGCGCTGGAGATCGTCGACGTTGTAGAGGAAGAGGTTGTCGAGGTCGTTGAGGGCGGGATCCACGTTGCGGGGCACGGCGAGGTCGACGATGAAGATCGGCCGGTGCCTCCGGGCCTTCATCAGACCCGGGCCATGCTCCTTCTTCAAGACATGGACCGGGGCGGCCGTGCTGACGATCATGACGTCGACCTGGTCGGATCGGCCGATGAGATCGTCGAAGGCGATGGCCTGCCCGCCCAGATCCTCCGCCGTGCGCCTCGCGTGGTCGAAGGTCCGGCTCGCGACGAGGATCTCCTTGACTCCCTTGACGGCGAGGTGACGCGCCGTGAGCTTGCCCATCTTCCCGGCGCCGAGAACCATGATCGAGCGGCCTCTGAGCGAGCCGAAGATCTGCTCGGCGAGACCCGCCGCCGCATAGGCCAGGGAGACCGGGTGGCGGGAGATTCCCGTCTCGGTCCGGATCTTCTTGGCGCAGGCGAAGGCCCGCTGCATCAATCCCGACAGCACCGGCCCCACCGTGCCTGCGCCGCTGGCCAGCGCGTAGGCCTCCTTGGCCTGGCCGAGGATCTGGGGCTCCCCGATGATCATCGAGTCCAGGCTGGCCGCGACGCGGAAAAGGTGGCGGGCCGCCTCGTGCTCTTCGAGACGGTAGGCGACCTGCTCGAGGCTTTCGACGACCGAGCTCCGCGCCCGATCCAGGAGCGCGGCCGTCGCGGCCGCTCCTTCCTGGGGAGTCGCGCAGCTCAGGAGCAGCTCCGTGCGGTTGCAGGTCGAGAGGATGACGGCCTCATGCACCCCGGTGCTGCGGCAGAGCTCGGGGAGGAGCTCGCGAATCTCCTGCGCCGAGAAGTGCAGCCGCTCCCGCAGCTCGACCGGCGCGCTTCGATGGCTGACGCCGACGAGGTAGAGCATCAGGAGCCCACTCCGACCATCCGCATGATGATCGCGACGAACCCGATGATGGAGAGCCAGGCCGAGAGCCTGCCCCGCCAGCGGCCCGCGAAGACCCGGTCGTAGATCACGACGGCGAAGAGGGCCCAGGCGAGCAGCGAGAACCTCTCCCTCAGCACCCAGGTGAAGCCCCCCTGGGTGTACTGGTTCGTGAGCACTCCGGTGGCGACGACCAGCGTCAGGAACGCGAAGCCCCACCCCAGCGAGATATAGCTGAGCCGGTCACACCTCTCGAGGCTGGGCAGGGCGAGGAAGAAGCGGAACGGGCGGTGCTCCTTGAGCCCTCGCTCCTGGACGAGGTAGATGAGGCTCGTCGCGAAGGTGACGAAGAGGAAGGCCACTCCGAGGACCGCGGGAACGACATGAATCGCCCGCAACGAGAAACGCCAGCCCTCGTGCAGGTCACCCGTGTCGTCCGGCACGAGGACGGTGAGAGCCATCAGCGCCACGACGAGCGGGAGGATGATGATCCCCATCACCTCGAGCCGGTAGCGGAAGTGAGCCAGCAGGTAGACGGAGATCCCCGCGAAGGCCAGCAGGAACAGGATCTCGCGAAGCGAGAGCGCCCAGAGCCCGTCACCTCCGAAGCTGCGGGCCACGAGCCCCGCGAAGTGGAGTACCAGCCCCACGAGCGCGGTGCGTGGGATCCAGGAGACGGCGGTCCGCCGCCGGGTGACCAGGATGGATAGCGAGACGAGGACGGCCCCCGCATAGAGGGCGCCCGCAGAGAGGAAGAGCCATCCGCTCAGATCAGCCATTCGAGGTATCCAGTCATGGGATCCGGCCAGAGGCCCGGAAGGGTCCTGGTCGTGGCCGTGCAGCCTCCAGAGGTCACTCTACCACCCTGTTCTTTGCCCGTTCCATGCCAGCCCAGGGCAGGCTGAGCCTTACCGCTCCTCGTGAAGGGGGTCGAGAGAGCCGGATCAACTGCCGTTTTCTCAGGAGCTTGTGAGCAGGGTGAGACGAAGCCCGGGCGCGTGGGTCGAGGAGCTCGAGCGGTACGGCTGCGCGGTCTCACCCACAGCGCCGGTTGACCCACACGCCGGGCGGCGCGTGATCGGAGCCTCGGGGTCGACCCGAGCACATGGCGTGAGTCCCGAGGCCGGCCACGCGGGAGAAATATCCAAGAGTCATCAGGGGAGACTGGAGGTCTCCCCACCGACCGGGAGCCTGCCCCGCCGATCCAGGCCCCTGCCTTTCGATCCCGGACGAGCGACGCGACTCCTTCCTACGGACGAACCGCGCAGCCCATCGCTTCGAGCGTTTCCTGCACGGCCCCGGGTGAGGGGACATCCTCGAAGGAAGCCGCGCTTCGGGCGATCGCCACGGCGAGGACCGGATCGGCTCGAGGCTGCCCCCTGAGCCCCGCGATGCCTCGCCATAGCCCGCTCCAGGTCCTGTGTCCCTGTTGCAGACTCTCGAGGAGATCGAGGATCTCCTGACGGCGCACTGTGCTTTCACAGGGGCCTGAGCGGCAATCCCGGCACCCGATGCGCGCCCCGGCTTCCTCCAGGAGAGATCTGGACAGGGGGGCC
Source organism: uncultured Acidobacteriota bacterium (assembly GCA_964568735.1). Lineage (GTDB taxonomy): Bacteria > Acidobacteriota > Polarisedimenticolia > JACPZX01 > JACPZX01 > CAZMRF01. Next base: position 43,096 of record CAZMRF010000032.1, read on the forward strand.
GCCTTCCAGAAGAGCGAACGGAGTCGCTTTTCCACACGCGGATCACAGTCCGAGGGGAAGGGTCCCAGCGCGAGCATCCAGAGGGCTTGGAGGGATCGACGGAGCTCGAGGCCGGTCTCGAGGTTATCCCGCAGGGTCTGGTAGACGATGGACTCGACTTCGGGCGCGTGATACGCGAGCTCGGCAATGCCGTTGTCTGCGACCTGGCAGTCGGGATCGCGGCGGCCGGCTCTCTCGGACACTCGGAGCACTGAAAAGCAACCCCATCCCTCGGTCCGGCACGTGATGCTCCGGATGTAGGCGTTGATGTGATCGATGATCTGCTGCCGCAGAGGTGGAATTCGCGCGCCCAACTCACTTTCGGGCTTCGCGCGCACGCACCCCGTGGCCAGAAGCGTGAGCGCCAGGGCGACTCGCAGCCATCGCGTCACGGAACGAGGCGTACTCCCATCCGCCGCAGCTCCTCCTCGACTTCCTCTGCGGTGGGAACATCGCCCCAGCCGTGCTGTACCCTCGCAATGGCGACCGCCAGATTGGGATCGCACTCCGGAACGGATCGCAGGGCCGGGAGTCCCAGCCAGAGGTTCCCACCGGGCGATGGGATCCCCTCTTTCAGGACATCCAGGACCGCCCGAATCTGCGCTCCTGAGACCACGGGAGCCTCCGGGCTCGCGGCACAGTCGCCGCAGCCGACGCGAGCAGCCACTCTTTCGATCAGCCCCTCCCAGAGGAAGGCTACGCGGGCGAAGAGCTGATGGAATCTCTCCTCCGCGCCGGGTGAGCAATAAGTGTCCACGCCTGGCTTGGCCAGGAAGTCCAGAGCATGCATCGCGACATCGAGGCGCAGGCCGTGGTGCATTTCACCGTTCATGACTTCGAAGACGGCCTCATCTATCTCGGGGGCGCGGTACGGCAGATCTGCAACACGATTGTGGGACCCGCAAATCACGGAGGGCGGCTCCCGCTCAGCCACGTACGGAAGCTGGAAGCAGGGCAGCGAGCTGACGCTGCAGTCCGTGATGACGAGGTAGGCCCTGAGGTGCTCTTCGATCCTGGAGCGTAGTGCCTGTTCTGCGCCGTGGGCGACACTTCGCTCAGTGGTGAGCGCCAGGCACGACACGACAGCCGCACCCACGGCGGCGAAGCGATGGGACGCATTCCCCGGTACCCTGGCGAGAGCCCTCACCGGCCTCGAGAAGCCGTGATGGGCAATCCTATGGGCAGACCGAACACCAGGCACACCCGGCGCCGGCTCCGCAACACACGTCACCGCAGAGAGTACGGTGATTCGTGCACTGACCGCAGGGCGGGCCTTCATCAGGAAGCGGTGGATTGCGACTCTCTACGGAAGGCCCTGCATCCCTGCCGGGAGGCCTGCTCCTCAGACCCACGAGAGTCCTGGCGATCGTGTCGCGGTCCACGCCGGCGGCGAAGAGCGCTTCAGCGATCCTGGAGCCGGAGCTCGCCGAGAAACGCACGAATCGCTCGCCCGTCCTGGGATGGAGCAGGTGCCCGGCGGGGCCATCCTCCATCGTTACGTGAACCTTGAGGCCCTGGACATCGAGCACCAGATCGCACGTGCTCTCCATCGGCTCCAGCGGCCCCTGTCCTTGAGGTCCGGATTCGCCTCGCCCTCCGTCCGGCCGCTCGAAGGCTGTCCCGAGGAGGACATCGGCAAGCCTCTCGAGCTGGCCGGCCTCATCGAGCGCGCGGGCGATCCTCTCCGCGTTCTCCGGCGAATAGTACGGGACCCTGTCGCCCGTGATGGGCTGGAGGAGGAACTCCGTATCCTGAGGCACCAGCCCGACGATCACATGTCTCGCCGGCAGATCCAGAACCAGGGTCCGCACCGGGTCACGAGGGGCGGCCCGTGCTGAATCGGCTGCGACCCAGAGAATGAGCGCCCCTGAAAGCGCGAAGACTGTCCTGACCGTCCCCTTCGTCTTCAGTCTCATCTGCACCTCGCCGCAGGGATGGCCGGTGATTGCCTGACGGCAGTGAAGATCGGGATCACGAGGGGCCGCCCCAGAGCGTGACGTGGGTGCGGGGGAAGGAGATCTCGGCGGGGGGCCACGTCGACTTGTTCAGCCTCTCGTCGAAGAAGATCTCCGGCGTGTCGGCCCCCGGCGTGCTCTGCACGACGGCGTTTCCCGCGATGAGGCTGCCGTAGTGGCGCGCCTGTCCCTCGGCGATGATGTCCCCCGCGTTGAAGAGGACGCCGAACATGTTGATCTCGGCCAGGATGGGGATTCCCTGAGGATCCCTCCCCACGGTCGTCGTGTAGGAGTAGAACTCCAGGTCAGGGCTGGTCGCATGTGCGGTCTGGATGGCGCCGGTGCTCTTCAGGATCTCGCTGCCCGGGCTGCCCTGGACGAGGGTCGTGGGGTAGGTCAGGTTCGCGAAGGCCTCGCCCGCCTCCCAGGCGCCGCTTCCGTTGGCGTCGTCGTACGGCTCGCCGGGGGGCACGATCACCCTGCTGACCCCGCTCACGTTGCGGATGAGGATCGATTCGGCATTGAGATAGAGAAGGCCCGAGAAGCTCCAGTCCGAGTTCTCGATGACCACCGGGGGCGTGAGATTGGTCTGGGGATCCCCGGGGCCGTGGCCATTGGGCGGAGCTCCGTCGCGCGTGTCGAAGAAGAAGAGCCCCTCCATGTTGTGCGTCCAGTCGCGAACGCTCCTCGCGGGGCCGGCTCCATGCTCCTGGAAGAGCCCTGTCGCCGCATCCCATGAGAAGTACCTGGCATGCTCCTCTCCCGACCCCGAAGCCGACTTGATCGTCGCATAGCCCATCACGCCGCAGTCTGTTCCCGCAGCCCGCTGGAAGAGATTCGAGTGGTCGAGGGAGATCGCGGCGTTCGGGTCGTACGGCCAGGGATGGTCGGCGAGCGCGCCGGAGCCCGAGATCTCTCCGGCCGTCGAGATCTCGAGCCAGGGATCTTCCACCACGGTGGCGGGATCGTTCACCCATTCGTAGTAGTCGTCGCCCGGCAGGTTCCCCGAGGCCCGGCGCTCGAGGCTCTCGAAGGGAAAGGCGCTGCTGACCGAGAGGTCGAGGTTGGACGACAGCGTCACGTCGCCGCCGGCGATGACCTTGCCCCAGTGCGCCTTCAGCTTCCCCGCCGCGGTGAGGGCTCCACAGGATTCGAGGCCCCCTTCGGCCACGATCGCGGGCACCTCGGCCAGGACGAACCTCGCCGTCAGCTCGCCGAGCTTCAGGCTCTGGTTCATCACGAGCGGGACGATGCCGACTTTCTTGAGGCGCCGGTACTTGGCCACGGTCACCTCCACCGTGGCGATGCCCGCGGGCTTCAGGATCCCGTCGAAGGCGACCAGGGGCGGTGCGTAGATGGCAATCCTGGATATCCGACCGGTCCGCTCCTGGTGTGTGAACAGGGCGTTGTTGAGGACATCCAGGAGATCGATCACGTTCGGCTTGTCTTCCAGGACGAGGTCGGGGGCGTCGGCAGAGCCCATGAAGGTGGTCGTCGCGTTGCCCCGGTAGGGCTTGTGGAACAGGTCGAGGTAGGGCGAGGGGGCCCACAGCGTCCTCCCCTGGCGGTAGTAGGGCCTGGCCGACGAGCCGTCCGCGCGAACGGGAGGCGTCGAGGGATCGCCGTCGTGATCGAAGACGCGCCGTGTCCTGTCGTAGTAGGCCGGGTTGCGCAGATCGTAGAGCCCCAGGAATCTGTGCATGAGCTGGCTCGAGACCAACGGGTTGCCGGTGATGGGCTGGTCGAACCAGGCCTTGACCATTCTCAGGCCGCTCTCCGCCGTGTGCAGGAGCTGCTCCGAATTGCGGCCCGATGAAGCGATCAGCTGCTCGGTGTCGCCAAGGGCCAGGAAGGCCAGCCCGAGAGTGGTGAGAACCGCGCTCACGAGCACTGTGATGATGAGCGCGGATCCGCGGCTTCTCCTCTCCGCCTGCAACCTGCCGGCGGGCCGCTCTTGCCGGATCGGGTCAGCCGAAAGCGGAGACTGGAGCGACGTCGCCTCCGCCGAAGCATGAATGAGCTCGTCTGTGCGCATGGTGACCTCTCAGGACCTCCCGCCGGCTTCGGCGCCATTCTCTTCCTGGACAAGCGCGGATATCTCATCGGATAGGGATTCGAGACGATCCGCTGACAGCATCTCGCGGAGGCCTCGGAGGATGCGGGTCGCGGCCCGCTTGAGCTCCCGGATCGAGGCCACCAGCCTGCGCTCCTCGGTCTCGTTGGCGTAGCCCAGCTCGCAGCAGAGCGATACCTGGCCTTCTAGGTCCTTGAGTGCGTGCAGCGCCGCGCTCAGTCCCCGCGCGTACTCCCGCGTGGATCGCCTGGATCTGGAATGGGACAGATGGGATGGGATGGACAGCGCTGCGAGCCTCATCTGGCCCGTCAGAGCCAGACCGAGGTCCGGGGGGATCCTGTCCACCACCTTGAACACGGCCACCGCCAGCTCGAAAGCCTTCTCCCAGAGCCAGTATTGCGGCCCATCCTCCGCAGACGGATGCTCCTGACGTCGTGTTTCTTGATGCCTCATCTCTACCTCCACATTCGTGGCTAGTCAGTGGTGCCGAGTTACATATGCAAAGTCATTGCCTGCGCCAATGCGAACGATCGGACCAGGACCAGACGCGTATCCGCCCCGATCGGCCATAGACCACGATGGCCCGCACGCCGCCCTTCCCATCGGTGAGGTAGATCGAGCCGCTCGTGGACTCCCCTATCGGGGAGAAGGAGAGGATGTCGCTGGCGCCGAGGCGGATCGGATTTCCCCCTGCAGGGAGCAAGCCCTTGGAGGGCGGGATGGAGGGGATCGGAGGCGAGAGTGGAATCCCCAGGCGGACTCCACTCAGCGAAGGGGCTCCCACGGGAACAGGGCCGTGTATCCGGGGGTCGGCGCCCGAAGATATTTCCGACCGCCGGATACCGGGTTTCCCGCCGTCGAGGTGAATCGTCCACCGGTCGCCCGAGGCGTCGCGATCGAAGGCCAGCCCCGCATGGCGGCCCCGTGCGATCGCCTCGTGGCGGGTCCTCGCGATGGCACCGGCGAGAGAGGCTGCCGCTGCATCGAGGGAGCGCCTGTCGAGGAGGCTCCGCAGGGCAGGAAGCGCGAGGCCGGCGACGAGACCCATGAGGGCAACGGTCACGATGACCTCAGCCACCGAGAATCCTCTCGCGCCGGCCCCGACCCTACTTCGCCTTCCCAGCGACGACCATGTGGCGGAATCGCTCGAGCGACTTCTCACCGATCCCTCGTACCTTCAGCAGCTCATCGACGCTCGCGAAGGGGCCGTGCTCCTCGCGGAACTCGACGATCCGCTGGGCAAGAGACGGTCCGACCCCGGGAAGCTCCTGGAGCTCCTCGACCGAGGCCTTGTTGATGTCGATCGGCGCGGGCTGCTGCTCCTTGCCCTGAGCGGCCGTCGCTGCCGGGGCCGCGGCCACCAGCGTCACCACGGCGGCCACCAGGAGGTGGGTCATGACTTTCCTCACGCTTGCTTGCTCCATGTCAGTCGCTCCTGCTGGAGGCTCGCAGCCTCCACCGTCAGCGGGCCGGTCGGACGGGCGCCTGCACCGCTGCCGGCCCGTCGATCGCGGTCCATCGAGAGGGGAAAGGGTGGGGGGCCTTTCGGCCCCCCGGGGGGTGCATCGGGGGAGGACCTTGAGGAGAGCTGGCCAGAGGAGGGCATCCCACGACGACCCGAAACTGTCCAGGCGTCAGCCTGATGGAGTGCTCGAGAAGTACCTCCGGTGGTCCTTCTCGCGGGCGTCGCGAAGGAGACCCAGGATCGTCCGGAGGAGGCTCATGCTGTCATCGCAGATCACGAGCTTCCCGCACTCCCTGTCGAAAAGGTGGAAGGTGGTGGCACAGGAGAGATCGTAGACACGGCCGCCTATTTCGACCTTCCCACGCTCCCCTGCCAGAGCCCGTAAGATCATCAGGGTTGCCGGGTCCACGCGTCCCTCTCCTGCTTCGACGCACCTGAGCGCCGCGCCACCACCCATCTCGTGATCTCCTTGAGGAATCCGCCGGCAGCTACCTTCGGCGTCCATCGCCGCCGGCCGTCGCCGTCTTTCGCATTCGAGCCTCTGTAAGGCAATGGCGGTGCCAGCACCGTGCGGAGCGCGCGGCAGCGAGGCTGCTTGCCGTGGAAGTCCAGGCGAGCGCGCGAGTTGCGACCGACGACGAGCAGGATTCGCTGCGTCAGGACTGGATCGAGCTGCGATTGGAGGCGTCCGCGCGCGGACGGATCGATCGAACGCCGGACGCGAGACCTGACAGATCGCCGGTGGATCTCGAGCGTCGCGCGCGCCCGGTCAGTTCATCGTGGCTTTGTAGATGTCGAGGGAGATGACCGTGCCCATCAGCAGCAAGAGCAGGACGAGGCCCACCTGCATCATCCGCTCCTTCACGACGATGCTGAGGTCACGCCGGAGGATTCCTTCGATGGCGAGGATGAACACGTGGCCGCCGTCGAGGACGGGGATGGGGAGGAGGTTGACGATCCCGAGCTGGAGGCTGACCAGGGCCATGAAGGTGAAATAGGAAACCCCGCCACCCTCCCAGGCCTGCCCCGTGTAGCGGTAAATCTCGATGGGGCCCGAGAGGGCTCGCAGCGAGAGCTGTCCCGCGAAGAGGCCCTTGATGGTATCGAAGAGGAGGCCCGCGTAGCGGAGGTTCCAGCGGCACCCCTCCATGAAGGCCTGAGCCAGCGGGTACTGGCGGAAGACCGATTCGTATCGCAACCCGAAGCCCGGGTCGGTCCGGCCTGCCTCGGGCGCGGACGGCGTCACAGTCGCCTCGACTCGCTCACCGTCGCGGATCACCACGAGCGGCACGGCCGAAGCGTCCCCCTCGTAGAGTCTCCTCGCGGTCTCCTCGAGATGCGTTCCCACCTCGAGCCCTGCCGCCTCGACGAGGAGATCGCCCTCCCGGAGCCCCGCGAGGGCGGCCGGCCCTCCATCGACCACGCCGGTCACGACCATGCCGTCGATGCGCTGGGCCACGCCGATCCGCCCCATCGCCTCCCGCCGGGTCTGGCCGATCTCGACCTCGACCACCTCCTCCCTGCCTTCACGCAGGATGCGGAAGGGAAGGACCCTGCCCGGGTTCAGGGCGACCGCGATCTGCAGCTCGCTCCAGGTCGTGACCTTCGTCTCCCCGACGGCGAGGATCGTATCCAGGGGCCGCAGGCCGGCCCGGGCGCCCGGGGATCCCTCTTCGATCCATCCCACCACGGCGGGCTCGTCCTGGTGCTTCGCCACCGGGACGCCGTGCATGTACACGCCCGTCATGATGACGACGGCGAGCACGAGGTTGAGGGTGGCACCCATCACGAGAACGAAGAAGCGCTCCCACTTCGTGCGGCTCAGGAACTCCCCGCGATCCCCCCGCAGCTCCTCGTTGGGCTGCTCTCCCAGCATCTTGACGTACCCGCCCAGGGGGAGGAGGGAGATGCGGTAGTCCGTGCCGTTCCGCCGCCATCCGAGAAGGCGCGGCCCGAAGCCGAGGGAGAAGACCTCCACGTGGATGCCGAGCAGCTTCGCGACGAAGAAGTGCCCGGACTCGTGGATGAAGATGAGCATCCCGAGGAGAAAGACGAATGCGAAGGCGTTCACCGGGCTGAAAGCGAGGTTCAATGCGGAGATCTCCTGCCGGCGGAGGCCAAGCGCTCGACGGCCTCCTCTGCCGCGCGGCGCGCCCACTGGTCCGCGGCGATCACCGTTTCCAGGCTGCCGGCGGCCTCGGGATCGTGCTTTTCCATGACCGTCTCGATCACCGACGGAATATCGAGGAAGCCCAGACGGCTGTCAAGGAAGGAGGCTACTGCAATTTCGTTGGCCGCGTTGAGCACGGCCGGCATCGTGCCGCCAGCCCGCAGCGCCCGGTAGCCGAGGTCGAGGCAGCGGAAGGTCTTCCGGTCTGGAGCGTGAAACTCCAGCGGATCCATGGAAAGCACGTCGAGCGACGGCAGGGGCGAAGGCCAGCGCTCCGGCCAGGTCAGCGCGTACTGGATCGGGTGCTTCATGTCCGTCGGCGAGAGCTGCGCGATCAGGGAGCCGTCCACGAACTCCACCATCGAGTGCACGATCGACTGGGGATGGACGATCACTTCGATCTTCTCCGCGGGCAGTCCGAAGAGATGATGCGCCTCGATGACCTCGAGCCCCTTGTTCATCAGAGTGGCCGAGTCCACGGTGATCTTCCGGCCCATCCTCCACGTGGGATGCCGCAGAGCCGCCTCCGCCGTCACTTCCCCCAGCCCGGCCCTCTCCATGCCGCGGAATGGGCCCCCGGAGGCCGTCAGGATCAGCCGGGCGACCTCCCCCGCACGTCCCGCGCGCAGGCATTGGTGAAGCGCGTTGTGCTCGGAGTCGACCGGAAGCAGGGTCGCGCCCGTACGTTGAGCGGTGGCCGTCATGAGGTCACCGGCGACGACGAGGGCTTCCTTGTTGGCGAGTGCCACGACGCGCCCGAGCCGGACCGCCTCGAAGGTGGAGGCGAGCCCCGCGGCGCCCACGATGCCCGCGAGGACCAGGTCCGCCTCCGCGATGGATGCGGCCCGCGCCAGACCCTCCGCTCCACCGAGGATCTCCGTCGTGCCCTCGTTCCAGGCGGCGGAGGAGGGCTCACCCCACTCTCCCGGGTTCTTCAGCAGCTCGCGGAGCTCTCCCAGGCGGCCTGCCTCCCCGAGCGCCGCCACCGCGGGCCTGTACTTCATGACCTGGGCCGCCAGCAGCTCCACGTTCGAGCCGGCCGCGAGGGACGCGACGCGGAAACGCCCATCGAGCCGGTCGAGCAGATCGAGCGTGCTGCGGCCGATCGATCCGGTCGAGCCCAGCAGCGCGATCCCGCGAGGCTGCCTCTCCGCCCTGTCACTCATGCCATGAAGGCCCTGTAATAGAAGAAGAGAACCGGAGCGCCGAAGAGCAGCGAATCGGCCCGGTCCAGCATTCCCCCGTGCCCCGGGAAGAGGCTGCCACAGTCCTTGACGGCCACGGCGCGCTTGAGGAGCGACTCTGAGAGGTCGCCCGCCAGCGCCGCCGCCCAGAGAAGCAGTCCGAGCGCCGCGACGTCTGCGGGTCCGAGCATCCGGAAGAACCACAGCTTCCCGATCCCCGCCGCGGCGACCGCCGCCACGAGGCCGCCGATCGCGCCCTCCATCGTCTTGTTGGGCGAGATGGTGGGCGAGAGCGGGTGCCGCCCGAACCACGTCCCGGCGTAGTAGGCCCCGGCATCCGCGAACCAGACGACGAGGAATAGCAGGACCGTGAGATCACGCCCGATCTCGTCGCCCTTCCCCATCAGGAGCACCAGGTAGCCGAGCGTCACACCCAGGAAGAGCACACCGGCCAGCGTGAGTGTGATCCCCTCGAAGGCGCCATCGACCCCTTCGCGCGAGAGCATCCGGCGCAGGGGCACCAGCATGGCCGCGGATGCCAGCACGGCCTGAATGGAGAGCCGATCGTCCGCGAAGGAGAGGATGACCCCGAGAGTCAGCAGCGCCCCCAGGATCCAGTGCCCGCGGATGCCCCGCTTTCGAGCCATCTGGTGCAGCTCGTGGGTCGCGATCACCGCCGCCGCGCAGACGAGGCCCAGGAAGTACCAGGAATCGAGGTACTTGATGATCGCGAAGAAGATCGGCAGGCCGATCGCGGCCGTGGCGAGGCGCTTCAGACCGCCTGCCATCGAGCACCCGCCACGCCGCCGTAGCGGCGCTCCCTCTTCTGGAAATCGACGATCGCCTGGAAGAGCTCCTTGCAGCGGAAATCGGGCCACAGCGTCGGCGTCACCCAGAGCTCCGCGTAGGCGATCTGCCAGAGGAGGAAGTTGCTTATCCGGAGCTCGCCGCTCGTGCGGATGAGGAGATCCGGGTCGGGCTGCCCGGCCGTGTAGAGGTGGCTCTCGAACTGCTCCTCGGTGAGCTGCTCCGGCGAGCGCCCATGGTCGATGGAATCACGGAGGACGCCGCGGCAGGCGTCCACGATCTCGGCACGTCCGCCGTACGAGAGCGCGATGTTGAAGAGCAGGCCCGTCGAGCCCGCCGTCGCGTCCATGGCGCGCTGGAGATGGCGGCAGACGGACGGGCTCAGGTCGGCAAGCCGGCCGATCACGTTGAAGCGGATGTTGTTCCGGATGAGCGTGGCCAGCTCCCGGTTGACGTACTCCTTGAGCAGCCTCATCAGGGTCGTCACCTCGGCGCGCGGA
>CAZMRF010000033.1:0-52777 GCA_964568735.1 uncultured Acidobacteriota bacterium
GACGTCGTTACCCGATACACCGAGCGAGCGACGCGGCCCTCCTCGTCCTGCTGGTCCTCACCCTCCTCTACACCGCACCACCGTGCGCCGGAGCCGAGGAAGCACCCGGCATCACCTACGTCGAGCAGCCGACGGGGATCGCGCTGGCCGACTACGTGAAGGTGTGGCCGGCGCTCGAGTCCTACGTGACCCGTCTCGAGAAGCAGGAAACGGCGGAAGTGGCGAGCGATCTTCGAAGAGGCGCGGCGGAGTCCGCCCCCTCCGACGGCGTCCTGAACCTTCTCGCGCAGATGGAGAGGCAGGCCGGGAATCTCGACGAGGCCGAGCGCCTGATGGGCCGCGCCCTCGAGATGAACCCGAAGCAGCATCTGCACCATTTCCAGCAGGCGATGATCTCCTACGCTCGGCTCCAGCGGGCCTCCGGGCGACTCGAGAGGTGGAAGCTGCACAGCGCGACGAAGGACGCCTACAGGAAAGCCTTCGACCTGGATCCGCGGCCGATCCCCTACCGCTACTACCTGGCCTACACCCTGCTCCAGGAGCCCCGGCTGGCTGGAGGAGACAAGGACGAGGCGCTGCGGATGGCTCAGGAGGGCATCGATATGGGCCTCGTGGAATTCTACGTCGTTCGCGCCGACATCCACCGGCAGCGCGGGGAGGTCGCCCCGGCCTGGGCCGACTACGACAGGTCGATCACGGAGAAGATCTTCAAGCTGAACTCGTTTATTGCGGCCGGTCACCTGGCACTCGAGCGGCAGGAGCTGGAGCGTGCCAGGCGGTACTTCGAGTATGCCGTTCGGTGCCGCCCGGACAGCCCGAGGCCCCACGAAGGCCTTGGTGATTACTACGCCGCCGCCGGTGACACGGGCGCCGCAGCGCGGGCGTACGAGAACGCGCTTTCGAGGGATCAGACCTACGCGCCCGCGCGGGAAAAGCTCGCGAAGCTCGATCGGAAAACCGACAAGGCAAGGTGAGGAATGTCTACGGAGCCGAGCCGGCAGCCCTTCGAGCCCGTCGCTTGCTGCACGCTGAAGCCCGTGAGACGAGGCGCTGCCTGCGAGCCACCACGCGGGAGCTGAGCGTCAGGAACGAATCCCCGCCATCTCGGCGGCCGGGGCCTTCGCGAACTTCTTGCTCAGGGCGTCATAGACGACGTGGTTCACGTGGACGCTGCCCAGCGACGGGAGGAGCTGGTAGGCCGTCCTCATCTCCTCGAGCGTCTCGAGCTGGAAGACCATCTCCTTCTTGTCGCGGAACTTCAGCCTCCAGCGCCCGACATGCTCTCCGTGCGCCCGGATCGCCGCCGCCGGCTCGAGAGACGAGCTCTCGAGCGCGCCAGAGGCCGCGTGGAAGTTGTGCTTGTGGGCCGCGAGCTGCGTGCTCGGGTGCTTTTGATCCACGTCTGCGGCGCGCGCCGCCACCTTCTCTTCGCTCCTCTCCTTGAGCGACTTCATGGCGAGGGCACCGAGCAGCCCGAGATGGAGCGCGACGGCCTCGGCCAGGCCTCCCTGGCCGCCAATCCTGATGCAGAAGATCTCTCCCCTGTCGACGTAGACGCGGTACAGGCGATCAGGCGTGAAGGCCGAGACGAACCGTGCGTTGAAGGCGTTGCTCATGCGTGGGCTCCTCGAAGCCGCTCGAGCCGCCACCCCGTACCCGCCCTCTTGGCTTGCCCCCTTCAGGACGCTCATCAATCTTTAGCCCGGGCCGAGGCGAGGCAAGGAGGCGTGGGGTCTCCTCAGGCGTCCATCGGGCTGGAGTGCAATGCGGCCAGCAAGGCCTCCACGAAGATGGAAGAGTCCTTCACCCCGTGGACAGCCGCGCCCGGAGCGCCAAGGCCCTCGTTCACACAGTCTGCAAGCTCTCTGGGCGCGATCGGGCAGCCGGCAAGCGCTCGCTCGCAGGTGCGCAGAATGAATGCAGGAGCGATGAAGTCCCCTCGGAGGCGCGCCTCGAGGAGGCGATCACCCTCCTTGCGCACCAACGCCTCGACAAACCCGATGGGCACGTCAGCGACGCCACTCCAGGCGAACCCACGCTCTTCCTCGAGCACCGCCGGATCGGGCTCATCGTCCTCCGCAAGGGCGGTCGCGTCGCCCAAGGCGCCATAGCCGGCAGCGATGGCGCCGGCGACGCTGCCAAAGGTGCACGGCGCCGAGCTGATCTCTGCCACCGTGGAGTGGGGTGGACCCCCCGCGCGCGGATCCCTGTGCGCAGGGTAACGGTTCACTCCGGGCGGGAGCGCCAACGGCCGCGTCAGAGCCAGGTAGGCCTCGAAAGCGACCGCGCCGCCCGGTGTGCCGTCCTGTGACACGCTCGCGACCTGCCGTTGGTCGACGCTCACGAAGTCTCGGCCCGGGTAGAACGGCCGCAGGTGCAGGCTCCGCAGCGCAGCCATGAGCCCGCGCACGAGACGGTTCAGCGTCTTTTCCGCGGGAAAGCTCGGGCGCTCGACGACCAGCACGCCGGCCGTCCCCTCCCCGACGGCAAGCGCACGGCCGCCGCCGAGGCGCCGGAGCAATGGTCGTCCCAGGGGATCGACGGCCGAGCGTGCTCGCTGGTGCCGACCGAGGAGGATGGCATCGCCCGTGAGCTCGGCGACGAGCAGCACGCGCTCACCCCGCTCGAGTGCTCCACGTCCGATACGAACGAAGCGGGCAGGTGCGCAGCGCTCCACGATGGCCAGCTTCATCCGGGTAGTATCATCTGCCTGCCGACCAGAAGCAGCACTCGGGAAGACGGTCAATCCCGACGGCGGCGGCTGGATCCTTGCGAGTATGGATACGAATCAGCCGACCCTGCCCGCGCCGTTCCCCGAGAGCCTGTGTCACAAGTGTGCGGCGCCGCCGCGCTACATCCGGACGAAGACGAGCGTTTACATCGCGTGCCCGCTCCTGCCCGACAAGTACCCGCCCCAGCCCGTCCTGCGATGCCCGCTCTTCCGGCCACGCGAAGCGGGCCCGGATTGATCACTCCTCGGGAGCGGGCTCGACGGTCCCCCACTCGAAGCGGATGTCGAGCTTGTTCGGGGTCATTGCCACAACGTAAGCGCGTCCTCCCCCGGGCTGGAAGGCCAGCAGAGCCTGCGAGAGCGTATTGGCATCTCCCAGATATCGCACGTCCAGCCGGGCGGTCTCCCCGATGTAATCGCGCTGGTAGACGTCGACCACTCCCCGGACCTGGCTTCTCATGAGCGCCACGAGATCGTCGAGCACCTCCTTGCTCACGCCGGCCACCGATAGGGCGATCATGCGGCTTCCCGAAACCTCCTTGGCCCACTTCTCCGTGATCTGGGAGAGGATGTCGTTGGCCGCCTGCCAGGCGGCCTGACTGAGCGCTTCGCGTCCGCCCGCCGTGGCGTTGAGGTGGGCGGCCCTTCCGGCGCCGCTCGAAACGCCGAGGATCTCGCCCGTGTCCGCCTTGACGGCGCGCGCCGTGACCGTGGCCTGGTACGAGTGCAGCTGGGATCCCGCGATGCTTCCGGCCGGCTCCGACACGGCGCGGCCGGTGATGAGCACCTCCGCACCGATCTGCTGAGCCACCTGCTGCGCCGCCGCGGCGTCGCCTTCGATGGCGCGGATCGCGGCTTCCCGGTCGATGCTCTGCCGCACCGTGGAAGCGTCCATGACCGTGAACTCGCGCGAGGTCAGCTCCTTGATGACGGCCGCCTCCGCCGCCCCCACGCTGGAGGTCCAGCTAGACCACCAGCCGTAGTCCAGGACGTTCGTCTCCGGGATCATCACCATCACGCGGGGCTTGCGCATGGCCTCGATCAGAAGGCCCAGGGTCGCAAGATCGTCCCTGATGTCGCCCGAGGCGACCGTGGCGGTGATGGTCACATAGTAGAGGGCGCCCTCCCGGTTGAACTTGATCACGTCGTACTTCTGGACGAAGCCCTGGGCCTTTGCGTAGATGGAGTTGTTGAGGGCTTCGTAGTTCTGGCGGGCCACCTCGCCGTCGATCAGCTCGGTCACGACCTGCTCCACGGCTCTGCGCAGGGCGACTTCGATGGCCGCGGTGCGCGCGGCCGTGCTGTCCTCGGTCTTGACGGGCGCGATGCCCTCCGCCGTGACGACACGGTCCTCCGCGAAGAGCACGGTGGCAGCGCAGAACAAGAGAACGACGGCGAGAAGGGATCGAAGGGCGTTCATCCTGGGCGGCTCCTCTGGATTGTCTGACTTCCCCGACGGCGCGCGTGCGCGCGAAGAAGATACGACATCCATGGGCTCTCCGCCGCCCGGCTGGACCCCGAGCGCTTCGTGCAGGTCCACAGATCCCACATCGTCAACCTCGACGCCGTGAGGCTCCTGCGCCCCTACGACGACCGGAGGCTCCTCATCGTGCTCTCGAACGGGGAGGAGATCGTCGCGAGCCGCTCCGCCTCCGAGGCGCTGCGCATGCAGGTGCGCGTCAGGCCAGGACCGGGACCGTCAGCGGATTGACCCTCTGGCTTCGTAGGGCTTCCGAGAGAGTCACTTAGCCCTCGCTCCTGGATCGGGGGAGGCCCTGCCCCCGGGCGAGTGCCCGCCGGGCTCGCCATGACCTTGACGGACCCTCGTCCCGGTCCAGATTTACAGGGTCCGGCGGTCCGATCCTCCCCGGGCCGCCGCCTCGAATACGCTCGAAACAAGCAGGCTGCTTCGACTGGGCGCCGAGTGATGCACGCATGAGCGAACGAACCCTGACCGACGAGTTCACCGGCGCCGTCGACGAGCTGCAACGCTACCTGTGCGACGAGATGGCGCCGATGATGGTGTCGGATTCAGTTCGCTTCCTGATGGAGCAGCCGCCGGATCTCGTCGCCCCGCAGATTTTCGCCTGGGTCCAGTCCCAGTACTCGCGTGGTGACTCCCGGTACTCGACCTCCGATTACATCTACCACGCGCTGAAGAAGATCCATCTCATCGGCGAGTTCCACCTGATAGATGCCCAGCACCTCAGAGAGTGCCTCCAGAAGCTCGAGGAGCCGCTGCTCGAGTTCTGTCCCGAAGGGGATCGCGGAAAGCTCCGACAGCAGATTGCGCAGCTCGGCAATTCGGTGGCGAACCTGACTTCGGCGCCGGTCGAGAGGATCTACCAGGCCGCCGGCACACGTGCGACCACGCCGGAGCCCGGCCCGAGCACCGCGGGGCGGCCCGGCCAGGGTGCCGACGACGCGATCGGCCGAGGCCTCCGTCGCCTCTCGCTCCTTCTCGAGCGGATGGGGAGCGGCGGCGCTGTCGGCCTTCAGGGGAGCGTGTCGTCCGAGATGGAGCAGGTTCAGATGCAGGCGCTCGTCACCGCCGCCGTTCAGGCGCGCGACGAGGCCGAGCTTCAGGCGCACCTGCGACGCCTTGGGGGAGCCGGGATCGACGCCCGATCCGAGCAGCTCTTCCGGCTGCTCAGCCGGAGCCTTCCGGCCTGGAACCTCCCGCTCGGTCCGGGCGCCGCGGGCAACGCGTACTCGAACCGCTCGATGGAGGCGATGCGCAAGATGGTCGCGCTGGCCGAGACGCCGCAGGAGTGGGCCCGCCGATTCAACGACCTCGTGCAGGCGGCCATCGAGCAGTTCAATGAAGGGGCGCTGACGCGGGCGGCGACGATGCTGGATCTCGCCGAGGAGATGCTCGCCGGGAAGAACCACCCTGTCGAGGTCGTCGAGGCGATACGGCGCAGGGCTCATGAGGCCATCAAGGAGGATCAGCTCAAGAAGTACGCGGAGAAGCCCGAGGAGCGGCAGGGCCTGCTCCGGTTCATGAACTTCTTCTCCGCGATGACCGTGGAGGGACTCCTGCGCCAGCTCAACGGCGAGAGCAAGCGCGAGCGCCGGTGGCTGATCCTGCTCCTGCTGGAGGCGCATGGAAGCAAGGCCCGTGACGCCGCCTTGAAGGAGCTCGACGAGTTCCTGCGCGGGGACAAGTCCGAGCCCAAGGGCTTCCACCAGCGCAACCTCGTGTACCTCCTGCGCAGGATTCCGCCGGGCGAGGCCGGGCCCGGCGAGAAGGAGCTGGAGGCTCTCGCCCGCCTCACGAAGCTGGATCAGCCTCCCATCCTCGTCCGTGAGTCCGTGAGGACTCTCGGCCAGCTGCGAGGCCCGGCCGCCGAGCGCACCCTGCTCAACCGCCTGAGGGAGTTCGAGGCGATGGCCCTCCGGCAGGCCCCCTCTCCCGAAGGGAAGCCGCATCCCATCCTCGAGCTGCTCGACAGCCTGTGCGGGGCTCTCGCGGTGCAGCGCACGGAGGGCGCTTCCATCGCCGTCGTTCAGCACGCCCTGCGCGAGGAGCCTGCGCTGGGGGACGCCGCGGCGCGCCTGGACGTGCTCGGCTCGCAGGATCTTTCGGGCTTCCCGAAGATCGTGGAGGGGCTGCTCCAGACGCTTCGGGATCGGCTGCCGAAGAAGATCCTGGGCCTCGTCATCCAGAAGAGGGAGCGCCTCCCTCACCTGATCCGCGCGCTGGCGGGAACGCCGCTGCCCGCCGTTCGCGCGATGCTCGAGGAGATCGCCTCGAAATACGCGAGCCAGGATCTCGGGACTGAAGCCGCCAAGGCGCTGGAGACAGCGAAGGCCGCGGCGCGCCGGGTCGACCAGGCTCCTCCGGGCCTCTCGGGAGACATCGGGCTCTTCGGCCTGCCGAACCTGTTCCAGAGCCTCTCCGACTCCAGGGTTACGGGCATCCTCACGCTCCGCAAGGAGCATGGGATGACTTGCGGCGCCATTCATTTCCGCGACGGGAAGATCGAAGCCAGCGAGTACACGCACCTCAAGGGAGAGGACGCTCTCTACCAGCTCTTCGAGAAGCCCGAGGCTCGCAGCTTCGATTTCCGCACCGAGCCTGCTGCGGCAGCGGGAACGCCGGCCGCGGAGCTGACGGAGGTGGTGCCCATACTGCTGGAGGCGATGCGGCGCCACGACGAGCTTCAGCAGGCGCGAGCCCTCGTGCCCGACGGCGCCAGCCTTCGCACGACGACCACGAAGCCCAAGCGGCACGAGGAAGAGGAAGACCTCAACCTCACGCAGGCCGTGTGGGGCAAGGCCGCCACGGGCTCGACGCCCGCTCAATGCGAAACCGTGATCCAGGCCGACGCCTACAGGATCCGCAGGCTCCTCGCCCACTGGGTCGAAGGCGGCGCCCTCCAGATCGGAACCCCCGCCCCCGCCGCGGCCAGCATGCCGCAGCGAGCCCCCGCAGCCACGGCCTCCTGACGACCCGATGCCTGATCGCGACGACCGGCTTCACAAGATCAACTTCCTCCGGGAGGGCTTCCTCGTCCTCTGCGACAAGGCCGGCGTGGAGATTCGTGCTACGGACTACCACTCCGAACCGCTGAGAATCTCATGGAACACGCTCGGGCAATGGCGCGCGGGGGCGGAGACGCCGCAGATGACGTTGCTCTTCGACGACTCCCCGGGCGGCTCGGGCCCCCAGCCGGATGCCGCCGCGACACCTGCCCCCCGGAAGACTCGACGACAGCCCCGCCGATCGAAGCGTCGTCATTGACCGTGGCGGCCTGCTGCAGGCCGCGCTCGAGCGGCTCCCCAGTTTCTCCCCTGACCTGAAAGCGCTCCCTTCGGATCCTGTGAGTTTTTCTGCTTTAAAGCAAAAAAAGTTGAGACTTTTTTTGCCTTGTGGCAGAATTCGGCCATGCCGCGCGCACGCTACATCGAACCTGTGGTCGCTTCGGACCTGGAATCCAAGATGGTCTTTGTCGCCGGCCCCCGGCAGGTGGGCAAGTCGACGATGGCCCGGCGGATCCTCTCAGGAAGGGAGGCCGGCGCCTGCTTCAACTGGGATAACAGGGAGGATCGACGTGAGATCCGTGCTGCGCGCTGGCCGGGCGGCCCGGCGCTCGTGGTGCTCGACGAAATCCACAAGTGGAGCCACTGGAAGGGGTGGCTCAAGGGGGAGTTCGATAAGCACCGTGGGCGGCTCCAGTTTCTCGTCACTGGGAGCGCGCGACTCGATGTGTACCGCCGCGGAGGAGACTCCCTGCAGGGGCGGTATCACCACTACCGCCTTCATCCGTTCTCTTGTGCGGAAAGCCAGAGCCTCACGACGGCATCCCTGACACCGGGCGCCGAGCTGCCCGTCACAGGCCGGGGTGGCGCGGACTCCGTGCGGGACCTGATGGCGTGGGGCGGCTTCCCCGAACCGTTTCTCGCGCAATCCTCCCGAACGTTGCGCCGATGGCAGAAGGAGCGCCTCGACCGCTTCTTCCGCGAGGACGTCCGGGATCTCGAGCCGATCCGCGAAATGTCTTCCTTGCAACTCATGGCCGATCTCCTGCCCGAACGTATCGGCTCACCACTCTCGCTCAACTCGCTGCGCGAGAATCTCGAAGTGAGCCACCGAGCAGTTACCCATTGGCTGGATGTCCTCGGGCGCCTCTATCACGTCTTCGTGGTCCGACCCTACGTGAGCCGCCGGATCCGCGGCCTGAGGAAGATGCCGAAGGCCTATCTCTGGGACTGGAGCATGGTCCCATCTCGCGGGCCCAGGTTCGAGAACCTCGTCGCCTCGCACCTCCTGAAGCTCTGCCACTACCTCGAGGACGCCGAAGGCCACGGATGCGAGCTTTTCTACGTGAGGGATAGCACCGGACGCGAAGTGGATTTCCTCGTGACCGCGGACAGAAAGCCGTGGTTCGCCGTCGAAGCGAAGATCGAGCAGCAGGTGCCCGATCCCTCTCTCCCGCACCTGGGGTCCCGGCTCCGCGTGCCGTGGCTCTACCAGGTGTCACTCGAAGGGAAGCGCGACTTCATCCAGGACGGTGTTCGCTGCCTCCCCGCCGAACGGTTCCTGTCAGCCCTCGTCTAGCGGCCCGAACGGCATCATTCACATGCTGCCCGCCGGAACCACACCGTTCCGGGGCGCGTTGACAGCCAGGCGCGCCCACGCCGTAAGCCGTCCGATGCTCGCGAGCCGCTTTCGCCGTCATTCCCAGTGCAGCGACTCGATGGGGTCGAGGCGCGAGGCCTTCACGGCCGGGTAGGCCCCGAAGAAAACTCCGACCCCCATCGAGACGAGCAGGCCGACGAGCGGCGACCAGAGCGGGATGGCCGTGGGCAGCGCGGGAATGACCGCCTTCACGGTGATCGAAATGAGCAGCCCCAGGATCACCCCGACCGCGCCCCCGATGCTGCTCAAGGTGGCCGCCTCGATGAGGAACTGGCCGACCACGTCGCGCCGGCGGGCACCGCAGGCGCGCCGCACGCCGATCTCGCGCGTCCTCTGCGTGACCGAGACCAGCATGATGTTCATGACACCGACGCCGCCGATGACGAGCGAGATGAGGGCCACGAAGACCATGGCCCCGGTGATGCCGCCCGTGATGGCCCGGAACTGCGAGATGAGCTGGTCCGGCGTGATGAGCGCGAAGTCGCTGGGCTTGTCGAAAGGCACGCGGCGCCGCGCACGCAGAGCGGCCACCGCCCTCTCGATCACCTCCGGCATGTCCTCCGTCCGCTTGGGCACGATGTTGATTTCCACGCCCTCCCTCTGCGCGCGGAAGGCGAACTGCCGCTCGAAGGCCGCGTAGGGCACGACGACCTTGTTGTCGGGCGAGAAGCCGAACTGCGCACCCTTCTTCTCCAGCACGCCGATGACGCGGTAACGCAGGCCCTCGACCGTGATGTCCTTCCCGATGGGGTCCTCGTTGGGGAAGAGGGCCTCCTGCACCTCCCCGCCCAGGACCGTGACGAGCGCGTGGTGGCTCACCTCCGTGGGCGTGAAGCAGCGCCCGCGGCCGATGGTCTGCGCGGTCGTGATGGGATAGAACTCGTCGCTCCCCACGATGTAGGGGCCGTTGGCCTCGAGGCTCCCGTTCTTGATGTGGAGGAGGGCATCGGCATAGGCGTACAGCACCCCCACCGTCGCGTCCGGGAGCATCTCGCGCAGCGCCGCGACGTCCTCGATGGTCAGGTTCTTGCGCCGTTTCTCCTCGTCGCTCCGCGGGCCGCCGGGGCCGAAGCGGTCCTCGTCCCTGCGGATCTCGAGACGGTTCGCGCCGAAGGTCTGGAGGTTGCCGACGATGTTGTTGTTGAAGCCGGTGACGATGGCCACCATCGCCATCACCGTCGTCACGCCCACCACGATCCCCAGGATGGTGAGGGTGGAGCGCAGCTTGTGCTCGGCGATGGAGCTGGCGGCAAAGCGGACGTTTCCTGCAAAGCCTCGAAGGAACGGGACCCGGACCCTCATCGCGCCGCCTCACTCATAACGCAGCGCCTCCACCGGAGCGAGCCTGGCCGCGGCGGCCGCGGGGGCAACGCCGGCCACGAGCCCCGTGACCGCCGCCGTCACGAGTCCGATGACGACGAAGCCCAGCTTCACCTGCGCGGGGAAGATCTGGCTCACGGCCAGGGCCACCAGCGCCCCGGCCACCACGCCGCCCGCGCCGCCGAGCGTGGCCAGAAGCGACGACTCCATCAGGAACTGCCGCCTGATGTCGCGCTTCTTCGCCCCCAGTGCCTTGCGCAGCCCGATCTCCGGAGTGCGCTCCACCACCGCAACGAACATGATGTTGGCGACCACGATGCCCCCGACCACGAGGGAGAGGCCCGAGATGAGCATCATGACCGCGAAGGCCGCCGCGGAGATCGAACGCCACAACGACTGGATGGCTTCCGCGCCGACCACCCCGAATGGATCTTCGGCGGTGAACGGAGTGCGACGCAGCGAGCGCAGCAGCGTCCGGACTTCTCCCTCCGTCTCCTCCAGGCCCTGCATGCCGCCGACCGGGCGCACCATGATCGCGATTCCGTCGTCCGAGGTCAGCACCTTCTGGAAGAACGAGAGGGGCACGAACATCACGTTGTCGCGGTTCTGACCCAGCACGTTGCCGAGCTTGGCCTGGAGCCCGATGACGCGGAGCGGATAGCCGTGCACGTACACCGAGCGGCCGATGGGTTCGAGGTTCGGGAAGAGCTGTTCCTTGATGTCGTAGCCGATGATGGCCACCGCCGCCGCGTGCTCGTCTTCCACGGGCGTGAAGAAGCGGCCCGCCTCGAGGTCCACGTTGAGCAGGCTCAGGACGTTGGCCGTGTAGCCGGAAACCCCCACGCCCGAGAGCTTCCGGGGGCCGAGGTGCACGTTGGCGAATTGCTGGCCCTGCGCGCCCACCGCGGCGCAGGACCGGCACTCCGCGCTCACGATCTGGAAGTCATGCATGGTCACCGGCTTGCGCTTGGTGGCCATGATGAATTCCTGCCGGCTGCGGAGGATGCCGAACTTGGTGAAGACGATGACGTCGGGGTTGAGGTTGACGACCTTGTTCAGGACGTAGTCGTTGAGGCCGCTGATGACGGAGAGGACGGAGACCACGGTCATCACTCCGATGATCACGCCCAGGAGAGTGAGCCCCGACCTCAGCTTGTTCAGGCGCAGCGCCTGGAATGAGACGGCGAACAGCTCGGAGAAGCCCATGGCTCCGACCGCTGGAGATCAGGACGACCCGGCGCCCTGCCCTTCCGCGGCCTTCTTCTCCTTCTCCGACATCTTCTTCACGGCTTCGCCGTCCTTGATCTCGCGCAGCGCCTTGAAGGGACCGGTGACGATCTCCTCGCCCGCCGCGACCCCGGAGAGCACCTCGACCATCAGCTCCCCCGTGATCCCGGTCTTGATGGTCGCGAAGACCACCTTGCCGTCGCGCAGCGCGTAGACCCCCTGTTCCGTCATCAGCTTCCCGGCCTCGTTCTTCTCGCCCTTGGGCGAATCGCGCACGATCACCGCGGCCAGAGGCACCGCGGCCACCTTCTCCTTGACGTCGGTGATGATGTCGGCGGTGACGGAGAAGCCGGGCCGGATGCTGGGCGGCGGCGCCAGGACCTTCACCTTGACCTTGAAGTTGATGGCGTCGGACGTGGTGGTCAGGCCCTGGAGGTCCGGGTCGTCCGGGAGGATCGGCGAGTTCCCCACCTCCGTGACCAGGCCGTCGAATGTCTGCCCGGGATAGGCGTCGATGCTGAGCAGCGCCTTCTGACCGGCCTGCACCGTCGGGGTGTCCGTCTCGTCCACCATCAGCACCGCCTCCACCATCGACATGTCGGAGACGGTGAGGAGCTGTGTGCCGGGGTTGTTCATGGTGCCGATGACCGTGACCTCGCCCGCCTTCACCCGCAGCGTGGTCACGAGCCCGTCGATGGGCGCGCGCACGGTGGTCTTCGAGAGAGTGTCCTGGGTGGCGCTGAGGGCGGCGCGCATCTGGTCCACGCGGTTCTGGGCGGCATCCAAGGCGGAGCGGGCGGTCTCCAGACCCGACTGGGCCCGCTGGAAGTCGGCCTCGGATGTGATCCGCGCGTCGTAGTTCCGACTCGCCCGGTCGAAGTCGCGCTCGGCCTGGGCCATGTTCTCATTGGCGGAGTCGCGATCGGCCAGGCTGGCCTTGAGGGCCGCGCTGGAGCCGGCCTCCTCCGCCTCGGCGCGGTTACGGTCGATCTGGAGGAGGAAGTCTCCCTTCCTGACCTTGTCGCCCTCGCGCACGGCCAGGTTCACGACCTGGCCCATCACGAGCGCCGACAGCTCGACCTTGTTCTCCGCCTGGATCTTGCCGTTGGCCGTGACCTTCGAGACGATGTCCTGCGTCGCAACCTGAGCGGTGAGGACGGGCCTGGCCTTGTTCCAGTTGCGAGAGAGAGCCGCCCCGGCTCCCAACAAGAGAACGCCGACCACGATGATCCAGATGTAGCGCTTCCGACGAGTCAAGGTGCGCCAAATTACACCGCGGCCGGACCAGCGTCAACGGGCCTACGCCATCAGAACTCGAGCTTCACGCCGGCGTTGAAGACCCGTCCTTCGAGCGGCGCCCAGACATCGGTCGTCCAACGGCCGTCGGGCGCCTGGGCCGGCAACACCAAGGGGTCGAAGTGGGTCTGGCGGACGTTGGTAAGGTTGACGGCATTCACGAAGACGCGCGTCTCGCCAAGCCTTATCTCCCCGAGGGCACTCAACTCGACATAAGGCATGCTGGCCTGGCGATACGGGTCGTCCTCCAGGCTCTGCCGCCCCGTGTAGGACAGCTCGAAGCCAACGCGGCCCCGTGACTCCTTCTCCCAGATGCAGGCGATCTCACCCGCATGCCGGGGCGTGAGCGGAACCTCGCGCCTGCCCGCGCCTGACGGGTCCGCCTCGGTGGAGCGTATGTAGGTATAGGTCGCAATCATGTGCAGTGAGCCAACCGTCAACCGAGCCAGCAGTTCGGAGCCGTAGGTGCGAGTCGCCTCGGGCGCATTCACGATCTCGAATCGGCCAGGTTGAGCGGCGGATTCTTGCAGCACAAGCGGGTCGATGACCTCGGACGTGAACAGCGTCCCATTGACCTCGAGCCCTCGTGCCGACCAGCCGATATCAAGTGCCGCGTTCCTCGCGCGCTCCGAATCCAGATCCCGCAGCGGGAGTACCCGTGAGAGTCCGACGACCTCCGTCTCTTCCGTGAACGGCACGGGCGCGGAGTATCCAGTGCCAGCCGATAGCCGCACGTTCCACCCGCCGCCGGGACGCAAGAGGGCGGAGACGAGGGGGTTGAAGAACGCGCCATGCTCGTCGTCGAAATCCAGCCTCGCGTTGGCCGAGACTCTGAGGTGCTCGCCCAGCGCATACTCGTCCTGCGCGAACACCGCGGGCACGACGTGGGTGAATTCGAAAGCCGGAAGGTCTCGCGATCGATACCAGTCGCGCTGAACCGCAGTCCCGGTGACCCAGGTATGGCTGCCATCGGTTCCGCTGAGGGTGGCTTCGGCCAGCGCGAAGCCGCGCAGGTCGCGCTCGTGCTCCCCGTCGAAGTCGTGATCGTGCCACGTGCCTGTTGCTGAAGCGCGCACGATGATGAGGCGTTCGCTCGCCAGCAGAAAACGCCCGACCAGGCCCGCGTCGGACCTTCTCGTGTGGAGTTCCTCACGGAACGGGGTCCCGGCGGGAGTGGTTCCGCCCTCGACGGTGCCGCCCTTGCGGTCCTCGACTGTAGTTCCGGCCGTCAGGAAGAGAGACTTCCCCAGATTGTTGTTCCAGAAGAATCGCGGCCGCAGCTCCGCGCGCCCGTACCCCGGAAGATCGGCCCAACCGTCGTCGTCGAAGTCCTGGCGGCTCTGGCGGTGCGCGCCGCCGAGCAGGGTGTAGCCCCATTCGTCTCCGAGCCTTTGGGAGGCAAAGCCGACCGCATCGGTTCCACCGTGCGAGGTCTGATTGACGAGGATCTCCGGCTCGCCGCCCGGGCGGCGCGACACGAGGTTGATGAGGCCCCCCAGCGCAGAGCCCCCGTAGAGCGCCGCGCTTGTGCCCTTGATGACTTCCACCTGCGCCAGATCGAGCGGCGGAGTTTGCATGATGCTCAATCCGTCGGGTTGTCCGCCGTAGAGCGGAAGCTCATCAAGCAGGATCTGGGTGTAGCGGCCGCGCAGGCCCTGGAGTCGCAGGCTTGTGGCGCCAACGGAGGGCGACGTGGTCTGCACTCGCACACCACCGAGTTCGTTGAGCAAGGTTGAGAGATTGCCTGGTGCGATCGTCAGGTTCTCCTCGATTTCCTCCTCCGGCACGGTTTCGACGCGGATGGCCTGGTCCTCCACCATCTTGCCGCTTCGCGTAGCCGAAACCACGACCACCTCCGTCTCGAGCCTTTGCTCCTGAAGCTGGACGGTGACCGTCGCGGCGGCTCCGGCACGGACCGTGACCTGGAGGGTGATGGGGGCAAAGCCGGGGTGGCTGACCGTGATCGTGTGCTCGCCTGGAAGAAGAGAAAGGTGCGCCTCTCCACGCTCGTCGGTCTGAGCAGGGGTCTCATCGGTCAGGACCTCGGCCGACGAGATGGGTGCGGCTCCGTTGCGCACCCGAACGACCAGGGTGCCGACGGACTCCTCCGTCGCGCGGGCAGCGAAGGTGAGGGCCGGGACCAGCAACAGCACGAGAAAGCCCGTGCGTCCGTTGCGCCTCATGTCGACTGCAAGGTCACCACGGACCGAAGCATAGCAGTTGCCGTGCGGTGCTCTCCTCTTGGCTGGTGCGATCCTCGCGGAGCAGCTCGCCAGGCGCGCGAGCCCGCTGACGACGGTGGTGTACACGCATCCGAGCGATGCGGAGATGTGCGAGAGGGCGAGGGGGCTGCCGTGCTGACTGGCTCAGGGAGGCACCAGGACGTTGTCACGAGGGGTGGGTAAGCTGCCCCTTACCGCCGCAGAGCTGACACGTCCCCGCATGATCGCAGGCGTTGCAGGGGACGAGACTTTTCAGCCGGAGCCAGCCCCGGTGCGTTACCCGCAGACCGCTACCCCCGCACCGGCTGCAGCGGCCGGAACCCTTGCAGAAGGGGCAGACCTTGGACTCGGACGCCGTGACGCCTCCCCGGGACCAACGAAAGACGACGCGGACTCTTGCCTACTCCACGAATCAGCATCATACACCCACGGGACCGAGGCCGGTTTCCTTCGCTTGGCAGGTTGTCTCCGGAATCGAGAGCGAAGCGTTGAGCGATGGCTTCTCCGTTCACCCATTCTCCTTCATCCCAACTCATCCCCTTGCGCCCCGGCACTTTTCGTGTTGGCCCGCCGCGCAGTAACCGCCGCTCTTCGGTCGTTGGCGATCGAGAGCCACCGAAGGTGGCCTGATGACACGAAACCCGCCGGGGGAGGAGTGTCGCTCTCTCCTCCGCCGGGGACCCTTCGAGGGGAGGCCCCGTCGACGCGGGGCCGATCACCAAATGATGGCTGGCTCCCCAGGAGATCGGGAGTCCCGAACTCTCTCTGGCTCGGGTTTGCGCTCGCTTCGTGACCAGGTGATCTGGGACCCGAACCTGAGTTTCACCGGCCACGATCCCGCTTCACCAGGGCTCCTCAGAAAGGGCAGTTGAGAAGGACCGTCTGCCAGAGGCTGGAGTCTCTGCGTGGTACTTGACTTAAATATCTAACTTGACAACACGCTCAAGATACGATATTTAGTCAAGCGTGGACGCGATTCGGGAGAAAGACGTGCTGCAGGAGGTCGTCGTCCGCCTGGCCGCGATCCTCGATGCCCCCCGATCCAGGGTTCGTCTGCAGACCTGGCGTGGGACAGTGAGATCCGATGCAGTCGCTCGGATCGGCCGCCATACCTTCGTTATCGAATGGAAGGATTCGGGGAGAGCGGGGCCCGTTGCGACAGCCGCCCAGCAGGTGAAGCGTGCCGCCGCGAAGCATTCACGAGGGGCCATTCCGATCGTCGCGGTCCCGTACATGGGCGACGCAGGACGTGACGCATGTGAGAGGGCCGGTGTCGCATGGCTCGACCTTTCGGGCAATGCGCGGTTAGTCGCCCCCGGGATCCGAGTCATCATCGAGGGCAGACCCAGTCGGTTCACCCGACGGGGGAGGCCGGCGAACCCCTTCGCCCCGAAAAGCTCGCGAATCGCCCGATGGCTCCTCGTGCACTCCGATCAAGCCGTCAGCCAACGAGAGCTCGCCCGACTCACAAGTGTCGACGAAGGACTCACGAGCCGGGTCGTGGCGAAGCTGGAGGAGGACGGACTTCTCGTCCGAGAGGCGAGCGCGGTTCGCGCTCGCGATCCAGGCCTGCTCCTCGATGCGTGGCGGGAAAGGTATGACTTCTCCAAGCACGAGGTCATCCGTGGCCACATTGCTGCGCGGTCGGGCGAGGATGCGCTCCGGAGTCTCGCGCAGGGGTTGAGGCTGCGTCGAATGACGTATGCGGTTACCGCGCTCGCCGCCGCATGGCTTCATGCGCGCTTCGCAGGTTTTCGCCTCGTCGCGGCCTACCTTCAGGAGCGGCCCACCCCGGCGTTGGTTCAAGAACTCGCCTTTCGCGCGGACCCCCGGGGTGCCAACGTGTGGCTCGTACTGCCGAACGACCAGGGCGTCTTCGAAGGCGCCTCCGATCGTGACGGCGTGCATTGCGTCCATCCCGTGCAGGCCTATTTGGATCTGAAGGCCCACCCCGAGCGCTCTTCAGAGGCCGCAGAGCGGTTGCGCTCGACTCTCCTGCGTTGGGACAACCGTGGTTGACAAGCCGACGACAGCAGCAGGCTACGGCGCCGGATACCTCGCGGCAGTTCGAGATACCTGTCTCTATGTCGCGACCAGGTTGGGAGATCTGATGGATGACCTGGTCGTCGTTGGAGGACTTGTGCCGGCGCTTCTCGTGGACCAGACAGCATTGCCCCCGGGCGCGCAGCCGCATGCAGGTACGGTCGATCTGGATCTCGGATTACGGTGGGAAGTTGCGTAACATCGAGCCTGACTTCGCCGCTGTCATCGCGCCGGGCCTCCACCTGGCATTCCAGGATCGTGAGCGGATCCCACTCAAGGGTCTCACGATCCTGGGCGAGAGAGCCGAACGCGACGTCTGGGTATGTGGCCCCGGAGCGTTTCTCGTATTGAAGGCACTGGCCTTCGACCTTCGGGGCGAGAACAAGGACGCGTATGATCTCTACTACGTCGTCCGGAACTATGGCGCTGGAGTCAGAGATATCGCGCGACGGCTGCGGCCTCTGCTGGCTGACCCCTCAGCCAAGGAAGCCATCGAGATAATACGTCGGGACTTCCTGGACCTTGACGGAGTCGGCCCTCGACGAGTCGCCGAATTCGTGAGCGGGGGGCACGATGAGGAACTTCAGGCCGACGTCGTGGGGTTCATTGAGAATCTGCTGCTGACTAGCGGAGTCGACGCGGTTAGACCATAGCCCGCCGCGAAGCCCTCGATCGACCCTCCTGCAATCCCAGCGTGGCTCGCACCACGCCGGGATTGCATGAAGGCTCCCTCGGAGACGAGGGACATGATGGCTGGCTCCTCAGGTAGGATTCGAACCTACAACCCTCCGGTTAACAGCCGGATGCTCTACCATTGAGCTACTGAGGAACGGATCTCGCTGCGAGAGCGGGGATTATGGGGCCCTCTCCCCGGGACTGTCAACCGCACGAGCCTTGGGCTGCCGATGCGCCGGGGCGAGAGCCATGGCTCCCGGCTGGGGGAGTGCGAGCCCAAACGCTCCCCGCGGTCACACCCTCACGTACGTAATCCTCACCGCCTCGACCCACTTCCCATCCACGAGGCTGCTCCCGGTCATCCGGAACTCTTTTTCCGAGACGGGCGTGGTGATGGATCGGATCTCCTGCTCTCCTTCTGGAGTCCTGTGACGGTAGTGCAGGACGAGGCTCGTTCCTTCGATGCTCCCCCGCCCTTCTGTCCCGGTGGGCATGCGGCTGTCATACCAGTGGCCGACGTAGACCTTGGCGTCGGGGTCGTAGCCCATGACTCCGTGCCCTTCGAAAGAGTCTCCCATCGATCCCTTCGTCTGATAGTCGGTCACGAGGCAGAGTCCGTCCACGGCCCAGCGGATCGTGGCGTGCCCCTCCCCGCTCCCGCCCTTCGGCATCCAGGGCGCGGGCGGGTACTCCTCCTTCGTCTTCCACTCCCCCGCCATGAAGTCGAGCTGCTCGTGCTCGGCCGTACGCCTCGGGGCTCCGGGTAGTCCGCTCATTTGTGTGTCTCCAGGTACCGCCGCAGGGCCGCCAGGGCCCGGCCCCGGTGGCTCACGGCGGACTTCTCCTCGCGCGTCATCTCCGCGAAGGTGCGGCCCGCGGACGGGTAATAGAAGATGGGATCATAGCCGAAGCCGCCCTCACCACGCGGCTCGAAGAGGAGCCTCCCCTCCACGGCCCCCTCGAAGGTCTCGATCAGGGTACCGGCCGAGGCGAGAGCGAGGACGCACTCGAAGCGCGCGGCCCGCCGCTCCTCCCGGACGTTGCGCACCTGCTCCAGTAGGTACCGGCACCGGCCGGGGTCGTCGAGCTTTGCTCCGCCGTAGCGGGCTGAGCGGACTCCGGGCTCTCCGCCCAGGGCATCGACGCAGAGGCCCGAATCATCGGCGAGCGTGAGGTCCCCGTGCGACCAGCTGTACCCGACCGCCTTGGCGACCGCGTTGTCGAGGAAGGTCTCCCCCATCTCGGGTACCTCGGGCCGTGGAGGGAGGTCCCGCAGCGAGACGAAGTCCCAGCCCGGAAGCCCGGCGAGCGCGCCGGCGATCTCGCGGATCTTGCCGGGATTCGTGGTCGCGATCAGGAGACTGTGTGCCATCCCGTCAGGAGCGGACGGGGGCGCGCACGAGCGAGCCGATGAGATCTCCCGCGGCCTCGCGCTGGATCTGGAAGAGGTGCTCGGTCCCGGCGTCGGCCAGGTCCATGAGCGTCCCCAGCTCCGCACGGGTGAAGGGCGCTTTCTCCGCCGTCCCCTGCACCTCCACGTAGCGTCCCGAGTCGGTGCGCACGACGTTCATGTCCACGGCGGCGCCCGAGTCCTCGTCGTAGTTCAGATCGAGGAGGGGCCTCCCGTTCACGATACCCACGGAGACGGCCGCGACGTGGCCGGTCAGCGGCGGGTTGATCAGGACGCCGTGCTCGCGGATCCACCCCAGCGCCTGGACCAGGGCGACCCACGATCCCGTGATGGCTGCGCACCGAGTCCCCCCGTCGGCACTGATAACGTCGCAGTCGATCCAGATCGTCCGCTCGCCGAAGGTGGTCATGTCCACCACCGCCCGCAGCGCGCGGCCCACGAGGCGCTGGATCTCCTGCGTCCGCCCGGAGGGCCTCCCGCGCGTGGACTCGCGCGCGGTGCGCTCGCGGGTTGCGCGCGGGATCATCGCGTACTCCGCCGTCACCCATCCCTTCCCCTTTCCCTTCATCCACGGGGGCACCCGGTCCTCGACGCTCGCCGTGCAGATCACGTGCGTGCCTCCCGCCCGGATCAGGACCGAGCCTTCGGCATGCTCGAGGAGGCCGGTCTCGAGGGTCACGGGACGCATCTCGTCGGGCCGGCGTCCGTCGCTTCGGTTGGGGCTGGTGCTCAAGGAACCTCCAGCGCGAGGGTCGGCGCGCTCCGGATAGTCTGGGGCAGACGAATGCACTTGGACGGGATGCCGAAGAGTACCACAAAGAGGTGGGAGGACCTTCGGGACGCTAGTGGCGATCCACCAGGCTCATCTCGGGCAGGATGGGCCGGCTGAGGTCCAGGTGGCCGCCGACATCCTCCGCCTCGTCGCCGTCGATGAGGATCTTGACTCTCTGGATCTCATCGAAGTTGGAGGCCAGGGTGTTGACGATGGAGTAGATCGCGAAGACGGCGTCGGAGGAGCCGGCCTCGATCGCGAAGCGGAACTCGGGGCCCAGATCCACGAAGGCAGTCCCGTCGGATGCAATGAAGATCTCGTGGAGCTGCGCACCCGGGGGCACCGATCGCATCAGCGGGCCTTCGGGGCCGTCGAGAAGCGCCTGGACCGTCTGGCGTGCGCGGTCGGTGACCGTGGCCGTCCGGAAGATCCGCCGCCGCTCCGGGGCCAGCATCTCGCCGTCGGCCGCGAGGAAGTAGAGCGTCACCTCGACCTGGTTCGGCAAACCGGAGACGGCCGCGGCCTCCTCGCTCGGCGCCGCGACCGGTGCCTCATCGGTGCCGGCAGTCTCGCCCGGCGGCTCGCCCGCGCTGCAGCCGGCCGCGCCGATCGCCAGCGCCAGCCCCAGCCCCGCCCGCAGGGCCGACGGCCGATTGCAGCTCAAGGGTTGGTTCCGGCAAGGTTGGAGCGGCGGGTGCGCTCCGACTCGGCCTTGAAGCCGAGGATCGCCGACTCGAGAGCCATCGCCACGCGGTCGCGGAAGTCGGGCGTGGCGAGGAGGGCTTCCTCGTCCTTGTTGGAGAGGAAGGCCACCTCCACCAGGACGGCGGGCATCGTGGCGCCCATCAGGACGGTGAAGGGAGCCTGCTTGATCCCGCGGCTCTCCACGCCCAGCAGGCGGTTCATCTCGTTCTGGATCATGTCGGCCAGCCGGCTCGACCTGGCCAGGTGCTCCGACTGCGCGAGCCCCCAGAGAGTGAGCTCCAGGTCCGAGGCCCCGGCATCTTTGGAATCCTCCGAGCCGGACTCCGGGCCGCCACCGCCGGCTTCTCCATCGCCGCTCCGGGCGCCTCCGCGGTTCTCCTCCTTGGCGAGGCTCAGCGCCTCCTCGTCGCTGGCGGTAAGCGACAGGAAGTAGGTCTCCGTCCCGTGAGCCGTCGCCCTGCGCGAGGAGTTCAGATGGATGCTGACGAAGAGATCGGCCCCGGCCTCGTTCGCGATGGCGGTCCGCTCGCGCAGCGGGAGGACGCCGTCCTGCTCCCGTGTGAGGAGGACCTCGAAGGCATGGTTTGCTTGCAGGCGATCCTTGAGGCGGCGCGCGATGTCGAGGGCGAGGTCCTTCTCGTAGAGGCCCGAGCGCCCCACCGCTCCGACCTCCTCACCGCCGTGGCCCGGATCGAGAACGATCGTGCGGATCAGACCCCAGCTCTCCTCCTGGGCTCGCTCCTCCGGAGTCCTGAGGGGGGCGGGAGCGGGCTCCTCCTGCGCTTCGAGGGACGCCGGGATCGCCGCTCCCGCGCAAGCGATCAGCAGCAGCGCCAGAAGGCGGGAGCGCGTCAGGAACACGTGGAATCCATCCGCCGCGTCATGGCTGCGCAGTATAGATGTCGTGGGCGCGGCAGACCACGGCGGAATGACGTCGCGTCACCTCAGGGCTTGGCGGGTTTCGCTCCGGCCTTCTCGAGATGGACGAGAGCCTCGATCCCGACCTTCTCCAGCCCCGAGACCCGCACGCGCCAGGCGTGGCGCTCCCCCGGTTCCTTCGGCAGCGGCTCGAGCGCCAGCGTGATCTCCCCTCCGCGTACGACGGCGGTGACGCTCCCCGCGTACTCGTCGGCCTCCTCCTCGTCCGGAGATCCGGCGGCCACTCGCATCTCACCCGAGAGAAGGTCGGGTGTCTCGAGACGGGCCCAGAGGCGTATGGCCCCTGCTCCCTCGACGAGCGGTCCCAGCACCGTGGCGAACTCGGGGGAGGCCCGCCGGAACAGATCGATCACCGATCCTGCATACCCCTCACGCGCTCCGAGGTAGAGGAGGGCCTCCTCCGGCCGAGCGGCCAGCAGCTCCGCGCCTCCCTCGGGAGTGGGCTCCTTGATCCTGTCGATCGCCCACTTCAACGGGGTCTCCGTCCGGGCGAGGAGGAAGTCCGAGCCCACGAAGCTCGCCCAGTACTTCTCGCCATCGGCGTCGATTGTCAGGAGCTTCTCGTCACGGTAGGCCTGTGCGCTGATATCCCTGTCGCCGCCGCCCCACCCGGCAATGAGGGAGACGATCCACCCGACCATCCTCATCCGGTTGCCCAGCTTGGGGAAGCTCAGGGCCAGGAGGGCGGCCGAAGGGACGCCCTCGGCGCCCTCCTGCCGCGTGACCATCACGATGAGCGGG
Organism: uncultured Acidobacteriota bacterium; assembly: GCA_964568735.1. Taxonomy (GTDB): domain Bacteria; phylum Acidobacteriota; class Polarisedimenticolia; order JACPZX01; family JACPZX01; genus CAZMRF01. The sequence goes on from CAZMRF010000033.1 coordinate 22,228, forward strand.
AGGATCTTCCCGAGATCAGGGGCCGAAGAACCTCCGGCGGCTCTCCCGAAGGCCCAGCGCAGGGGGCCCGGGATCTCCTCCTGCTTCTCCATGGCCCGCTCGCGAGAGCGGGCGCCGAGAACCTTCCCGAGCAGCTCCAGGGCTACGGGATCTCCGGGGCGCACGTTCAATTCCGCGTAGAGGACCGTGCCGGGGTCCACGAGCCGGCGCCCTTCGAGGGGGAGGCCCGGTGTTTTCATCCAGGCCATGAAGGCGGCCACGACGATGAGGATCACGATCACCGCACCGATCGCGAAACCCGCGCACCCGAGGAGGACGCGGCTGCCGCGGGACCGGCGCGGCTCGTTGGGCTCAGAGCCCGGAGGGATCTCCGTCGAGGCCATAGGGGGGGTTCCGCCTGTCGGAGGGACCGCCAGCGTGGACCCTACCACAGGGGCCCCCTCCGGGGTGGGATGGTAAACTCGCCGCGTGAGCGGGCTCCTGGTCGAGGGAGGGATCTACTTCCTCCTCCTTTTCACGCCACTTGCCTTCGGCGGCATCGAGACCTGGGCGATCGGGGTCATCCAGATCGCCGCGACCATCGTGTTCGTGGCATGGGCCGCGGGTGAGGGCAGCCCGTGGTCGAAGTCCCGCGGCGCCCGGACGGGAAGTAACAACTCTCGTCCGCGCCGCCCCCTGCGCGTGATCTGGGTTTGCGTGGGACTCTTCATCCTCCTCGCGCTCCTTCAAGTCACCCAGCTCCCGCCCGAGGCGATACGGACCCTTGCTCCCGCCACGTGGAGCCTTTACGCGCAGTCCATTCCCGGGTATGCCGAGGGCAACCCTTTCCGCAGCGAAGAGCTCCCCGGGTGGCTGCTGAAAACCCAGAAGATCGAGCTCTCCTCGATCGATGCGACCTCGATCGCCATCCAGCCTCCGGAGCTGCCCATCGCCGAGGCGCCGTGGTCCGTCAGCGCCCCGCCCTGGCGGACCCTCAGCGTCTATCCGCACCTGACCTGGGAGCGGCTGACCCTCCTCCTGAGCTTCAGCGGAGTCTTCGCGGCCGTCGTGGGCCACTTCCGAACGCGCCAGCGGCTCCAGCGCCTCATGGCAGTCTGCGTGGGATTGGTGGCGCTCGTGTCCATCGTCGGGATCATTCAGAAGCTCACGTGGAACGGGAAGCTCTACTGGGTGCGAGAGGGGACCTACCCGAATCCCTTCGGCCCATTCGTCCACAGGAACAACTTCGCGGGCTTCGCCGTGACCGTCCTGCCCCTCGCGATCTGCCTCAGCTTCGCCGCTCTCGCCAAGGTCCGCCGTGGCCAACGCGACGCCACCCCTCCCTTCCTGCTCTTCGGCTTCGCGTCGGTCGTCACCTGCGCGGGGATCTTCTATTCCCTCTCGCGGGCAGGCATGCTCACCGCCGCCTTCGCCGTCTCCATCGTGGGCGCCTTGCTGTACTACTACGGAGAGCGCACGCTCGAGCTGGCTCTCCTGGGCGCTTTCTTCGTCCTGGCCGGGGTCTTCGTCGTCTGGATCGGCTCGTCGGAGGAAATCGTCCAGCGCGTCCAGACGATGACCGAAGGGGAAACCACTCCTTCGATGGCGATGCGCTACACGACCTGGGAGAACTCCCTCTCCCTCGTCGGGAAGAACTGGCTCCTCGGAACGGGGCTGGGCACCTTCCGGTTCGCCTTCATGCGATACGCCCCGCCCGGCCGCAACTGGTGGCTCACGGCGGACAACGAGTTCCTGGAGGTTTTCACGGACACCGGGTTCACGGGCGGGCTGATCGCCCTGACCGGCCTGGGCACCTTCTTCGCCGCCGTCCTGCGGCCACGCCGGTTCCGCGGCAGGTCGGGGCGCTATGCCTTCGTGGGCCTCGTGGTCGGGATCGTTGCCCTGCTGGTCCACTCCACCGTGCATTCCAACCTCCAGATGCCGGCCATCGCGCTCTTCGTGGTCGTCCTGGGGGGCACCCTGCTGAATCTCGTAAGGCTCTACGAGAGGGAAGAGGCTCCGGGAGTCGTGACTCTCCCGGAGCCCGCCGCGCAGCCGGGCGCCGCCCGGAGCTTGCCGTGATCGCGCGCGCTCTCTACGCGCTGGCGCTCGCGGCGCTGCTTGCCGGCAGCGTATGGTCGGGAACCGCGCGGATGATGGGGTTCATCCACCGCTACAAGGGCGAGCATGCGCTGACTCACGGGGAAGTCGACGAGGCCTACGCGGATCTCGTGGCCGCGACGCAGTGGCAGGAGGCGAACGCCACCAACTGGATGATGATAGGGCGGGTTATCCACATCGCTCAGTCCAATGCCGTTCGCCTGACCGCCCTGAAGGGCAAGGAGCCCGGCGAGGTGGCGGCGGAATCGCTCGCGGCCACGATCCGGGGGCTCCATCTGAATCCGTCCGACGCCCCGGCCTGGTTCAACGTCGCGCAGGCCTACGATGCCTATCATTCTGCGAGGACTCGCATCGACCGGCTCAAGGCGATGGTCAAGGCGGCTCAGGCCGGCGAGGACCCTGCCGTCGCGCGGAAGGAGATGGACGCCCGCAACCTCTCCAGCGAAGACCTCATGATCATCGCCTCCACGCTCAAGGCCAGCGAGCTGGAGCCGGAGTTCTCCTTCTATCACGATTTCCTGGCCAAGCTCTACTGGGACCGGGGGCTTCTCGACGACGCAGGCCGGGAGATCCGGCAGGCCTTCTCGATGACGCCCCAGCTCTTCGCCCACCCATGGATCACGGACACGAAGTTCGCCGGAGATCTCGAAGAGCCCATCCTGGAAGGCATCGACCTGGCGGCCACGAACCCCTTCGTGGATCCCCTGGCTGCCCGGCTGGCTCGTGCGGAGGTCTTCGAGACGGTCGGGCGCATCGCCGACGCCATCGAGGTCTACAAGGGGCTGCGTCTCCTGGGTGATCCCGACGTCGAGAAGGAGTGCCTCCTTCGAATGGGCAAGCTCCTCCTGGGGGAGAAGGACTACGAGGCGGGCATCCGGCTGCTGGAGCGTCTCGTGGAGCTCGACGGTGACCGCCTGCGCGGATCCATCGCCCAGTACCACCTCGCCCTCGCCTACTCCGATCTGGGAGACCATGAAAAGGCGGTCCAGCTCTTCAAGCGCCACCTGCACCGTATGGTCGGATCCTCGACCGTGCTGCTCTCCTACGCGGCCGAGCTGGAGGCTATCGGGCAGGACACCGAGGCGGAGAAGATCTACATCGGCCTCATCGAGCGCCATGAGGAGGACTCACGTCCCTTCGTGAAGCTCGTCGAGCTGCTCACCCGCAAGCGGAGGTACGTGGAGGCGATGCGGTACGCCCAGCGGCTGGCCGAGGAGATTCCCGACAGCAACGAGGCGGATTCCCTCCTGGAGGCATTGCGCCGCTCCGAGGAATAGAAAAACCCTCCTCCGGCATTCGCAGCCCGAAGGAGGGTTCGTCTGGATTTCGAGCTCAGTGGTACCGCGCGATCAGGGCTCGGGGTTGTGAGGTGGGTTCTTCTTGATGTTGCACTTCGCCTTGCACTCCTGCGAGTCGTCCCCGCAGCCCTGCCGGCAACTCGAGTTGCAAACGGAGAACTCGGTCGACCCGGCCGGGTACAGCGCCAGGCAGTCAGCGGTGCAGACGTCCTGGCACAAGCTTCTGATCGCGTTGCACGTCTGGACGCAAGTCGCCTGGTCACGATCGGCCAGGAGAAGGCCGGAGGGCTGGGTGAACAGGAGCACGGCGCCTGCCAGCAGGAACAGGGACCTCCAGATGGTCTTTGTGGATCCGAACATGAACTCCCCCTCCTAGGGTCTTGCAGGCTTGAGAGCTAAAACGCAGAGAGCCGGATCTTACGGCTCGCATGCTCTCGCGGCAACAAAAAACCCTCCACCGGCCTCGGAGTGCCGGAGGAGGGTTTCGTAGATTCTGTGGTGGGATCGCTCTCGCTTATGGCTCGCCGTTGTGGGGCGGGTTCTTCCTGATGTTGCACTTCGCCTTGCACTCCTGCGAGTCGTCGGAGCAGCCCTGCCGGCAAGCTGAGTTGCAGACGCTGTATTCCGTCGAGGTCGTCGGGTAGAGGGCAGCGCAGTCATCGCTGCAAACGTTCTTGCAAATGTCTCTGATCGCGTTGCACGCCTGGACGCAGGCCGCCTGGTCACGGTCCGCCTGAACCAGCGTTACCCCCGTGGAGGCCTGAATCAGCACGGCCGCGGCCAGAAGGGCCAACACCCTCCAGACGTTCTTCTGTGTGAGCATTCCTACCCCCTCCTTAGGGATTTCCCGTTCTGCCCTGGTGTTGTGGGACCCCTGAATCTACCGCGAACCCCGGAGGGGCGCAAGATCTTATCTGGGTGAATTCGTGACGACTTGGTGCGATCCGGGGGGAGAGCGTCCGGCGGGAATCGAACGAGAATGGAGCTTTTGGGATAAAACGAAACAGAAACAACATCCCTACGCAATCCAAGGTGACGGCCCGCCTCCGAGCGCTCGCCCTCCTTGCAGGAGACGACAGCCCTCGGACCCACGTGGAGAAAAGTCTTGACTAGGACCCCGATCAACGTACTATCCGGCCTGTCCTCCATGCTGGGCTCGGTGCGGGACCATCCTTACTCAAGGCGGGCAGCCTCGGATGGTCAGGGCCCTTTGTCGTCGCGCAGTTTCCCGCGACCGAGGGGACCACGGTCGGGTCGATGGGGAGTTCGGGGCCACTTTTCTCATCCAGCGGAGGATTCCTGCGCGCCGGCAGGCTCTTCGTCTTCGCGGCAGCCCTCCTCGGCATCACCTTCTCGACCTCGCTGATCGTCAAGATCAGCGCCGCGGGAGCCACCTGGTACGTCGACGACGCCACCTGCCCGGCGACGGGCAACGGCACGCTGCAGACTCCCTACTGCAAGATTCAGGACGCCATCTGCGCCGCCTCTTCGGGTGACCTGGTCAGCGTGGCCCAGGGGACCTACCCGGAATCGATCCGGATGCGGCCGAACGTGGATCTGGTCTCCCAGAGCGGCCCCGCCCTCACCATCATCAACGGCGCCGGCAAGCCCTGCACCGAAACCGACTTCTGCACGAAGCGGACCGGGCAGTGCAGCACTATCCTCTTCGGCTCGGGCCACACCATCGCCACGCTCCTCGACGGCTTCACGATCACAGGCGGCTCCGGGACGATCCAGACCGCCACAACCCAGGTGGCCGGGGGCGGCATCTACGTCTTCAGCTCTGCGACCATTTCCAACAACATCATCACGAACAACACGCTTGCCAGCACCCAGCCCAACTTCTACGGCGGCGGGATCTTCATCGCCGCCGGAGCCCCCGTCATCACGAACAACATCATCTCGGGAAACCGCGCCATCCCGGCAGCGGGAAGCAGCAAGAACCCTACCGCGGGGTATGGAGCGGGGATCTACGTCGCCTTCTACTCCTCACCCATCATCACGGACAACATCATCGAGAACAACGACGCGGGCAACCCCAACGCCACGAACTCGGTCGGCGGAGGGGGCGGCATCGCCATCTTCCCCGGCAGTAACAGCGCTGCGACCGCCGTCCTCGATCGGAACGTCATCGCGGACAACTACGCCGCCGATCTCGGCGGGGGAGTTCACATCCTGGGCCTGACGGGAGCCGTATCGAGCCCCATCATCACGAACAACGTCATCGTCGGAAACCTCTGCCCCTTCGAAGGGGGTGGGCTCTACGTGGCTTACATCGGAGCCAGGATCGTCAACAACACGATCACGGACAACGCGGGTATGCGAGGCGGCGGGCTGGAAACAGGAGTCGGGTATCCGGGCCTTCCCATGCTCATCACGAACAACATCATCGAGGGCAACCAGATCACGGATCTGGGAGGGCAGGGAGGCGGGATCTTCGCCTATTCCGTAGCTTCCACGTTCGTTCCGACCATCTCGCACACTGATTTCTTCGGCAACGAGGGGGCCGAGGTCGCGGGCGACCTCACGGAGGCCCAGGTGATTGGCACGAGCGGGAACTTCTACGCCGACCCGCTCTTCGCGAACCCGGCTACCCGCGATTTCCACATCGATGCGAACTCCCCGGCCGTCGACACGGCGACCGCCTCAGGCGCCCCGGCGGTGGACTTCGACGTCAATCTGCGCGGCGTGGACGGGGACGGAACCCCCAATTCGCCGGAGGTCGGCGACGTCGACGTCGGCGCCTTCGAAGCTCAGGGAGCCTGCTCCCCGGTGCCCGAGGTCTGCGACAACCTCGACAACGATTGCGACGGCACGACCGATAATTTCCCCACCGCCTGCGGCGTCGGCCAGTGCGCGCGGACGGGGACCTGCACGGCCGGATCGAACTCCTGCACGCCTGGCGCGCCGGCTACCGAGATCTGCGACGGACTGGACAACAACTGCGACGGCGTCACCGACGAGGGCTGGCCCGACACGGACCTCGACGGCATCAAGAACTGCCTCGACCCCGATGACGACAACGACGGAGTTGCCGACGCGGGCGACTGCGCTCCGCTCAACTCGGGTTCATTCGGATTCCCGACCGAGGTATCCAACTTCAACGTCACCGCCAACCCGCCCACGAGGCTGAGCTGGAGCCTCCAGAACATCGGGGCGGCCACGACCTACCAGATCCACTCGGGGCTCATCAGCCGCATGAAGCTGGCTAGCCTCGGGGAGAGCTTCTGCCTGAGCGCCTCGAGCCCGACGAGCCCCTTCACGGACCCCCGGGGCAATCCTCCCCCGGGCGACGGCTACCTGTACCTCATCCGGAGCCTCAACGCCTGCGGAGCCGCCACCTTCGGCGATCCGAACCGGGATCTGCCGCGGTCGCTCAACGCCTGCGCGGGCGGCATCGTGGACGGCGACGAGGATGGATCCCCCTCCGACCTGGACTGCAACGACGCGGATCCCGGCACCTCGCCTCTGGCCCCGGAGATCTGCGACAACCTCGACAACAATTGCGACGGCACGACCGACTCCTTCGCAACATCATGCGGGGTTGGCGAGTGCGCCGCGACGGGGACCTGCACGGCGGGCTCCAACTCCTGCGTTCCGGGCGCTCCCACAGCCGAAATCTGCGACGCGCTCGACAACAACTGCGACGGGATCCTCGACAACGGACCGGACACGGATCTCGACGGCACCAATGACTGCTTCGACGCGGATGACGACAACGATGGGGCCCCGGACGTAGCCGACTGCGCGCCGCTGAACGCGACCGCATTCGCGATGCCCTCGCCGGTCGCCGACGTCATGGCGACGGGCGCCGGCCCGACCGATCTCGCCTGGACGACGCAGAGCGCCGGCAGCGGCACGCTGTATGACGTCACGACGGGCGATTTTGCCGCCATCGGAGCCATCAACTACCCGGCCGGGAGCTGCCTCGGCTCGACGGCGAACGGGTTCACGACCGACGCAGGGCCCAACCCCGCACTGGGGAGCGCGACCTACTACCTGGTCCGGGCGCGCAACGCGTGTGGAACGAGCAGCTACGGCTCAGCCGCCCGGGACGCCTCTCCCGCCTGCCCCTGACCCCGAGCCCCGGGGGATCGCTCGCACGGGCACCTGAGACTCCCGGCTGGTAGACTTCACCCCACGATGCTCTCCCGCACCATCCCGCCCCTGAGCCTGCCCTTTCTAGCCCTCCGCTTCCTGGTGGCGTGTCTCCCCTGCCTGCTCGTGGTCCCGGCGAGCCCCGCGGAAGTACCGGCGGGCGCCGCCTCGCCGGCCGTCGCCAGTGACGCTACGGCCAGCATCAGCGGAGCCCCGATCCGCTCCACGACCTTCCTGTCCCAGGCCTACACCATCGACAGGAAATACCGATCGATGCTCGGGCCGCAGAGCACGGAGTTCATCTACCTCGCCCCCGAGGGATCGCCCGCTGAGCTGCTCTGGGTGACCGGCTACGAGGCGGTGATGGTCGGGCCCGACGGCGACACGCCCGTCTCGCAGGAGTTCATGTGCCACAGCAACCTGGACATGAACATGCCCATCCACCGGAAGATCTTCGGGATCGAGCGCGAGACTCCCAACCGGCTTTTCACGCTCTCCCAGGGCCAGCAGACCATCGAGTTCCCCGAGGGGTTCGGGGTCCCGGTGCTCTCCATCGAGCCCTTCCGCCTCACGACCCAGGTGCTGAACCACAACATCGAGGGACAGACCTTCCAGGTGAGGCACAAGGTCACCGTGAAGTGGGTGCGGGACAGCGAGCTGAAGACGCCCATGAAGGCGCTCTTCCAGATCTCGGCGAACGCCCTCGTCCTCGTCGAAGGGAAGGACGGCTACTTCAACATCGCCGACCCGAACCCCGAGCAGCACGGCCCCGGCTGCCTGCCCGGGAACCTCGCGACCGACAAGGGGCGGCTCTTCACCGACGAGTTCGGCCGCCAGTTCGCCGGCCACTGGCTGGTGAAGCCGGGCCGGGAGGTGAACCGGAGCAACACCACCCAGTTCATGCGCCTGCCCTACGACACGACGCTTCACTACATCGCCGTGCACGTCCATCCCTTCGCCGAGTCTCTCGAGCTGCGCGACATCACGGCGGACAAGTCCGTCTTCCTCAGCAGGGCGACTGGAACGAAGGGGAAGATCGGCCTCGACGCGGTGGACCCCTTCTCGAGCGTCGAGGGAGTCCCTCTCTACAAGGATCACCAGTACGAGCTGGTCAGCATCTACGACAACACGTCGGGAGAGAACCAGGACTCGATGGCGGTGATGTACATGTACGTGCTCGACAAGGAGTTCAAGAAGCCGCCCCTCGGGCCCCCAGGAGCCGGAGCACCCTGAATAGGGCTCTCCCGCTTGCCGCCAGGACCACTCAACCGCAATGGTGCTGACGAGCCGGCCATCCTGCGCGCCCCGCTTGAGGAATGACCCGCTTCAGTCCAGGTCCGCGATGACGGGGGCGTGATCGGAGGGGGTCAGCCCTTCGATTTTCTTGCGGTAGTCGCGGTCGATCTGGACGCTGCGCACCCTCTCCCTGAGCCCTTCAGACCCCAGCAGGAAGTCCAGCCGCAGCCCCTCGTTGCGGGGGAAGGCACCCGCGCGGTAGTCCCACCACGAGTAGGCCCGCTCATCCGGGTGTTTCCATCTGAAGATGTCGCCCCAGCCCTCGTCGAGGAGCCCCCGGAAGCGGGCCCGCTCCTCGTCCGTGTGGAAGATCGTCCCACGCAGCCCCGCTTCGTCGCAGGTGTCGAGCGGGGTGGGCGCGATGTTGAGGTCGCCGCAGAGGACCGCCGGCTCTCCGGCAACGAGACTCCGGCGCAGGTGGGCTCCCAGCGCGTCGAACCATTCGAGCTTGCGCGGGAAGTCCTCGTGCCCCACGTGCTTGCCGTTCGGGCAGTAGATCGTCGTGAACGAGAGGCCCGCCGTCCGCACCGTGAGGAGCCGGGAGCCTCGCTCCTCCTGCCCGGGCAGGCCCGCCTGCACGGCGCCTATCTCGTGGCGGGAGAGGACGGCCACGCCGTTCCAGGCCTTCTGGCCGAGGACCGCGGCGCGATACCCCTCGGCCGCGAGCGCCTCCCTGGGGAACTTGTGCTCCTCCATCTTCAGCTCCTGGAGCCCGACCACGTCGGGCCGCCGCTCGCGCAACCAGCGCAGGAGCAGCTCCATCCGGGCCCGCAGACCGTTGACGTTCCAGGTGGCAATCCTCATGGCTCCTCCGCCCCGAAGGCTATCACTCCCCCTTCACCGCATAGCAACCTTGGCTCGCAGATCCGCATCTACTTGGATCGGAGGGAGGATGCCCGTGAGGAAAGCCTGGATCGTGCTCCTGCCGTTGCTGCTCGTCGCGCTAGCCGCCTTTGCCGCCGCAGACAGGGAGGCTGCCTCCGCGCCGGCTCCTGGCACGGAGCGTTTCGAGCGCTTCGGCACCGCGCTCGAGGCGCTGGCCAGGGAGACGAAGCTGCCCGGCCTGTCGGCTGCCATCGTGCAGGATGGGCGGCTCGCCTGGGCGCGTGGCTTCGGCTGGGCGGACATCGAGAGGAAGCTCCCGGCGCGCCCCGACACACCCTACCGGCTCGCCTCGGTGTCGAAGCCCATCGCTGCAATCCTCCTGATGCAGCTCGTCGAGGAGGGAAAGCTCTCTCTCGACGCCCCCATGAAGAGCTTCCTCATCCATCCCTGGTTCGAGCCGGGAGGCGGCTCCTGGGCGCACTACCCCGAGCGCTACTCCGCGAAGCCCATCACCGTCCGCCACGTCCTCACGCACACCAGCGAGGGAGAGACGCCGGGGGAGAGCTACAACTACAACGGCAACATCTTCGCGGATCTCACCTGGGTTTTGGAGGATCTCACGGGGCGCTCCTATCCCGACCTGCTCCGCGCGAAGATCTTCGAGCCTCTGGGCATGGCGAGATCCCTCCCCGGCCAGCTCGTCCCCTGGGGCCAGGCGGTCGCGAAGGAGATCGCAAGGCCCTACAAGCTCGAGGGGGAAGCGCTGGTGCCGGGAACCTACCCGGGCTTCGGCCTCGAGCCCGACGTGGATCCGGCGCCCTGGAACCTGGATCCGGCCTTCCGCCTGCCCGCGGCGACGGACGCGGCGCGCCGCAAGCGTCTCGGCGCCGCATGGTCGTCCCTCTCCTCCTCGCAGACGGCCGCGGGCGTCGTCTCCACCGTGGAGGACCTGGCGAAGTTCGACATCGCCCTCGACGCCGGCCGCCTGATCGGCGAGGCCGCCCGGAAGACGATGTGGACGCCGGCGAGGAACCACGAGGGGCGCGACCTGCCCTACGCCCTGGGGTGGTTCGTAGAGAACGCAGGCGGTACGCGGACCATCTGGCACTACGGGTGGTTCCCGCCGACGGTCTCCGCGCTCTACCTCAAGCTCCCCGACAGGAAGTTGACCCTGATCCTCCTGTCGAACAGCGATGGGCTCAGCGCCAAATGGGCCTGGACCGCTGAGGGCGTCCGTGCATCCCCCTTCGCGCGGCTCTTCCTGGAGCACTTCGCCTCCGGATCCTGATCTCCGCAGCCATTTGGTATCCTTCCGCGCGACGACCGGCGGGTTGCCGGCTCGCGCCCGCTGACTCGCCCGCCCCCGCCGCGATCCGGATCGCGTCTTCCAGCGGGCCGCGGAACGCAACCGGAGCGGAGCCATGCCATGACGGAAGGGAAAGCCAGGCTCGGGATCTTCGGGTGGGGCGTCGTCGCGCCCCGCTCCGCCAACGTCGAGGAGTTCCGCACGAACCTCAGAGCCTGCGACTCGTGGCTCGAGCCCTTCACCGGCTTCGGCCCGAGCAACTTCCTGGTGGGCGAGCCGAAGTTCGACATCGCCGACTACCGCCCCTGGATCGAGCAGCGCTTCAAGCCGGCCCGCTACTCGCAGCTCGTCAAGCACTCCGGCGAGATGGTCCGCTACACCGTCGGCGCGTTCATCCAGGCCTTGCAGCAGAACCCCGGCATGGAGAAGGAGCTTCAAGATCTTGGCCAGCAGACGCACGTCTACATAGGCACCGGCGTCGGCGATCTCGCCACCATGTACGACGCGAGCATCGTTTACTACAAGGCGCAGCGACGGTGGAACCGCTTCTGGGGCGCGCCCGAGCGCTGCCGGCTGCGACGCCAGTATGCCGAGGCGGCGCCCGCCGGGCGAGCCGAGCTGCGGGCCCGCCACACGATCCCGCCCGAGCCGGAGACGCTCGCCGACGAGGTCGAGCGCGAGTCGGCCGTAGAGGCGTGGGAGGAGTTCTGGATCGGGAAGTCCGACTCTCTCGGGGAGTACCTCGAGGCCTCGCGGAAGATCCAATCGGATGGACTGGGTGAGGAGGTGCAGTCAGGCAAGGAGAGCATCATCCGCCGCAAGCTCCGCTCCCAGCAGAAGCTCAACGAGCAGTGGGGGTGTCCTCCAGAACCATGGAACTCGGTGGATCCCAACCTCATCTGGAACATCCACAGCGCTCCCTCCTCCCAGGTGACGATGCTGGGACAGATCCAGGGGCCCAGCTTCGCGCCCGTGGCCGCCTGCTCCTCCTTCGGCGTTGCTCTGAAGCTGGCGGAGGACGCCATCCGCTCCGGCCAGGCGAAGGCGGTCGTCGTGGGCATGACCGATCCGCCACCGCACCCGCTCCTGATCGGCGCCTTCTACAGAGCCAACGTCCTCGCGGCCGACAGGGAGCCCAGCAAGCCCCTCACCGGGATGAAGGGAACGCACGTCGCGGGCGGCTCGACGATCTGGATCGTCGCCGACGCGGTGTACATGAAGGCGAAGGGGTTCAAGCCCGTGGGGCTGGAGATCCTCGGTGTGGGGCTCTCCTCGGACGCCCACCACATCATCACGCCCACGCGCCACGGACCGCTCGTCTGCATGCGCAAGGCCTTGGAGGACGCGGGCGTCTCCGCCGAGGACGTCTCGACCTGGGATCTGCACGCGACGGCCACGCCGGGCGACTGGCTCGAAGTCTCGACAGCCCGGGAGATCCTCGGGCCCTCGGTGACGATGACCGCCCGGAAGGGCACCTTCGGCCACGGCATGTCGGTGGGCGGAGCCTGGGAGCTGATGGCCCAGCACCTCGGCGCCGAGGAGGGGGTGCTCTACCCCACCTGCCTGAGGAGAGAGGAGCTGAACCCCGCGATCGCCGAGATCCACGGAGAGTACGTCTTCGACACCCCCGTGAAGTTCCCCGGTACCGTGGCGGGGAAGATCAACATGGGCGTGGGCGGCATCAACGCCTGCGTGATCAGCAGGAAATGGCCGGCCTGAGGCTCGTTCTCCCGCCTCTACCCGGTACCCGCCGCCTCAGCTCCTGAGCTCCTCCAGGCATTCGCGGCCACAGTCGATGTGCTCCGGCCACCGCGAGCAGTCCTCGAGGCGAAGCCTGGGCCTTCCCACGGCCGAGGTCATGGCCGCTCGGTATGCATCCAGCTCGACGATGGCCGCCCTCCCCGTGGCGGGGCATTGCACGGTCTTGCGACCCCGGAACCGGTGCCAGGTCTCGATGACGACCGCAGGCACGACGTAGACGGCACCGAGGAGGAAGATCGCTCCAATCAGAATGAGGGACGCCTTCATGACCAGCCCTCCTTGAACAAACCCACCGGGAAAGTCGCAATAGCCGTGCCACGGCGGAGGGAGCAGGTCAGGGGTCCTAGGCCGGGGAAAGGGCCTCCGAAAGGGCCGGCAGTGGGGGGACAGACGGGAGCGGGGCGCGCGGTGACCCAGCCTCGCGGTATCTCACGCTGCCGCGGGCACGCTAGAATGTCGCGCACCTCAGCCTCAACCCTCCGGGAGGGAATCCAACATGCGCCTACGATCCAGCTTGCTGATCCTTGCCCTGCTCGCGCCCGTGACCGCTGCCCTCGCGCCATCCGCCCGGGCCGACGTCCAGCTCCAGGAGAAAGTCACATTCGACGGCTTCGGCGCCACGGGCTGGGGCGCGAACGTCGCCGACACCACGACCCGCCTCTCCGGCGACCGGCTCCAGATGGAGTCGACCAGCAAGATGATCGGGAAGCTCATGAAGTTCGTACCCGGACTCAAGGGCAGCCACACGGGGACCATCACGCGGCTCGACAAGGGCATGCTCTACACGGTCGACTACGAGGGGAAGAGCTACACCGAGATGTCCCTGGCCGAGATGGGCGCCCAGGCGAAGCAGGCCCTCTCCCAGCTCGGAGCCCAGCAGCAGCCTCCTCCGCCCGAGGGCGAGAAGCCCCCGGAAGTCACGTGCGATCCTGCCGAGTTCTCGGCCACGAACACGGGGGAGAAAAAGGACGTTGTCGGCCTCAGCGCGCGCCTCACAAAGATCGAGGGGCGGCAGACCTGCACCAACAAGGAGACAAAGGAGACCTGCACGCTCTCCTACGTCCTGGGCCTGTGGAATGCGCCCGTCCAGGGCTCGCTGGCGGATCTCCAGGCCTTCATGGTCCGCCAGGCGAAGGCGATGGGATTCGACATGAACAGCCTCCAGTCCCAGACTGCGGCGGCCGGGGCCCTTCTGCCCGGCGGAGCCGCCGGGATGGAGGCCGCGCTCAAGGAGCTTCGCAAGATAGAGGGCTACCCCGTCAGCACCAGCTTCGAGATCTTCACGGAAGGGACCTGTGGCGCCGCTTCACCGGGATCTGGCGAGTCCGCCGAGGGTGGGGCCGAGCCCGCCTCCGGTGATTCCTCGAGCAGCTCGATGGCGGGAGGGATGAAGAAGCTCTTCTCGAAGTTCAAGAAGAAGGACGACAGCGCAGCGGCCACGGACGAAGCGAAGAAGACGGAAACGGCGCCAGCGACGCCCGGGCAGCCCGGCAAGTCGAAGCTCTTCGGGATGAAATCCGAGATCGTGTCGCTCTCTTCCTCCTCGGTGCCCGCCGAGCACTTCGAAATCCCCGCAGGCTTCAAGAAGGAGGAGCTGCGGCCGCCCCCCAAGGGCTGAAGCAACTGAACATGAGACCCGTAGCCGCCCTGGTAGCCCTGCTCTGCCTCGCCTCCGCGCCTGCCGCGACGGCCGCCTTCGACGAGGACTTCACGGGCGCGACGCTGCGCGTGGACTACCGGCACGCGGGCACGGCCGCCGAGGAGCACTTCGCTCTCGATCGCGTCCGCGTCGAAGGACCCTGGCCCGGAAGCCGGACGCAGACGATCGACATCTCCAACCTCGGCAAGTACATGGTCGAGGTGGCCGACCTGGCGCAGCACCGGGTCATCTACACCCGGGGATTCGCGAGCATCTTCGGTGAGTGGGAGACGACCGGCGAGGCCGGCGAGGGAACGTGGCGCGCGATCGCCGAGGCCGTCCGGATCCCCGAGCCGAAGCGCCCCTTCCAGCTCCGGCTCCGAAAGCGCCAACCCGATCAGAGCTTCCGCGAGATCTGGAGCCTCACCGTCGATCCCGCATCCCGCTTCGTGGACAGGGCGCCGGCGCCAACCGGAGACGTGTGGACCGTCTTCGAGAACGGAGACCCTTCAGTCAAGGTGGACCTGGTGATCCTCGGTGACGGCTACACCGCGGCACAGAAGCCGAAGTTCGAGTCGGACGTCCGCCGCCTCGCGGCCGAGCTATTCAAGGAAGAGCCCTTCGCCTCGCGCAAGCGCGACTTCAACGTGCGGGCCGTGAACACGCCCGCGGCCCACGAAGGTGTCCCCCGTCCCCGGGCCGGCGTCTTTCACGAGACGCCCCTGGGCACCCGGTACAACACCTTCGACTCCGAACGCTACGTGCTGACGCTTGAGGACCAGGACTGGAGGGACGTCGCCGCGGCCGCCCCCTACGACTTCACCCTGATCCTGGTGAACGACCGGAAGTACGGAGGCGGCGGCATCTACAACCTCTATTCCACGGCGGCCGTCGACTCGGCCTTTGCCCCCTACCTCGTTATTCACGAGTTCGGCCATCACTTCGCCGGCCTCGGTGACGAGTACTACACCTCGCCCGTCGCCTACGAGAACTTCACGGGGACGAAGGTGGAGCCCTGGGAGCCGAACATCACGGCCCTCCACGATCCGGCGAAGGCGAAGTGGGGTGACCTGGTCTCGACAGGCACGCCCGTGCCCACGCCGTGGGAAAAGGACGCCTACGAGGAGACCTCGCGTGGGATCCAGAAGCGGCGCGCCGACCTGCTCGCCGCCGGGGCCCCCGACGAGGAGATCGAGGCGCTCTTCGAGGAGGAGCGGAAGCACTCCACGGCCTGGCTTGGATCGCAGGAGCACGCGGGAAAGGTGGGCGCCTTCGAGGGCGCCATGTACGAGGTGCAGGGCCTCTACCGCCCCTCCGTGGACTGCATCATGTTCACGCGAGACCGAGTAGGCTTCTGCCCCGTCTGCCGCCGCGCCATCGAGCGCGTGATCGACATGTACGTGCGCTAGGAGCCGCGATGATCACTATCCGCAGATCCGAAGCCAGGGGCCACTTCAACCACGGGTGGCTCCAGACGTGGCACACCTTCTCGTTCGCCGACTACCGCGATCCCGCATTCATGGGATTCAGCGAGCTGCGGGTCATCAACCAGGACATCGTCCAGCCCGGGCAGGGCTTCGGCACGCACGGCCACAAGGACATGGAGATCATCACCTGGGTCCTCGACGGCCTCCTCGAGCACCAGGACAGCATGGGGAACGGATCGAAGATCCGGCCGGGCGACGCCCAGTACATGTCGGCCGGCACCGGCGTGACCCACAGCGAGTTCAACGGATCCGAGAAGGATTTCGTCCACCTGCTCCAGATGTGGATCCTTCCCGAGAAGCTCGGCACGCCCCCCCGCTACGACCAGCGCGCCTTCCCCGAGCCCGAGCGCCGCGATCGCCTCTGCCTCCTGGCCTCCCCCGACGGCGAGCAGGATTCGATCATCATCGGCCAGGAGGCCCGGATGTACGCTGCCCTCCTCGCCCCGGACCGCACCATCACGCACGAGACGGATTTAAGACGGTCGGGGTGGATCCACGTCGCACGCGGCCGCCTCGTGCTCAACGATCAGAGGCTGGGCCCCGGCGACGGCGCCGCCATCCGGAGCGAGAGCCGCCTGGTGATGAAAGGCGAGCAGGAAGCCGAGCTGATCCTCTTCGATCTTCCCTGATTAGAATCCGGGAGCGTGCCCCGGATCTTCCGGGCCCCCACGAGAATCCGTCCCCTGAGTGGAAGTCCATGCAAATCTAAAGTTGGACTTTAGATTTGCACGAACCTCGCTGGCCGCCTTGCGCAACAAAGGTATCGAGAGACGAGCGCGGAGGTAGCCGTGGGCATCGTCATCGGGCGCGGCAGCAGCCTCTACGGGATCGAGGGGAAGGCACGGCCACCCCGACACCCCACCACGCCAATACCCTCGCACGATGGCTATCGCTCGCGGGAAAGAAGGCACGCGGGGTGCTCGCCTGTCGATTGGACTCCGCCGTTCCCTCCGCCCGCGCGCTTCTCCTCGACGCCGCATCGGGGAACCACCTCTCGCAGCCCTCACTTGCGTGGCCCCGTTCCGGCCAGAGCAACCTCGCACCCTTTGCCCCCTCCGCCACCGCGATGCCCGAAGGTCGAGGGTGACCGTCTTCTTGGAATGAAGAACCAGCGACCCCGGCCGGGTTGCCCTGAGAGCGCCGCGAGGCGGGAGTGGACCCGCCGGGCGCGGACCGGCTGACAATTGCGCTTGATCTGACCCTCGGTTCAGGCGTATATGGGGGCATACCGCAATTCCCACGGCCCTGCCGGGAGCCGCCCATGGCACGGGTTGACCTTCGTCGCGCCCCGTCTCAGACCTCGTGCGCGCTCGCGTTCCTGGCGGCCCTCTCCGGCGGGAGAGAGGAGTGTGTAATGGCGGCACCTGCCCCGAGAGCCTTCCGAAGTGCATGCCTCGCATTAATACTCGCTCAGTTGTCAATCACGAGTGTCAGCCATTCTGAGCAGAGAGCACCTGCATCGGCGCGATCTGAAGCAACCTCCATTGACGACAAGGAGAGAAAGCACGCTCGATCAGGTGCTGAACCGACTGTCGCCGTAGACGCCTCCCGACCCGCCCCTGGCGAACAGGGTTCTGTATTGCACCTTCGGACAGTCAGCAAAGGACCTGGCTCGACACGGCCGGAAGAGACCTCGCTGGGACCTATCTCCTCGCTCTGTGGGAATGGAACCGGACTAGGGTCGGCTCATTCCGCCCCAGGAGCTCTCTGTGAGGACTTCGACACCGACCGCAGCGGAAACGGCAGGGCCGGCAACTTCAGCCGTCTGCCTGTCTCCATCTCGGGCAGCGACCCGCTGCTGGCGTACGGCGACCCCAACGACGACGTCCTCGGCTACACCGTCAACGGCGGCACGCCTCCGACGGGCGTCGGCGGCTTGATCTGCTCGAGCGACCCGGGACCGATCACGGCCCAAACCTGCCACCCGGTGCCCAGCGAGAACGACTGGCACCTGCACAGCGCCTTCGAGGGCTGTGACAACACGGGCAACGCGGCCAGCCTGAACAGCTACGATCTCGGCAATCCGGCCTTCGCCAACAGATGCGCACCAGGTGAGAAGGCTCACAGCGGCTTTCGCTCGCTTCACATGGGGCGGCACCTCAACGCGACCAATACGACCTGGGACACCTACCGGTGGCGCCAGACGTCGGCCTTCGTTCTGGATCCTGTCATCCTCGGGACGAGCAGCCTGCTCGAGTTCTGGCAGGCCATCAGCGTCAATGACTACCGTCAGGGCATCAACGCCGGGTTGACCCTCGCCGGTGGGCAGGTTCAGATGAGCCTGTTCAACGCCGGAACGGGCCTCTACGAGCCGTGGGAGCGCCTGGCGGCATCGCAGAACGGCTATGCGGTCGTGGACCAGGAACAATTCCAAATCTGCGAGTTCGACCCGGGTGACGACAGGGAGTCGCCGGTTAACGAGACGATGTGCGGCGGCAAGCCCCAGTGGTCGCACATGGGCGACATCTACGGATCGAACTTGGGATGCGTGGTGGACAGCGACACCGCGGTCGATGTGAATGGTGACTGCGGGGATGTGACGAACGAGACAGTGAACGGCGCCTGTCAGTGGGTCTCGGATCCGAACTGCAGCTCCTTCCTTGAGAACGGCGGCGCGGGAACCGGCCTGGGCCGGGGCCCCGGCGTATGGGCCAGGACACAATTCGACCTGCAGCCCTTCGCCGGCCGAAAGGCTCGCCTGCGGTGGATCTTTGAGGGTGGGGGTGGCTGGCAGTTCGGTGAGTCCCGCTCGTGGCTCGAGCCCGAGCCAGGCGGATCGCCCTACCACACGTACAACCTGGACAACGGCTGGTACGTGGACGACATCAAGCTGACGGACATTCAAGGGCTGTGCAGTGCTTCCGAGGTGTGCGATGGGCTTGACAACACCTGCGACGGGCAGACCGATGAAGGCTTTCTCGATGAAGACGTAGATGGCCTCGCAGACTGCGTCGACAACTGCCCGGCCGCCTACAACAACACGCAGGCCGACGGTGATGCCGATACGGTCGGCGACGCTTGCGACAACTGTCCCCTGGCAGCTAACACTTCGCAGGCCGATGGTGATTCGGATGCAGTTGGTAATCTCTGCGACAACTGCCCTGTCGCATACAACCACACTCAGGCCGATGGCGACGCGGACACTCTCGGTGATGCCTGCGACAACTGCCCGCTGGCCGCCAACACATCCCAGACCGACGGCGACACGGATGGCATCGGCGACCTATGCGACAACTGTCCACTCGCCGCTAACACATCCCAGGTTGATGCCGACTTGGATGCACTCGGTGATCCCTGCGACAACTGCCCGGCCGCCTACAACAACACACAGGCCGACGGTGATGCCGATACGGTCGGCGACGCTTGCGACAACTGTCCCCTGGCAGCTAACACTTCGCAGGCCGATGGTGATTCGGATGCAGTTGGTAATCTCTGCGACAACTGCCCTGTCGCATACAACCACACTCAGGCCGATGGCGACGCGGACACTCTCGGTGATGCCTGCGACAACTGCCCGCTGGCCGCCAACACATCCCAGACCGACGGCGACACGGATGGCATCGGCGACCTATGCGACAACTGTCCACTCGCCGCTAACACATCCCAGGTTGATGCCGACTTGGATGCACTCGGTGATCCCTGCGACAACTGCCCGGCCGCCTACAACAACACGCAGGTGGACGCCGATGTGGACGGCATCGGAGACCCCTGCGATGCATGCGCTCTCGACCCGCTGAATGACTCGGATACCGACGCTGTCTGCGGGGACTTGGACAACTGCCCGTCGACTTACAACAACAGCCAAGTTGACGGAGACGGCGATACGATCGGCGACCCTTGCGACAACTGCCCCGTCACCGCAAACCTCTCCCAGGTAGACGGCGACCTCGACACCGTCGGGAACCTCTGCGACAACTGCCCGGCCACCGCCAATACGTCGCAGCAGGACGTGGATGGAGATTCGTTCGGGAATGCGTGCGACAACTGCCCCCTAGGCTCCAACGCCGGACAGGAGGACGGCGACGCCGACACGGTTGGGAACGTCTGCGACAACTGTCCCACAGTCTCGAACACGGGCCAGGGCGACTCGGACGGCGACGGTGACGGCAACGTCTGCGATAACTGCCCCTCGGCCTACAACCCGAGCCAGGCGGACTCCGATGGCGATTTACGAGGAAACTCCTGCGACAACTGCATCCTCGCCCCGAACCCCGCCCAGACCGACACCGATGCCGACCAGCGCGGCGACGTCTGCGACAACTGCCCGCTGGATTACAACATTCTCCAGGACAACTTCGATGGCGACCACTGGGGCGACGTTTGCGACAACTGCATCCTGGTCCGCAACGACGACCAGGCGGACATGGATGTCGACTTCGAAGGGGATGCCTGCGACCTAAACGACGGGTACATCCTGCTCCGGATGGCCACATCGGCCGTTGTGGCGTACCAGCGTGAAGATGCCTACGCCTACTTCAACATCTACCGGGCTTCGATGACCGAACTCCGAGCCAGCGGCCAGTACACGCAGGATCCGACCCAGGTCACAGGAGCCGCGAGGTTCTGTACGCAGTCGTCGGGCTCTGTGTTCGACTCCTACCTCCCCGGCCAGGACGAGGTGGTGTTCTACCTGGGAAGCGGCGTCAGCGGCACCGAGGACACGCTGGGGATGGATAGCCAGGGTGTCGTTCGACCAAACGACAATCCCTGCCCGTGAGGTAGTGGCAGGTATGCGGTTTCTTAGCTCGGAGAAGTCCTGTGGGCGATAGCCGATGGCTTTGTCGATCGCACAGATGGGGCGAGTTGGTAGCGTGAGGGTGCGGCCACGGAGAAGTAGTTCGGATTCAAGTAGATACGGCTCGCCTGCTGACTATCAATCAGCAGGACGCCAGCGTTCCCTGGCACTCGGCTACTCGGGTGGTGCTAGAGACAGTTCATCGAGCTTGGTGAGCAACGTTGGCTTCATGCGCGTTCGGTCAAGGTTGCCGGCCTGCATCGCATCAACCACCAACTTCGTGACACGCTTTTCCTGACACCGGTGGATTCGGTTCTGCTCGCGGATGGCGATTCCCAGTCTCAGCAACTTCGCGCCTGTGAGGTGAACCACATCGTGGTGCCACGCATTCACCACCCCATCCGGGGTTCCTCCTGGAAGAGCGCTTACTTCCAGACCGACCGTCGAAAGCGTCTCGGGAGCGAAGAGCGCAAAATCGACCACATCGAAAAAAGTGCGGGACGCAGCGTATGCCGGGATGAGTCGGTCCAAGTAGGTGGGCTCGTCCTCAACCAGATAGACCGAGATTGCGTTGCCAGTCGTATTCAGGTCCGCCAGAGGATCAGCAGGTAGATCCTCAGGGCTGAGCCAAGATAGCTCAGAATGCCCTATCCACCTGCTCTTTTTTACGATCCGCAGGAATACCGGCAGAGCCTCTAGTTCTCCATTTCACGCAGAAGGGCTCCCAAGTCCGCCCGGAGTTCAGGGACAGACTCCGCCTCGCATGCAGCTCGCAGGTGCGGGATCGCTCTCGCGTCCCCGAGGAAGCCCAGCCCAAGCGCGGCAGCGTCCCGAACGCTCGCGCTCCGGTGTCTCAGTAGGCTGACCAATACCTGAAGTCTCCTCGTGTGAGTCGAAGGGTCCTTGACCCGACCCAGCACGCGAAGAGCTTCGCCAAGAACGCTTGGAGTGGCCTCACCCGACCTAATCGACGAGTCAAGTTCTTCGATGCCAACAAGTCCATGTCGTTGAACGAAAGACTTCAGCCAGTGCGAAAACGCGCTCTCAAACCCGTCCTCGAATCTCTCCTCCCTGGCCGCGAAGAACTCAGCATGCACACTTGCCCTCACCTCGCTGCGCTCTACCATCGCCCGCAGTTCATCTGCACTCCGGACTGCAGGGGCAGTAGCACCTGATGCGGTTGAGGATACGAGAGAGAACCCGTGAACGGGAAAACGGAACCTCAAGCCAGTTGTGTAGAGTTCGGAAGTCGGCGCAGCAACGCCGGTGGCGGATGGCTGGAAAGAACTCTGGGCAGAGAACACTGTCCAGGGCGCTTGAATGCGCACGGGGACGGAAAACCCCTCTTGGCTGACATCCTCCGGCTCGCCCTCAGAGATGCTTCTATCCAGGCTGTAGGGCACCGAGAAAAGAATGGCCCGGACATCCGCGCCCCGGGTGACGAGAAGCTCAGTCTCCCCCAAGATGCGCGAGCTCCCCGATGAGGGAGCAGTTGAAGTCAGACTCATGGTGTATCTCCCTTCGTTGCGATTTCACCACCGAGATCCACAAGCTCTCGGAAGACTTCGATTAGGTTTGGTCCTGGGATCTCACCTGGGTGCTCGGCTGACGTGTTGATGTCACACTCCAAGACACACGCAATGGCGTCAGGCTCTGCCAACGAATCGGGTGCAACTAGGACTTTCCCATGTGAGACGCTGAGTCGAAGCATTTTCCAAGCGGCGACTGAGAACTTCATGAGCCTGTTAATCTGCAGATCCGGGAGCCCGGTCCTACTGGGCCTCGGGCGGTTTATGGAATAGCTGAAGTCGGACGAACCGTCAGGGTCGAGCTTGAGTGCAGGGAGGTAACTACCGAGTTTCTTGTAGCCATCTTGCCGGCTCGTGGCCGGTAGGACCATGACCGCACCGAAGCCCAACCTAGCGACGATGGTTGGTCTCGACATCCACTTCTCCACGAGGGGGATAAACGCTTTCTGGACATCTATGTACGGTCCGATCGTCTGCAGAGGGCTCGCGGGCTCTTCGGGACTGCCGGCCACCGTGTAAACCCAGTGCGTGCGGTCAGGCTGGATGCGTAGGATGAGCCTGCCCTTCCCGAATGGGCCTTCCTCGACCAACTCCCCCGACTTCGGCCTGCTCTCTCGCAGTTCAGGGTCGGTGCCAACTAGGTCACGCCACCATGATGCCGCCTCCGGCAGCTTTTCCGGTGCTGGGAACGCCGTGAGCCGAAGGCTTTGCACCTGCCAATCTTCCGCGATCTTCGCATCCGGGCCGGGCCGCGCTGCGATATCGGTCAAGGGATGGTTCCCTCCTCTCGTATTCCTTCCCACATCACGCAGTACGAATCTACCCCAGGTCGCTTGTCCCGGCAACGCGCGGAAGCGCCCTGGATCCAACCCAAGCCGCGGCGAGAAACTGCGCCCAGCCGGGGGCCGGCGTGGCTCGAGCTCGGCAAGGATGGTCGAATAGGCTGCTACCACCCTGCTACCAACTCAGCCGCATCAGGAGATACCCAGGCCATCGAACTCAGGGCCAAGTCGCTGAGATTTCGGGTTCTCGTGCTTCTGGGATATTCCTGGTGCTTCTGAGTTTGCCCCCTGATGGGATCGTAATCAGCAGGCCGTCGGTTCGACCCCGACCGCCGGCTCCAATGGCTGTAGAATACCCCTCCTCTCTCTCGGATCCTGCACCGCTGCATCCCCGAACCGACGGACGGGAGTTCGCGAGTACTCTGCACCCCGCAGTCCTCATCCGAGGTTTCCAGGAGACAGCGATATCTCTGCCTCAAAGCACAAGAAGCCAGAACTTCTTCTGCTCCAAAGCAGAATCTGAGCGTGGACAGACTTTTCCCTCGACGGGTCCGCAGCACAAGGATCGATCCCGCACTCCAACACATTCGCGACAGATTGCAGATTGCGTCGACGTATCAGCATGACCCTCGAAGGGAAGTATGGTTTTCGAAGTGGGTGAGCTAGAGCTATCATGATATACTCAGTTGGATGTCACGTCCGATCTGATAGCATGGCTATTCCATGAACCCTTATTCGGATGATTGACAGCGGACTTCAGCGAGCCATTCGCAGAGCTGCAGGATCCACCGCGGATCGCGAGGGCAATTGTCCAGGGGTGGCTACGAACCAACATGAGACGTCAGACCTATCTCGACGACGAAAGAAAGCTCGCCCTGCGGGCCGCGAAGCTTGTCCAGTTCCTTCAAGCTCCGATCATCGATCAATACAGGCTATCTCCGTACCCCTGGAAGGCCGGCTCGCTGCCGTATCACTTCTCGAGGCCCGTCAGGAATCTCGATGGACACGGGGGCTATTCCCGAAACAACCAGTTCGACGAAGACGGCGTGCCATTCCAGTCCGACGGATCGCGACGCGTCTACCACCCCCTCGAGGTGGCGAATTACGCCATGAAGGTGCTGCAGATCGGAGCCGACTCCGGTGAGAGCGACACAGCGGGCCGCGCGGATCATCTTCTCGAGGCGCTGATCGCGTCGGGGGAGAAGACGGGCGCCTGGGGCCGAGGTGAATCGTCGAAGTCCATGTCCAGCAGGATCCCCTACGCCAACGTGCAAGGTCTCGTGATATCTGCCCTGCTCCGCCTCTGTAGAGGAAAACCGGATGGAAAACTCCAAAATCTGCTTGATCGAGCCATAGGTCACCTTTCTGCATCCGAAGCAGACGGCGGGACAGTATCCATACTTGATGGCGGATCGTTTCTGGAGGAAGCCCCGAGGACCGCCCTGAAGCATATTCTGGGCGGTTGCCTTACGAGCCTCTTCGGCCTCTACGACGCAGTGGATGCCTTGTCACACCCTGTGGCCACCAGAGTATCCGAGGAAGTAGCCCGCACAGCGGGGAGGGTGATACCCCAGTTCATCTCCCTGGGGGGTTGGTCCTACTACGCCTTGTCCGCCTACGGCCACAGGTATCTGGCGAGCATGCATTATCATCAGTCGACAATACTGAAGGCGCGAATCATGGCAGATCGCACCGGAGTGCCCTCCTTTGGCGCCGCCGCAGACCGTTGGGAGGAGGCCCTTCGCTCATTCCCGATTCGATCCTTGGCGGCTACCTACAAGGCCGCGCAGACCCTCTGGCTCAGGGACGTCAGGGCCCTACGGATGGATCTCTGTCCCTAGAATCCCGTAGGCACCACACGTCAGCCTCTCCAGCGGGCCTTCCGGTGCGAATCACACTCTCAACACTTGCGGCACCCGGCTCCTCTCAGGACTGCATGGGCTCCTGAACCCCATTGCGAGAATGATATTGGCGATCAGCTCTGGCTACACGGGCACAGTCATTCGGAGGATCTACAACAGGCTGCCGTCCGGGTTACGTGATCGGGCAGCCTCGATGCGAGGTTGGTGGCTACGTAGGACGCGCTATGGACCGGAAACCGAGAACCTTGTCTCCGCCGCCCTTGCCCGAGAGACCTGGGACTCGGCGCGATGGGACGATTGGCAGCAGCAGAAGCTCGCTACTCTGCTGATCTTCGCGGCCTTCCGGGTCCCCTATTATCGACAACACCTTTTACAACGGCCTGGCGCCACGACGGCATCAATTCGCCTCGAAGAATGGCCGATTATCCACAAACTCGAAGTGCGGAATCACACAGCAGCTTTTCTGGCTGACGGATTGAGCCGGCGCAAGCTGATTCACGATCACACCAGCGGTACCACCGGACAGTCACTCGATCTCTGGTTCACACGGACTAGTGTTCGCGAATGGTACGCGCTTTTCGAGGCACGATGGCGGAGGTGGAATGGGGTGTCCCGAGAGGATCGTTGGGGGGTGCTCGGGGGGCAATTGGTGGTTCCGGTAACCCAACGCCGGCCTCCCTTCTGGGTGTGGAACCAGTCCATGAATCAGCTCTACTGCTCGGCCTACCATCTGGCGCCCGACCTCATCCCTTTCTATCTGGAGGCGATCCGGCGCCATCGACTTGTCTATCTTCTCGGTTACACCTCCGCCCTGTGCTCCCTGGCCCGGGGGATTCTCGATCGCGGCGGATTGGACCTTCAGCTCAAGGTTGTCATAACGAACGCCGAACCTTTGTACGCGCATCAGCGCGAGCTCATCGCGAAGGCCTTCGGCTGTCCTGTCCGGGAAACATATGGGATGGCAGAGGCGGTGGCCGCGGCGGGCGAATGCGAAGAGGGCCGGCTCCATCTCTGGCCGGAGGCCGGAGTCGTCGAGGTGCTCAACGCACAGGGAATGGCGGTTGCTGGTCCTGAGCCTGGCGATCTGGTGGCCACCGGGCTTCTGAACACCGCCATGCCTCTGATCCGCTATCGGATTGGTGATCGGATCACCTTGGCGGCACCTGAGACACGCTGCCTCTGCGGACGATCGTTGCCGGTCGTCGAACGGATCGAGGGCCGGTGCGATGACGTCCTGATCACTCGAGACGGCCGCGAGGTCGGCCGGCTCGATCCGGTATTCAAGTCCACCACCGCGGTGAGGGAGGCCCAGATCATCCAGGAGAGCGTGGACAGAGTCCGTATCCTCTATGTCGCGGGGCCTGGGTTCGGCGCATCCGACGATGCATCGCTGCGCTTGCGGATCCGCGAGCGGTTGGGCGATGTCGAGGTCATTCTCGAGCCTGTCAAGAGTGTTCCGCGGGAAGCGAACGGGAAGTTCCGGGCCGTGATCAGGCAGTTTGCGACCCATACCTCACAGGACGGACGTTTGCCGTAGTCCTCCAAGAGAAGACGCACTCCTGCTGGGAGCCGGCTGCGATCACGCGAGGCCGGGCTTGAGGATCAGCCCTTCTCCCGTCCGGCCGTTCATCAGCACCTTGATGCTCTCGGCGAGGCGGAGGTGGCGGACGATGCCGGTCTGGCCGGAGGCGGGCTGGGAGAGGAGCCAGTCCCAGTCGAGGAAGCCGTCTCCGGCCTGGGGGTTGACGGTGAAGTAGCCCACGTTGAGGGACGAGAGGTTCTGGAAGAAGTGCGTGCCCTGTGAAGGGGCGACGATGAGATCCTTGAAGCCCGACTCCACGATGACCCTTGCCCCGGCGATCTGGTTCCAGGTGACGGGGATTCCAAGGTGCTGGTCCATCGATCCCCAGCGCCCCACGCCGATGAGTATGTAGGGGATCCCCTGGCTCTGGAGCGCCGCGTTGATGCGGGCCACCTCGTCGGCTGCTTCCACGCTCTTGAGCCGGTCGAAGCGGTGGTAGTCGACGACCACGAGATCGCGCAGGTCCGCGACCTTGCCGTGGCCCAGGACGGACTGGCTGCGGCAGAGGATGTCCGCCTCGGGCCGGCTGCCGATCTCCAGCTCTTCGGGCTCCACCGCCAGCGCAAGGGGCCGTAGCTGAAGGAAGCCGAACTCGGGCAGCTCTCCCTCCGGCACCGAGAGGTTCACGGCGAACTCGATCTCCACGTCGGTGCCGGTGCCTCGCTTCCCGATCTCGAGAAGCTCGCTGAGCAGCTCCGCCAGCGGGAAGACCTCGAGCTTCAGGATGGGCGCGAAGCTCACCAGGCGTATGCCTTCGCGCGCCAGGCCGTCGTAGACGGTCTGGTTTTCCGGAGAGAAGGTGGACCCCAACGCCGCGAGCGTTCCGTCCTCCTCGGCTTCACCAAGCCCGAAGCGCGTCAGCTCGGCCCCTTCGGGACCCGTCCGGGCCGCCTCGAGCGACAGGTCCAGGGCGAAGAACTCGCGCTGAGAGCTTTCGAGGAGGCTCTCCACCGAGGAAAACGTCAGCGCCTTCTTCGGGTAGCGCGGGCAGAAGCTGATCGAGGCACCGCCTTCCACGACCGTGCGCCCCAGCCCCAGCGCCACGGCCGCGACGCCGTCTTCGGCCTTCATCGGGGGTGAGGGATAGACGTTGTGTGAGCGGGCTACGCCCGAGAAGTCGGGATAGAAGCGATGGCCGTGGAGGCGGCCGACCAGCTTCTGGATCGTCACGGCCATCTTCTCCTCCTCGAGGCGGAAGGGGGTCATCCCCAGGAAGGCCTTGGCCTGCCCGGAGTATGTCGACGCGTAGACGTTCTTCACCGCGGAGACGAGGTCGGCCAGCCGCCGATCGAGCGGGCCGCGGTTGGGGATCATCACAGTGCGGTAGACGCCCGCGAGGGGCTGGCTCGGGGAGTCCTCGAGCAGCCCGGAGGACCTCACCGCGAGGGGATAGTCGGCGCGCGCGAGGAATGCCTTGAGGTCCGCCTGGGCTTCCTTGGGAAAGTTGGATGCAGCGAAGCGTCTCCGTATTTCCTCGCTCGACGCGGATCCCAGGGCGAAGTCGGTCAGACGGTTCTCCTCGATGAACTGATCGAAGACCTCGGTGCTGACGACCACGGCCGGTGGGACGTGAATGCGAATCTCCGGAAATCTCGAGTCGACGTCCTCCAGCATCAGGAGGCGGTTGACGAAGGCCAGCCCGCGGGCCTTCCCGCCGAGCGAGCCGGAGCCGACGCGCGCCATTCCCAGTGATGTGTCCCAGGTGTCGCGCCTGAAGTCGGCGACGACGGTGCGATCTCGCGCCTGCCGGTATGCGTCGATAGCCTTTACGAGGTCAGCCCTGAGGTCCTCGATCGTGGGGAAGTCGGTCACCTTTCGGGGGCGGAGCCTCTGCGCCAGCGTGAACTCCGAGCGCGCCTTGAGCCACATCGAGAAGTGGTTGCGCTCCCCATGGTAGGCCAGGCTCTCGGCCGGCACGGTCCTCAGCTTCTCGACGAGGCTCCGGAGATCGCTGGCTTTGTCGATCTCCCGGCCGTCCGGCATCCTGAAGGTGAAGTCGCCGAAGCCGAAGTGCTCGAGGAGCAGCTCGCGGAGCCGGTGCAGGAGGACCGGCGATCCCTTCTGGAGGAAGCGCGCGCCCAGTCCCGCCGCGACCTTCTCGTTCTCAGGGATGCTCGACTGCATCACGATAGGGATGTCCGGCCGCACTTCCCGAATCCTCGAGACGAGCTCGACGCCGGCGCGGCGATCCAGCTTCCCTTCCCGGGGGAACTCGAAGTCCGAGAGGATCCCCAGGATGTTCTCCTCGTAGGTCTGGAAGTAGCGCCACGCCGCCTCGAAGGTCTCGCAGAGCAGGATCTTCGGCCGCGCTCTCATGCGCAGCATCTTCTGGGAGAGGTTGAGCCCCTCGGAGATGAGCCGCTGCGAGTGCTTCATCAGCTCCGAGTAGATGACCGGCAGGAAGGAGGAATAGAAACGGATGTTGTCTTCGACGACCAGGATGGCCGGGACTCCCAGCCTCCCGGTGTCGCGTGAGATGTTCCGGCGATCCTCCTGGTCCTTCACCATCGCCAGGAGGATGCGCGCGTCGCCCTGCCACAGGAAGACGCGATCGATGTCTCCCCTGCCATGCCGGCTGAGGAACTCCGTCAGCTCCCTGTTGCTGTAGGCCAGGAGGACGACGGGGGCCTTGTGGCCGGACTTCCGCACCAGCCACGAAAGCTCGGCCGCGTTCATGTCGCCGAGCTGGATACTGGTGACGATGACGTCGAAGCGGCCCTGCTCCTTCACCATCGAGAGGGCTTCGGCGCCGCTGCTGACCCGGATCAGGTCGGGGTTCTCGCTGAGGTTCAGCTCCATGAACTGGCGCATCAGCGCCTCGTTCACGTGGCCGTCCTCCGTCAGGATGAACGAGTCGTAGAGGCTCGAGACGAGCAGGATGTGGCGCACCCTGTCCCGCATGAGGTCCTGGTAGATCCGGGACCTCGCGGGTGGCAGCGGCACGGAGACTGGCCGGTTGTGTGCGGTCATGGGCGCCGGCCCATTCTAGACCTGACGGCCAGCCGGGTGGAGGGAGTAAGGGAAATGCAGCGCGCGGTGGGCTAGGTATCCTTGCTCGCCCCACTGGTGTCCCGTAGCCGAAGTCGTGTTGGGCCCCAGGACTCACATGATTCCAGTTGCGGGACAGCAGGAAGGTGTGCGTTCGGCGGCGCGTGGAGTTTTTCGAAAAAAGTCCTTGACACTCGCTTTATTTTCGTGTACTGTTCGCGCACCTGCCAGAGCCCCAGAACACGCTCCAGGAGCCGAAAGTGCACTCCGCTTCTGTCGCTCGTCCCTTGGTCTCTCCCGCGGTCTCAGCCGAGGCCTCTCAAGCGCCGATTCCCGCGCTTTCCCATGTTCCCTCTCCCGCGAAAGGCCAGGCGCACTCTGCTCCTCTCACGATCCGCCCGAGCCTCGCCCATCTCGAGCGGCGGGCGGGCCGGCTGCTTCGCGCCCTGAGGGACGGGGACCTGCTTCGCCGCCTGGGCTCCGTCCGCCTCGGCGATTACGTCATAGAGCGGCTCGGCGTGAGCTATCGCACCGCCCAGGAATGGATGCGCGTAGATGAGTCGCTGGAGCGGGCGCCCCTCGTCGCGGCCGGCTTCAACTCCGGAGAGATCACCTCGGCTCACGTGCGGCTCCTGTCCCGTGTCGTCGGGGTAGAGGACGAGGCGCGCTGGGTTGCGCTGGCCCTGCGGCTCGACGTCAGGGGGCTCGCACGCGCGATTGCCGCGTGGGAGCGCGACCGCGAGGACGGGCCTTTCGGGAACCAATGCGAAGACGGTCCCCCTGGAAACCAAGGCAACGAAGTTCCGGAGGTGGAAGTGGAGGATCTGGAGACCGAACCTGTAGAGCTTTCGGTCCCGGCGTGGCTGTACTCCTCGTGGAGTGAGACTGTGACCTTCGCGAGGCAACTCGCGGGGGCGGCCGTGAGCCGAGGTGAGTGTCTCGAGCTGGTCTCGGCTGAGCTTTTCGGCTCAATGAAGCCGGCATCGGAGAAGGAGCGAGACGCGGAGGACGGACAGAGATCCGCCGCACCGATCGCAGAGAATCTCCAAACAGGGAAGCCTGAGTCGATCTCGGACCTGCCAGTGTCTGCGCTGGGCACCGACTCGACACGGATCGCTCTGCCCCCGTCTGCGCGCAGGTCTGAGTCCACCGCAACGGGCGAGGGAGGCGGCTCACCGCAGGCGCACCGTGAGCAACCATCGGCCTTCTCGACTCCCACCCGCCTCATCGTGCGCGCCATCCATCGCGAGCTGCGGGAGCTG
>CAZMRF010000034.1:0-49449 GCA_964568735.1 uncultured Acidobacteriota bacterium
GAACCCGCGACTTCAACCTTGGCAAGGTTGCACTCTACCACTGAGTTATTCCCGCGCCGAGCCTAATCCATACACACAGAGCGCCCGTGAGTCAAGGAGCTGCGGGCGGTTGCCGGCACCTCCCGGTTCTCAGGCGCGGAAGGCATCCCGGAGGTGCCGGAGCTCCATCTGTCCCCCTGGGTATTCCTCCACGGCGATCACGTCGAACCGGCACGATCGCCCCCTGATGCCGCGCCCCGCGAGGAAGCTCCTTGCCAGGAGCTCCAGCCGCCGCTGCTTCGCCGCCGAGACGCTCTCTTCCGGCGAGCCGCAGCTCCGAGAGCGACGGCTCCTCACCTCGACGAAGACGAGAACATCGCCGTCCTCGGCGACCAGGTCGATCTCGCCGAAGCGGGTGCGGTGGCGGCGCTCGAGGATCGTCCACCCGAGCCCCTCCAGGTGCCGTGAGGCCGCCTCCTCGCCCCTCCGCCCGAGCTGCGCGCGGGGGTCTCCCAACGGATCAGATCCCTCCCGGCGGCCGGGCCCGGCGCCGCGGGCCAGCGCCCGGTAACGGCGCCCCCCGCCCCGGGTCACCATGGAGCTGCTTCATCTGCCGGAGGCGGCGCTGCATGTCGTGCATGAACTGCTCGATGAAGACCACGAACTGCGCTTCCTGCCGGGTGGAGAGGATCTCGCGGATCTGGTCCATGTGCCGGCCCTCCTCGCCGCGGAAGGCCTTCTCCGCCTCCTGCAGCCGCTCGAGCTCGGCGCGGAGCGTGGACTCGCCCGTGGCCGGATCGTCCGCGAGGGGGCCGAGGCGCGTCAGGGCCAGGCGGCGCTCCTGTCGGAACCGCTGTCGCGCGGCCGATAGATCCTGGATCACCGGGACGAGCCGCTCTTCCTGCTCCTGGCTGAGCTCGAGCGAGCGCTTCATCTTCGCGAGCATGTAGATCTCCATCGTTTCGCGCAGATCCGCTCCGGGCTCATCGGCATCGAGGGAGGAGGCATCATCGTCCGCGCCGGCCGGCCATGGAGCTGCCAGGGAGTGATCCGGCGCGGGCAGCACGGCGAGGAGTGTCACGAGAAGGACGAACCCACGGGGGCGGCTCCGTGCCCGGGGTCCATGGTGGGGGATCGAACGGTCATCGCGGGTCATCCAGCTTCTCCTTCGCCCTCAGGCTTCATCCTGGGCCCTTCGAGATTCATCTCTTCCATGAGGCGCGAGGCCTCCTCGCGGCCGAGCTCCTCCACGAGACGATCGATACCGCTCCATTCCGGGAAGCCCTCGGCCCGCAGTGCCGCGGCCAGATCCCCCGCCGCATCGAGGGCCTCCTCCGGCGTGAGGAAGGCCTCGCCCGCCTCCTGCTCCCAGGCCACGGAGCCCGCCTCCCCTGGAAGCGCACCGACCGCGAGCGTATCCACCTCCTCGAGATCGGCCGCGCTGGCCTGTTCCATCGCCGCACGGACCTGCGCCTCCAGGAGCGCGAGGTTCCGCTCCTCGTCCGAGCCGATGAGGTCTCCAGCACCGAGGCGCCACAGGGCCGTGGCCGTCAGGAGCAGGAGCGCTGCCGCGGCGGCGCCCATCCAGACAAGGCGCGGGGCCGGAAGGCGTAGACGTCGCGAGCCCCGCGGGCTCCCGCTGCCGGCGATCCGGCGATGGACCCTCGCGGAGAAGCTCCGCCAGTAGTCCTCACCAGGCTCGGGAAGAGGCGTGCCCGCCACCTCGTCGAGGAGGCCCTGGATCAGGGCAGCCTCCCGGCGGCAGGCGGGGCAACCGTCCAGATGACGGCGCACCCGGGCGGCGAGGTGCCCCTCGCCCCAGGCTTCACCCGCCAGCTCGATGGCCTTCCTGCATCTCATCGGGCCAGATCCTCCAGGGCTCGCCTCAGGGCCGCCACGGCGTGAAAGAAATTGGCCTTGGCGGTGCCTGTCGTGCAGCCCATGGCGCGAGCGATCTCCTTAAACATCATCCCCTGATCCACCCGCAGCAGGAGTGTCGTTCTCTGCCTGTCCGGAAGCTCCCGGATCGCCGAGGCCACGCGGGCCTGGCGCTCGCTCTCGAGGAGGGTCCCTTCGGCTCCCGGGGCGGCGGAGACCGCGGCCTCATCCGGCGCTACCGGCCCCCGGCGTGCCACGCGAGCGGAGCTCCTCACGTTGAGGCTCAGGTTGGCTGCAATCCTCATCAGCCAGGTCCGGAGGGCCGCCTGGCCCCGGAAGCGCGGGAGCCCCTGCCAGGCCCGTACGAAGGTCTCCTGAGCCACGTCGTCCGCTTCGGCTGCAGAGCCGGTGAGCCGGCGTGCCACGCGATAGACGTCCCGCTGGTAGAGTCCGAGGAGCTCTTCGAAGGCGTCGTCGTTGCCCTCGCGCAAGCGCCGGAGCAGGTCGGCCTCGTCCCCGGGGCGGCGCACGCTCTCGACCTCCTCGGGCATTCGATCCTCGAGAGGACTGACAGTCAGAGGCCCCCCCGGGTTGAATCCGATCTTGCAGGGTGGGGGGGCGGGCTCAGGAAATCCGTTTCCAGCGAGGCCCCGTCGGGGTGTCCTCGAGCTGGATGCCGCGCTCCAGGAGCTGATCCCGCACGCGGTCCGCCTCGGCGTAATCGCGCCTGCGGCGGGCCTCCTGCCGGGCCTCGACGAGGGCCGCGAGCTCGGGGGGGAGCACTCCCTGGCTCCGCGGGGCCACTCCGAAGACCTGGCGGAAGGACTTCAATAGCCCGCGGGTGCTCTCCAGGCTCGCCTGGTCGATCCCGCCCTCATCGAGGGCCGCGTTCACCCGCCGGATCGTCTCGAAGACGGCGGCCAGGGCTTCGGCCGTGTTCAGGTCGTCGTCGAGTGCCGTCTCGAAGGTCTCGGCCCACGCGCTGATGTCCGCAACGGGGGAGCGCCCGCTGGCGGCGGTGGCGCCGGCGGCCTCGAGTCGCTCGCCGAAATCGTCCAGCCGCTGGAGCGCCTGACCGGCCTGCGCGGCGCCCTCCAGCGTGAAGTTCAGCGGCTTCCGGTAGTGCGAGGAGAGGAGGAGGTAGCGGATCGCGCGCGGATCGAGCTCCTTCGCGAGGAGGTCCCTCAGCGTGTAGAAGTTGCCCGCCGACTTGGACATCTTCTGCCCGTCCACCATGAGGTGGGCGCAATGGAGCCAGTACCTCACGAAGGGGCGTCCCGTGGCTCCTTCGCTCTGGGCAATCTCGTTCTCGTGGTGGGGGAAGATGTTGTCGACGCCCCCCGTGTGGATGTCGAAGGAGGGGCCGAGGTACTTCATACTCATCGCCGAGCACTCGATGTGCCAGCCCGGGCGCCCTTCGCCGAGGGGGCCCGGCCACCATGGCTCTCCCTCCCTGCGCCCCTTCCACAAGACGAAGTCGCGAGCATCGTCCTTCTCGTACTCGTCGCTGTCCACGCGCGCCCCCGCCTTGATGCCGGCGGCGTCGAGGTGCGAGAGGCGCCCATAACCGGGGAAGGAGCTGATCTTGAAGTAGATCGAGCCGCCGCTCTCGTAGGTGTGCCCGTTGCCCGCGAGGCGGCCGATGAGGTCGAGCATCTCGGGAACGTGGTCGGTGGCCCGCGGGTAGAACTCCGCGCGCTCGAGGCCCAGCGTGCTCATGTCCTCGAAGAACGCCTCGATGAACCGCGCCGTGTACTGACCGATCTCCAGGCCGGCCCTGGCGCTCTCGCGGATGATCTTGTCCTCCACGTCGGTGATGTTCATCACCTGCGTGACCGCATAGCCCCTGTACTCGAGGAAGCGGCGGAGGAGGTCCTCCCAGACGTAGGCTCTGAAGTTGCCGATGTGGGCGAAGTCGTAGACCGTAGGTCCGCACGTATACATGCGGACCTTGCCGGCTTCGAGCGGAGCGAAGGGCTCCGCCCGGCGGGTCATCGTGTTGTGGAAGTGGATCGCTCGGTTCTGAACCATGGGAACGGCCGGAGGCGGGACTCTACGGCCCCTTTCCGGCGCCTGTCAAGGCGCGGGAGGGTCCTCCCCGGCATGACGGGAAGGGTCGGCTAGGAGCCGGCTTGCTCCTCGAGAATCCTGAAAGCGATGTCCCTCGTCACCTCACGCGAGGCGATCTCGTCGGTCACAGCGATCCGCAGCACGTAGGTGCCTGCCGGCCATCCCTTCAGAGGCACGGAGTATCCGTGCGCTTCCGCGCTCTGATCCTCGAAGGTGACGCGGCCGATCTCCTGGATCGTCTCTCCCTGGGCGGCCATGAAGATGTAGGCCACGTCGAGCTTCGGCTCGCCCGTCCCATCGCGGCGGCCGGCTCCGTAGACCTGGTAGTAGAACGAGAGCTCCTCGCCGGAGCCGAAGTCGTTGCCCAGCCGGGGCAGGACGCGGAGATTCCCGATGCGGTAGGTCCGCTCCCCCGGCGGTGCCACCGCGATCGATCGGGCCATGGTGACGGAGCTCATGACGAGCGCTCCACCGCCGAAGTCGGGGACCGTGAAGGGTGTGTCCGAAGTGCTGCTGCGGCCGCTGACCTCGTCGAGCACCGTCAGCCGCGCCAGATAGGCGCCGGGCTCCAGAGCCGCCCGCGCCTGGAAGAGGAGATCGTCGTCGATGCCGGCAGCGAGGTTCTCGGGCGCGGCGGCAAAGCCCCCGACGCGCTCGAGGGCGAGCACCTGCGTCGTCGCCGTCGAGTCGAGGATGGTGCCGAGGATCTCCACGGAGGGCACCTCGCCCTGCGGCGTCGTCTTGTAGGTCACGATGCTGCTCCGGACGGCGACCGTCAGGATGACTTCGGCACGCCCCGGCCCCTGGTTGAAGAAATCGGCCCGCGCGCGGAAGGGGATCGTGCCGAAGAACTCGCGCGTGCGGACCTCACTGTCCAGCTGCCACTCGTCGGGGGGCTGCTGCAACCGCGCGAGCTGCATCGTGAGACCCAGCGCCCCGCCCTGCGGCGGGCCGCCGTGGGCCCGTATCACCGGGTCGGTCAGGCCGATGTAGTCGGCGAAGGCCTCCTGGAACGCCTTCTGCTGGGCCTTGTAGGCGCTCATGAAGCCCGTCGGGGGCTGTGGATCGGGGAGCCCCTCCCACACGTCGGCCACCTTCGTGGGCTCGGCCGTCAGCCGGTACTCTCCCGAGCCATCCTGCGCGAAGGCCAGGACCTGGTTGGGGCCGGCCATCGTTTTTTCGGGGCCCACGCCGGGCGAGTTGCGGTAGATCCACACGATGATGCCGCGCCTTCCCTCGGCGACCGGGTCGCTCGACACCTCGTCAGGCGGCCCGAAGAGGACGTAGATCTTTCCCATGTCCGTGAGCCAGCCGGGCTTGGGAGTCTCCTTCCCGTAGAGGCTGTCCGCGCGTCGGACGCGCTGCCAGAAGGTGGCTCGGTACTCGTTGCCGGGCGTGCCAGGCGACGGATCCCGGCGGCGCCAGAAGGCCTCGATGAATCTCCGTCTCGCCTCCTCGGTGTCGAGCTGCAGGTATTCCTTGTCCTCGCTCCTGGTGATGATGTAGCGGACGGGTCCTTCACGCCAACGAGGGTCGGGGGCATCCGAAACCCGGTACCTGGAATCCCCCGCGAGGAGCAGGGTGGCGAAGAGGAGCGTGGCCGCCGCGGTAGTAGTCGATCTGCCGGATGGGAGGGAGCGCGGCCGCGGTCTTCGTCGCCTCTCGTCGTGGGTTCCCGGGGCCATCTGCTGGTCGCTCCTGTGCCTCGGCTCGGAATCCCGCCGGCGCGGCTCGAGCAACGCCGCCGCCGGCGCCTAGCCCTCCTTTTCGACCCGGAAGGGCACGACGGCGGAGGCTGAGGCTCCCGAGGGGACGTCCTCGACCTTGACCTCCACCTGGTAATCACCGCCGGGCCAGACAGCCGCGATCGTTACGGCGAATGCCTGGATGGCCTGGTCGGCCTCCTGCGTGATGGGGCCGCGTCCGAGAGGGATGTTCCGCTTGGCTTCGACCTTCTCGAACCGGTAACTCACCTTCAACCTCGGCTTGCCGGAGGAGGGGTCGGTCGAGGCGTTGTAGATCTGATAGTAGAGGACGAGCTCCTCTCCCGCGCGGAAGACGGGATCCGGGGCGGGAATGACGCGGAACTTCCCCAGGACGAAGCGCTGCCCCGGCGCCGAAGGCGCCTTCACCTCCTCGACCTTGCGAGCCAGCGTGATGCTGCTGATCTGGAGGCTCGTGACGCTGAAATCGGGGACCTCCACGTCCTGCCGGATCCACCCGACCCTTCCGCTCTCGGGGTCCTTCACGGCCGTGATCATCGAGTAGGAGCCCGGGGCGACGTTGTGCGCCGCCTGGTAAACGGGGGACCTCCCCGGCGGGGCCTCCCCGGAGGCTCCGAAGCTGTCGGCGCGGTCGAGGCTGACGGCGACTTCTTCATCCATGTCGATCAGCCTCGCCGCGATGATCGGGTTGGCGCCGGATCCCTCGAGGGCGACCGTGAGGGTCGCGAGGGTCTCGGCACTCTGGGTCTTGTAGAAGTCGAGCCTCGTGACGACCCCGACCTCGGCCGCCTTGCCGCTGCCGGCGAGGATCTCGGAGAGAAGGGTCTCCTGGGGAGTAGGGGGCGCCGGGGGAGGCGGTTCCGCCGACGGCGACCCGGCGTCAGGGGCGCCGGCTCCGGGGGCCGCGGCCTCGACCGCCGCCACGGGCACAGGGAGCGGATCGAGCCCGTTGAGCTTCGGATTGGATGTGTCGAGGCGGGAGAGCAGGCGGTAGCCCCCGGTGGATTCCCCCATGAACTCCAGCTCCAGCGGTGCCGCCATTCCGGGCAGGATCTCCTTCGTGTAGACGAAGACGGCCCGCGGCCGAGGCGCGAGTCCACCCGCTGGCTCCATTCCGGAGGCGTCGCCGGCGGCTGGAGCATCCGCCGTATCGGAAGGGCTGGAGGAGCCCGCGGCATCGGAGCCCGTGACCCGAATCTCGTCGGGCGCACCCAGGAGCAGGACCACCATTCCGCGGTCCTCCTCCCAACCGCGCCCCGAGGGCGGGCCGAACTTCTCCGCGACCACGGCGAGGCGCGTTGCGTAGCGCTCCTTGAATTCGTTCCTCTCCGTTCCGGGCGTCGGGTCCCGGCGGGTCCAGAACCCGGCTATGAAGGTGCCGCGCTCCTCGTCGGTCTTGAGCTTCTTGAACTCGTTGGCTTCCTCCTTTGTCAGGAGGTACCTGGCCGGCCCCTGCTTCCAGCCCTTGTCCGGCCCGTCGAGCAGCGCGGCATCCCCCGTGGCGGCCGCGCGGGCGGCGAGGGGGAGGAGAGCCAGGAGAGCGATGGCCGGGAGGAGCAGAACTAGCCGATTCGTCTTCACGCGGAGCCTCGAAAAGAAAGGGCCACGATGCCGTGGCCCTTTCATTCTGACTCAGGAAACCCGTTTCGGCTAGAAGTTCATCGTCAGGCCGATCTCCCAGATGCGACCGAAGCGCCGGAGCCCCTGCGGGCCGGGCACGAGCTGAATGCCGTTGATCGAGGTCTCGCGGAACGCTGTCAGCGTCGCGGCGTCGTTGTTCAGGAGGTTGCTGACCACGATCTCTCCGGATGCCTGGACCTTGCCGATGAGGAAGCGCTTGACCACCTTCCCGTCGACTCCCCAGAAGCCGTTGTTCCTCTGGTCGTTGCGCTGGTGCGACGGGTAGTAGGTGCGGAAGATCGTGTTGCCAAAGCTGTCCTCGTCAATCGTCTGGCCCTGGATGGAAAAGGGGATCCCGCTCTCCCACGAGATCGAGGTGCCGACCTCGACGTCCTTGGGAAGGTGGGACGTCGCGATGACGAGGACGCGATGGCGCTGGTCGAAGGCCAGGTACCCCGCTTCGTCGTCGCTCGTGGACGGGTCGTTTCCAAGTGCCTGCTGGAAGTCCTCGGCCTGCCCCTCCGCCGTCGAGTAGGTGTAGCTGGTCTGCATCTGCCAGTTCCGGTGCAGCCGCTTGTTCAGCTCGAACGCGATGGACTTGTAGTGGAGGGAGTTGTAGTTCCCGACACGGAGGACCTGGCTGAAGTTCGGATTCACGATGTAGAGGTCCGGCGCCTGATTGGGGCCCTGGTTCGCTGGATTGCCGAAGAGGTCGTCGCTGAGGTGGGCCTTCCCGGAGGTGTCGACGAACTGGGTGCAGACGTCCTCCGGATTGATCTTGAACTCCTGTTCGAACTGGGTGCAGAGCACGTGGTTGACGTCGGTATCCTGGAGCAGATCCCACCCCAGCCTCTGCGTGTAGGTGATTTTCGCCGACCATTCGGGGGCCAGCTCACGCTCGAAGCCGACCGTGAAGACATCGGTGAAGGGCGTTCTCAGGTCGCGTTCCACCTGGTTCACGGAGAAGGCGGAGGAGGCCCGCGAGAGCAGCGGAGTGCTCAGGCTGGGCGGCTCGAAGATGAAGGTGGTGGGGTCCGGATCGAACGTGTAGTTCACCGTGTCCGGCCCGATCTCCCCGGCAACTTCGAAGAGGTAGAGCCGGTCGTAGTACCGCCCCCACGAAGAGAAGAGCTTCGTCTTGCCGTCGGCCCAAGGGTCCCACGAGGCGCTGAAGCGCGGGGACAGGTTGACGTTCGTGATCTCGAAGTTCTCGGGGTCCCGGTCCGGATAGGTCGTGTAGGGGGATGACCAGACCTCGAGGCCGTCGATGCGATCCGCTCCCGAGTCGAAAACGCCGTCGTCATCGACGTCATACTGACGGAGCTTCTCGGGGGTCTGCGCATCCATCGTGTACTTGAGATTGCCGTTGACAATCGTACCGGGGATTCTGCCCGCGACGTCGCACACTGAGCCCGAGTTGCTCTGGCCGCTCGTCCCCGCGACCCGGTCGGCGTCGGCGCACAGACCCTCGACGATGGCGATGGATTGCCGCTTCTCATCGCGCGGCTCGAAGAACTCGAACCCCGACGTATCCACGTCCTCCCTGTCCACGCGAAGCCCGAAGTTCACCGTCATGTTCGGCCGCGGCTTCCACGTGTCCGTGACGTAGGCCGACGAGTTGAAGCTGACCGCCTTCTGGTCGAGGATCACCGGATCGTACACTGTGAGGATCTGGATGCCCTCGACCGCGTTGGGTATGGGCACGCCGCCGGCCCCCTGGCAGCCCTTGCAGGGCTCATAGAGGTTGGAGAAGAAGGGGTTGGTCGCCGGCTCGTTCAGGTACTTCTCGTCAGCGAACTCCATGCCTGACTTGATCTGATGCTCGCCCCAGGCGTCCTCGAGCGTATAGGTGAGGTCGGTCTTCACGGAGTTGCGGATACGGGAATCATCGTTCGTGAAGAAGAGCGGGCCCGTTATCGTGCCCGTCTTCAGGTCGAACTGCTGGATTGTGGCGTTGCCCAGCGCGGGGTCGCAGTTGTCGAAGAAGCCCGTGACCAGGCCGTTCGTGGAGCATTCCTTGACGGGGTACTCGGCGCGGACCTTGACGCTCCCCTGGCTCCGATCGACGCGGGTCGTTATGTCGATGAGGTGGAAATCGTCGGAGACGGGCTCGATGGAGATGCCGGTGTCATAGGCCGTCACCAGAGTCTCCATGAGCAGAGTCGGCGAGATGATCGAGGTCCACCTGAGCTGGTACGTGTTGCCGCCCTGGTTCCAGTCGCCGTCGGAATCCGCGTCCACGCCGAATCCCAGGAAGAGCCCCCCCAGCTCGAGATTGTCGGAGTTGTACTGAAGGGCGAGCTTGTTGTCGGAGTCGACCTGCCAGGTCACCTTCCCGAAGTTGTACCAGCCGTCCCGGGTCACCGTGAAGCTCGCGCCCGCGAGGCTGATCGGCGCGCTCGTGTCTATCCGCTGCACGGAGGCGAAGTACCAGAGCTTGTCCTTCATGATGGCGCCGCCCATCGTTCCATAGACTCGCAGGTCGCGGTTGTCGATCTCGATGTTGCTGTTCGTCACGAAGGTGTCCACGTTCTCGGTCGCGCCGTCCCCGTCGAAGATCTGGCCTCGCCAGATGGCGCGGAAGGAACCCTCGGTGTCGTTGCCACCGGACTTCGTGATGATGTTGGCGAATCCTCCGTCGGCCCGGCCGTACTCTGCGCTCGCCCCGGCGGTGATGACCTCGATCTCCTCGATCGCGTCCGAGTTGAAATTCTGGCCGAAGGTGCCGCTCGCCGGGTCGGTGATATTGCCGCCATCGAGGCGGTACTGCAGCCCCGTCTCGCGGGCTCCCTGAACGTTGGGGTTCCCGTCACCGTCGGTGTCGGTGACGCCCGGCGTGAGGGTGAGGATGTCCTGGTAGTTCCTGCCGATGATGGGAAGCCCCTCGATGAACTCGGTGTTGAAGGTCGTCGCCGTCTTGGTGGATTCGGTATCGACGACCTGGCCGTGTGCTACGACCTCGACCGTCTCGGTGAGCTCCTCGGAGGTCCGGAGAGTCACGTCCTGCACGGTGGTCTTGCCTGGATCGAGATCGACGGGGCCCAGCTCGATGGGGGCGAAGCCCGGGTAGTTGATCTTGATGAAGTAGTCGTTGGCGGGGGGGAGGAGCTGGAACTTGAACTTCCCCTCGATGTCGGTCATCACGGTCTTGCCGGCGCTGCCGTGGGAGCTGCTGCTGACCGACACCGGCACACCCGGCAGGCCGACTCCGTCGGTGTCCACGACCTTGCCCCTGAGGGTCGCGGTGATCTGCTGTGCCTGGACCCCCGTAGCGAAGATGGCAGCCAGTGCGAGGGTTACGACCGCCAGTCGAGTGAATCTCATGGAC
Organism: uncultured Acidobacteriota bacterium; assembly: GCA_964568735.1. Taxonomy (GTDB): domain Bacteria; phylum Acidobacteriota; class Polarisedimenticolia; order JACPZX01; family JACPZX01; genus CAZMRF01. The sequence continues at coordinate 10,600 of CAZMRF010000034.1, forward strand.
GTACCTCCGATGCATCCCGCTCCAGGCTTGATCTGGGGGGGGGGATCGTCCAGCCGGGTTAGACAAGTCATGGCGAATGAACGATTTGAGGCAGACACGCGATGACTCCATATACCACCTACGGTCCGGAAGATCAAGCCGGAGGCCGCAAATGGCGGGGTTCGTCGGCCCTTTCGGGTTCCCGGGGGTCGGTGCGACGGAGCATTCCTGGCGCCTCCCCCGAGGTGCACCTCTCTCGACACCCGGCTCGAGCCATAGGTTGACAGCCTAGAAAGCCATGCTCATGCCGATCTCCCAGAACCTCCCGAAGCGGCGCAGCCCCTGGGGGCCCTGGACGAGCTGGATACCGCTGAAGGAGCTCGTGCGGAAGGCCGCGAGAGTCAGGTCATCGTCGTTGAGGATGTTCTGGACAGCCAGCTCGGCCGAGGCCTGGACCCGGCCGATGAGGAAGCGCTTGATCATCTTGAAGTCGACGCCCCAGAAGCCGTCATTCCTCTGATCGTTGCGCTGGTGGGTGGGGAAGAAGGTGCGGAAGACCGTGTTCCCGACGTCGTCGACGTCGACCGTCTGGGACTGGACCGAGAAGGGGACGCCGCTCTCCCAGGTCAGTGCCGTCCCGAGCTCCACGTCCTTGGGGAGATGGGTGGTCGCGATCATCACGACCCTGTGGCGCTGGTCGAAGGCGAGGAATCCAGCTTCGTCATCGGTGGTCGAGGGGTCGTTGCCCAGGGCCTGGCCGAAAGCCTCCGCCTGCCCCTGTGCCCGGGAGTAGGTGTAGCTGGACTGCATCTGCCAGTTGCGGTGGAGCCGCTTGTTGAGCTCGAGGGAGACGGATCGGAACTTCGACGAGTTGGAGTTGTCCACGCGCAGGATCTGGTTGAAATTCCGGTTGACGTTGTAGAGATCGGGCGCGTTGTTGGAGCCCCCGGAGAGCGGGTCGCCGAAGAGATCGTCACTGAGGTGGACCTTGCCCGAGGTGTCGGTGAAGAGCTCGCAGACCTCCGTGGGGCTGATCCCGAATTCGCGGTCGAAGTCCGTGCAGAGGAGGTGGTTGCGGTCGGTATCTTGAAGGAGGTCCCAGCCCATCCTCTGGGTGTACGTGATCTTGGCCGACCATTCGGGCGCGAGCTCCCTCTCGAAGCCGACCGTGAAAACGTCCGTGAAGGGAGTTCTCAGATTTCGCTCCACCTGCTGGACGGAGACGGCCGAGGTGTTGTCCGAGAGGAGTCCGGGCACGAACTTGAACTGGGCCGGGTCGGGGTGGAAGACGTAGTTCACTGTATCGGGCCCGATCTCACCCGTGACGGTCGCGAGGAAGAGGCGGTCGTAGAACCGGCCCCAGGTCCCGAAGACCTTGGTCCGGCCGTCCGCCCAGGGGTCCCAGGAGGCGCTGAACCTCGGCGAGAGGTTCACATTGGTGATCTCGAAGTTCTCGGGGCGCCGGTCGGGAAAGCTGGTCAGAGCCGACTGCCAGACGGGCAGTCCGTCGATCCGATCGGCGCCCGAGTCGAAGATGCCGTCGTCGTTGATATCCCAGGCCCGCACCTTCTCGGGCGTCGACCCGTCCAACGCGTAGGCGAGGTTGCCGGAGGGCTCTCCCCCCGGCGTGAAGCCGGACGAGGGATCGCAGACGGTCTGCGCGTTGCTCTGACCTGACCCCGCCAGCGCCACCCTCATGCCGTCCGCGCACAGACTCTCGATGATCTGGTTGTACCGGCGCCGCTCGTCGCGAGGCTCGAAGGGCTCGAATCCGGAGGTATCGACATCCTCGCGATCCAGACGGAGGCCGAAGTTCACGGTCATGTTGGGGCGAGGCTTCCACGTATCGGTGACGTAGGCCGCGGAGCTGAAGTTGACCGCTCTCTGATCCATCTCGACGGGGTCGGACACGGTGAGAATCTGGATGCCCTCGACGGCGTCGATGATGGGCCGCCCCTGGGCGTCGCTGCAGTTCCTGCAGGGCTCGTAGAGGTTCACGAAGAAAGCGTTGGTGACGGGCTCGTCCTCGAACTTCTCGTCGGCGAACTCGATGCCGGACTTGATCTGGTGCTCGCCCCACGCGTCCTCGATGGTGTAGGTCAGGTCGGACTTGACGGAGTTTCTGACGCGCGAGTCATCACTGCTGAAGAAAAGCGGCCCCGTGGTGGTCCCGTGGATCAGATCGAACTGCTGGATCGACGTGTCGCCGTTCGCCTCGTTGCAGTTCTCGATGAACCCGGTGGCCGTGCCGTTGGCGGAGCACTCCTTGACGGGGTACTCGGCCTGGAGGGTCACGCTGTTGATGTTGCGATTGACCCTCGTGTTGATGTTGATGAGGTGGAAGTCGTCCGCGACCGGCTCGACGGAGATTCCGGAATCGAAGGCAGTGACCAGCGTCTCCATCAGCAGGGTCGGCGAGAGGATGGAGGTCCACCTGAGTTGGTAGGTCTGGCCTCCCTGATTCCAGGTTCCGTCGGAATCCTCGGCGGTGCCGAAGTTCAGGAAGAGGCCCCGGATCTCGAGCGGATCGTCGTTGAACTGCATGGCGAGCTTGTTGTCGGAGTCCACCTGCCACGTGAGCTTGGCGAACCGGTTGGCTCCCTCGCGCTCCTGGGTGATGGTGACGCCTGCGAGGTTCTGGGGGATGCTCGTATCGATGTACTGCAGAGAGGTGAAGTACCAGAGCTTGTCTCTGACCAGGGCACCGCCGAGCGTGAGGAAGGGGCGCAGGTCGCGGAGGTCCACGTCCACGGGCGCGTTCGTCACGAAGGTGTCCTGGTTCTCGCCGGCGCCGTCCCCGTCCAGCAGCTTTCCGCGCCAGATCAGCCGGAAGGTGCCCTCGAAGTCGTTGCCTCCGGACTTGGTGATGATGTTGGCGAACCCGCCGTCGGCGCGCCCGAACTCGGCGCTCGCCCCGGCCGTGATCACCTCGATCTCCTCGATGGCGTCGAGGTTGAGGTTCTGCCCGAAGGTCCCCGAGACCGGGTCGGTGATGTTGCCGCCGTCGAGGCGGATCTGCAGCCCTGTTGCCCGGGCCCCCTGGACGTTGGGATTACCGTCCCCGTCGGTATCGGTGACGCCGGGGGTCAGCGTCAGGATGTCCTGGAAGTTCCTCCCGATGAGAGGCAGTCCGTCGATGAACTCGGTATTGAATGTGGTGGAGGTCTTCGTGCTCTCGGTGTCGACCATGCTCCCGGTGCTGATGACCTCGATGGTGTCGGTCATCTCTTCGGAGGTCCGCAGCGTGATGTCCTGCACCGTCGTCCTGCCCGGATCCAGATCGATCGGGCCGAGCTCCACCGGCGAGAAGTTGGGGTAGGAGACGAAGAGCATGTAATCGTTAGCGGGAGGGAGGAGCTGGAACTTGAACCTGCCCTCGATGTCGCTCACGACGGTCTTCGCGGCGCTGCCGTGAGTGTTGCTCGTGACGCTCACGGGGACGCCTGGTAGCGGCACCCCGTCGACGTCGAGCACCCTTCCCCTGAGAGTGGCCGTGATCTGCTGGGCCTCGGCCACGCCGGACAAGGCGATGACGGCGATGATCAGGACAGGGATCTTCACGGCTGAATGCATGGACGGACCTCCGATCCTGTGCGAGAAGCCCAGCGTTCGGCGCCGGGTCTCCGCGGACCGCCGCCGGGAGGCGGCTACGGGGTCCGTTGGCTTGGGCGGGTCGTGTGAATCGAGAGGGAGCGGCGATCCGGAATGCGCGCGGGGCGCTCTTCCCGATCCGCCATCCTCCCCTTACCGAATTCCGCGTCATTGGAAACACGGGAACCGGAGAAGGTTGACGCCCGGTCTGTCAGGATCTCGTCAGAAGATCAGAAGCTCACTGGAAGATCCCGCGGACACCCACCGTCCGCAACCGGAAGGGCCGGGATGCCGATCCCCGCTCGCGCGAGAGGCGCGTTCCGGCTGCTAGCCACCCGGGCGGTAGGGCGTCACCTCCACGATGAAGGAGGAGCGCCCGGCAGGCCCTGCGGCCTCCGGCGCTACCCCGCCTCCCTCTGCGGGAAGATCGAGCGAGATCTCGAAGGGAATGCCGAGCGGACCCGTCCGGGTGGCCGACGAGGAGAGTCTCAGCGGCTCTGCATCGCCCTCGGAGTAAAGGAGGGCCGAGAGCGATGCTTCCACGCTGATCCAGCCGGCGCGCGTCAGTACCGGCAAGAGGCGAAGCGTCAGCCCCTCGTCGCGGTAGGCCAGCCCCCTCCCGTCGTCGCGGGGGAGCGGGCGCTTCCAGCGCGTCTCCCATGTCACAGGAGTCCGCTCGAGAGCCATCAGGTGGTGGCTCTCGAGGAGCTCCCGCGCCTTCTCCGTTCCTCGATACACCTCGAGCCGGAAGTCGATCCGAGCGGGCTGCGCCGGGATCGGCTCGGGCCTGGGCGGCGCGGTATCGGGCTCGAGGAGCCATGAGAGGGAGAGGACCAGTCGCCGGCCGCGGCCGGGGTCCTCGGCGAGCTGGGTCAGCCCCGAGATCCCCGGCGTCAGGTCGAGGCTCTCGAGATTCGTCTCGCTGGGAGGCCTTCCCGCCGCGGCGTCCGCCGCCGACTCCCACAGGTCGACGCGAAGGCTCACCCGGACCGGCGCCTCGTCGATGGCCGCCGGCTCCTGTGCGCCGGCCGAGCCCTCAGGTGCGGGGGCCTCGAGGATCTTCGCGGGGCTCATCTGGATCTGAACCGATCCTGGGAGCCCCTCGAGGTCGAGATTCTCCATGAGAAGCCCGGTGCCTCCCTCGGGCACGAGAGCGCGATGCTCGGAGAGGAGCGCCGTTCCATCCGCGCTCATCAAGAGGATCCGGGCGAGGAGGAAGACGTTCGCGGCGGCAGCGTTCATCTAGGAGAATGTCCGGGTCATGTCCTGGGTCGGGCGTCCCGGGCCTGCGAGCCGCGGCCAAGGAATGGCGACGATCTGATCCGGGTCCATAGTACTCCGGGGGAGGAATTCGGCAGCCATGGAGACCGAGCCCCGGGCATCGGGGTATCACCGCCCCCTCAGTGGCCAGGCCCCTCGTGAGGCGTTGAACCATTGCGGCACGCTCCGGTATAGTGCGAACGATGAAGATCGACCTTGAGGAAGTACGCCGGGTGGCCGCTCTGGCGCACCTCGCCCTGGATGCGGACCGCGAGGAGGCGCTCCGGCTCGATCTCGATCGCATCCTCGAATACGTCGAGAAGCTCAACGAGATCGACACCTCCGGCGTCGGGCCGGCGTCGGAGCCGGCCCGCGGCGATACCGCCTTGCGGGCTGACGGTCGTGGCAGCTCGCTCGATCCCGAGGAGGCGCTCGCCAACGCGCCCGAGGCGGGGGATGGCCACTTCAAGGTTCCGCGCGTCCTCCCCGGATGAGCGCCTCCGCGCAGCGCGCCGGGCCGCCCCTGCACGATGCCTCCTGCGGCGAGCTCCTCAATCTCATGAGGTCCGGCCAGGCCTCCTCCGAGGAGATCACCCGGGCATGCCTCGCCCGCGCCCGCGACCTGGAGCCGCGACTGCACGCTTTCGTCGCGCTCGACGAGGCGGGCGCACTGCGGCAGGCAAGGAGCGTGGACGAGGCGCGCAGCAGCGGCCGTGATCCGGGACCGCTCGGTGGAGTCCCCGTCGCGATCAAGGACATCATCGCCACGCGGGGGCTTCCCACGACCTGCGGCTCGCGAATCCTCCGCGACTACACCCCCGTCTTCGACGCCACCGTGACCGAGCGCCTGCGCCGGGCCGGCGCCGTCATTCTCGGGAAGACCAATCTCGACGAGTTCGCGATGGGCTCATCCACGGAGCACTCGGCCTTCGGCCCCACCCGCAACCCGTGGGACACCGAGCGCGTGCCCGGCGGATCCAGCGGCGGCTCGGCGGCGGCCGTCGCTGCCCGGGAGGTCCCCGCGGCTCTCGGATCCGACACGGGAGGCTCCATCCGTCAGCCGGCGGCGCTCTCGGGCGTGGTGGGCCTCAAGCCGACGTATGGCCGGGTCTCCCGGTACGGCCTCGTCGCCTACGCTTCGAGCCTCGATCAGATCGGGCCCCTCACCCGCACCGTCGAGGACTCGGCCCGCATGCTCGCCGTGATCGCCGGGCACGACCCGCGCGACATGACGTCCTCCAGCCGCGGCGCACCGGACTACCTCGCCTCCCTCGAGAGGGGCGTGCGGGGGCTTCGCGTCGGGCTGCCGCGCGAGTACTTTCCGGAGGGGCTGGACCCCGGTGTAGGCGCCGCGATGGATCGCTGCCGCCAGGCCCTCGAGCGCGCAGGGGCTCGCTGTGCCGAGGTCTCCATGCCGCACACCCCCTACGCCATCGCGGCCTACTACGTGATCGCCACGGCCGAGGCGTCGTCCAACCTGGCCCGGTACGACGGCGTTCGTTACGGCCATCGAGCCGCAGCAGGAGGCTCCATCGAAGGGGGCCTGAGGGAGATGTACTTCTCGAGCCGCGCGGAAGGCTTCGGCGATGAGGTACGCCGGCGCATCCTCCTCGGGACCTTCGTGCTCAGCGCCGGCTACTACGAGGCCTACTACGGGAAGGCACAGCGGGTGCGCAGCCTGATCCGGCGCGATTTCGAGGAGGCCTTCCGCGACTGCGACCTGCTCCTCACGCCGACCTCGCCGACGGAAGCCTTCCGCCTGGGCGAGAAGCTGGAAGACCCGCTCGAGATGTATCTCACGGACATCTTCACCGTCACGGCGAACCTCGCCGGCGTGCCAGGGATTTCGCTTCCCGGCGGGCTCGGCGGCGCCGGGCTTCCGCTGGGCTGCCAGCTCCTCGGCAGGTTCTTCGACGAGGAGACCCTGCTTGCCGCGGGACGGATCATCGAGGAGGCGCTGGCGGCCGAAGGCCAGCCGGCGAGACCTCCGATTGGCTAGGAGCCCTCACAGATGACGGCGCAGGACCCGGTACAGGCGGCTCGCGGCCGGGCGCGGGCGGGTTCGGCGCAGCCGGACCGGCCCGTCCCCGGAGCGGGGCGACGGCGCGGAGCGCCTCTCGCCGCGCTCGCGATCCTGCTCTGCGCGACGAGCGGATCCGTCGAAGCCCTGGAGTCCATGGGAGGGGAGGGCGCCGAGAGGTGGGTCGAGGTCGGCGAGGATCTCCTCGCGGTCGCCGCGGAGGGCCACGTCTCTCTCATGGTTCTCGCATCGAACAGCGACACCTCCCTGGGGATCGCCCTTCGCTGGGCGGGCAACAAGTCCGCCGCCCCGCTCATCAGGGCGGCCAACGCGGGCGCGGAGCCCGAGCCGGGGAAGTTCTACGCGATCCCCGCGGCGGTCCTCCTCGACGAGCACCGGCTGAAGGCGCTCGCCGCGCTCTTCCCCGACGAGCTGCCGGGCGCGCCGCTGGAGTACTCCTCGGATGGCGAAGGGAGCTTCGCTGCCTACAGGCTGAAAGGGGGCGAGGCGATCTACTCGGCGGTCGTCGTCAGGTTCACGGGCCGCCTGGAGGTCGAAGAGGTCAACGCGCTCTCGCGGAGGGTGGCGGAGAGGAGCGGGATCAAGGACGTCCGGGACATCCCGATCGGCTACGCGGTGAAGATCCCCATCGATCTTCTTCTCCCCGAGTTCCAGCCTCCGGGCTCGCCTGCTCGCGCGGAGCGGGAGGCGGCCGTCATCGCGGCCGCCGGTCACGGGCTCTCCGCCCCCGCGAGGCATCTCTCCGGCGTCCACGTGATCCTCGACGCGGGCCACGGCGGGAAGGACCCCGGCGCGATCCGCAAGGGCGTCTACGAGGACGAGCATGCCTACGACGTCATGTGCCGCGTGGCGCGTCTCCTCAAGAGCGGTACGGAAGCCGAGGTCTACACGACGGTCTACGACCTCAGCAGCCGCTACACCCAGCTCGACGGGAGGATCCACCAGGATACGGACGAGATCCTCGTGGAGGGGCGGGTCAACCGGAGTGAGAAGGGCCTTCTGGCCCTCGACGGGAGCGAGTCCTTCAACCTCCGCGGCCGCGGGGCCACCCGTGAGGGGGTCAACGATCGATTCCGCCTCGCCAACGAACGATACGCCGGGCTCCGGCGCGCCGGGGTCGAGGCCGAGAAGGTGGTGTTCATCAGCCTTCATGCGGACGCGCTCCATGAGTCGGTGCGCGGGGCGATGATCTACGTCCCCGGGCGGGAGAAGAGCGAGTTCCTGCCCGCGGGCATCTCCAGCGAGGATCGCGAGGAGGCGGTGGGGCTGTCTCGGGGGCTGGCCCGCGGGCTCCTCGCCAGCCTCAGGGAGGAGGAGATCCTCGTCCATCCCGAGCCGGCGATCCGCGATCGGATCTTCCGCCGGGGCTACAACCCCTACATCCCCGCCGTGGTCAGGGAAACGGTCGTCCCGCACGCCCTCCTCATCGAAGTGGCCAACCTGAACAACTCCGAGGACCGCCGGCAGCTCGTCCGTTCCGAGTTCCGCGAGCGGTTCGCTGCGGCCGTCGTCGCGGCCCTCGTGGAGTACTACGGCTCCGTCGGGGATGACCGCGACACCCGCCTCGCCCGCCTAGACTAGGCGTGGAGTTGTCAGGAGCTCGCGGGCGGTGAAATAATCGCCGCCGCATGAGAATCCTCGTCGTCGGCGGAGGCGGTCGGGAGCACGCCCTGCTGTGGAAGATCCGCCGATCGCCCATGGCCGGCGATCTCTACTGCGCCCCAGGGAACGCGGGCATCGCGGGGCTGGCCGACTGCGTTCCCATCGGCGTCGAGGACATCATCGAGCTCGCCGACTTCGCGGAGAAGATCCGGATCGACCTGACCGTCGTCGGGCCGGAGGTGCCCCTGAGCCTCGGCATCGTCGACGAGTTCGAGCGCCGCGGCCTCCGCATCTTCGGCCCGAGCCAGGCGGCGGCCGAGATCGAGAGCAGCAAGGTCTTCGCCAAGGAGTTCATGGCGCGCCACGGGATCCCCACGGCCGCCTTCCACGTCTTCCGCAGCCCCGAGGACGCCCTTCGCCACCTGGACGACCGCGCCGTGCGCTATCCGCTGGTGATCAAGGCGGACGGGCTCGCGGCGGGAAAGGGAGTCGTCATCGCCGCCGATCGCGACGAGGCGGCCTCCGCGGTGAGCGCCATCATGCTGGAGAGAGCCTACGGAACGTCAGGGGACACGATCGTCGTCGAGGAGTGCCTCCGCGGCACGGAGGTTTCCTTCTTCGCACTGTGCGACGGCACCCGGCTGGCACCGTGGCCTACGAGCCAGGACTACAAGCGGGCGCTCGACGGCGACAAGGGGCCCAACACGGGAGGCATGGGCTGCTACTCCCCCTCGCCCTTCGTGAGCGAGGAGACCTTCAGGGACATCATGGACAGGGTCATGAGCCCGGTCGTGGCGGGGCTGGGCAGGGAGGGGCATCCCTATCGAGGCTTCCTCTACGCGGGGCTGATGCTCACCGACGAGGGTCCCAAGGTGCTCGAGTTCAACTGCCGGCTCGGCGATCCCGAGGCCGAAGCGATCCTGCCCCGCCTCAAGAGCGACCTCGTTCCCTTCCTGGCCTCGGCTGCGGAGGGAGTGCTGCCCACGCACCGGCCCATGGAGTGGCTGCGTACGCCGACGGTCACGGTGATCGCGGCGGCGGCTGGATATCCCTCCTCCTCCGCCCGGGGGAAGAAGATCACGGGCCTCGAGGAAGCCTCGAAGGTGGAAGGAGTCGAGATCTTCCACGGCGGCACACGCCTGAATGCCAGCGGCGGGATCGAGACTTCGGGTGGAAGGGTGCTGGCGGTCACGGGCATGCGCGCGACACTGGCCGAATCGGCCGGGGCGGCCTACGAGGCCATCGGCCGGATCTCCTTCGAGGGCATCCGTTACAGGAAGGACATCGCGAACGGAGCCATCGCAGAGCTGGAAAGGACTCGGTTTTCATGAAGCGGAGGGCTGGATGACCGCGGAAGCGCCGAAGGTCGGGATCCTCATGGGGAGCGCCTCGGATCTCGACGTGATGGGTGAGACCGGAAAGGTCCTCGACGAGCTGGGGATCCCCTGGGAGATGACGGTGGCCTCGGCTCACCGGACGCCGGATCGCGTCGAGCGCTACGTGACTTCCGCAGCCGGGCGTGGCATCCGGGTCCTCATCGCGGGAGCAGGCGGTGCCGCCCACCTCGCGGGGGTCGTCGCCTCACGGTGCACACTTCCCGTGATCGCCGTCCCGCTCGCCTCCTCGCCACTCGCGGGCTTCGACGCGCTCCTCGCATCGGTGCAGATGCCGCCGGGGATTCCCGTGGCCACGGTGTCGGTAGGGCCCTGGGGAGCCCGGAACGCGGCCATCCTCGCGGCGCAGATCCTCGCGACCTCGGACCCCGCCCTCAGGGAGAGGCTCGTTCTTCAGCGTGCCCGCATGGCCGAGGACGTGGAGAAGGCCGCAGCGGCGATCGAGAGCCGCAAGAAGTAGGGCCGGTTGGCCGCGGGCCGCGGTGGCGGGAGACTCCCCGTGATTCCCCGAACGTCCTGTCGGGCCCATCGACCGGACCTCGCAGGAGCCCCTGGAGGCTCCTAGTGATCGAGGTCGGCTGCCGTGCAGCGGAGGACGGCCCTGTAGGCGATCTCCGGCGCCAGCCGATCCTCCCTCGCAGCCGTGCTGGCCCGCTCGGGGTCGGTGGCGTGAATCTCCCGCAGGCGGTGACCCGGGGCCCTCTCACGCTCCGCGCCGGGATGCGGCGCGGTGTCGATCACGGAGGGCTGGCTCCGGTGGAGCCTCGAGAGAATGACGCTGGGCGTCGGGTGAGCCGACTTCTGCTGGGTGCGTGCCGGATCCTGCATGAGATCTCCCCGGGAAGCCTCGAGGAGGCCACCCTCAAGCTCGACGCGAGGCTACCACCCCATGGTGTCGGCGTCCACGCACGCGGCGCATCACGTCTCGCTTCCGAAGGACCAGAAGCTCGGGATCGTGGCCCGCAGCGTCCCAGGCGCGGCGCGGGGCGGCGACGGGAGGGCGAGCGGCTCGAGCAGAAGGCCGAGCGGTTCTCGTTGCGAGCCAGCGCGGCCGGCATTGGTGCTGCTCCCGAGCTTCGGGAGCGGGCCCGCGGACGGCTGATGGGATCGAGTGCTGTCGACCTGGGGGCCCGCCAGCGGCTCCGGAAAGTGCGTGCGGTCGAGGAGCGGACCCGCGAACGTCTCGGCGAAGTGCGTGAGCTTCCGAGAAGAACCTGCCGGTTCGGAGACTCCGTGCACTCCACCTCCGGGGAGCGGGCCGGACAGTGGCTCGGGGATCCCGGGGGCGCCTCCTCCGGGGAGAGGCCACGCCGCGAGCGTGTTGAACTCCTCGCGGCTGACTCCGCCTGCCACCGCACCTGCCGTTGCCGGCCCTTCCGGCATGCCGCCGTGGGCCCTCGCGGCGGGAGAGCCTGCGCGGGTCGTGTCAGGCCGCACGGGGCCCTGGGCTCCCGTTCGGGCCGGACTCAGAGGCGTGGATCCGCTCGGCCAGGGTCCGCCCGGCGACCTCGGGGAGGAGATCCCTCACGACCTCGCCGGCGAGAGCGGTGTAGTCCTCCGTGCCGCGTGCCCGCCGATCGTAGTCCACGACCGGAAGGCCGTAGGAAGTGGATTCCTTCAGCCTCACGTTGCGGTGGATGACCGATGAGTAGAGGGCTTCCCCGAAGAAGGCCCTGATCTCCTCGTGGACTTCTCGAGCGAACGAGGTTTGTCTGTCAAATAGGGTGACGACGGCTCGGATCTTCTTCTGGCCGAGCCACTCGGGACGGTGACGCCGGATCGTGCGGAGAAAGCTCCCCACCCCGTTGAGCGAGAAGAACCCGACCTCCACGGGTATGAGGATGGTGTCCGAGGCCTTCAGAGCCGTACGGGTCAACGCTCCGTAGCTCGGCGGGCAATCGATGACCACCAGATCCCACCGCCTCGACGTCTTGTCGAGGCACTGGCGGAGCCGGTCCTCTCCGTCGGCGAGGGCCGCCAGGTCGATCTCGAGCGGCATCAGCGCGTCGCCGGCCGGCGCGAGGTGCAGGTTCCTGCGAACCTCCACGGAGATCGGTTCCAGGTCGCCCGGTGAGAGCAGCCGCTCGTGGATGGCCTCCGGGAGCGGAGGGCCGTCCGCGCGGCTGAGCCCCAGCGTCGCGTGGGCCTGGGGATCGAGATCGATGAGCAGGACGCGCACGCCGCGCTCGGCGACGCAGGCGCTCAGGTTGATGGCCGTCGTGGTCTTCCCGCATCCGCCCTTCTGGTTCATGACGCTCAGGACATGCACAGGCCATCTCCTTGCCGTCCCTGTCCCGGAGCCGCGGCGGCCAGGGTGCGGTGCATGCGCTCGGGGAATCCAGCTGCGGGCTCCCGCCTCTGCAGCGAGACGAGGCGGAGGGCCAGCTCCTCGATGGCGCGCGCGGCCGGCGAGCGGGGGTGGCCGACCACGGCGGGGCGCCGCTCCATCACCGATCGCTCGAGCTGGGCGTCGCCGGGGATCGTCCCGAGGGAGAGGAGGTCACGGCCCAGGAACTTCCTCGAGACGTGGCAGATCCTCCGGTAGGTCTCCGCGCCTTCCGAGGGCGAGCGGGCATCGTTGACCAGGATGCCGACCACAAGATCGGGGCGGTGGGTGACGAGCGTCTTGATCAGCGCGTAGGCGTCGGTCATCGAAGTGAGATCGTCGGTCGTCACGACGATGACCACGTCCGAGGCGTAGAGCATCACGAGGCTCTGCCGGGTGAGGCCCGCGGGACAGTCCAGGAGGACGGCGTCGAAGCGGTCGAGGAGGGGATCGAGCGTCGAGGCCAGGCCATCGAGCGTGGCGTCATCCAGGGAGGCCATCTCGGGGACCCCCGAGGCGCCGGGGAGGAGACGCACTCCCCGCGGCCCCTCGACGAGGATCTCGTCGAGCGTGCGCTCGCCGTGGATCAGGTGAGAGACGTTCCAGCGCGGGAGCACGCCGAGGAGGATGTGGGCGTTGCCGAGGCCGAAATCGGCGTCGATGAGGCAGACCCGACTCCCCTCGGCCATGGCCACCGCGAGGTTCACGGCGATGAGCGACTTGCCCGTCCCGCCCTTCCCGCTGGCCACGGCGAAGACCCGCGGGTGGTGGATCGAAGGGCCTTCCACGGCGGTGCTGCGCAGCGGCGCATGACGGGGAGGGGGGCTCACGTCCGGGGGGCCGGCTGTGGCCGGGGAGTCCGCCCTGCTTGCGGGCGAGGCGGCCGGCACCGCGCTGTCAATCCGGGGAGCGGGCATGGCCTCGGGGAGGGAGGATGCCGCGGGCTCCTTCGATTCGAGGCCGGCCTGCGGCGGCGCGGGAGCCTCGGGCTCCGAAGCGGCGTCCCGCACGAGGCTTTCGAGATCGTTGCCGACGAGGTCTCCCATCCCCCGGCCGAGCGTCCGGCGCTTCCGAGCTCCGCCCGCCACCCTCAGTTCTCCGCCATCACGATGGAGGCAGAGGGCTCATCGGAGGCCAGGCGGGCTGCGCCGCCCTTCTCGCTGCTACGGCCCGCCCGCGAGAGCTGCCTCGAAGTGAGCTTGCGGAACTCCTCGACCTCCTCCGTGGTCAGCGGAATGCCGGCGAGGGGATCTTGAAGCAGGCTCGCCTCGATGCCCGGCGCGGCGGGCTCGGCCTGCGGGTGAGGGCCCGAAGCCGCCTCGAAGCTGACGGCCGCTCCTCCCGGCGCTTCGAAGAGCGAGGCGCGGAGGATCTCCGGACGCGGATTCCCGAAGCCGGCTGCCATCATCTCCGCTGCGGGCTCCACGCGTCCTCCGATCAGGATGCTCCGCGCCTCGGCCCTGGCCTCGGCGAGCGGCGGGCAGAGGGCCCTGAGCGCGGGCAGGCTCTGGCGCAGCCACGCACGTGCGGCGGCGGCCGCCTCCATCGCCGAAGCGCCGATCGACTCGCGCAGGAAGATCGCGGTCGGGCGTCCCTCCCTGTCGATGGCGAGAAGGTCCACGTGCAGCGGCCCCCCGGGCGAGGGGAGCGGGAGCTTCTTCGCGATGATCCGGAGGCCGTTCTCCAGCAGGGACGGATCCTCCTCGATCCAGCGTGCGATGCGCTCAGGCTCGGAGAAGGGGAGCGGCTTGAGCCTGGTGGCAGGCAACGTTCCTCCGGTGGGGCCGGACTCGGACGAACTGATCGATCACGGCACAAGAACGTCGCGGGCATGATAAGGGGCGCCGTGCGCGCGCGTCAAGAAGAACGGAGGGTCAGGGCTCGTAGGTGTAGTCGGGCTCGACGGCGGAGCGCGACGACGGTGCCTGCTCCGAGAGGTAGCCCTGGATCCGGAGATAGTCGATCGCCTGGGAGACCGCTTCGCTCCCCCACGCGCTCTCCAGGGGCAGGGCGAGCGATCGGACCGCCTTCCCGGCGCCGTCGCGGGCGGCGCGCGCCGTCTCGACGATGCAGCGGTAGTGAGGATCCACGGGACGGCCCGCGAGAAGGTCGCCGGAGACGCCGACGGCGACCGAGGCGCCGAGCATGGCGACCTTCTCCTCGGGCGCTTCGACGAAGATGTCGTACCTGTCGAGCGGGCTCCTGTAGGCGCACGTGATCCCCGAGCAGATGGACATCCGGCCGATGAAGTGCTGAACGTCGATGATCAGGTGCTCCACGAGGTGGGCGACATTCACGCCCGGGTCCCGATCCTGATCCGGTCCTCCGACTTCCCCCGAGAGAGCCCCGCGCCCGCAGCATCGGTGGCGAGTCAGGGTGGGGAAGGACTCCTCGAGGGCTTCGAAGAGGGAGCGGGACGAGGGAAGGCCGCGGTCCTCGATCCGGAGCGTGAGCTTGAGGCGCATTCGCCCCGGCACGAACTCGGGGTTCAGTCGCGAAACCTCGGGGAAAGCGCCGAGGGCAGCCCCCAGGACCTCGAGGGAGGAGGCGTTCCCGTCGGTCAACCCTGCTCGTCGAACTTGCTGTCCTCCTTGTCGAGGGAGCCCTGGAGGACAATCCGGTACTCGCCCGTCTCCAGGTTCAGCCCCTCGACGCGGGCCGTGCAGCTGATCGAGGAGATCAGGAGCTCGCCGAGCTTGTTCCTGAGCGTCGCCGCGGAGGTGGGGGTCTTCTCGATCGAAGCCAGGTCCTGCACCTTGAACCGCGCCATCCTGCCTCACCTCCGCAGCGGATTCGCGCCGCCGGGAACCGTGGTCTTCAGTCTTCGAAGCGCGTGATCTCCTGGTCGAGCGTTCCCTGGAGAACCACGCGGTACTCCCCGGTCGCGGGGTTGAAGGCCTCGACCTTCGCCCGCGCGTGCGTCGAGGAGAGGATCACCTCGGCGATCTTGCGCCGCAGCGTGGCGGGAGATGTGGGAGTGTGCTCCAGCGATCGGAAGTCATCCATGCGGAACCTGGCCATCCTGCGCTCCTGTCCGTCCGTGCCCTGCGTCGTGCCGCGTCGCGATGCTACTCAAGTGCGCCGTCCGTGGTCAAGGCGGCGGCTCACCCCAGGAGACGGGACACCGGACGGGCCGTCTCTCGCGGTCCAGATAGATGAGGTAACCGTGCCGGCGGCCGAACTCGTAGAGATCCCGGGTGATCTCCACGTCCTTGCGGCAGTACTCCTCGACGAGGTCCATCCGTCCCTCGCGCACCCACTGGAGGCTGGCGAGACCGTCGGCTGACTTCGCCGCCCCCAGTGTCGCCTCCGCCAGATGCCCGAGGCTCAGCCGGAATCCCAGCCGCTCGTGGATCACCTCGAGCATGTCGACGGTCCTGACCTTGGAGAAGTCCGCGTCGGAGTAAGCCTTCAGCACTTCGTAGTCGAAGCGCTTGAGGTTGAAGCCCACCACGAGGTCCGCCGACAGGAGGTGGATGGCCAGCCGCTCGGCGTCGCCCTCGTGGTAGGTCCGGAAAGCCCCACTCGCCGAGTCGAAGACGACGGCCAGGGCGAGCCCCATCTCCCGTATCTTCCCCCATCCGCCGACCTCCTCGGCGCTTCGCAGGGTCTCGACGTCCAGGACGAGGATTCGCTCCCGGGAGCGGTCGGCGCGGGCCGGGGGGTCGCCCTGCGCTCCTACTTCCGCCGTAGGCACGTCGAGGTCAGGTGCCGCATCTCGACCGGCTCCAGACGTACGCTCCGGGCGACCCCCCGGCCCGCGCCTTTCGTCTCGCCGGGCTTCTCGCTTCGCCATGAACGCGAGCGTTGCGGGCACGGGCTTCGGCGCGGCAAGGGCGGGCTCGAGCAGGGCGCCGAGCAGGCGCAGGCTGCCCTGCTTGTCGAGCGGGTGGTTGCCGCTCCCGCACCTGGGCGAGTGGATGCAGGAGGGACACCCCTGCTCGCAGGGGCAGGCGCGGATCTGCGAGGCCGTCCTGCCCAGCAGCTCGCCGGTCAGCTCGAACCCGCGGCGCGCCAGCCCGATCCCGCCTGGATAGCCGTCGTAGATGAAGACGGCCGGCCCCCCCACCTGGGGGTGGCGCGGATAGGAGATGCCTCCGAGGTCCCCTCGATCGCAGATGGCCATCAGGGGGAAGAGGGCGATGGCCGCGTGCTCAGCGGCATGGAGGCTCCCCATGAAATGGAAGCCCCCCTGCGTCATCTCCTCGGAGAGGGACCCCGGGATCTCCAGCCACAGGCCCACCGTCTCGTAGACGAGCGGGGGCAGATCCAGGGGATGCATGGAGAGGCGCGCCTGGTCGGCGATGCGGCGCCGGGCATACTGCTTGAACTCCTGCGTGACGCGGATCTCGCCCAGCCGGACGACGTATCCCGCCTCCGTCCTCTCGCCCAGAACCGCGAGCACCTCGGTTTCCTTCTCCGAGAGGACCTGCGTGTAGTAGTTCACGTCGCAGCGGCGCACTTCGATCCGCCGGCGCTCCCGATCCAGGCGGATCACTTCGTGCTGCTGCCCCTGGTGCAGGTAGATGGCGCCTTCGTGGCACTCCACGAAGGCCCGGACCCCGTCGACCGACCCCACGGCGCGCCCCTGCGGCTCTTCCACGATCAGGTAGGGCTCCCCGATGGAGCGCAGGTTCACGTCGCGGTGGGGCCGGCGCCGCAGCGAGTACCAGGCTTCCTCGCGGTCATCCGCGACGAGGGATCCCTTCGCGGCGAGATCCCCGATGAGGGCGTAGACGCTCTCGGGGTAGAGGTCCCTGTCCGAGGGCGTGAGGGGAAGCTCGGCGGCGGCGCAGACGAGGTGCTGCGAGGCGATGATCTGGTTCTCGGGATCCGCCGCCGCGGGCTCGAAGCCGCGCTGGAAGAACTCGGCGGGGTGGCTCATGAAGTACTGATCCAGCGCGTCCTGCATCCCGACGAGGATGACGAGCGACTCCCGGTCGGATCGGCCCACCCGGCCGATGCGCTGCCAGGAAGAGGTGATGCTCCCCGGGTAGCCCACGAGGATGCAGACGTCGAGGCCTCCGATGTCGATCCCGTGCTCCAGGGCGCTCGTGCTCACGACACCGAGCAGCTCCCCGGAAGCCAGACGCTCCTCGATCTTCCGCCTCTCCTCGGGCAGGTACCCCGCGCGGTAGGCGCTCACCCTTCTCGAGAGATCGGGGCGGGACTGCCCCAGCCACGACTGGATCAGCTCCGTGATTTTTCGCGCCTTCGTGAAGGCGATGGTTCGCCACCCGGCATCCATCGCCTCGGACATCAGCCGCGTCGCCAGCGTGTAGGGGCTGGAATCCGCGGCGTTGACGAAGATGAAATGCCGGCCCGTCCGGGGAGCGCCGCTCCGCTCCACGACCTGGAAGGGGACACCGAGAAGGGTCCGGGCGAACTCGCCGGGGTTCCCGATCGTCGCCGAGCAGGCCACGAACCTCGGATCGGATCCGTAGTGCCGACAGATCCGGCGAAGGCGCGCCATCACGTGGTGAAGGTGCGAGCCGAAGATCCCGCGGTAGACGTGCAGCTCGTCCACCACGACGAGGCGCAGGCTCGAGAGGAAGCTCTGCCATTCGCGGTGGTAGGCGAGGATCCCGAGGTGGAGCATGTCGGGGTTGGAGATGAGGACCCGGGGCGGGCTCGAGCGTATGCGCCGCCGGGCGCTCTGCGGCGTATCGCCGTCGTAGATGGCTGCCCGGGCCGCATCGCCCAGCCCGCTGGCGAGGGCGAGCGACTCGAAGGCGCGCGCCTGGTCCTGTGCCAGCGCCTTGTAGGGGAAGAGGTAGAGCGCGCGCGCCGAGGCCTCCCCGCCGCACAGCTCGAGCGTCGGCGTCATGTAGACGAGGCTCTTGCCCGAGGCCGTGGGAGTGACGACCACCACGTGGCGGCCGGCACGGACCGCTTCGAGGGCCTCGATCTGGTGGGTGTAGAGCTCCCTCACCCCCCAGGCCTGGAGCCCGGCCTTGACGGCCTCCGGGAAGGGGCGTTGCGGCGGGGCGTGGCGGGCGGGGGAGCCCGCCAGGTAATGCGTGAAAGCGATCGCGCCCTTCAGGAGTCGCGAGGCGGCGAGGCTCTCCGCGAAGGCCCCGACGGCGTCAGTGCTTCGATCCGGCCGGGTACTCATAGAAGCCCCGGCCCGATTTCCGGCCCAGCAGGCCGGCATCCACCATCCGCCTGAGGAGTGGAGAGGGCCTGTAGCGCGGGTCGCCGAAGCCGTCGTGGAGCACCTCCATGATGTGCAGGCAGATGTCCAGCCCGATGAAGTCGGCCAGCTCCAGAGGGCCCATCGGGTGGCGCATCCCCAGCTTCATGATCGAGTCGATGGCGTCGCGCGTGGCCGCTCCCTCCATCAGGGCGTTGATCGCCTCGTTGATCATCGGGAGCAGGACCCGGTTCGAGATGAAGCCCGGGAAATCGTTCGCCTCGACCGGGGTCTTCCCCAGGGCCCGGGCGAGCTCCATGGTCCTCGTCGTCGTTTCGTCCGAGGTGAGCTGCCCGCGGATCACCTCCACGAGCTCCATGACGGGCACCGGGTTCATGAAATGCATCCCGATCACGGACTCGGGACGCTTCGTGGCCGCGCCGATCCGGGTGATGGAGATGGAGGAGGTATTCGTCGCGAGGATCGCCCCCTTCGGGCAGACCTCGTCGAGCTTGCGGAAGAGATCGGCCTTCGCCTCGGGGCGCTCGACGATGGCCTCCACGACGACCGACACGTCTCGAAGCTCGGCGAGATCGGTCGTGGGACGGATGCGGGCCAGGGCCGCCTGCCGCTCCGCTCCGGACATCTTCTCCTTGTCCACCGCGCGCTGCATCTCCTTCCCCACGGTGTCGAGGGCCTTCTGGAGGAGGCGCTCCTCCAGGTCGACGAGCCTGACTTCGTGGCCCGCTCGCGCGGCGACGTGGGCGATCCCGTGGCCCATCGTTCCCGATCCGACGATGCCGAAGATGGCGTCTGGTTTCATCCGGTCTCTCTCCCGTAGGCCGATGTCGGGCCGCAGGGAATCTTCCCCTGGACCCGCGTGACGATGGCGGGCATCCGATACCCCACGCGCGGGTTCATGGCTCGACCCGCAAGGCCAGGATCCCCCCGGTTGGGTCGCCGGCAAGCGCGAGCCCGGCGCCGCCGTTGCGGCGCGCGGCGTGGGCGAGCGAGACGATGAGGCGCGCGCCATCGGCCCCGGAGGCATGGGCCGGGATCGGCTCCGGCCCGTCGCTGGACTCCGGCCCGCCTCGCGCCGGGCCGGCCGCCCTCCGGAGCGCTTCGAGCGCATCAGCGGGAAGGTCGGTGACGATGATCGAGAATGCCGAGGCGGCAGCGAGCGGGTCCCTTTCGATCGAAATCGAGCAGAGGGGTGCGAGGCCCCGGCTTCTCGCCCAGGGCTCCGAGGCCAGGACCAGCGCCGCCGCACCGTCGGCGAGAGGTGGCTTCGGGGCCTCCTCCGTCCCGCCGGGAGGGAAGGGATGCTCGTCCCGCTCGACCCGCCTGGTTGCGCCCCCTCCTGGAGGTGGCAGGTCCAGCCCGAGGAGCTCGCCGGGGAGTGGATCCCATGTGCCTTCTTCCCGGAGGGATGGGCTCTCGACAGTCCTCCCGGTGAGGACGCCCACGGGGCCATCGAGACGGGCTGCGTCCAGCAGGGCCCCGCCGCCCAGCCTGAGCCCCCGCCGCAGGCCGAGCGCGAGGTGGGGCGCCTGCGAGGCGCTCTCGAAGCCCCCGGCCAGGGCCGTGCGAGCGGCGCCGCCCGAGATCGCCTCGAGCGCAAGGCTTGTGGCGGCGAGCCCCGATGTGCACCCCGCCCGCACCGTAAGGGGCATCGCGCCCGGGTTGAGTCTCAGCCTCTCACAGACAGCTCCGGCCGGGTTGCCGTATCCATGCGCCAGGACGTTTCCCATGAAGACCCGATCGATGTCGCTCGCTGCCAGGCCTGACCGGCGCAGCGCCTCGCCCGAGGCGGCGAATCCAAGTTCCACGGCCGAAACGTCAGAAAGAGAACCAAGCATGCGTCCCCAGGGCGTCCGGACGGCGCTCAGGACGACAATCGGCGCAAACAAGAGGGCCTCGGAATCTCGGAATGGGGTGCGCTGGAGGCGGAGCGGGCGACTATACCACAGGGGGGATCCGACGACCCGCGAGGCCCCTACAGCAACTTCCGCATTGCAAGGAGTTTCGGAGTATTCGCAGGTTGCCCGCCAGGGGGGGCGGATGTAATATTTGCGACCGACGCACAGAGCAGAGACCCGCAGCAAGGTTCTCGACTTCAGCCGCACAGGGAGATTGTCATGAAGGTCAGCGGGTGGAAGATGAAGCCGCTGGACATGCCGAAGAGGCAGCGGTCGACCGATCCCATCAAGGTCAAGTCGATGGTGGCCTACCACGACAACCAGCGAATCGTCCTCCACAGGGTCGAGAAGACCAACGAGGATGGCTCTCGTGAGGTCTTCATCATCAAGGCGAGCCCGAAAATCCTCGCCACCGACCACTGAAGTCCGGGGCAGTCGGGACGCGTTCCCGTCTCAGTGGACCCCGGTCGGTTCACTTTTCTCCATTTCACGATCAATCGCCGACGGCCGTCGCATCTGGGGATGGCGAGCGGAGATGGGTAAGCTTGCAATGCACCCGACAAGAAACTCCGCGTCACGCCTCCCGGCCTCGGGTCTCTTCGTCTTCATCCTCCTGGCGTTCCTGACCAGCGGACTGGCCTGCTCGTCGAGGGCACCGCAGAGTACGGGTCCGGCGGCGCCGGCTGCCAGGGGAGGAGCCGCCCCACCCGCGACCCCCGAGCCGCCTGTCGCTCACGAGGGCGACCCTGCTGCGCCCTCCTTCGTTTCCGTCCCACGAGACGAAGTGATGACGCCCGCGGCGCCCGCTGGAGAGGACCCGGGCCCCTACGTGGTGGGAGTGGGCGACATCCTCGAAGTCAGCGTCTACGGCGATCCCGACATGACGCGCAACGTCCCGGTTCGGCCCGACGGGATGATCTCCTACACCTTCGTCGGTGACATCCGCGCGTCCGGGAGACCCATCCAGGAGATCCGCGACGAGATGCAGTCCAAGCTCGGCGCCTTCCTCCGCATGCCCGAGGTCACCGTGATCGCCACGGATTTCGGAAAGCAGAAGGTCTACGTCGGAGGTGAGGTGAAGAGTCCCGGAGTCCAGCACCTCAACCCGCGCGAGAGCACCCTGCTCGACGCCGTCTACATGGCCGGCCTGACCACGGAGAAAGCCGACATCGAGCGTGCCGTCCTCCTTCGCAACGGAAGGGTCGTGGACGTGGACTTCCGGGAGCTTCTCCGGGGCGACCTGACCGAGAACGTGTCCCTCAGGAACGACGATCTCATCTATTTCCCCGAGGCCGCGGAACGCTACGTGTACGTCCTCGGGGAAGTGAGGAGCCCGAGGGCCGTCGAGACGAACATCCCCCTCAGCCTGGTCAACGTGCTCGCGCAGGCGGGCGGCATCGACGCGTCCTTCGCGAAGTCCAGGGAGATCGCGGTTCTGCGGGGCGGGTTGAAGGAGCCCAAGGTGGCCGTCGTGAACTACAAGCGGCTGGTCGAGGGTGACTTCTCCCAGAACATCGAGATCAAGCCCGGCGACATCGTCTACGTGCCCACGACGGGCCTCGGCAAGTACACGCGCGTCGTGGATCAGATTCTCCGCACCTTCTCCCTCCTCTTCCAGGGAAGTCTGCTCAGCCAGGGCTTCAATTAATGCCGGGGGCCTCGGGGAGCGATACCGGGGCTGAGCCTCGCAGCGTCTCGCCGCCGGAGAGGGGCCGGAAGTCCGGGCGGCCCGTTTACGCGCTCGGGATCAACTACTACGACCACGATGCGGCGGCGGTCCTCGTTCGCGACGGGAGAGTCGTCTTCGGAGTCGCCGAGGAGCGCCTCAGCCGGATCAAGAAAGACAACTCCTTCCCCGCGCGCTCCATCCAGGCGGCCCTCGATCACGAACGGATCGATTTCAGCGATGTCGATCACGTCAGCTTCGGCTGGCAGAGGCCGGGCACTGCCTTCCTTCACGACATGCGCTGCTTCCTGGGCGGAAGGGTCCCGCCCTCGAAACGCTACCTCCTCGGCAGCTTCAGGCGTTGCCTCAGGGAGCTGAACCAGCGCGGTGGCGCGAATCTCCTCGAGCGGAGCTTCGGGAAGCCCAGGCACCCGATCCAGTTCGTGGACCACCACTACGCACACGCTCTCAGCGCCTGGCTCCACTCCGGCTTCGAGGATGCCTCCGTCCTGATCGTGGACGGGCGGGGCGCCTGGGAGGCCACCACCTCCTGGCGCGCGTCGGGAGGGACCTGCACGCTCGTGGACTCCCACGCGCATCCCGATTCGCTGGGGTTCTTCTACGCGGGCTTCACCGACTTCCTGGGTTTCCGCCGCAACAGCGACGAGTGGAAGGTCATGGGGCTGGCCCCCTACGGGAAGCCCGGCGTGGACTTGAGCAGATTCATCAGCACCAACGGACACGGGTATGCCGTGGCGGCCCGTCCCGTCATCGGCCGTCATTACGGTGACGTCAGTGCCATCGAGTCCCAGTTCGGGCGCAGGCGGGTCCCCGAAAGCGACCTGACACAGCGCGAGAAGGACATCGCCTGGGCCGTCCAGGAGGCCTGCGAGATGGCGATGGAGGGACTCGCCCGGGACCTGGTCGCGAGGACTGGCCTCAAGAAGCTCTGCCTGGCGGGAGGTGTGGCCATGAACTCGAAGGCCAACGGCCGCATCCTGGCTTCGGGGCTCGTCGAGGACATCTTCATCCAGCCCGCGGCCACGGATGACGGCACCGCGATCGGCGCCGCGCTCCACGCGGCGCAGGTGGCGACGGGGAGGTTCCCCCGCTACCGGCTCGAAGAGGTCTACCTCGGCCCGGGCTACGACGACCGGGAGATCGAGAGCTTCCTGCGCACGTGCAAGATCTCATTCACGAGGCCTCCCGACATCTCCCAGGAAGCGGCGGAGATGCTCGCCCAGGGGAAGATCGTCGGCTGGTTCCAGGGCCGGATGGAGTTCGGGCCCCGGGCGCTCGGCAACCGATCCATCCTGGCCGACCCCCGCGACGCGGCCATGCGGGACAAGGTGAACGCGGTGGCCAAGTTCCGCGAAGGCTGGAGGCCCTTCGCCCCTTCCGTCCTGCACGAGAGGGCCGGGGAGTACTTCGCCGGCTGTACCGACTCGCCCTTCATGATCCTGACTTTCCCCGTCCACGAGAACAAGCGAAGCGAGATCCCCGCCGTCACTCACGTGGACGGCAGCGCCCGGGTGCAGACCGTCAGGCGCGAGACGAATCCCGCCTACTACGATCTCATCGAGCGCTTCGGCCGCATCACGGGCGTGCCCGTCGTCATGAACACCTCGTTCAACCTCCGGGAGGAGCCGATCGTCTGCGCGCCGAAGGACGCCGTCCGGACCTTCTACTCTTCAGGGCTGGACGCTCTCTGCATCGGGCCCTTCCTGGTCAGAAAATGAGCGCGTGCAACCCCCAGCCTGAATAGACGTCCCCGCGCATGCGAGGACGCCCCCATGAGGCGCCGCCCGATGCATGTCACCTTCTTGAGCATGGTCTTTCCTCACCCGAAAGCGGGGGTGTGGGCGGGAATCGAGCGCTGGGTGGGAGAGCTCGGGAAGGCGCTGGTGAAGCGAGGCGCGAAGGTCTCCGTCATCACCAGCTTCTGGAACGGGGGCGGCGAGCACGACACGTGGGAGGGGGTGGAGATCCACCGCTTGCCCGACCTGAGGCAAATCCTCGGACGGGCCTCCTACTTCATGAACCTCAACCAGCGCTCGTTCGGGAAGAGCGTGGTGTCGCGGTCGGAGCTCATGCGGGGTGCCGATGCCCTCCACGCCTTCGTGGCGCTGCCGATCCAGGATGAGCTGCGGAAGCTGGGAGTGCCCCTCTTCGCCTCCTTTCCCCACCGGGAGAAGGCTGAGAGGCCGGCCGACCATTTCACTCAGATGGGCCGGTTCCGGACGGAGAAGCACTTCTTGAGGCAGATGGACGGCGTCTTCGCCGCCTCCGCCGCGGCGCGGGGAGTCCTCGTCCGCGACTATGCCCTCAGCCCCGAAAGGGTCCACGTGGTCCACCTGGGGGTGAACGAGGACGATTTTCACCCGCCTCAGGAGGCCAGGCCGCTGGATCCGGCCCGCGAACGTCCCGAGGGGATACGGCTGCTGTACGCAGGCCCGCTCATCCCCCGCAAGGGGCTGCGAACCCTCCTGGGAGCTTTGCCCGTGCTCGACGCCGCCGGGGTGAAGTACACCCTTTCCCTCGCCGGAGAGGGGCCGCAGCGGGGGGAGCTCCAGAGCCTGGCCGCAAGACTCGGGGTCACTGACAAGGTCCGGTTCGCCGGTTTCCTCAAGGGTGAGCCCTTCAGGCGAATGTACCGGGATGCGGATGTCTTCGTCTTTCCCTCGATCCTGGAAGGGTTCGGCCTCGTGATGGTGGAGGCGATGGCCAGCGGCCTGCCCGTGGTCACGACCGAGGTCCCCCCCATGCCCGAGGTGGTCGGGGAGGCGGGGCTGACGGTGCCTCCAGGTGATCCCGCCGCGCTGGGCGAGGCGCTGAAGCGGATCGCCACCGACACGGCCCTGAGGTCGAGGCTGGCGCGCGAGAGCCTGCGACGGGTGGAGTCGCATTTCCTGTGGTCCCGGGTGGCGGAGCAGACGCTGGAGCACTATCGCGCGGCGGGGGTGGCTGCGGCGGGTTCCGCTTGACGATCACGGTCCTGGTGACGACCTACGGCCGGCGCCCGTATCTGGCCCGGTGCCTCGAATCGCTCATCGCCCAGACGCGCGTTCCGGACGAGGTCGTGGTCGTCACGCGTGAGGGGGACGAGGCATCGGAAGCGTACGTCCAGGATCTCCTCCACTCGAAGCCGCTCCCCTTCGTGCTCCAGCACGCTCGCGTTCGCGAGCCCGGAGTCCTTGCGGCCAACGGGGCCGGCCTCGCGCTGGTCACGGGCGATATTCTCTCGTTCCTGGATGACGACGCCACCGCGCGGCCGGACTGGGTGGCCCGCGTCGAGCGGTGGTTCGCCGAGAACCCGGAGCTGGGCGCGCTCGGCGGTCGAGACCTGCAGCACACGGCGCGTGGTGTCCGGGACGAACCTGCGGCCGAGGCGGGGAGAATCCGCTGGTACGGCAAGGTCCTCGGCAACCATCACTGCAGAGTGGAAGGCGCCCATCCGGCCGAGATTCTCAAGGGCTGCAACATGTCCTTCAGGCGTGCCCTCGTCCACGAATTCGACGAGGGGATCCTGGGCCATGCACACTACTACGAGCTGGACCTCTGCTTCGCGGTGCGGCGAGCGGGATACGGTATTGTCTATGATGGGGAGACGATCGTCGATCACTTCGTCGAGGCTCCACGCTACCTCGCCGCGAGCTCCGTCCCGCGCGATCCCGAATGGTTCTTCTACATGCACCACAACCGCGTCTACGTCATGATGAAGAACCTGCCGGCCTTCAGGCGCGGCGTCTTCCTCATCTACACGTTCGCCTCCGACGCTCTCACGAGCCTGGGGCGATGGGTGCTGCGCCATCCCGACGGTGATCCGCGGATCGTGAAGGCCATGTTCAGCGGCAAGCTCGAAGGGTTGCGGCGCTATCGAGCCCGGAGCCGTCCCGCGGGATTCCAGGGCGGGAGGGGGGCGGCGTGAAGCAGGCGCACCTGCCGCCTCGCAACATGATGGCTCCCTCGCCGCCCCTGCGTCTGGGCCGGGCTGGTCAGCTGCACGGCCGGGCCACGCTCATTGCTTCGGCGATCGGACTCGCTCTCTTGGGCCTCCTCGTAGCGTCGCTCCTCGGCCGGACGGAGATACGCTCCCTCATTCTCCTCCTCCTGTGCGTTCTTGGCCTGCTGTGCCTGAAGCCGAGGCGCGGCGTCTACATCCTCCTGGCCTTCCTGCCCTTCATGTACTTCCTCCGCAGGCAGGTGCTTCATTTCAACGAGTTCGCATCCAGGGACCCGATCCTCCTGTTCCCACCCATCATGTCCATCGCCATGTTCATGGGAGTGCTGCTCTTCCACGGCGGGACCGTCGTCCGTCACATCCGGGAGAGCATGTTGATGAAGGCCGTCGTGTGCATGCTCGTCGTGTTTGCGGCCCAGATCCTGAACCCGCTTCAGGGGAGCATCTTCATCGGTCTGGCAGGCGCGATCTACTTCATCACCCCGATGATGTGGGCCTTCTTCGGGTTGGTGTTGGACGAACGAGACATGCGCCGCATCTTTGCCCTCGTCCTGTTCATCGGGGTCGTCACGGCCCTCTACGGGATCTACCAGCACCAGTTCGGCTTCTCCCAGGTGGAGAAGTACGAGCTGGAGTCGAAGGGCTTCTACAAGCTGCTCGGGACACGGGCGCGCGTGATGTCCACCTTTGCGGGCCTGGGCGACTTCAGTCTCTATCTCTGCACGGCCGGCTTCCTGGCCTTCGCCCATTACTGGCGCAGCAAGGGGAGAATCGGGTACCTGGCCATCCTGGCCCTGGTCTCCACCGGAATGCTCTGGACGGCGAACCGGACGCAGATCATCGTCCTGATCTTCTCCATCTTCTTCTTCCTCGTGATCCAGCCGCGCCGGATGGGCGGGTTGGTGGCGCGGGGTGTGTTGATCCTGGTTCTGGTAGGCGGCCTCTACGGATACCTTTACACGAGGACCTCGCTCGAGATCTACAAGTCCCACGGCTCCAGCGACCCCTTCATAGCCCATGTCGTCGGGGGCCTCGCTCATCCCACCGAGGAGTCGACCTTCCAGAATCGACTAGGTACCTGGATCTACGTCGTGGGCCAGGGGCTGCTGGACCAGCCGCTCGGAAGAGGCCTCGGCTCGACGACGACTGCCGCGCAGAAGTTCGGCCACGGAGAGCGCTTCGAGGCCGACTCCTACTTCTTCGAGATCATTTACGGGAGCAGTCTCGTCGCGGCCCTGCTCTTCATCGGTCTGATGATCTTCTTCTTCAGAGAGTCTCTGCCCCTCTTCGCCTCGGCGGACGATCCTTTCGTCCACAAGGTCGTCACGGCCCTCGTAGCGGCCGCCTTCCTGGGAAGCATCTTCGGCGCCAGTGTCCGGGACACGGTGAATGGCCCTCTTGTCTGGCTTCTCATCGGCTGGATCGTGAAGGAGGCCGTCCGGCGGCCGGCCGGGGCCAGCGAGCTTCAGGCCCCTGCGTAGCGGGCTGGACCGGGGCGGCGGCGTGGCCATCGGGTCGGCGCCCGGGCAGACCCGGGCATCCGCGCGCTCTCCTGCCTTGCGCTTTTCGATACCGGCCGCCGCCTTCGTCGTCCTCGCGGCCGTCCTCGTAGGGCTGGAGGCTCCGGGGGCCGCGCGCCGGCTCGTGGAGGTGAAGCCGATTCACGAGTGTGAGCTCATGGTCGTCCTGGGCGGCGGATCCCTCGAGAGGCTGGCGACCGCCGTCGAGCTTCACGAAGATGGAGCTTGCGAGAAGGTACTCATCACGGGGGAACCGATGCGGAGCGGGTTGCCGCGCCGGGAGACCCTCTTCGCGGAGCTCGGCCCTGAGAGCCTCCTCGAGCCCGACACGATCACCGAGAGCACCTACGACGACGCCCTGCTTGCCTTCAGGATCGCCAGGCGTGAAGGCTACCGGCACCTGCTCGTGGTGACCTCCCCCTACCACACGCGGCGAGTGATCTGGATCTTCTCGCGGATTCTGGCCGGGACGGGCATCCAGTTCGGAGTCCAGCCCTCGGAAAGCCTCTACATGGACTACGACCATTGGTGGAGGAACGCCCACGGGAGGGGTGTCATCCTGAGCGAGTACGCGAAGATCTGGCTTTGCGGCCTGGTCTCCTCCTGTCTGAGGCTTGGCGCCTTCGTGGCGGCCGCGCCGACGGCCCTCTAGGCTGCTCCAGGGCCGTCAGGGTTGGCGGGTTCGTATTCCGCTCCTGCTCGAAACACCTCCGAAACCGGCTGCTGACCACGGCATTTCCGTTGACGGGCACGCCCCATCGGAGTATATGACCCTAGTCCACGACTTCTAGGGCAGTGGGCATAAGCAAGAGGATTATTTGCTACTGCGGGGGGTAGCACCAGTTATTCTCGACCCTCACGACGGGTCGAAGGGGGGACGATCCGCCCCGTCCGGGGTGCGTCTCTCTCGAGCCTTGAAACCCGGGCAACCCCCCCGTTGGCGGCCTGAAGTCCCTGCAGGAGCGGACTGACGTGATCGCCGCCCTCATCTTCCTGTCCGCGCTCGGGCTCTCTCTGGCGCTGACGCCCCTCGTCCGCAGTGTTGCTCTGCGCGCCGGCCTCGTCGATCGCCCGGATCGCCGGAAGATGCACCACATGCCTGTGCCTCTTCTCGGGGGCGCGGCCATCGTGCTGTCGTTCATGGCCGTGGTCCTGGCCGTCAGATTCCTCGCCCCGGAGCTATTCGAGGAGGAAATCTCGAAGCTACCGGCGATCCTCGGCGGCGCATTCATCATCCTCATGCTCGGTGTCTACGACGACTGGCGCGGAGCCCGCGCCCCGGTGAAGCTCGTCTGGCAGCTCCTGGCCGCGGCGATCGTCGTCTTCGGCGGGGTCAAGGTGGGCGCCGTCACCAACCCGATGGGCGGAAGCCTCCAGATCGGATGGCTCGGAATCCCGATAACCATCCTCTGGATTGTCGGCGTCACCAATGCGCTGAATCTGATTGATGGTCTCGACGGGCTCGCAGCCGGGATCTCGACACTGGCTTCGCTCTCGCTCTGTGCCGTGGCATCCATCACGGATGAGCCCCTCGTGGCCTTCTCATCGCTCGCCCTGGCTGGGGCCACGCTAGGGTTTCTCCCGTTCAACCTCTATCCGGCCCGGATCTTTCTCGGGGATACGGGAAGCATGTTTCTCGGGTTTATCCTGGCCAGCCTCGGCGCCGTCGGCTCCCTGAAATCCAGCGCCAGCATTCTCCTCGTGCTGCCCATCGTCGTCCTGGGGATCCCCGTCTTCGACACCGTCTGGGCGATTCTGAGGAGGACACACAGGCGGGTCAGCCCCTTCAAGCCGGACCGCGAGCACATCCACCACCGCCTCGTGAAGGTTGGGCTCCACCACCGGCACGTGGTGCTGGTGCTCTACTTCATCAGCGCCTTCCTCGGGCTCTCCGCCTTCATCATGGTTCAGCTCCCCTACGAAACCGGTCTCCTCTTCGCCGTGCTGCTTGCGATGGGAGGCGGTCTGGGTGTGTGGACGCTCAAGTACATCGAGGAGCAACTCGAGCGACGCGCGGGGGCTGCCTCCTCCAACGGCGGGGACATCGCACAGGATGCTGCCTACGCTACGAATGGCGGCGGGAGACGGAACGGGGTCCTGGGGAGAGGCTCGGATTCCGGTGAGGTTGAGATCGCCGTCTGTGCCGTGGGCAGGTTCAGGGCCGGCCTCTCCGGTGCCTTCCTGTCCAATACCTTCGAGGCCGAGATCCGGGAAGCCCTTGCCCGGCGGCTCAAGATCTCCTCCGTCGGGCTCTACCTCAACGAAGCACGAGAGGCCGTCATCGTGCTGAGGATCCAGCCGTTGGGGCCGGAAGCCCGGCGCATGATCGGGGACGCGCTCCTCAGCATCTTCCGAGCCGGGGCCGATCGATTGGGTGACGGCCCCGACTTCCCGCGGCTCAGGTGGCTCAGGCTGGTCGACGGCGACACGGGGGAGGAAGACCGGCTCCTCGGCGCCGATCTTCGCGAGCCGTCCGGCACGAAGGCTCACCGGGGTTCTCCTTGAACGCCTCGGGGGTGGGTGGTATATTCGGCCACCGGAGATAAATCCTGCGAATAGGTGGGTTTGGGGGGGATCACCGGCCCTCCTCTGGGGTGGACCGCCCCCTCCGAACCCGTCGACTCGCTGCTCCAGGACGCAGAGCTGATGCCCCAGCAAGAAGACATAGGCCTGCACCAGTACGTCGAGATCCTCTGGCGGCGCCGCTGGGTCATATTCTCGGTTTTCATCGTCGTCTTCAGTCTCAGCTCCGTCTGGGTCAGCATGACCCGAACCAGCTACCGGGTCCGGAGCCTCGTGGCGCTGAAGAACCAGCTCTACAACAGGGAACGGCTGCTGCCTTTCGCGCCGGGCTCCGACAGACCGGAGCAATCCCTCTATGGGGAGTCCTACGCCCAGATCATCAACGGGCTCCCCTTCGCCGAGAAGGTCTCCATGACCCTCGTCCGGCGTTCGGGGACGAGGTCTTACGTCCCTGAGGACATCCTCGCGAGCATCCGGGCCGAGTTTCAGGACCCCGATCTGATTCTCATCTACGCCCAGCACGTCGATCCCAATCTCGCGATGGAGCTCGCCAACGCGGCTGCCGACACCTTCGTGGAAGAAAGCGTGGCGAGCCTCAAGGCGAGCATCCTCTCCTACTCGGACCATGCCCTCGCGCAGATGGAGCAGTACGAGAGCCAGATGCGGCAGGCGGAGGAGGAGATCGCCCGGTTCAAGGAGAGCCTGGGCTTCGTCAATATTGACGACGAGATCAGCAATCTGAAAAACACGATATCCGAGTTCGAGAAGGAGGCGGCTGTCGTCCAGACCCAGATCGAGATTGCGGTGACCCATCGCGTCGACATCCGCTCCCTGGTGAAGGTATCGGGCTCCGGGAGCGGGTCGATCCTCGTCGATGAGCCCCAGGTCGAGCAGCTCCGCAACCTCCAGGATCAGCTCACCCAGGCCCGCCTTCGATACACCGACCAGCATCCGGCCGTACGCAACCTCGAGAACCAGATCCGGGGCATCGAGAGCAGGCTCACCGCCAGCCTCGAGTCGAGCGGGAGCACCCTGTCCCCCGAGCGCTATCTGAGCCTGCGCAATGAGCTGTCTGAGACCGAGGCCAAGCTCGCGGATCTACAGACCGCCAGGCTCTCATGGGATAAGCAGATCGCCGGAGTGCGGGCGCAACTGAGCGACTTTCCCGAGAAGAAGTTCCAGCTCGAGCAGATCGAGCGCCGGGCCGAGCAGGCACGCCAGCAGTACCTCTCCTGGCGCGAGAAGGTGGACGACGCGAACAGCCAGGCCTCGACGGTCCAGGGCAATGCCTCGGTTGCAGACTATGCCAGCTCGCCCGAGCCGGCCGTGCGGAAGTCCAACCTGCTGGCGCTCGGCTTCCTCGTGGCCGCGCTGCTCGGCGTGGGTCTTGGACTGGTCGTCGAATTCGCCGATTCGACGGTGCGGACCCCCGAGGAGATCACCCGCGCCGTGGGCCTCGGTTTCCTCGGCTCCATCATCAGGCTGAAGGAGCCCCGCCAGATTGTCTTCTCGGGAGGGACGAGCACCGAGAACGTCTCGGAGGCCTACACCAAGATCTACTCGAACCTCAAGTTCTCGGCCGTTGAAGGCCCGATGCGCTCCATTCTGATCACGAGCGCCCGGAAGGGGGAGGGCAAGTCAACGACTCTCATGAACCTCGCCTGCGCCATCGCGGCGTCGGGCAAGAGGGTCATCGTCGTCGACACCGACCTGAGGAACCCTTCGCTCCAGCGGATCCTCAAGATACGCCACCAGACTGGAGTCACGAACGTCCTGGCGGGGGAGTGCATCGTCGACGACGCGATCAAGGCCACCGTCCACCCTGGTGTCTCCATCCTGCCGTCGGGGCCGATCCCTCCCAACCCCGCCGAGCTTCTGCAATCGAGCCTGATGAAGCAGCTCATCGAGGACCTCGAGGTGCGATGCGACATCGTCATCTTCGATTCTCCACCGACGCTCCTGGTGGCGGACGCGATGCTCCTCGCGGCCGAGGTCGATGCGGCTGTGATCGTCACCGAGGCCGGAGGCGTCACCCGCAAGGAGGTCCAGCACGTTCGCGACACCTTGCAGATGGCGAGGGCGAGAATCCTCGGGGTGATCCTGAACAAGGTCGCAGAGGTTCCCGGAGCGTACTACTACAATTACTACTCCTATTATCATTCCTACAAGGACCAGGACCAGGATGAGCCGGCCGAGCCTGCCGGCGCCCTGGGCTGGCTCCGGGGTTCGGTCAAGTCCCTCAACAGCAAGATCGGCGGTCGCACCTGATCTCGCGGCGGTGCCTTCCCTGAATCTCGGAAGCTCCCCCCGGCAGCCTCGTGCCGGCCACTGGAGCCCGGCGCGCGCGAAGACAGGATGAGTGAACGCGACAGGAAACCCGCGCTGCCCGCCGGAGAGGATCCGGCGACCTCCGCACCCGGGCGGACGACCTGCCTGGGTGAGGACTTGAAGGCGGGAAGGTCTGACTCGGACCAGATCTGCGGGAAGACCTGGCTGATTTCCTGGAGCCACAGGCGCAGGTTCCGCGTGGCCGTCGAGATCGCCCGCGAGTTCACGGGAAGGGCGGTCTTCGACTACGGGTGCGGTGACGCGACGTTTCTCGCGCACCTCGTGGACTGCACCGGGTCACCCCGAATGGCCGTGGGTGGCGAGCGTGACCCTGCGATGGTCGAGGAGTGCCGCCGCCGCTTCGAGGGTGCCGCCTCCCTTCGCTTCGTGTGCTTCGAGGAGATCGCCTCGGAGGCGCACAGAGGCCGCTACGACGCTGTCTTCTGCATGGAAGTCCTCGAGCACGCCCTCGACGTGCAAGGCGTTCTGTCGGACCTCGACCTTCTCCTGGCGCCCACGGGAAAGCTCGTCATCAGCGTGCCTGTCGAGACAGGGATGCCTCTCCTCATCAAGCAGTGCGGGCGGCGCTTGGCAGGTCTCAAGCGAGTCAGAGGATACGTGGGCCACTCGGGATACACCTGGAGAGAGCTGGCGGCGGCGGTCTTCGCCGGATCACGAACTCACATCCCCCGTATCATCTACGATGGAGCCGACGGCCTCCGTTCCTACGATCACAAGGGATTCAAGTGGGCGGTCATCCGGGATCAGATAGCCGAGCGCTTCGAAATCCAGAGAACCCTGGGCTCCCCATTCACCTGGCTCCCGCCCCACCTGTCCAGCCAGGTATGGTTGATCGCCTCCAGGAGGCGGGGTGGCTCACGGGGAGCTGCCGGGCTCTGATCCTTGATCGGAGGCTCCACCGGAGTCCCCACGGCCGGGTGGAGGCGCGTCATCGGGCTCGAGGAGGATGATCTCGCCCGGATTCGCCACGATCGAATGGAATTCCCTTCCAAAGATCCTCGCCGGAGCGGCGTTGGATGGCACACCGGCCTCGCGGGCATGGAGCACCGAGATCACCCACGCATCCCCCGGCTTCTTCTCGTCGATCATCGGGTAGTCGTGGTCGACACCGAGGTGCGAGAAGTTCCAGGCTAGCGCGCCTTCCGGCATTCTGAAGTCGAAGACCAGGCGCGCCGCGTACTCGTCGAAGAGGATCCTCCGGCCCGCGAGCGCGGGGATCCTCCGGCCCACCGCCTCCACTTCGGCCACAGGCACGGGCTCACGGCACAGGAGCATCACGACCTCCGTGCTGTTGTTGGCGAGGAAGAGCAGCACGGAAACCGAGGCCGCCGTCCACCGTGCGGGTCTTCCCCACGGCAGGGCCGGGATCATGAAGGCGATGCCGACCCATAGGAAGAAGAAAGAGCTCCCGTAGTTGAGCGTCCTCGGGTAGAGAAGCATGAGCAGGATGCCCGCGGCGCCGGCCGTCACACCGAGCGCCACGTGGCGCCTCTGGCCCCCTCGGTGCCAGAAGGCCAGGCCGGCGAGGACGACGTACCAGGCAAGGACCGGGAGGTCCGTGAACCTCTTGTAGCCGATTGCGAAGATTCCCGCGATGAAAGAGAGCGTCTCCGCTATCGGGATCGCGTAGAGTGAGGCGCTCCAGAGGTAGTCCGAGAAGAACCGGCCCACTTCTCCGTGGATGGCCGCGACGAAGAGCATGGTCACGATTCCCGCACCTCCGACGATGTCGGGGATCCGCCGGCGCAGGAGAACCAGAGGCTTCACTCCCTCTCTCCGGGCGGCCGTGCCGAGCGCCAGGAGGAGCAGTGGGACGGCGGGAGCGATGTAGGGCGGCACCGCGGCGACGGCGAAGCCCACGATGGTGAGCCCTGCCGCCTGCGATAGGCGCGACCGGGCGTCGAGGAGCGCCATCCCGAGCGCGAGGAGCGCTCCGACGAAGGCATCGGGGCGCAGTCCCAAGGGGGCAGTCCAGGCCGTGAAGAAGAGCACGACAAGAAAGGTCTGCAGCGGGGGGAACCCGCGCCTCCGGAACGCGACCGCGACGCTCAACGAGAAGAGGATTCCGCAACCGATCTGGAACGAGCGCAGGGAATCCGTGCTCGTTCCGAGGAGTCGCAGCCAACCGGCGAGGGCGTACGGGTAGAAGGGAGGGTGCAGGTAGTAGCGATCCACCGCACGAGGTGTGAGGTCGGCGAGATAGGGGTTGACCAGCTCGCCGCGCTCGGCGAGCGAGATGGCCGCTCCGACGAAGTAGACGTCGTCGAAGTTGGGCTTCGGCGCTCCGAGCGTGAAGAGCAGGGACCAGAACAGGAGGATCGGCACGAGGACGATCGTCGTGAAGCGAAGATCCGATGTGGGCCCGGGAGCGGATCTCACCGCCGCAGGCTTCGGCATGAGGGGTGTCGTCGGCGCCTTCAGGGGGATGGTTGGGGGCAACGGCCCGGAACATAGTCTCCTCTCGGGCCGCTGATCAAGGAGGGCAGCTCGTGGCGCCCTACGCGCACTTCGTCCCAGTCCTTCACCGACCCTAGCGAGGCCGCTGTCGCAGGTACCGGTCCAGCCATTGAAGTCTGGGGTGAGCAGGTTTAGGATCCCCGGCCCGCGCCCATCATCGGGGCCCGATCGGGAGAAGGGCTCCCGATGCCGGCGTGATCCCGCGGCCCCCAGCAGCTCTGCACTTTCTGGAGACGTGTGCCCGTGTACGACGCCATCGTC
Source organism: uncultured Acidobacteriota bacterium (assembly GCA_964568735.1). Taxonomy (GTDB): domain Bacteria; phylum Acidobacteriota; class Polarisedimenticolia; order JACPZX01; family JACPZX01; genus CAZMRF01. The sequence continues at coordinate 45,582 of CAZMRF010000034.1, forward strand.
GTTGGATCCGGAGCTTCCGGAAGCTGGGCCGCCAAGGAGCTGTGCGAGCGGGGCCTCAAGGTCCTGATGCTCGAGGCCGGGCGCACCATCGACGTCGTCGATGAGTTCCCGGCCGGGCCAGCGCGGCGGGGCCTGCTGCCCAACAGGCTGGTCTGCTCGCTCAAGGGGCAGCACCTACAGGTCAGATGCCCCAATTTCTCGGCGGATACGAGCCGCTTCTACGTCAATGACCGGATGAATCCGTACTCCCACCCGCGCGGAAAGCCATTCCATTGGATTCGTGGCCGTCAGGTGGGGGGGAGGCTGCACACCTGGTGCCGGTCCGCGATACGCATGTCCGATGCCGAGCTGAAGCCGACGCAGCACGGAAAGGAAGGGCCGGACTGGCCCTTGAGCTATCGAGAGCTCGAGCCGTACTACGACAGGGTTGAGTCCTTCCTGGGCCTTCTCGGGGCCCGGGCCGGCATACCCGGCCTGCCGGACGGAAAGTACTCCGATCCCATGCCTCTCACGGGAGCGGAGCGCCGGTTCCTCGAGAAGGTGGAGAGGAGGAAGGGTGACGTGCGTGCTGGCGCGGGAAGGCTCATCCGGCACAACCCGCTCCGGATCCCTACGCCCATCATCGCCGCCTCGAGGACGAACAACCTGACGATCCAGTCGGATGCCGCGGTCTCCCATCTTCTGATCGACGAGAGCAGTGGAAAGGCCAGTGGCGTGGCGTACGTGGACTGCACCTCGAAGACGTGGAAGGAGGCGAGAGCGAGAGTGGTCGTGCTCTGCGCATCCGCATTCGAGAGCGTGAGAATCCTCCTGAACTCCGCGTGCCCACGACATCCCGGAGGAGTCGGCAACTCTTCGGGTCTCCTGGGAAAGTACATCGGCGATCATCTGATGGTGGGCGTCCAGGGGCGGATGCCCGACGGAACCTGGGAGCCCGAACTCCGCGAGAGCATGGATCCCTACGATTTCGGAGTCACGGGCTTGTACCTGCGTGCCTCGTCGCAGAAACTGGGCGGGAGCAGCAGCTCTCCGGCGGCGTTCGGAATCCAGTGCGGGATGGGTCTGAGGGGCCCGAACTGGTGGATGCTCGCATTCGGAGAGATGAAGGTGCGCGAAGCGAGCCGCGTCTCGATCGATCCGCGGAGAAAAGATGCCTGGGGAATCCCGGCGGTGCACATCGAGTGCATCCACTCACCGGAGGATGAGGCCCGTATCGCCGTCATGAGGGACATGATGCTGGATCTGGCCGACGGAGACGGCTTGAAGGTGTCCATGCCGTACGACGAGCGGACCGCGCGCGGACTGGCGTTCAGGGCGCTGCGCCGCGTGGTCTTCACGCCTCAGGGCGCCTTCTGGCCGGGGGCCTCCATCCACGAATTCGGCGGCGCCCGGATGGGCACGGATCCCGGGGACTCCGTCCTGAACGCCTTCAACCAGTGCTGGGACGCTCCGAATGTGTTCGTATGCGACGGAGCCTCCTTCGTGAGCGCCGGCTACCAGAACCACACGCTCACCATCATGGCCCAGACCATTCGCGCCTGCGAGCATCTCGTGGCTTTCGCCAAGCGGGGAGAGCTGTAGGGGATGCGCATCTTCGGGGTGATCCGGATCCTCTGGAGGGAACAGGGCTGGCTCCACGCCCTGCGATACCTCATCCGCCGCATCGCCGATCGGCGGCGCCTGAGGTGGCCTGTCTACGGGCGCCGCGAGGTGCGTAACCTGAAGGTCGTACTTCGGAGCGGGAATTGGGGTGGAGTGCCATTCCCCAACACGTTCGCGAAGGAGCTTGCGGAGAGGTTTGCGGCTCTCCAGACCGCGCGGTACGGGATCTGCACGACGAACGGGACGACGGCACTCTACGTTGCCTACAGGGCCGCCGGCCTCAGGCGAGGAGACGAGATCATCGTGCCGGCGCTGACCTTCAGCGCAACGGCATCTGCCGCGCTCGAGCAGGGAATCCGCCCGGTTTTCGTGGACGTCGACCCCGGGACGATGTGCGTCGATCCCGGTGCCGTACGAAGGGCGATCACGCCCGAGACCAGGGCCATCGCGGCGGTTCACCTCGGCGCCCAGATGGCCGACATGGACTCCCTGCTCGCGATTTCCGCCGAGCATGGGATTCCGGTGATCGAGGACTGCGCCCACGCCCAGGGCGCCATGTGGGGTGACCGCGGCGCGGGCTCGATGGGGATCCTCGGATGCTTCAGCTTTCAATCGACGAAGCTGATGACGGCGGGGGAAGGCGGGATGGTCCTGACGAATGACGAGAAGCTGGCGGTCCGATGTCGCTCCTACGTCGACTTCGGACGCGGCGGCGCCGCCGAAGACAACTCACAGACTGTGCTCAGGTCGAACCAGAGAATGACCGACCTCCAGGCGGCCGTGCTCCTGGCTCAGCTCGAGAGGCTCCCCGCACATACACGCCGGAGAGACGAGAACGCGAGGCTCCTCACGAGGCTTCTCGGCGGCATCGAAGGAGTGCGGGCGCTGCATCCCTACTCCAAGGTCACGACCCAGGCTGTGTACGGCTACTACTTCCGGTACCTTCGCGAGGAGTGCGGCGGCGTGCCTCGAGCGACCTTCGTCCGCGATCTTCATGAGCGTGGTGTCCCGGCGGTCGAGCAGATGTATCTTCCCGTATACAGGGCCGCGGAGTTTGGATGGCGCGATGCGCCGATCGACGTGGACTACTCGAACGTCCGCTGCCCCATCGCCGAGCGCGCTGCATTCGAGGAGCTCGTGTGGATACAGCACCGTGCTTTCCTCGCCGGCCGCTGGCACATGGAGTGGCTGGCGGAGATCATCGACGGACTCGTGAGGAGGTACCGTGCCGGGGGGCGTTGATCTCGGCAGGAGCGCACTCCCGGCCGCGTCCCGCTGCGTCCCCGGCGGAGAGGCGGGCACACGGCCGACGCACGGGCGGGTAGGATAGAGCCTTGTCCATCCGAGACAGGCTGCTCTTCCACCTCTTCCCGCATCGGTATGCTCGCCGGCAGACGACCTACCAGAGAAGTGTTCTGGGCCCGCGCCTGCAGGGCGCCTGGGAAGAGGCGCTTCGCCTGCCGGGGACGGACAGCCTCGAGGCCTCCTTCATCGCCGAGATCGCGGAGCATTCCGGACTGAGCGCGGAGCGCGCGCGCGAGTATTTCGAGAGAGGCGCCGAGGTGTTCTCGGAGCACTTTGCTGCGGCCGCCCCCGACCTGAGCGACCCGGATGCCGTAAGCCGCGTCTTCGACGAGACAAATCTTCAAGCCTTCGAGCTCGCGGAGTGGCACACACGGCGCTTCGGGGACGGACCCATCAACTACGTGCTCGCGCTCCAGACTGCACTTGCAGGTTCCGGAAGGAGATTCCTCGATTACGGCTGCGGGATCGGGTCGGGCTCCATCCTCTTCGCCAGGCACGGCTTCGAGGTGACGCTCGCGGACGTCTCGCGCCCCATGCTCGACCTGGCCTCGTGGAGGCTCCGCAAGCGCGGACTTCCACATGACACGGTCCATCTGCGGACGGAGCCCCTGCCCTCCGGGAAATGGGATGTCATCGTCTGCCTGGATGTCCTGCAGCATCTCCCGGATCCGCTCGCCCTCGTCGCACAGCTGCGTGCATCGATCGAGCCGGAAGGGGGGATCTTCGTGATACGTGCGACATTCGGCGACGAGCGCTCGTCCAACATCCCGCACGATCTCCGGACACCCTCGCGCTTTCCAGCCTTGGGCTACCGCTTCGAATGGTCACAGATGGGCCAGGCCGGTCTCCCGATCGTTCTGAAGCTCTCGGGGCGGCCCCCGCAAATGAACTCGGCGATCGGGGCCCTCTACGGCCCCGTCCTGGGCCTGGTGGCGCGCGCCCTGGCCGCGGCCGCGCGCGG
>CAZMRF010000035.1:0-7853 GCA_964568735.1 uncultured Acidobacteriota bacterium
TGCGCTGGCGCTCGGGCGGGGATTTCACGTGCCCTGTCGTGGTCCGCGTGCCGATCGGCGGCTACCTGACCGGCGGTGCCATCTATCACAGTCAGTGCGGCGAGTCGATCTTCACGCATACGCCGGGGCTGAGGGTCGTCTATCCCTCGAACGCCTCGGACGCGAACGGTCTCCTGCGCACGGCGATCCGGTGCGACGACCCCGTGCTCTTCCTCGAGCACAAGCACCTCTACCGGCAGACCTACAACAAGAGCCCCTATCCCGGCCCCGATCACTGCATCCCCTTCGGGCGGGCGGGCGTCGTGCGCCAGGGAGGGGATCTCACCATCGTCACCTACGGCGCTCTCGTGGAGAGGAGCCTGCGGGCCGCGAAGAAGGCGGCGGACGAGGGCGTCGAGAGCGAGGTCATCGATCTGCGGACGGTGGCACCGTTCGACTGGGAGACGGTCGCGGGGTCCGTCCGGAAGACCGGCCGCGTCATCGTCGCGCACGAGGACGTTCTCTCTTTCGGCTTCGGCGCCGAGATCGCGGCGCTCATCGCGGATCGCCTCTTCGAATACCTCGACGCGCCCGTGAGGCGCGTGGCGGCCCGGGACCTCTTCGTGGGTTACGAGCCCGGCCTCGAGAACGCCATCCTCCCCCAGATCGAGGACATCCGCGCCGCGATCCTGGATCTGGCGCGCTACTGAGTGCGGTTGGTGCCGCGGGACCAGCCCGTGGACACCTTGTCCCAGCACTGGCATACGCCTCTCGAGAGGGGCGATCCGAGCTTCGAAGCGATCAGGCGGGCGGACTGAAGATCGAGTCCAGACCGGCGCGGCAGACCTCCACGATGGACTCGGGTGACAGCGTGCGCCCTGATGGCGCCACAGCTTCACGGGCTGCACCGCGCACCTGATCCGAGATCTCGATGAACATCGCGTCGGCAGAACCCTCGATGATCCGGAGAGGCTTGGGTCCGAGTCTCGGCCTCACCTGGCTGAGCCTGTCACCTCTGACTTCGCTCAGGGAGCCGCTGAAGACCTCGATCGTGTCGTGGATGTAGAGCACATCCTTCGCCTGTTGGGAGCGCCTACGCTTCGAGTGGATCAGAATCTTCTGCGCCAGGTAGCTGGCCACGTTCGGGACGTGCACGTTGACTGCTGGGGAGAAGCCGATAGAAGCCGTTGATTGATGTCTCTTTCGGCCGAGGCTGCTGCAGCAACGATGGCGACACCTGCATCGCGAGTCGCAAGCGGCGGATAGTCTGGTGAGCCTGCAAGCGGATGGAATCGGTGCAGTCGATGCGCCCATCCGCCCACGAAAACCACGAGATCGAGCCAGGGTCGAAGCACCTCGACGAGTCGTGCAAACCCTTCGATATCAGGATCAGCCCTTGCCATCCCGTCTGCCCTTCTGTCCGAAAAGGGAGCCCAGTGCGCGATGCTCGATTTCAGCCGCTTGTGCCTGACCACGCGACGGATGTCCCGATACGTCCGCCCACACCTGCAGGACGTCTGATACCGGGATTCCATGACAGAGCACAGCACCTCGAAACACTGAGTGAGGCGCCACGGGGATTCGTACGAAAATGTCTGCGGGGTGGCCGGCATCAGCGTGCATGAGTCCGAGGCGACGAAGCACGTCTCCACGAATCCGTTCGAGGTACAGGTGCGGCTTGACCCCTTTCACAAATCCAAGGCCCAGCTCGTCGGCCGCGGCAAAAAGCCCAAGACACACGCTAGGCAGTGAAGGCCCCTTGTCCCCATGCCTCCTCCCCGATTCGCCACTCCTGAGCCGCAGATATGATGCCAACGCGTCCTTGAGCTGTCGCTCCGGGTTGTCTCGGAGGATCCAGCGCATGGGCCATTCACGAACCGGGCGCAAGTACGCCGCGTGCCAGCGTTGCATCAACTCTGGGATTCTGACGAGCCGTATCGGTTCACGCGACTCATCCAGGTGTCCTTCCGCCGTCAGGAGGCGGACGAGGCGTGACGCGCTCATGACGGATACCTCCGCACGACGGGCCAGCTCTGATGCATTGCGGTGCGGGCCACGTGGTGCGGACAGAAGCTGCTCGGGGACATGAGGAGCAAGCAGGATCTTCAGCATCCACTGGTTGAGGTCGGAGAACAGGTTTCCTCGGACCTCGCGCTTCGCCGGGAGTGCTTCACGCACGCGCTTCCGCGATGCGTTGAGGACCTCCAGGCCTGATCCAAGGAAGGCTCGAAACCCATCGAGATCCATGACTCCGACGGCAACGCCAGGAGCGTGGTCGATGGCGAAGCGGTGTACTTTCACGGCGAGCGCGTCGGGGATGCGCGGCGATGCAATCACGGCGAGCGGGATCGCTGGAGAGCGTTCCCGCGCGATAGCTTGTGCCTGCAGGATGGCTTGGGCGAGCAAGGGAATCACTCGATCGCTACGAGCTTCAGACGCGCTTTTTATTTCGACGACGTACGCGACCTTTCCTCGGCGGACGAACAGGTCTGGTCGCACCTTGCCGAACGCAGGCTCTCGCTCGACCTTCCAGCCAGCTTCACGGAAGGCAGCCGCGAGCAGGCGCTCGACGGCGACGTCTAGCTCAGACGGGCTGCGGGCCACCACGGCGTACCTCCCATGGTCATGGTAACTATCATGGCCGTGTTAAATATCCAGGCCATGTTAAGGTGGAGTTCCCGAGAGGTCAAGCCCGCGGATAGCTTCTCAGGCTATCCACTGACGTCAGAAGTACATGCTCGTTTTTCTGACAGATTGCGGGTGGTATTTACGATGTAAACCATAGATTCCAAAGCGATAACAAGGATCTACTGGGTTCGACGCAGTTCGGCAATCACCCCAACAGGGTTCAGTGCTTGGGCGGCCGGGATGCCGCAGACAGGGACCTGCCGCACATGGGACCTGCCGGAGTTCCCACCCGGCCAACGTACGCGTAGCGGGGAATCCAGAGACACAACTCTGACGGAAAGCCGGGTTCCCGCGCCTATTGCACGTAGCCGAGGGATTTCAGGCGGTCGCGGTAGGCGGCGTCGGTGGCGGGATCGGCGATGCGCATGGGCTGGGTGCGGGCGCCGTAGGAGGCGACCCAGGTCGTCACCGGGGCGCGGACCACGGCCGGGTCGAAGGCCTCCTCGAGGATCCGGCCCGCCAGCTCGCGGCTCAGCGGCAGCCCCAGGTACCACAGGATAGTGGGGGCCACGTCGTAGACGTGAGCCGACTGCGCCGTGCGTCCCGGCCTGACCCCCGCCCCCCAGAGCGCGATGATCCCGTCGGGCATGCGCCAGTGGCTCGTTCCGTCCATCCGCCATCCGTGGTCGGAGACGACCACGAGGAGATCGTCGTCGCGCATTCCGCCCATGATGGATCCGATCACGCCGTCCATCCGCCGGTAGGCCTCCTCCACCATCAGCCACTTCTCCTCGTAGGTCTTCGCATCCACGCGTGACTCACGGAGGATGTCTGCGTTGTTCCCGAAGACCGTCTCTGAGAAGTGATGGCAGGTCGTGTCGATGCCCTGGAGGTAGACCGCGGTGAAGGCGTTGTCGTCCCGCGAGAACCTGTCGTTGAAGGCCAGGACCATCTTGTCGCGGAGATCCCAGAAGTCCACCCGCGTGATCTGCTGGTTGGGGTCCGTACCCATGAACGAGCTGGCCCGTATGCCGCCTTCGACCGACTTCCTCATGACGTCGACGACCCCGGGCCAGATCTCGTCCGGATAGACGCGGCCCCTCGGATCCCTCGCATCGCGGAAGGCCTCCTCGCTGATCTCGTCCCAGGGGATCGCGTAGTTGGAGATGTTGAACCCCTCCTGGGCCTCGGCGGGGAAGGAGGCCCACCAGTTGATCACGAGCGACTTGAGGCCGAAAGTCCCGGCGATCTCCCAGATGGCCTTCGAGGTGCGCGTCGTCGAGCTGACGGGGATCTTCTCGAAGATGCGGCTGTAGACGGGCTCGAGGAAGTTGCGGTTGAGCCGGGGGATCGTCATGTCCGCGCCCCGCCAGTACATCTCGGAGAAGTAGAGAACCGAGTGGCGGCCCGGTTCGACTCCCGTGGCGATCGAGGTCCAGACGACGGGAGAGAAGGGGGAGATCGTCCTGAGGGGCGCCCATGCGCCCTCCCGGCGGAGCCTGCCGAAGTTCGGCAGATCCCCGCGCTCGATCAGCGGATCGGCGAGCTTCCAGTCGGCACCGTCCAGCCCGAGGAGCACCACGCGACGGCGGCCCTCACCTGAAGCCGGGACCGGAAAACCCGCCGGCGCGGCGGCGGCCCCGGAGGGGGCGGCCGTCTCCGCGGCCAGGCCGGAGCCGGCATCCCCGGGGTCGAGGTCCACTTCCGTCGTGGAGCCTCGCGAGGCCCAGATGGTCGTGCCCCAGAGGAAGCAGGAGAGCACGAGCCCCGTGACGGCCATGAGGCGCCCGATCTTCGCGAAGCTCCGCTGCCGCGATCGGACGAGCCGGTGCAGGAGCACAGCGGCGGCGAGCATCGAGCCGAAGGCGAGCAGGCTCGTCGACATATTCCCGATCGTGAAGAAGCCCAGGTCGCGGTGGAGGAAACGCACCGAGGCCCAGACCGCGAAGGCCAGCCCGGCAGCTCCAACGAGGAGTGAGGCCAGGGCGGTGTCGCCGGGCCGGCGGCCGCCGCGCGAGAACAGCACGAGGAAGAGCGGCGTGACGATGCCGAGGAAACCCATCCAGAAGGCGAGGTGTGAAAGCCAGAGCAGCAGGAGGAAGCCGTAGAGGCCGCGCGAGAGGAGCCAGGGATCACCCGAGAGGGTCCAGAGGATCCCCAGCGGGGTCATGAGAAGCGCGGCAGCGGCGACGGCTCGCAACGTAGGTCCTATCATTCCTCGTCCGTGCCCCCGCCCTCCGGCTCCGGGGCCTAGCGATATCCCATGGAGTCGAGCTGCCTCTTCTGGGCGGCGTCGATCAGTTCATCGCTGACCCGCAGGGCCTGGTGGCGGGGCCCGTACGACTCGACGAAGGAGGCCGGCAACCCGGCCAGGGCCTCGGAGGTGAAGGCCTCGTCGAGAGCCCTGCCCTCCAGCTCCCGGCTCAGTGGAAGCCCGAGGTAGCGCAGCACGGTGGGGGCGACATCGTAGACGTGCACCCTCTCCGGCGCCAGCCCCTTCCTGACACCCGTACCGTAGAGGCCGAAGATGCCGTCGGGCATCCGCCAGTGGTTCGTCCCGTCGAAGTTCCAGCCGTGGTCCGAGACCACGACGAGAAGGTCCCCCTCCTCGAGCGCATCCATCAGCGAGCCGAGGTGGCGGTCCATCCTCATGTAGGCCTCGTCCACCAGGGCCTGCTTCGCTGCGATGACCTCGGCTCCCACCCGGGGCGTGCGGGGGAGGTCAATGTTGCCGCCGAAGATCGTCTCGGAATAGTGGTGGCAGGTCGTGTCGATACCCTGCATGTAGATCATCTCGAGCGCGTGCGCCGGGTCATGGAAGCGGCGGTACAGCTCGGCGACGATCCGGTCGCGGAGGTCCCAGTACTCGACGTGCGTCATCTCCTCGTCGAGGCTCTCCTCCTGCCACGGAAAGGCGCGAATCCCCCCGTCCACCGCCTGTTCCAGGACTTCCACGACCTGCGGCCAGAGCTCCTCCGGGTAGACCATGTGCGGGATCCGCTCCGAGCGCCCGATGCGATCGGCGCTCAGCTCGTCCCAGGGAAGCGCGTAGTTGGAGATCAGGACGCCCCTGTGAGGGCTGACCGGGAAGGTCGCCCACCAGTTGATGACGAGGGAGTCGAGGCCGAAGGCGCTGACGATCTCCCAGAGCGCCTTCTCCCTGCGCGTGGCCGAGCTCACCGGGATCTTCTGGAAGAGCCGGCTGTAGAGCGGCTCCAGGAAGTTGTTGTTCAGGCGGTTGATGGTGAGGTCGAGCGCGGGGGAATACATCTCCGAGAATCCCTGCACCGAGTGCCTCGCGGGGTCGACGCCTGTCGCGATGGTGGTCCAGTCGACGGGGGAGAAGGGGCTGACGGTCTGCATCGGAGCCGTCACGCCTTCCGCCCGCAGCCGTGCGAAAGCGGGGGCGCGGCCCGCTTCGATGAGCGGAGTGATGAAGCGCCAGTCGGCCCCGTCGAGGCCGAGGACCCGAACGCGGTGCGCGGCCGCCGATCCCTCGGGGAATGGTCCCTGCAGGTCGGCCGAGTCCAGGTGAAGGGCACCCTGCTGCGTCCGCCAGAGGGTCGCTCCCCAAAGGCTCCCGGCCGTCAGGATTCCAAGGGCCGGCGCGATCCAGAAGAGCCGCTCGACCGTCCTCGTCTTCCCGCGCAGGAGATTGAGGATCAGGGCCGCGAGGCCCATCAGGCCGAGCAGCAGCAATCCGTTGCCTGCCAGCCGCAGCGGCGAGAAGAACCCCAGGTCCTTGTGCAGGTAGGAATGGCTGGCCCAGACGATGTACGCGACCCCTGCCGCTCCGGCGAGCAGCGCCGCGACAGGCGTCCTTCCAGGATCATCGCGCCTTCCGCCCCCGATCTGCGCGAGGATCGGGGTCGCGACCGAGGAATAGAGGATCCAGAAGGCCAGGTGCGTCAGCCAGAGGAAGGCGAGCAGCTTGTAGTTCGAGCTGGCGAGAAGGTACGAATCCCCGAAGACGACCCACACCATGCCCGCTGCGGTGGCGAGGATGGACGTGCCGATCACCGCTCGAATCAATGGTCTCGCCTTGGCGACGGGGGGTCAGGGAGAAGCCGGTTCGGATGGGACCCGGATACCGCGTGGATCTTCGGCACGACGCCGAGCGGTGTCAATAGACGGGAGTCCGCCGGACGGCGCCATCGTCCTCTCCTGGAGCCCCGTCCCGCGTCATCAAGATCCTCCCGCCGCCCCGGGAGGCGACTCGGAACCCTCGTTGAAGGAGCTCGCGGACGGCCCGCCCCCGGCGCTCCTCGAGGACCACCCAGGCCGGGCCACCGCGCGCCACGAGGCGCATGAGATCGCTCCGTGCCGGCACGCGCTCGGGAACGCGGCCCGTGTAGAAGCCGAGGCTGGGCGCGAGAAGCCTGTGGAGATAGACGGGCTCGTCGCTTCGGGGAGTGCCAGCCTCACGAACGAGAGCCCGCGTGCTTCGCGCCTCCGCCCAGCTCACGGGGAGGAGCCGGGAGGCCGAGAGAAGGGCGGCCGCGAGGAGGCAGGCCATGGCGAGAGGGGCGGCCTGCTCGAGCCGGGAGAAGGCGAGGAGCGCGGTCGCGAGAGCGGCTGCTCCCGCGAGGAGCGCAAGGGCGGGCAGCGCGGCCGGCGCGCTCTGCACCATCCGGGTGAGGGGAAAAGGCATGAGCGCGAGAAGGCCGATGGAGGCGAGGAGCCAGGCGGCCCATCGGAAGCCCCGAAGGGCGCCGCGCCCGGGCTCGGGCCCGAGCGCTGAGGCGACGAGGAGCGCGACCGCCGGGGCGATGGGCAGGAGGTACGAGTCGAGCTTCCCGCGGCTGACCATCCAGAAGGCGAAGGGCCCCACGCACCAGGCCACGAGGAGAGGCTCCCAGGCGTCGCCCCTGCGCCATCTTCGCAGCGCTTCGGCGAGCGCGAACGGCACGAAGGCGGACCAGGGGAAGAAGGTCACGGGGGCCGTCAGGAGCAGATAGGCCCACGACTCGGGATGATCGGCCCCCGAGGTGATCCGCTCGAGCGCTTCGCGCCGCCAGATCTCGAGCGTGGGCTCCCAGCCGACGCGCTGGATGACGAGGACGGCCCAGGGCAGCGCCACGGCCACGAAGATCCACGTCACGAGGACGGCGCGTCCGGCCACCGTGATCGGCGCCCGCCTCCGTGCGAAGGCGCAGGTCCCCACCGTGATCAGCGGGATGAGGAGGGCGACGGGCCCCTTGGTCAGGAGGCCGAGCCCCAGGCAGAGCCCGCCGATCCAGAGGTGC